>CAZADG010000044.1:0-30319 GCA_964483865.1 uncultured Mycobacterium sp. | reverse complement strand
CCAGCAGACCCGCCACCATTCGGGCCACCGGACCGGCCGCCAGCCCTCGTACCCCGGAAGAACCGGCCAACGTCGAAAACATCTGCGCAACAGCCGAACCCAGGGCCGGTGCTACGTCAGTATCGGACAAAAGTGAATTGATCAGGCTGGAAACAGTGCGTCCGAGCGCAGGCGCCAGCCCGTCGGTGGACAGGGCGGGCCGCCCCGCGGGGACCAGCAGGAGGTTCAGAAGGAAATTGGCCGCGGCAGTGAACGCCCCGGGCTGACTGACGAAGGTGCTGAACACCGAACCGGTCGCGTCTGCGACATCCCCCCCGACGGCGGACAACAGATCAGCCACCGTTTCGCCGAGACTAGTTCCCAGGGCCGCCGTCTCGGGGTTGCCCGGCCCCAACAGCGTGGTTGCTATCGCCTGGCCGATCGAGACTGAGACCGCAGTGGCGGTTGTCTGTGATGTCCAGGCGGGAACGATCTGACCGGTGAGAACCTTGATGGCGTCGGCAATGCCGTTGTCGATGACGTGCAGCACGTCGGGATTCGCGAGCATGGCGGCCAGCTGGTCGCGCGCGGGAATGCCGATCAAGTTGACAAGGGTTTGGGTGACGAAACCGAGGAAGTCCCCGTCGAGGAAGTTACTCGGCATGCTGGTGATGACGTTGTAGATGAGCGCCAGATTGCCGATGGCGCCGATCGGGCCCGCCCCGGGCAGGCTGAAGGCCGCGAGCACCGGAGAGAGTGCATTGATGACGGTTGGATTACCGGCGACCTGCTGCAAGAGGTAGGCGGCCGCATCGCCGATTGCGGCGCGGACATTCGCAGGCAGGCTGGCAGGTGCCGCGGATGCGACCACGCCCGCTATCGCTCTGAGGAATGGCTCCGTGTTGACCAGGGTCTGCAGGGGAGCCAGCAGCGGCGTGGCGTTGACGATGCCCATCTGGCTGAGCACCCACGTGTTGAAGAGACCGAAGACCGCTTGGGCGCCCGCGTTGGCCCACGCTCCAGCTTCGGCCCCGAAGATCACGCTGACCGAGCCTGCGACGGCAGCGACGAAGGGCGATTCGATGGTCTGAAGTGCTGCGGTCACCACCTGTGACGTAACGTCCACTACCCCGTTGATGAAGCTATTCCAGGTGTTTTGGAGCCACCCGGGGATCCAGTCCGATGCGGAGGCCGGCAGCGCGACGCCGGCCGCCCCCGCGTTGCCACCGAGAACACCGCCGCGGCCCGAGTCACCGTCACCGGCGCGGCCCACCGTCGACAAACCGCCCCGCCCCGCAACGCCCCCGGCGCCGATCAGCAGGCCGCCCCGCCCGCCACTGCCGCCTTCGCCCGCGGTCGATGCGCCGTCACCGCCCGCACCGCCCTGCCCTCCGGCCCCGATGAGGCCCGCGTTGCCGCCCCGGCCGCCGCGTGCGCCCTGCAACCCGTTCGAGGCACCGTCCCCTCCGACGCCGCCGTTGCCCAGCAGCAGTCCGCCGCGACCGCCGTCGCCGCCCGCGCCGCCGTTGCTGCCGAACACACCCGCGCCGCCTGCACCTCCATCGCCGAACCAGCCGGCCGCCCCGCCGTTGCCGCCGTTGAAGCCGTTGCCGCCGTTTCCGATCAGTCCGGCCCTGCCGCCGTCACACGAGCCGGTGGTGCAGGCGCCCTCATAACTGGTGTAGCTGTAGCCGTTGCCGAACAAGATGCCGGCGTCAGGGCGCTCGGCGGTCCCGTCTCCGATGAAGAAGCGAACGATCGGCGTCGTCGGAGGGGCTGTCACCAAGGCTCGAACTGCGGGCTCGCCAGTGGTCACCGACGCTGCCTGAACGACGGTGGGCGGCCGGCCGAAGAGTTCCCTCCTGCTTGCCGCCAAGGCCGACCATGCGAACGGCGCGGCGGCGGGCGCACCGGAATCGGCACCTCCGGCCAGCCAAGCCAGCGGGCCGCCATCTGTCCCCGCCAACGTCCCGCTCGGCGCCGCCGTCATCACCGGCGGCAGGGCCGCCGTGATCACCGGCGGCAGGGCCGCCCCCGCCACCGCTACCGCCACCGCTGAATTTCCTGACGATGTTGCGGCCGAATCATTTTCGTCCATAGGGACAGCGGCGACACTTTCGCCGTCCACGTCAGGGGAGGCTGCCGAGGCAACTTCGGCCGAAGCAGGAAGAAGTGTCGGGGCGGCAGCGCGCGGTGCGACTACTGCGGGCGCCTCACCAGCATCGCGGACCGGTGTGGAGGTTGCCGGTCGGTGGCCACGGTTGCGCCGTCCCGACGCGGTCTCGCGCGAATCGGATTCGTCCGGTTCGATTGCACCCGCAGTGATCGAGGTCTTCGGCGTCCCGCCAACGCGGCGCTGTTCGCGGCCCGGTTTGCGGGACGAGCGATCGGGCGTTCCAGACTCCGCCTCGGCGTTCTGTGCGGAGTTGCCGGTGTCGGCCGCCGCGATCGCAGGCAGACCGGTGATCGCTCCCCCAACACCGAGAGCCACAGCCAGCGCACCGACGCGGCCGATGTAGTGAGTTGGCCGGGTGACCGGTACGAGCGACCACCCGCCGTTGCCGTCCTCGGCCAGTCGACGAGAACCGACTGCGATCCGGTGTCGGCCGACCGAGTCTCGTCGGTGGCGGCGCGATGCACCAGCAAATGAGTGAGCACTCATTGCGGCACCCCTCCCGCCGACGTCGGGCGGCTTTTCTTGCCGCCCTTAAGCTGACTTTTATCACAGCAACCGGGGTTTCACTAACGCCGACGTCATTACCGCGCGAATTCATCGCCATTGGTGCAGAGTGCGCCCCAGAAGATGTCAATAAGCTGACGTTTTGGACCTTAGGTCTTGAACCGGCCGGCAAATCCGCGCAGTGGGAGGTCGGCACTGGTGAGCAGTCCGGGCGGGGCGGCCACGACGGACGTTATGGCGTTGAGGGCCGGCATTCCGGTGACGGTCATTCCGATCGAGGCAAACGATGAGGGGTCGGATAGGTCGATGCCGGGCTTCGGCAGGATCATGTGCTTGTTGTAGACCTGCGGATCGCCGGCGATCTGGGTGACGTAGCACCCCTTGATCTGCCAATGCGGGTCGGTGTGCGGAGTCATCTGCCACTCGAGGTGCGTCTCGATCTTCGGCACCCCGCCGACCATTCCCTGGTACTTGATGTAGTTGGCGCCCAGCGATCCTTGGGGTAACCGGTACCAGCCGAGGTCGACGTCGCGAGTGCAGGCGCCAAGCTCGGCGCTGAACTTCACCTCATCGAGGGCGAGGTTGAAGCAGTCAGCCATCATCAGCACACTGTCGGCGAAAACCCGGGTGTACTTTTCGAGCATGCCCGGCAGTGCCGGGTCGTCGACGGGCAGGCCGTAGCCGACTTCCTTCCAGGTGTCCGCGGAGTGGTGGCAGGACACGTCGACGGACTCAATGGTGGTGATGTTTTCGATCTCGGCGACGTCGGCCGAGCACACCACTCCGAGGATCTGGTTCACGCCTGGGTTCATGCCCGTGCCGTAGAACGTGGATTCGCCTGTTTCGCACGCTTCTTGGAGCAGTTGGGTCACAGGTTTGCCGGATCGATGCGGGTGGTTGGTGTCGCGGTGCCACCCGGTGATCCAGTCGGCCGTGGTGACGACGTTGATCCCCGCTTCCAGCACCCGGACGTAGAGGTCCTCATCCGGAAAGACGCCGTGGAAGGTCACCACGTCCGGCTTTGCGGCGATGATCTCCTCGACGGTGCCGGTAGCACTGACCCCGATCGGACCGATTCCGGCGATCTCTCCGGCATCACGGCCGATCTTCTCCGGGGTGTAGCAGTGCAGGCCAATCAACTCCAGATCAGGATGGCGGCCGATACGTCTGATCATCTCGGTGCCGACGTTTCCTGCAGCGACCTGGAAGACGCGAATCGTGCTCACAGAGTTGCCTTCTGGGATGAGACACCGCCTGGGTAAAACTGAGCCGCCCATCGACGGAAGGCCATGAAACTGTCCTGTTCACTCGGGGCCAGGGCCGGGGTCGGCTGGTAGCGCTGATGCGACCAGATCTCGATGTCAGCCACGAACTGCTCGATCACCATCTGCCCGAATGAGCTTGCACGCAGTTCGGCTTTCGGGGAGTCGTCTCCGGGAAGCCGGCCGATGTGGACCATGAAGCGGACGTCGCAGGTGTTCTCGTCCACCGGGGTGATCGCCGAAATGGTCCGGTTGTCCACCATCCCCCAACTCTTGGTGATCGCCACCCCGAGTCCGCCGTTGATGGCCTGGACACCGCTGCTGATGTCGGTGATGGACTGGCCGCCATCACCTTCGAAGGTGATGGTGAAGTCCACATAGGACACCGGACCGGAGAAATCGTGGCGGGTGAACAGCGGCACGATCGGCGTCTTGTGTACGTACTTGAAATGCGCGAAGTCCACGCCGTTCTCGAGGACGTACTGCGGATGCAGTCGTACGGCCGGCCGGTAGAGGCGTTGCTGCGGGTAATAGTCGGCGGTCGTCAACCCGTCTCCGAAATCGCCGAAGAGATCCGGGACGCCGAAGAAGGGTTCGCGGCCGTTGCCGTCGTGCCAGAGGTAGACCGACTCGTTCCGTTCAACCACTGGGTAGGTGCGCATCCGCTTTCCCCGGTTGGGGCGTGGTTCGTAGGGGATGCAGACATTGCGACCGTCGGCGTCCCACTGCCAGCCGTGGAAAGGACACTGAATCACCTCCCCTTTCACGTGGCCGCCGTGGCCGAGGTGCGCGCCCAGGTGTTCGCAGTAGGCGTCCATCACTGTCAACCGGCCCGAACGCGCCCGCCAGGCCACCATGTCCCGGCTGAAGTAGTGCATGCGGTGCACCTGCCCGCGGGATATCTCGTCGGACCAGGCGATCTGAAACCAGCCAGTCGGCCTCATCGACAACCCGCTGGACACCTGTCCAGGATTGCATCGGCGGGTGCCGCTGTCCAGCCGGCGATAAGGTGGCGACACCGCATCCAAGGCAGGAGCACAACGACCGATGGCATCGACCGGCGAGGTCAGTACCCGGGAGTGCCCGGCCTGCCGTTCGACGGTGCCGGCCGCAGCGTTCTGCGGGGACTGCGGGGCGGACCTCGATGCGCCGGCCACGACGTGGGGCATGCTGCTGCGGCCCCGGGTGTTCGCCGCCGCGCCGCACGAGACCCTGCCGGCGCCCCGGCTGGCGAGCACCCTATTCCCCCGGCTCGCCGTTCCGGCGCGCCCGCCCTTCCGACTCGCCCTGGCGCTGCTACTGGTCGCCATGCTGGGCTTGGCGGCCCTGCGGGCGAACATGCCCATGGGAGTGGTCGCTGTGCTCGGCGGGCCGGTGATCTTCCTCCTCTACATGTGGCAGACCAACGCGTTCCGTGACATCCCCGCCCGCGCCCTGATCATCGCGGCGGTGACCGGCGCCGGGACCGCGGTGACGTGGTGGTTGTACGCCGGGCGAGTGCTATCTAACGCCTTCGACGTCTCGACGGCCGGCGGCCAGGCGTTGCTGAACGCGGTCTTCAGCGCCGGGTTGGCCGCCAACCTCGTCGGTGCTGTGCTGCTCGCGCTCACCCCCGTCGTGGTCCGACTGCTGCGGATTCCGTTGCGCGACTGCCTGGACGGCTTTGTCGTCGGCGCGTTCGGAACGCTGACCCACATGGCCGCGGCCAGCATCACCTGGATGATGCCCCAAATCGTTGCCGGACTTCTCGACCCCGAGGGCTCGCTGCGGTTGTTCGAGGACGCGATCACCTACGGAGTCATCGATCCGATGATCAGCGTCTCGCTGGGCGGCCTGCTCGGCCTTAGCTTGTGGTTCACACCGAATCGTGCTGTGCCGCAACATCGCAACGCCCGAGCGGCGCTCATCGTCTGCACCGCGGTCGCCGCGCTGCTCTATGTCGGCGTCTGGCTCGTGGATGCGTTGACCCCGAAGGTCCTCGAGGCAACCCAGCAGGAATTCCTCGAGCTGGCGGTAAACCTGGTCCTGGCCGTCCTGGCCGTCCTCACGGCGCGGTTCGGCGTGCAGATCGCCCTGTTGCACGGGGCGCCCGGCCCGGTGAGCGGCCAGCCGCTGCTCTGCGTCGAGTGCGAAAAGGTGGTGCCCGACATGGCCTTCTGCCCCGGCTGCGGCGCGTCGACACTGGCGTCGTCGACAACGTCGCGCCGGTTACGCCGGGAGTCCCCCGCGGTGCGCGAATCGTCCCCCGCGCAGACCTGATCGTCAGCGGGGCGGATCACCGCGCCAGCTGAAGCTTTCCACATACTTGCCCATGTCGATGGCGATCTCGACACTAGCCGCGGACGGCGGCCCGGGGCCGAACTCCGCCGAGAACTTCCGGAAGGGTCCGGTCGCCAGCGCCACCAACGCCAGGTCGTCCTTCACCGCGGCCACCACCACCACCCGGGTGTCCGACTGGGTTGAGAAACCCGACTGCCGGTAGGTGGCCACGACGCCGTAGCCGGGTTGGTATCCAACCATCGCGTTGGGCAGTTCATAGGCGATCTGGGCCTTGGGGAACTGGCGGGTCACAATGTCGTCGACCACCTGCCGGGCTTCACGGCCGCGTGCGGGTTCACCGAAGAGGCGCAGTACGCCTTGGTCACCGACTGTCATGCGTGCGGTGACGCCGTCACCGTCCCGACTGACCTCGTAGGCCGAGCCCGGGGCAGGGTAGGACACCGAGAACGAGCCGTCCGGTGCGGCGAATCGCGGAAGACCCGCAACCGGAACCGAATTCGGCGGGCGTCCGCAGTCCGGCGGACAGGCGTACGTCGTCTCATCGGTCACGATCCCATCCCAGACCAGACCGCCCGCGGTCATGAAGCCCAGCACCAGCGCCAACACCCCGACCGTGGCCAGATACCGGGGGCGGGCGGCTCCGGGCGCGGCGTAACGCCCGGGCGGGACCGCAACCCCCTCGTATGTCGGCGCCGTCACGATGCCGCCCTCGCCAGCAGGATGCTCTTCACCAGATTCTCGACGTTGGGGGTGCCGAGGCCGGTGACCATGTCATAGCCCGCCTGACTTGACCGGGAGATCGCGTTACCGCCGGCGCTGATGTGACGGAAGCCGGGCAGGACCGACTCCCTGGCAAGCTGGTACAGCAGTGGGTTGAAGTCACCCAGTGGGGTCGCCCCGCCATCGCTGAGTTTGTCGTTGATCAACGTCGCCAGGCCGGCCCAGATCGGCGCCGCCTGGGAGGTTCCCCCACCGAGAGCCGTCACCTGGTCGAACACGATCAGGACTCCGGTGAAAGGATCGGCGACCGCGGCGACATCCGGTACCAGCCGGCGGTCCGGGAGATCGGGGCCGACGGTCTGCCACTGTGGCCGCGGGAACAACGCCGATGCCCCGCCCGCGGTGCCGAGAATGAGCGGCACGTTGTACCAGGCCTGTTCAGCGAGCCAGCTGCCGTCGGCGTCGGTGGACAGTTTGGTCCCCCCGACAGCGGTCATCTCCGGCAGCGACGCCACTGCATCCACACCGACATCGTCGGAACTCGGCGGGTCCGCCCAGTTGTGCCCGCCTTTGCATTCCATGCCGGCGAGGTTGCCGGAGGCGTTGAACGCCGTGGTGCCGTTTCTGTGCGCTGCAGCAAGAGCGGCGCGGACCGGCGCGAAGTCGGCCGCGGTGAACACCCGGTCGCAACCCCAACCGATGGAGAAACTCCACACCGCTCCCGGGAACTGCCGGTCAACCGACTCCATGAGCGCACCGAGCTTCTCGAATGCGTTACCGCCCTCGACTGTCGGCCGCGCATTGACCATGACGAGTTTTGCATCGGGCACGATCGCGTGGATCACCTGTAGGTTCATGTTCGCCTCGCCGGTGCGCTGCGTGGGCATCCCGCCGATCACTTCAGGAGTGAACCGGGGAAGCCCGAACCTGTCGGCGAAGGTGTCCATGTCCGACTGCAGGAAGCCGTCGAAGGCGAACACCACCACAGTCCGGCCCTTTCCGGTGAAACCCTCCGCGGCCAACGGCGTCGCGTTATAGGCCTTGAGCAGCAGATGCGGTGCCAGCCCGCCGCCTGGGACCTCGCGAGGCGGGCTGGGCAACGACTCGCGATAAGGGACGTAGCCCAGGATGCGCCCCACGCCGGAGACTTCGGAACGCGCGGCAGGCGGGATACCGGGCTGTTGGCGCGAGGCGTAGAAGACGCGACCGGGTTCGGGTCCCGTCCGGGCCCGGTAGTCGCGCACCGACAGGCCGAACGCGCTGTCGACGGTTCCAGGTGCGCCCTCGATGACGGCCCAGTCGTCGCCCTCGCGCCACTGAGCCGTCAGTCCGTTCGACCGCGCCCAAGCCTTGAGTAGAACGGGCTCGGCCGGACGACGGAGAGCAGCGGTGACCCGGATCCGATCCACCCGCGCCGGGCCGAGATCAATTGACTGCGAGAGCATCCGAGCGTAGGGACCGTCGATGACATCGGCCCGCATCGGAGCGGTCAATCGGTCAGCCCCGAACAGGGCGAGCGCCGCGGCCGTCACCGTCGCACACACTGCGGCAGCCGTTCGCCTGGCAGTCATACCGAAGATTTAACCCGACCCGGCCGCTTACGACCTGCTTTGCGCCAGCGCCTCCAGGGTCTGCGCCGAAGTGAACTTCGGGGTCCAAGCCAGCGATACCTTGGCTTTGGCGGTGTCCATGACCACCGAGGACATGCCGACGATGCGATCCACGTTTGGGTCGCGTTCGAGTGCCGAGACGGCGGAGATCCCTATCTCGCCGGTCGGTCTGGTGACGGCGACGGTGAGTCCCATGGACGCCATGGTGCCCTTTCCGACGCGGAGGAAACCTCGAGTCAGCCGATCTCGAAGTGTTGGTAGTCGACCGGATCGCGCCACGCCCCACCCCAGCGCCAACCCCGGTCGGTAAAGGCCCGCACCGCGGCGTCACCGGCCTTGAGCATCGCCGGGTCACTCAGCGCCCGGTCGAGGTAGCGGCCGGCGGTCTGGGGCTGCAGATCCCCGGCGCCGTCGATGTAGGGGTTGACGAGCGGATTGATGTCGATGGCACGGCCGTAGGCGTGCAGCGACCAGCCGTTGCCCAGCGGTCGGCAGTTGAACGCCGAAGTGTTGTTGTCCCGCATGGACAGTTCGTCCTCTGCACCGGGATAGTGGTCGACCGTCCGCATCTTGGCGATGGGATAGCGCAACCGCTGCAGGTCACCGAAGATCGCGATGACGTCGTCGACGTAATCCTTGTGCACGACCAGTGATCCGCGCTGCGTGGTGCCGTCGGTGGACACAAAGTCGAGGTCGACCCGGCGCAATGCCTGCGGACCCACCGGGCAGCCCGGACGCCAGGTCTCGCCGAGTTCTGCAGCGGTCACCTCGTGCACGGCCGGGCCGGCCGGCGGAGTGGTCGACTGCGCGACCGGCGCGGGCCTCGGCGGCACCGGCGGCACCAGCGGCGCCAGGTGCGCTGGGGCGGGTGGCTCCGGAGCGGAGGCGAGCGCGTAGGCGACACCGGTCGCGGCGAAGGCGGTCACCGCGGCCGCCGCCGCGATCCGTCTGACGATCACCGAACGACGCACAGCCTCGATCCCATCACAGGATCAACGGAATTCGCTGTCACGCCGCGGCCCCGGAACGGCCGGGTGAGCCACGGCCGGGTTGCTCGGCGGACCGCCGTTCAGACTGGCTGGTCTGGCGCGGTGCGGAACGCACCCTGGCGGCGGCGGAAGGCGCGGAGTTCGCAGGAAGCGCGATCGTCGACGATGGCATGTCATTGCGTTCCAGAGCCGCTACGGGGTTGTGCTGTTCGGCCCGAGAAGCTGGCAGTCAGGTGCCGGCGGAAGACCGACCCACCCTGCACACCCA
Organism: uncultured Mycobacterium sp.; assembly: GCA_964483865.1. GTDB lineage: Bacteria > Actinomycetota > Actinomycetes > Mycobacteriales > Mycobacteriaceae > Mycobacterium. The sequence goes on along the minus strand of CAZADG010000044.1, from coordinate 20,531 downwards.
CGCCCGGAGGCGGTGTAAACGACCCCGGGCCGGTACGGCAAGACGATCCGCGCAGCATCTTCGCCGCGTGACTGCACACAGGAGATAGACCCGTCGCTGGGCTGCAGGCATGCGACGGCCGAGTAAGGCGCGGCCAGTGCCGCGCACCCGGTCGACTGAACGGTCGCGGCCACCGCTTCGGTGCGGGTCACCGACAGTTCGAACTGACACGGCGGCGGGGGCGGCGGGGGCCCGTTCGGCGACGCACGAGCGAATCCAGCACTACCGGCAAACACCAGCGCGCAGGTGATCCAAACCGTCGCTCTGCGCATGGCCCGATCCTAGGCCCCGGAGCCGGCCAAAAATCCGAATCTAGCTCAACGAATTCAGCCGTTAGAACCTTTGGTCTTCGCGATGAATTCCTGCTCGGGTCGACCCGTCGTGCCGTAGCGCAGGCCGACTTTGACTTCGTTAGTCGAGACCAGTCCGGCCAGGTACCGCTGAGCGGTAGCCCGCGATACGCCGATCTCGGCGGCGATCTCGGCCGCGGACAGCGGTGCATCGGCTTTCTTCAGTGCCTGCAGCACAAGCTGTTTGGTGGGTGAGGCGGCGGCGGAGGGTGCCTGCGGCGCGGCGGCTCGGGGCCGCAGCGCTTCCAACGCGGCGGTGATCTCGACCGGACCCAGATTACTGCCGGAGAGGATTCTTCGGTACCGGGCGTAGCCGGACAGTCTGGCTGCGAGTTCGGCCGGCGCGAACGGTTTGACCAGATACGCCAACGCGCCGGCGGAGATAGCGGCTCGAATCGTCTCGGACTCTGTGGCCGCACTCAAAACCATTTTGTCGCAGCGCAGTTCGCGCAGCAGTTCGAGTCCGGACCCGTCCGGCAGATAGATGTCGACGAGCGCCAGGTCAACGGGATCTGCCTGACGGGCCGCAGCGAGTGTGTTGGCTTTCGCGGTCACGGTAAAACCGGGCAGCGCTTCGATGATGCCGGCGTGCATCTCCGCTACCCGGAAATCGTCGTCTACCACCAGCACGGTGAGATCGGTCGCGCTCACTGCACCCCCTCTGCCATCACACCGGGCAACGTGGCGATGAATTCGGCTCCGGACAGTTCAGTGCCGGGATCACCGGTGCTGGACAGCCGAATATCCCCGCCCAGCGTCCGTGCGATCTGACGGGACAAGGTCAGTCCGATGCCCCGGCCACCGGGAAGATCGGACTGGGGCTTGGTCGAGGTTCCTTCGTTGAAGATCTCATCAGCGAGATCCGGTTCCACGCCGTCACCGCTGTCGGCAACAGTGATGTGCAGCGTCGAATTGGTTTGCAGCAATTCCACCTCCACCATCCTGTCTGGATTGCCGCCGGTCCGGGCGGCGTCGATGGCGTTATCGAGCAAGTTGCCCAAAACAGTGGTGACGTCGACTGGGAGCACCAGTCGGCCGGGAACCCAGGTGTTGTCCCCGATCCGCAGCGTCACACCCGATTCCCGCACCCCGGCCGCCTTCGCCGCCAGGAATGCCTGGAGGTAGGCGTCGCGGATGGTGTCGATGCCGGGCAGCGCCGAACCCAGCGGCCCGGAGCCGAGCAACTCCTCGAGGTATTCGGAGGCCTCTTCGGAACGCCCGCTGTGCAGCAAACCGTTGAGCAGATGCAGCCGGTTGGCGTACTCGTGGCGCTGGGCACGCAACACGGTGCTCATCAATTGCACGGCGTCGAGCTGTCGGGTCAGCGACTCGACGTCGGTGCGATCCCTCACGACGAGGACGGTGCCCAGATCACGTCCCTCACGCTGCACCGGCCGTGCTGACACGACCAGGATTCGGTCGCCCACGGTGGCAAGCGTCGGCGCCGGATCACAGGACCGCAAAACCTCCAGCACCCTCGGCGTCAGTCCGATCTCCTCGACGGGATGCCCGGTGGCGGAATCGATCTCGAGTAGTCGGCAAGCCTCGTCGTTGACGAAGGTCGTGTTTCCTTCGGTGTCGGCAGCCAGAACACCTTCGCCAATACCGTGCAGCACCGCCTCCTGGGTGCGCACCAGTTCGGTCATTTCGGTGGGCTGAAGGTCCAGGGTCTGTTCCCGCCAGCGTCGGGCCAGCAGCACCGACAGCAACACACCGACGACCAGGGCGGGACCACCGGTGAGGGCGGCGAAGCGATATTCGTTGCGCAGCAATCCGTACACCGTCGAGGTGGACATCCCAACGCTGACCTCGCCGACCACCCTGGTTGAACCGGGCTCCAGCACCGGGACTTTGGCGCGCACCGAGGGCCCCAAGGTGCCCTGCTGCTGAACGACCTGCTCATGCCCGGACAAGGCGACGGACGGGTCGGTACTGACCCGCTTTCCCAACTCGTCGCTGTTCGGATGCGTAAGCCGGATGCCCTCGTCGTTGGTGATCACCACGAACAGGACGTGGGTACCCTGCTGAACTTGAGTGGCGAGTCTTTGCAGGTAACCGTCTGCCAACTCGGCCACGGGTGGCATCTCACGGTTGGCGCGGGCAACCTCCTCGCGCACCGTCGGGGCGGACGCGATCACCCGCGCGATATCAAGGGAACGGTTGCCGTACTCCTGGACCAATCGTCGGTTGTATACCCCGGCCACCAGCGCGAACGCGATCCCCAGCGTCAGTGCGACCACAGCCAGTTGCAACAGCAGGATCTCTGTTGCGAGCCGCACGTCGATGCGGCGTTTGCCGGTCATCCCGGGAGCTTATCCGGCGACTAAGCAGAATGCGCAAAAGCGGCCTCTGCGGCCGGTTCGACCCAGACCGACTTGGCGGCGTCGGCGAACACCGAGCGCAGCACCGCCAGGTACACATGCACCGAATGACGGGCCTCTGCAGTGTCCGGGAAGGAGACCGTGACGGTGGTCTGATCGGCGTGCCGGGCGATCCAGATGTTGATTCCGCCCTCGGAGAGGTTATCGATGTAGACCCCGAGCCGATTCGCGTCGGCGTCCGGCATGTGCCGGAAATCCATCAACGACACCATCATCGACGGTCGAGTCGCGGGCGTGACACCAAGTTCGTCGAGGGACACCAGATCCAGCACGCGCTTGAAGGGAACAGCGGCCAGATACTTGTTGGCGTCGAAAGACTTCTGCGCCGCCCGCGCCGTCAGTCCGAAATCACCGCTGGCCACCGGAACCGAGACCGGGAAGATGCTGGCATACCAGCCCGCGCTCAGCGAGTGGCCGGTGCCGATGCGGGTGTCGGACGGCGTGAAGGTGTGGAACATATCGGAGCCGGTGAAGTGGTTGTCAGCCAGTGCCGCGCAGGCCATCACGCCGCCACTGAACCTCGCGCCCGCGGCACGGCAGGCGGTGTCGAAGACCTCAGTCTCCTCAGCGTCGAGCAGTTCGACGGTGATCGCCGCGCCGGCGCCGTTGGCCGGGGCAGCGCCCAATTCCAGTGGAAAGCTGGGCCAGTCACCCTCGGTCTCACGGACGAACTCGATCCAGTCCTTGATCGGCCGCGAATCCGCGGTCATCGCTGAAACCTGCAGGCCCTGACGTGCGGTGAAGTCGCGGTAACCGGCGCTGAGGGGCAACGGGTTGGCGATGCCGTGCATCAACGACTGGTAGGTCAGGTGGATGTCACGGTGGATCAGCCCCGCGGACATCCCGTCGGTATGCAGGTGGTCGATGCTGGCGTACACGGTGAAGTGGTCGGCCTTCTGCACCACACCGAAGATGAAGCAATCCCACTCCAGAGTGCCCGGCGTCGCGGTGAGCACATGGTCGCGGATCTCGTCGTCCTCCAGGAAGCCCAGGGCTGCGGGGATGAACTCGAGACGCTCGGGGTCATCGATGGTCCGACGGGTGATCGCATCGGCGTTCACCTCGAAGGCGCTGTGGTAGGTGTCGTGGCGACGGACGTGGGTGTTGATGGCCTCGGTCATCGCGGCGACGTCACACCAGCCGTCCATGTCCCAACCCACCATGATCAGCCGCGGCGCCTGACGGTTCTGCGACTTGGCCTGATGGGCTTTGAGTAGATGATGGGCCTGCTGGGCAGTCGGCGGCAGCGGGTCGCGAGCGGCCTGCGCCATGATCTCGCGACTCGCCGGAGAAGCGGTCCACGTAGTCACCGGCCCGCGGCCAGGCTGCCAGAGATTGATCGAACCGATGGCGACCATCTTCAAACTCCTTACGTCTGCAGGATGTTTCCTGCCCATGACGAACGTACGGACGTGCATCGGCGGTGTCGCGGTTGTGCTCGCTAGCCACGAAGTGCGCAATCTGCGCGCTTTTGCACATTGTGCGCAGCGCTAGGACCTGCACTGATTGATCGCGCGCCGTTTCCCTAGCGTTACCGATGTCGTCGAATCGGATTTGCGGGGAGGGGTTTCGCCCTGACCACCGAATCCGGGGCGGGCTCCGAGACCTACTAGCGGGCGGTCTCCTGGGCAAGCGCGATCAGCCGGGCACGCACCAGGTCGGGCCGCTCGTCGATGACGAAGTGGCCGGCATCGACCGGCTCGAAGGTGTAGTCGTCAGCGTCGGCGGTCGCCGGCGACGCCAAGGAGTGATGAACAGCGAAGTCGTGCATGCCGAAGAGTGCGCGGATCGGAACGGTCGCACGCCGGCGTTCGGGACTTCTCGCCGATTTGGGCAATTCATGCATCAGGAAGGTGCGGTAGGTGTCGGTCGCGGTGCGCGCACACACCGGATCGCGGAACCGGTCGGCATAGACCTTGGCCTCGGCAGGGCTCACCCGGTGCGCCTTCTGCCCGGAGCCGAAGATGACCCGCTCCAAATAAGGGGTGCGCTGCTGCAGCGCCATTCCGATGCTCGCGACGAAAGGCTGGTAGGCCAGGAAGCGCCAGAAGTGCGGCAGCGTCGTACGGGGGGTCTGCCACGGGTGGGCCATATTGCACACCAGATAGCCGTCGAACCTCTCCGGTGCGGCCAGCAGCATCCGGTAGCCCACGAAGCCGCCCCAGTCGTGGCCGACGAGTAGCGCTCGGTCTACGCCGAGCGCGTCCATCAGTGCCAGCACGTCGTTGGCAACGTCCTCCTTGGCCCAGCGGTGCGGGGCGGGTCCCGACCAGCCGTATCCGGGCAGGTCGGGGGCGATGATCCGCAGCCCGGCCGGGGGGTCGGCCAGCAGATCCCGGTAGACCCAGTGGTGTTGCGGCCAACCGTGCAGGGCGATCACCGGCCTGCCGTCGACAGATCCGGACTCGGTGACGTGGAACCGCACCCCGCGCGCTTCGACGAAGGAACGCCGGACGCCGGCAATGTCGGGCGGTGCACTGTTGGTCATGACAGGACTATAGGAACCCGGAAGGCCGAACCGCCCCCGCACTACCGTTGGGAGATGAGGCCGCAATGAGACTCAGCCCCGCCGAGGCACGCGCCGGATTGGCGCCGAACATCCCTGATTATCAGAACGGCTGGTTGCCGAAGCGGTCGAGGTGAACGATCTCGCCGATCGGCCGGCGCGTGGTCGGGCCGTAGCGACCCTTTGCCCAGCCGATCGGGATGATGCACACCGGGGTGATGTTTCGCGGCAACCCGAGGATGCGACGCACTCGGGGGACCCACCAGATCGGGAGCGTCTGCAGCGACGCGCCCAGGCCGACGGCACGACATGCCAGCAGCAGATTCTGCACTGCCGGGAAAACCGATCCGTAGAAGGACGCTACGGCGATCTGCGGATGGCCAACGGGTCGGTGCTTGAATCCCATTCGGTAACAGGGAATTACGAAGACCGGGAGGTGCTCGAAGTTCTCGGCCTGCCACTGCCCGGGTGCCATATCGCGCCGTGCCTGCTCGTCGCCTCGCGCCTGCCGCTCCACGACAGGGTTGAACAACCGGTAGAGCCGTCGGTAGAGCTTGGCCAGCCTCGCCTTCTGGGCCGGATCCTCCACCACTACGTAGTGCCAGTCCTGGCTGTTGGAACTGGTGGGTGCCTTCAGAGACAGCTCGAGCAGGGGCAGCAGCACGTCATGCGACACCGACTCGAGGTGCAGACGGCGTACCGCACGCTGGGTGAGCATCGCCTCGGCCATCGGCATGCTCAGCCGAGCAAGTGCTTCGTCGGCGTCGGGCGGCGTGAAGGGCTGGTCCATCAATTCAGCGTGGATCAGCGGCCGACAGAACGCCAGAGCTCACCACGATGTTGGCCGGCCGACTATTCGCGGCCCTGATCGGCACCGCCGGCGCCACCCACGGCGAGCTCAGCGACGTCCCCGCCCAGACCACGATCGTGCGCCACTGACCATCCGCAGCAAGAGTCCGGACCTCCAACTCTCCGGGATTTCACGTTATCGGGATGGTTGATCGATCTTGCCGGCCGCGAACGTCGCAGCTTGTTCGGTCATCCCGGAGGTGATGTAAGACATGTGAGCGATGACGTTCGAACCGGGCGAGCAGATCGGGTCGTCGGGGATGCACAAGTCGAGAGTCTTCGCGACATAACGCGGTTCAGTTGTCGGCAGCTCCGCACCACCGGCCAACATCTTCGAAAACTCACTTGCCGGCTTGCCGAAAAGAACAACGGCGACAACGCGATCCGCGACCTGCGGCGGCAGCACGGAAGTGGCAAGTTCGGTCACTGCCGCACCCTGAGAGTAGCCGCCGAGCACGAGATCGGTATCGGGACAATTGGCGACCGTGCTCTGGATCTGGGCGCGGTCGTCGTCGGCGCCCACCGCGGCGCTCCGGACATAGTCATCACTGGCCGGGTAGTTGACCGGGGAGACCGCGACAGCCTTGCCTGGGAGTTTCGCCGTGAGCGCATCGGCGAAGACCTGACCGGTGAAGCCGAGTCCCACCGGCTCATTGGTGCCGCGGGCGAAAATGACCTGGACGTCGGGGCATTGATCTGCGGAGGCCACGCCGGCACCGAGAGGCGCGCTCAGTGCGGCGCCGGCGGCGACAAGCCCCACAGCGCCGACGCGCACGGATATCGGCAACATCACTGCTCTTGGCGGAAGTAAGGCTCAACGGTTCCGCTGACCTTGATCAGCATGGGATTTCCGCGACGATCCTTGGCCCTCGGAACCTCGACGCGCACCCAACCCTCGGCCACGTTGTATTCGTGAACATTGGTTCGCTCGACGCCGTTGAAACGGATACCCACTTCGCGGCTGAGCACCTCTTCGTCATAGAAGGGGCTCCGCGGGTCGATGGAGAGGTGATTCGGCGGAACGTCTGCGGTCTGATCCTCGGACATGATGGCTTTCGTTGCTGGGTTGATTCTCCACGAAGCTACGCCACGGAGACTGGTCGCTCGAAGCGGCGTGGCCGATCGGTACGATTCACGCCAAGGGCACATAGCGCAAGTATTTGGGCGCCGCGGCTGGTCTGACCTGTCTTGAACTCCACGACGTGCTCTGAACAGCAGATCATGTCGTCGATGCAGCAGAACGACCCCTACAACTGTGACAACCTCTGAGCCACTCGGGCCCCAGCCTGAGTCACAGCAGTCAGCAAAAACCCGAGGCCCTTGGGCCTGGGGTGTTTCTTGGTGGAGCTAAGGGGACTCGAACCCCTGACCCCCACACTGCCAGTGTGGTGCGCTACCAGCTGCGCCATAGCCCCAAGTGCGAGTCGAAACTACACCACCGCCCCAGCGGCCTCAAAACCACATCCGGATCACCTCGCTAAGGCGTTTCGGCCCGAGCCCGAAATCATCGACAATCGTGCCCAGCTTCCAGCGACTTCCGACGGTGCTGCCCACCGCGCCCAGCTACTGCCTACAGCAACTCCCCCGAAGCCTCCGGCGCCACCGGCGGGGCCTCCCGTTTGACCGGCGGCTCGTCGCGGGTTTCCGGGGCGAACACCCAGCCCAGGGCCGCCAGCAGAAGGATCGCACCGCTGATGCCGAAGGCCCATTCGAAGGACAACTCCTGGGCCAGCAACCCCACCCCGAACGACCCGACGATAGAACCGAAGTCAGACATCATCTGGAAAGCCGCGACCGCGGTCCCGCCACGGGCCTTGCCGATGATGTCGGCGACGGCTGCCTGCTGCGGCGAGGCGTAGACGCCCGACGCGGCACCGGCGATCACCGCCTCGATAAAGAACAGCGGCAGCGAATCGGCCATCCCCAATGCGAGGGTGGCCCCCGCAGACAGCACCAAACCGCCGATCAACAGTGGCTTTCGGCCGATCCGGTCTGAGAGCTTGCCGCTGTAGGTCACCACCGCGACGTTGCCGACGGCGAAAGCCGCCAGCGCCAGCCCGGCCATATTGCGCGGCTGTTTGTCGAGAACCTGCTCGACGAAGATCGGCACCAGGGCGAACCGTAATCCGAACAGCGACCACCCGGTGGCGAAGTTCGACAGCAGCGAGGCCCGGTAGGCCCGGTGCCGCAGGGCCGCACCCAGCGTCACGACAGGACCGTCCTGTTCGGCCGGCGCGGCGAGCGGGGACTTTCGCAGGCCGACCAGCACCACCATCGCCGCGACCACCAGCAGTGCGCCATACATCAAAAATGGCGCGCGCAGGCCCAGCCCTGCGGTGAGACTGCCCAGGACTGGGCCTGCCACCGAGCCCACCAGGAACGCCCCGGCGAACAGCCCGGCCACCCGGCCCCTGGCGTCGGGCGGGCTCATCCGGATCATCAGGCCCAGCGCGGAAACGAAGAACATCGTCGAGCCGATCCCGCCCAGCGCCCGAAACGTCAGCAATTGCCAGTAGTTCTGGGCGAACGCGCACGCGATGGTGGTGGCCGCGACGATGAAGAGGCCACTGATGTAGACCTTGCGCTCCCCTAGTCGCTGTACGAGCGCACCGGTCGGTGGCGCGGCAAGCAGACGCATGACCGCGAACGCGGTGATGATGAAGGTCGCCGCACTGATACTGACCCCGAAGTGCAAGGCCAGTTCCGGCAGCACCGGGGCGACCAGGCCGTAGCCCAACGCGACGATGGCGTTCGCACCGATGAGTGACCAGACCTCGCGGGGCAGTTGCGCCTGCGCCTCCGAGGCTTCGTTAGTCACCGAGCTCACGATATGACTGTATTCACCACTTCCCTGGCGGCTTCCTGCACCTGCGCCAGATGCTCTGGGCCCAGGAACGATTCGGCGTAGATTTTGTAGACGTCCTCAGTCCCCGACGGACGGGCGGCGAACCAGCCGTTGGCGGTGGTGACCTTCAGCCCGCCGATGGGCGCACCATTGCCCGGCGCATTGGTCAGTTTGGCGGTGATCGGCTCGCCTGCCAGCTCGGTCGCCGTCACCTGGTCGGGGGAGAGCTTGGACAGCCGTGCCTTCTGCTCGCGATCGGCCGGCGCGTCCATCCGGGCATACACCGGGGCGCCGTAGGTCGCGGCGAGTTCGGCGTACCGCTGCGAAGGCGTATTGCCGGTGACGGCCAGGATTTCCGAAGCCAGCAACGCCAGGATGATGCCGTCCTTGTCAGTGGTCCACACCGATCCGTCGCGGCGCAGGAACGACGCACCGGCGGACTCCTCACCGCCGAATCCGATGGTGCCGGAGACTAATCCGTCGACGAACCACTTGAACCCGACCGGCACCTCCAGAAGCGTGCGTCCGAGGCCTGCGACCACTCGGTCGATTATCGACGAGCTGACCGCAGTCTTCCCGACCGCGACGCTGACGGGCCAACCCGGCCGGTGGGTGTAGAGGTAGTCGATCGCCACCGCCAGGTAATGGTTCGGGTTCATCAACCCGGCGTCGGGTGTGACGATGCCGTGCCGGTCGGCGTCGGCGTCATTGCCGGTGGCAATCTGATAGCGCTCCCGGTTGGCGATCAGGGAAGCCATCGCGTTGGGGGAACTGCAGTCCATCCGGATCTTGCCGTCGGTGTCGAGCGTCATGAATCGCCAGGTGGCATCCACCAAGGGGTTGACCACGGTCAACTCCAGGTTGTGCCGTTCGGCGATCGCAGCCCAGTAGTCCACGCTCGCCCCACCCAGTGGGTCGGCGCCGATCCGGATGCCCTCGGCGCGGATGACACCGATATCGACGACATTGGGTAGATCGGAGACGTAGGCGTCCAGGTAGTCGTGGCGCTGGGCGTGCCGCAAGGCGCTGGCCAACGGCACTCGCTTCACCTCGCGCAGGCCGTCGCGGAGAATCTCGTTGGCCCGCTTGGCGATGGCGCCGGTGGCGTCGGTGTCGGCCGGTCCGCCATTGGGCGGGTTGTATTTGAAGCCGCCGTCGCGGGGCGGGTTGTGCGACGGGGTGACGACGATCCCATCGGCCAGAGCGGACTCCCGGCCGCGGTTATAGGTGAGGATGGCGTGGCTGACCGCCGGTGTCGGGGTGTAGCGGTCCGCCGAATCGATCAGCACGGCAACGTCGTTGGCGGCCAGCACCTCCAGCGCGGACACCCACGCCGGCTCGGACAGACCGTGGGTGTCGCGACCGATGAACAGCGGGCCGGTGGTGCCCTGGGCCGCCCGGTACTCGGCGATGGCCTGGGTGGTGGCCAGGATGTGGGCCTCGTTGAACGCCCCGTCGAGGCTGGACCCGCGGTGCCCGGAGGTTCCGAAGGCGACCTGCTGGGCGACGTCGTCGGGGTCGGGCTGGACGGTGAAATAGGCCGTCACCAGGTGCGGGACGTCGATCAGGTCTTCGGGAAGCGCCGGTTGCCCAGCGCGGGGATTGGCCGCCATGTCCGCAATTGTGCCGCCGGAACGCGATACTGAACCGGTGATTAGCCACCTCGAGTGTGCGGTGAGGGCGGGATTTCGCCCGAATTCCCGCACTGAGCGCACACTCGACGAGCAACGATGAGGCACGACCCCCGGGAACTGGCTGCGGTGTTCGCCGGCGGCGCGCTGGGAACTGCAGCCCGCGCAGGCCTGGCCACCTGGATGGCCCCGCCGCCCGGCCACTGGCCGTGGGCGACGTTCATCGTCAACATCGTCGGGGCGTTCATCCTGGGGTTTGTCACCACCCGACTGCTGGAACGGCTGCCGTTGTCGGCCTACCGGCGCCCGCTGCTGGGCACCGGGTTGTGCGGCGGCCTGACCACCTTCTCCACCATGCAGGTTGAGACCCTGCACATGATCGAGCACCACAACTACGGCCTTGCTGCTGCCTATACGCTGGTCAGCGTCACCACCGGGCTGTTGGCGGTTTATGCGGCGACGTCGCTGGTCCGCAAGGTGAGTTTGCGATGAATGCGGCAGTCTGGGCCGGCGTACTGGTTATCGGCGGGCTCGGGTCGGTGGCCCGTTTCATGGTCGACCGGGCGGTGGCCCGGCGGGCCGCTCGGTCCTTCCCGTTCGGCACCCTGACGGTCAACATCAGCGGCGCTCTGCTGCTGGGCTTCGTCACCGGCCTGACGCTGAGCCACCACGCCGCACTGCTGGTCGGCACCGCCTTTCTTGGGGCCTATACGACGTTCTCAACGTGGATGTTCGAGACCCAGCGCCTCACGGAGGAGCGCCGGGTGGGCCCGGCGGTGGCCAATGTGGTTGTCAGTGTCATCGTGGGAATTGCCGCGGCGGCGGCCGGTCAAGCGATAGCGGGTCTGTTGTGAATGACGCATCGTTGAAATTGACGGCCTACTTCGCCGAGCGCGAGCGCGCCGGTTCCCGCTTCCTGGCGGAGGCGATGTTCGACCTGTTCGCCGAACACCGGGTCGCCACCAGCGTCATGCTGCGCGGCATCTCTGGTTTCGGCCACGGACGCGTCATCCGCACCGATGAATCGCTGACCCTGTCCGACGACCCGTCGGTGGCGATCATCGCCGCCGACTCCTCCGAGCGCATCAGGGCGCTGACCCCGGACGTGATCGGTATGACGAATAGCGGCCTGATCACCGTGGAGCGAGCCCGCCTGCTCGACGAGATGAGCGACACGGGTGCGCTCCCCGAAGTTGATCACCAGGTGAAGGTCACCGTCTACGTCGGCCGGAACCGGCGCGTCGACGGGGTTCCCGCATACAAGGCGGTCTGCGCGATATTGCGCAGCAACGGATTTGACGGAGCCTGGGCCTTCCTGGGCGTTGACGGAACCGCCCACGGGGAGCGGCACCGGGCCCGATTCGTCGCCCGTAACGTCGATGTCCCGGTGATGATCATCGCCGTCGGCAGCGCCGCACAGGCGCGACGGTCCCTCGCCGCATTGACCGCCGTGCTGGAGCGGCCACTGATGACCGTGGAACGCGTCGGCTTGTGCAAGCACCACGGACAACTGCGCGAGCATCCTGTCGCGCTCCCGAGCGCAGATGCCCAGGGCCGACCCATCTGGCAGAAGCTGATGGTGTTCACCTCTGAGTCAGACCGCCGCGACGGGGTGCCGATTCACCGCGCCCTGGTGCGCAGGCTGTGGGAGTCGCGCGCCGCGAGTGGCGTGACAGTGCTGCGCGGGGTGTGGGGCTTCCAGGGTGACCAGGAACCTCACGGCGACAGGTTCTTTCAGTTCGGTCGTCAAGTGCCGGTGATGACCGTCGTCGTCGACACCCCGGAACGCATTGCGGCCTGTTTCGACATGATCGACGAACTCACCGCGCAGCGCGGTCTGGTGACCTTCGAGGTGGTCCCAGCCCGGGTCGCCGTCAATGCCGGCCGGCCCGATGGCGGAACCGACCTCGCCGACTACCGCTATTGAACTACTGGGCCGCGCGGCTATCGGCCAGCACGGTCAGCAGCACCACCGCGTCGGAATCGGCGTGCAACCCGTGCCGCTCAAGCGGAAGGACAAGCAGGTCCCCCGGCCCCCCGGCCCAGGTGTCATCGCCCGCAGTCACCCGCACCTGACCTTGCAGCACCTGCAGTGTGGACTGGCCGGGGCTGTTGTGCTCAGCCAGCTCCGAGCCGCCGGTCAGCGCGATCAGCGTCTGGCGCAGCATATGGTCGTGTCCGCCGTGCACGGTGTGCGCGGATCGTCCTGCACGCCCCGACCTGGCCGCCTGCAGTTGCTCCTCGCCGAGCTTCGTCAGTGAGATTCCGTCCATGAGTGTCCCCTCCAAGTCAGGTGAGCAGCAGAACGCCGCTCACCACTAATGCAACCACTTTGAGCGCTTCGAATCCCACGTAGACAACATGGGCGCGGGACCGTCCGGACTCGGCGACCGCCGCGTCGGCCAGCACGGCATCCGAGCGACGGGTCAGGGCGGGCCGGACACCCACTACCTGCGCCCCCAGCGCCGCCACGGCCAGCCCCAGCGCGATGACCACTCCGGTGGATGCGTGGCCGAGCACCACCGCGACGAGCGCCACCGCCGCGAGAACCACCTCGCAGATGTTGAGTGCCCGGAACACCAGCCGCCCGATACCTAAACCGAGCTGGATCGTGATGCCCGGGGCCCGGAACTTCAGCGGCGCCTCCAGGAAGGAGATGGCCAGCACCATTCCCAGCCACACGAAGGTGGCCGCGACCGCAAGGCCCAACCAGTGGTTCACCCTTCGATCATTGCACTGCATCGAGACTGCGGACAGATCGCCGGAACCGTCTAATCGACGATCTCTGCGCAGACTCGATGGGGCAGTAAGCGACTATCCGCTCCACGCCACTTCAACGCCACTGACCGGGCGCGCCCCAGTTTGGAACCATATCGTCGACGTTGGGGATCCATTTCTTGACCTGCCCCGGCGGCAGAGGATTGCCCGGCCCGCCGATGTTGACCCCCGGCCCGGGAATCCCGGGAACCCACGGGTGCCAGGGTTCGGCGTGCGCGTTACCTGAACCAAGAAGCACAGCGCCACCGCATGCACCGACGGCCAGCGCCCGCACCATCCTGGCCATCACACCTCCCGATGTCGTGACGGCTATAAAGGTACCCGGATCGCCGTGGGCCAAGAGAGGTTAAGAGGGGACATCATGGGTGTGCAACGACTGGCGGCCGGGATCACCGCCGCACTGGTCACGACGGTGTACCTGACAGGGTGCGCCGCGAAGAAGCCGACTGAATCGGCGGATTCGTCAACGTCCGCAACGGCCTCCGGCACATCAGCGTCTCCGGCGCCCGCACAGCCGCGCACCGAGATGTGGATCGCCCTCAAGCCCGGGGACTGCTTGGCCGAGCCGCCGTCGACCGACCCGGCAGTAGTCACCGTCCCCCTCGTCGACTGCTCGCAGCCCCACGCGGCTGAGACCTTCCTGCGGGCGCCGATCCCGGTCGATGCCGCACTGGAGGGAACCGCGAACACGCAGTGCGAGGCAGGTTTCGTCGAATACACCGGGCGTGCCTCGGCCGGCAGCCCGTACACCTTCACCTATCTGATCGACTCCCACCAGGACCGAACCGACAACAATCCGTTGCCCAGCACCGTCATCTGTCTGCTGCAGAGCGCTCAGGGGCAGCCGTTGACCGGGTCCGCGCGCAAATAGATCGGCTAGGAAGGGATCAACCCTGCTGAGCTAGTGGTCGTGCCCGAAAACGACCAGGGTGTCGGTGAGTTTGTCGTCGACGAAGTAGGCGCGGCAGGTGAACGGATCGCTCAGGGTATCCCCGAATGCGTTAGGCGCCTGCACGGTGCCGGTCACGGCGCGCACCGCGATCCGGGAATGGTCGATCCCTTTGAATCCGTCGCGGCCGAGCACTGACAGGTCGGTGGTCTCCGGGTCCAGTTGTGCGGCTTCGACCTTCACGTCAGTGAGCTTGCCGGTTTCGGGCGCCGCCAGCCGGCCCAACACGTCCTTCTCGCAACGCTCCTGTGCCGCAGCCTGATTCGGGTCACCCCCGTCACGCACGACGACGGCGTTGCCGATCAGCATCCCGATCCCGAGCGCGACGAACGCAATCACCAACAGACGAGTTCCGCTCATCGTCCGTCCCCGTCACAGCCCGGTCAGATCATCGGGAACGTCCACGGCGTGCTCCTCGAGAGCCTCACGGGGCACCACGTCGAGGGTGCGCTCATGGGTGGCGGCCAGCACCACCGGCGCCGCACGGCCGTCCTGATAGGCCAGTAACCAGTTGCGGGCGGTCACACACCACCGGTCGCCCGGCACCAGTCCTGGAAAGCGGAACTGCGGCACCGGCGTTGAAAGGTCGTTGCCGATCGAGCGCTGATGCTCGAGGAATTCCGCCGTGACCACGGCGCAGACGGTGTGTAGTCCGCGGTCCTCTGGGCCACTCGAGCAGCAACCATCTCGGTAGAAGCCGGTCATCGGGTCGACGCCACACTCCTGCAGAGGGCCGCCGAGCACGTTGCGATCAGGCATAGCACCAGTATGGCCGCGCGAACTGAGTCGTCGCGGCGACCCGCCCCGCCGAGGCGGGGACGGGCCTGCCGTAACGGGTCTACTGACCGGTCTGGACGTTGCCCGGGAGGGCGGTCGGCGCCGGCTTGGCGGTGACCGGCGGCGCGAACGAGCCGACGTTGGCCTTCTCGGTGGGCGAGACGGCAGGCGCACTGGTCGACGGCTTGGTCTCGGCCGGCTTCTCTTTGGCGCAGGCGGTCAGCGCGCCCGAACCGAGAACGGCGGCCACACCGGCCGCCAGAGCGACCTGACGGATCACACGAGACGAGAACATGATTTCCCCAAACTCTCTCTAGTTCACTGAGCCTGAAGTATATCCCCTGGCTACTGTTATTGAGGTTTCGGGACGGGCACGAAAGCAGATCTTCGAGCAATCCTTCGACGGAGTGAGCCTCGGATAAGGCGAGCCAGAACTGGGGCAGTCACTCTTTTCAGCAAACAACAGTTTTATTGTCGCCACCTGCAACTGCCCTACCAAGGACTCCGGACAGCGTCGGGCGATGAACCGACCCGGAGACGGGCAAGGGAATTCCGGGAAACTCGCGCTCTGCCCACCACCAAAATGACAAGGAACAGAAGTGCTTTGGGGGCCATTGCGACGACGGATCGCCAGATGTCGTCGAGTACATCATTGATAACCGCGGCCCACCCCACTGCGAAATCGCACGCGCGCACGGCACGATGAAGGCATGGACGTCATACCGGAAACACCACCGGGTGTTCCCGACCTGGGCTATCGCGCCCTGGTGGTCGACGACGAGGCACCCCTGGCCGACGTGGTTGCCAGCTATCTGCGACGCGAGCAATTCGAGGTCACGGTGTGCCACACCGGGGCCGAGGCGTTGGCCGTGGCGCGGGAGGTCGACCCCGACGTAGTGGTGCTCGACCTCGGGCTGCCGGGCATCGACGGTCTTGAGGTCTGTCGGCAGTTGCGGACCTTCTCCGACGCCTATGTGGTGATGCTGACCGCCCGCGACACCGAGATCGACACCATCGTGGGCTTGTCGGTAGGAGCCGACGACTATCTGACCAAGCCGTTCAGTCCGCGCGAACTGGTGGCGCGGATCCGTGCGATGCTGCGCAGACCACGCACGGTCGGCACGCCCGTCGAGCCGGCTTCTTCGGCACGGGTGTTCGGGCCGCTGTCCATCGACGCCGCGAGCCGCCTGACATTCCTCGACGGTGAGCCGATCCCGTTGACCCGCACCGAGTTCGACATCCTCGCCGCCCTGTCGTCGCGGCCCGGCGTGGTATTGAGCCGCCGCCAACTCATCGACACGGTCTGGGGCGAACCCTGGGTGGGCAACGACCACCTCGTCGACGTCCACGTCGGGCATCTGCGCCGCAAGCTTGGCGACGACCCGGCCGACCCGCGGTTCGTCTTCACGGTGCGCGGGGTGGGCTACCGGATGGGATGCGGGCAGTGAGCGCCTCCGGCGGTTTCGGCGTGCGCCGCCGGCTTCTGCTCTCCCAGACGCTGGTGCTCCTCGCCGGTGGAGTCACCACCTGGGTGGTGGCGCTGGTCGTCGGCCCGCCATTGTTCCGCGATCATCTGCACCAAGCCGGTGTGGCGCATGACTCCAACGAGCAGTTCCACGCCGAGGAGGCCTACCGCGACGCGACCGCACTGTCCATCGCGGTCGCCATCACGGTGGCAGTCCTCACCGCGTTCGTGGTCACCGCCTATCTGAGCCGGCGCCTGCAGCGCTCGATCGCCGAAGTGTCCGCAGCCGCCTCTAATGTTGCCGAAGGGCGCTACGACATCCGCGTCGCCTCGCCGGAGCTGGGCGAGGAGTTCGACGAACTGGCGGTGGCTTTTAACCAGATGGCCGAGCGACTTCAGTCGGTGGAGTCCACCCGCCGACAGTTGTTCAGCGACCTCGCCCACGAGATCCGCACACCCGTAGCGGTCTTGGAGGCCTATCTGGAAGCGGTCGAGGACGGCGTGAAAACCCTTGACCCGCAAACCATCGCGATGCTGCGGGAGCAGGCCGGCCGACTGGTCCGGTTCTCTGCCGACGCCGCCGCGCTGTCCCAGGCCGAGGACGCCAACGCCGCCATCACCCCGGACTGGATGGACGTCGGAGAACTGGTCGGCACCGTCAGTGCCGCTGTCGCCGATCGCTACGACGCAAAGCAGGTAACCCTGCGCACCCAGGTCCGCGGCGTCGGCCGATTGTGGGCGGACAGGCAACGGTTATCGCAGGTACTCAACAACCTGCTGGACAACGCGCTGCGCCACACCCCGAGCGGAGGTCAGGTGACACTGGTGGCCGTTCCTGTCGATGGCGACGTCGTTTTCACCGTCAACGACGACGGCGACGGCATCAGCGCCGAGCACCTGCCGCACGTCTTCGAGCGGTTCTACCGCGCCGACTCCGACCGCGGCCGGGCACGCGGCGGCTCGGGCATCGGTCTGGCGATCGCCAAGGCGCTGACCGAGGCCCACGGCGGCCAGATCGGCGTGGCCAGCCGCGGGCCTGGTCACGGCACCACGTTCAGCGTGACGGTGCCCATCCATGCGCCGACAACGGCACGCAGTCAGCGCGAGGAAGTTTCCAACCCCTAGAGCGAGCTGAGGATCTGGTTCATGGTGTCGATCTCCTTCTGCTGGCTCTCCACGATCGACGTGGCCATCGCGACGGCCTCTGGGAACTCGCCGTTCTTGATCTCGTTCTGACCCATGGTGATTGCGCCCTGGTGATGCTTGATCATCCCGGTCAGGTACAGCTTGGTCGCCTCAACGCCCTGAGCGTTCTTCAGCGCGTCCATCTCCGAGGCCGACATCATTCCATCCATACCGGGCATGGTTCCCATACCGCCGCCATGCCCTGGCATGTCACCCATCCCGCCATGGCCGGGCATGTCCCCCATGGGCGGCATGCCCTCCATCTTCATGTTCCACTGCTTGAGCCAGGCCTGCATCTGCTCGATCTCCGGACCCTGCGCAGCCTTGATCTGCTTGGCCAGATCGACGACGCGAGAGTCGATGTCCTGCTTGGACAGAAGGATGTCGCTCATCTCGATGGCCTGCTCGTGATGCGGGATCATCATGTGGGTAAACATCATGTCGGCCCGGTTGTGCGGTGCGGCCTGCGCGGAGGACTCGACTGAGGTGGAGGTCGAAGTCGAGGCCGAGGTGGTGGTCGCCTCCTTGGTGCCCGAGTTGCCACACGCGCCGATCAAGGCCACCGCGGCCAGCGCGGCCACCCCGGTCACCACCCTCTTTGGCTTGTTCACGACACATCCCTTTCGTTGGTTTCGATTCTGCGTCCAGCCTTCCCCGACTCGATAGGGCTGGCCTAGCCGTTCTGTGAAGATTCGATGAAGAAGGACGCCAACGGCCGGTGTCGCCGCGCAATCAGGGAACGTGAATTCGCATGACCAGCGATGAATCCCCAACTGCTGGTTCAGGTCACCGGCGAGCCTGAGTTGCAGGGCGTTGCCGATGGGGTCACCACGAAGCCCACGGCGGCCATCGAATCGTTGACCGGCTAGCCCCTGGGCAGCTTGAACTTCCCGGGGTTCTGATTCACACCTTCCGCTAGGGCGATACGCCCGGGTATGGCTCGAGTAAAGATTCGACAAAGAGATTGCGAATCCGCCGTTGGCGGGGACTTCGGGCACAGATTCGCTGCTACCGTCGGCTCCACTATGGGTGCGCTGAGGCGGTCGGCGAACGCCAGGCTGTGGGCTGCGGTGGGGTTGCTGCTCTTCCTCGCCGCGTTCAATGGGGCACCGCTGACTCTGTCGGGGCCGCCGGCGGCGCACATCGACCACCACGTCTCGGCAACCGGCCACCTCGACCACCTCGCCTCGGTTGATCACGACCATATTGAGTCCGCTGCGACCCAGAGCCCGCCTGATGCATTCGCAGACGCCCTGCTGCCGCGGTTGCGCACGGCGCTGACCGCCCTGGGATTGGTTTTCATCCTCGGGCTGTTGTGGCGGTGGTCCCCGCAGCACACCGCCCTGGTCGGGCGTGACCCTCCCCGTGCACAACTCATCGTTTCTCCGGGCCGAGATGTGTTGTCCCGGCTGTGCATCTCGCGCCGCTGATCGGATCGGGCAGGCCGAGCCAACCCCTCACCGCGGGTTGGATCGACCAGTGACTGTCGTCCACTTCAGCGGCCGCCCTTCGGAACGCGGCCTGGCACGGAAGCGACCATCCGATGACCTCTGTAATCCCTTTTCACCCGATAACCCTGCACACCTCCGGCGATACCCCCGCCGGAACCCTCGCCGCGACGGTGGGAAACACCCCTGTTGTCCGGATCGCCGCACCGTTCGCCGATGGTGACCGGGGGTTCTGGGCCAAGCTCGAGGGATTGAACCCCGGCGGAATCAAGGACCGGCCCGCCATGCACCTCGTGGAGCGCGCCCGCGCCCGGGGAGATCTGCGCCCTGGCGCGAGAATCATCGAATCCAGCAGTGGCACGCTGGGATTGGGCCTCGCCCTGGCCGGCATGGTGTACCAGCACCCGGTCACCGTGGTCACCGACAGCGGCCTGGAGCCAATCGTCGCCCGGATGCTGTCGGCCTACGGCGTCCACGTCGAGCAGGTCACCGAGCCACACCCGCAAGGCGGGTGGCAGCAGGCCCGCTGTGACCGGGTCGCCGAGTTGCTGGCCGAGGATCCCGAGGCCTGGCATCCCGATCAGTACAACAATCCCGACAGCGTGGAGTCCTACCGTGCGCTCGCGCTGGAGTTGCACGATCAACTGGGCCGGGTTGATGTACTGGTGTGCTCGGTGGGCACCGGCGGACACTCCGCCGGGGTGGCGCGGGTGCTGCGGGAGTTGAATCCGGCGTTGACATTGATCGGGGTGGACACGGTGGGTTCGACCATCTTCGGGCAACCGGCGCGGCCCCGGCTGATGCGCGGCCTCGGCTCGAGCATCTTCCCCGGCAATGTGGACTACCAATCGTTCAGCGAAGTCCACTGGGTTGCCCCAGCAGAAGCGGTGTGGGCGTGCCGGGCGCTGGCCACGACTCACTACGCCACGGGCGGATGGAGCGTGGGCGCGGTCGCCCTGGTGGCCGGCTGGGCGGCCCGCACTCATCCGGCCGACAGCACGATCGCGGCGATCTTCCCGGACGGCCCGCAACGGTACTTCGACACCGTCTTCAACGACGACTACTGCCGCGAGCACGGTCTGCTGGACCGGGAGCCGCCGTCCGACCCGACAACGATCCACGACCCTGCCGCGACGGTGCTCAGCGACTGGACCCGGTGCGCCGACGTGGTCGACCCGAAGCGGAAGGTGCGCTGATGGGCACGATCTCACTGTTCCGCAGTTTCGGGTGGCCCAGTCGGCTGCTGATGATCAACCAGTTCGGTATTAACCTAGGCTTCTACATGCTGATGCCCTACCTGGCCGGTTACCTGGCCGGTCCGCTTGGGC
>CAZADG010000043.1:0-30828 GCA_964483865.1 uncultured Mycobacterium sp. | reverse complement strand
CTGATCGTCGGGGTGAACTACGCCAACGATTACTCCGACGGTATCCGCGGGACCGACGACGACCGGGCCGGGCCGCTGCGACTGGTCGGCTCCCGACTGGCCGCACCCCGGGCCGTGCTGACCGCCGCGGTGGTGAGCCTGGGCATCGCGGCGGTGGCGGGCATCACCCTGGCGGTGCTCACCGCGCCGTGGCTGGTCGGCGTCGGGGTGCTGTGCATCGCCGGCGCATGGCTCTACACCGGCGGATCCCGGCCTTACGGATACGCCGGGTTCGGCGAGGTCGCGGTGTTCGTGTTCTTCGGCCTGGTCGCCGTGCTGGGCACCCAGTACACCCAGGCACTGCGGGCGGATTGGGTGGGTCTGGCGGCGGCGGTGGCCGTCGGTTCGCTGTCCTCCGCGGTTCTGGTGGCCAACAACCTGCGCGACATCCCGACCGACCGGGTGTCGGGCAAGATGACCTTGGCCGTCCGACTCGGTGACGCCAGGACCAGGGTGCTCTACCAGGTGCTGCTAGCGGTCGCGGCGGTGATGACGCTGATCCTCATGCGGGCCACCCCGTGGTGCGCGGCGGGTTTCCTGGCGTTGCCCCTGGCGGTGAAGGCCGCCGGGCCGGTGCGCGCCGGAAGCGGCGGCCGCGACCTGATCCCGGTGCTGCGCGACACCGGGTTGACGATGCTGGTGTGGTCGATCGCGGTGGCGGCCGCACTGGCGCTGCACTGACCGACTTTCCAGGCTGACCGAGCGAAGGAGCGACAAGGATGGCAGCGGACAGACTCATCTCCGGCGGTGGACCGTGGGAGGCCTCGATCGGCTACTCCCGGGCAACGGTGGCCGGCGAGTACGTCCACGTTTCGGGATCGACCGCCAGTGTCGGCGGAGAGGTGCGCCACGAGGGCGACGCCTACGGCCAAACCCTGGTCGCGTTGAACGACGTCATCGCGCCCGCGCTGGCGCAAGTCGGCTATTCGCTTGCCGATGTGGTGCGCTCACGGGTTTATCTGGTCAATGCTTCCGACGTCGACGCGGCGGCCAGAGCCCACGGTGAGGTGTTCGGCGAGATTCGGCCGGCCGCCACGATGGTCGCCGGGGTGACGATGGTCGATCCGAAGATGTTGGTGGAGATCGAAGTCGACGCCTGGAAGCGCAGCTCCTAGCCGATTCGGGGTGTTACTCGGGCTGCTCGCCGCGCAGCCGGGCTTGCAACTGCTCGCGGTCCGCGCGGCGGCGTTCGTCGACCACGGCGATACCCGCGGTGGCGCGCCGGCGCAGCGGTGCCAGCAGCCAGATCCCCAGCGGCAGCGCGATGACGATCGCGAACAGCATCGCCACCACGAGCGGAATCTGGACGCCGATCAACTGCGCCACGTAGAAGATGGCCGCGGTCAGCACAGCCACCAGGGCGAGCCGTGCCAGCGTGTAGACGACGACGTCGAGCATCATGCGGCCGGTCGTGCCGTCGGCCTGATTTTCCGTCACGGCCCGAAGCCTACCGACGCGCGTATATTCGGACCAAGGAGGTGTTCACCAGTGCTTTATCTGTTGCTCATCCTGGTTGCCGCCGCAGTGGTGTATGTGGCCTTCCGGGCGATTCGGGCGAACGGCAGCCGCCCTACCACTCGGGTGATCGGGCCCGACGACGACCCGGATTTCCTCTGGCGGCTCAGCCACGGGGACAACAACCCGCGCTAGCGCAGGCAACCGGCTGGGGTCACACTCCTGCGTAGGAGTGCAGCCCGACGGTGACCAGGTTGATGAAGAACAGGTTGAACACCATCGCGACGAAGCCGACGATGTTGATCCACGCCGCCTTCTTGTCGCGCCAGCCCGCCGTCGAACGCGCGTGCAGGTAGGCCGCGTAGACCACCCAGGCGATGAACGACACCGTCTCCTTGGGGTCCCAACCCCAGTACCGGCCCCACGCCTCCTCGGCCCAGATGGCGCCGAAGATCACCCCGAAACCGAACACCGGGAAGCCGAAGACGGTGGTGCGGTAGGCGATCCGGTCCAGGGTCTGGGCGTCGGGGAGTTTGGCGACGATGCGGGCCAGCGACCCCTGGGCATCCGGTTGACCGAATCGGGACATCTTCAGCAGGAACAGGATGCTGGCGACGCCGGAAACCAGGAAAACCCCCGACCCCAAGCTGACCACCGAGACGTGGATCGGCAACCAGTAGGACTGCAGCGCGGGCATCACCGGGGCGGCGTGGGTGTAGAGCCACTTACCGGAGACCGTCAGCAGCACCAGAACCGGCACCAGGACGAAGACCCACAGCGAGCGGTACTGCGGTTTGCGCAACACCACCGCCGTGGCCACCAGCCCGCAGAAGCAGGTGAGGTTGATGAACTCGTACATGTTGCCCCACGGCGCCCGGCTGGTGGCCAGTCCGCGCAGGACGATGCAGGCCAACAACAGCAGGATGCCGAGATAAACCAGGCTCAACCCGGATCTGCCGAGACGCTCCGACAGCGCGGGGGCGGGGGCTTCGACGACAACACCCGGCCGGTCGGCGTCGGAGGCAACACCGCCGACGCCGGCGGCCACCAGTTCGCGCTCCTCGACGCGGCGACCCCGGCTGGAGGCCATTTCCACGGCAAGCAGCAGAAGCGCCAGAACGAGAACGACGACCGACGCGGTGAACGCCCAGTCCGAATACCGGGCCAGGCCGAGATCAATGTCGGTTCTCATGCGCGATCCTCCGTCAAAACCTGCCGGGCCAGCTTGTCCATCTCCTCGCCCCACCCCGAATTGTCGGTGCGGGCCAGACCACCCAACTCGACCTTCACGGTACCTGGAGTGCTCGACCCTATCGCCGGTGTGATCCTGGCCCACACCCGTCGACGACGAACCAGCAGGGATACCAGCAGGCCACCCATCATCGACATCGAGAACACCAGCACCCACACCTGCCCGGGGTCGTGGGACACCTGCAGATTGACGAATTGGGTGGCGCCGTCGAACCGCACCACGGTTCCGTCGTCGAGTCGGACCTCCTCGCCGAGGGCCAGATTGACCCGCTTGAGTTTGGTCAGCCGCTTCTGCTCGATGAGCCGGTGGTCGAGGCGGAACAGCGACTGCGGGCGGCCGGTGTCCAGGCCGGCGTCGCCGCGATAGATGTCCACGGCGACCGCCGGGTCCCGCATCTCCGGGAAACTGGAGGACAACAGCTTGCCGTCCATCTGCTGGGTCGGCGCGAACAAGCCGGTGATGGCGAGTTGGTTCTTGCGCCGCTGATCCGGCGGGTACAACCCGGCCGGCGGGTCGAAGCGGACGGTTCCCGACGAGAGCAGAGTCTGGGTGTTGTCCGGCTGGAACTGGATCGTCTGGGTGCGTTTCTGCCCATCCGGGAAGGTGACGGTGAACGTCGGCGCGTAACCGTGGCCCTGCAGATACACCCGGTCGCCACCGACCCGCAACGGGTGATTGACCTCCAGTCGGTAGGGCCGCCAGATCCCGGCGCTCAGATCCTCACCAGCCTGGTAGTCGATGTTCGACGCGAACGAAGTGGCTTGACCGGTAGGCAGGTAGCGGGCCTGAAAGTCGTTGACCCGCACACACATCGGATACAGCGACGTGCCGTCGACATTGTTGCCGGCCCGGAAGGAATCGAACGCCGCCGGCGACGCCGAGCAGAAACCCGGGCCTCCGTTGGCCACCACGATCACGTTGCCCTCGTAGCCGAACAGCTTGCCGACCGCGACCGCGGCCAGCAGGCCCAGCAGTGAGAAATGGAAGACGATGTTGCCGAACTCCCGCAGGTAGCCTTTCTCCGCCGAGATCTCAGTGGCCTCGCCCGTCTCGCGGGTCATCCGCCGCCACCCGCGCAGCCGCCCGTCGATCCGGGCGGCGACCTCGGCCGGGGTGCCGGTGGCCGTGCCCTCGGCGTACCGGGGCAGCCGGGCCAAGTTCCGGGGGGCGGGCACCGGGGCGGCCCGCAGGCTGCGGAAGTGCTCGATGATCCGCGGGGTCAGACAGCCTACGAGCGAGATGAACAACAGCACGTAGATGGCGGTGAACCAGAAACTGGAGAACACGTCGAACAGTTGCAGACGGTCCAGCCAGGGGCCCAACACCGGATGCTGGCCGAGGTACTGGTCGACCTTGGATTCGTTGAGACTGCGCTGCGGCAGCAGCGCCCCGGGAACCGCGCCGAGCGCAAGCAGGAACAGCAGCACCAGTGCGGTGCCCATCGAGGTCAATGCCCGCCATCCGCGCCGGGCCAGGCTGATCACGGTGGTCAAATCGGCAGCCTCACATCACTGACGAACGCGTCGCGGACCCAGGAGATGAAGTCGTTCCACAACCCGGTGATCAGGGCCACCCCGACCAAGACGAGCAGGATGCCGCCGAATACCTGGATGGACCGACTGTGCCGGCGCAGCCAACCGAACGCCGTTACCGCCCACCCGGAGCCCAGCGCCAGCAGCACAAACGGGATTCCCAGGCCCAGGCAGTAGGCGATCACCAGGGCAACTCCCCGAGCCACACTGGCGCCGTCGGTGGCCGACGCGACGGCGATCACCCCGGTCAGCGTGGGGCCGAGGCAGGGCGTCCAGCCCAGTCCGAACACCGCACCGAGCAGGGGCGCCCCGGCCAGCCCGGCCCACTGCTTCGGGGTGAAGCGGGCCTGCCGCTGCAGGGCCGGGATGAAGCCGATGAACGCCAGTCCCATGATGATGGTGACCGCACCACCGATACGTTGCAGCACAACCTGATTGGTGATGAGGGTCGTTGTCATCCCGAGGACCGCGACGGTGCCCAGCACGAAGACGACCGTGAAGCCGGCGACGAACAGCAGCGCCGAACCAGCCACCCGCCAGCGTCGGCGACGGTCCAGGACCCTCGCATCGTCCGGGGCGCCGACGACGGCGGCCAGGTAGGACAGGTAGCCCGGCACCAGCGGCACCACGCATGGCGAGGCGAACGACACCAGCCCGGCCAGTACGCAGAGTCCCAGCGCCACCAGCAGAGGCCCGGCGGCAGCGGTCTCGGCCAGACCGGTCACGACGTGCCCGGAGCGGATTCGGCCGCCAGGCGTTGGACCACCGGCAGCAGGTCCTCGGCGAGCAGTTCACGCAGGAACACCGCCGCCACCCGGTGATCGCGATCCAGCACCACCGTTGACGGGATCACCGTGGCGGGATACTTGCCGCCGAAAGCGATCATGGTGCGCATCGCCGGGTCGTAGATCGAGGGATAGGTGACCTTACGGTCGGTGACGAAATCACGCGGGGCGTCGATATCGTTATCGCGCACATCGATTCCCAGGAATGCCACACCGTCTTTGCGGGTGTCGTCGTAAACCTTCTGCAACTGGGCTGTCTCGGCGCGGCACGGACCGCACCATTGGCCCCAGAAATTGATCACCACGACTTTGCCTGCGAAGTCGCCCAATGCGATGGTGCGCGACGTGTCCATCAGGTCCGGCCCGGACAGCGGCCCGAGGGTGCCCCGGGAGGACGGCGGATCGTAGGTGATGTCGGTCTTACCACCGGGAGCGACAAACTCGAACGTGCCACCCTGGGCGACGGCGTCATCACCGGTGGAGCAACCGGCCAGCAGTACGGACGCCAGGATCGCCAGGATCGCCAGGATGAGGACAGGCAGGCGCTTCACCGTCCGGCCAGCTCCGCGTAACCCCAGCCGACGTAGTCGTCGCCGTCGAAGTAGAACGACGTCACCGAGGCCAGGTTGCACATTCTCCTGGTCGGGAAGTGGTGCAGCGGATCCGAATTCATCGCCCGGCGCAACGTCTCGACCGGCAACTGATGGCTGACGCACACGGCCTCGTGCCCGGCAGCCTTGATGCGGGCCCGCTCGACGGCCGCCCGCATCCGCACCGCGATCTCCGCGTACGGCTCCCCCCAGGTCGGCGTCCGCGGGTTGCGCAGGTGCCACCAGTTGCGCGGGTCGCGAAGAGCGCCGTCGCCAGGCGAAACCTTCTCTCCCTGAAAGACGTTGTGGGACTCGATCAACGACTCGTCGACGTCGACCACGAGTCCGTGTGCAGCCGCGATCGGGACGGCGGTCTCCTGAGCACGCTCCAACGGTGAGGCGACGACGTAGACGATGTCGCGCAACGCCAGCCAGTCGGCGACGGCCCGGGCCTGCGCCTGTCCCCGTTCGGAGAGGTGATAGTCGGGCAGCCGGCCGTAGAGGATGCCCTCGGGGTTGTGCACCTCGCCGTGGCGCATCACATTGACGACGGTCCGGCCGGTCATGCTGGTCTCGCTTGCGCGGCGGCCCGGGCGGCTGCCGGCAAGGCGGCCGCGATCCGATCGAAGGCGTCGTCGTCGAGAGCTGCTGAAACGAACCAGGTCTCGAAGGCGCTCGGCGGTGCGTACACCCCGCCGTCGAGCAGAGCGTGGAAGAACGGCGGGAACCTGAAGGTCTCGCTGGCACGCGCCGTAGCGAAGTCGGTGACCGAGTCGCCGGTGAAGAACACCGACAGGAAGCTACCCGCCCTCGCGACCTGGTGCACCACCCCGACGGCGGACAACGCCTCCGACAGCAGCCCGGCCAACCGGTCGGCGTTGGCATCGAGGGCGGCGTACACGGCATCGTCGGCCTGCCGCAGGGTGGCCAGTCCCGCCGCGACGGCGACCGGATTCCCGGACAGGGTTCCGGCCTGGTACACCGGCCCGAGCGGGGCCAGCCGTTCCATCACCTCGGTACGGCCGCCGAACGCCGCGGCCGGCAGGCCACCGCTCATCACCTTGCCGAAGGTGAACAGGTCGGCGTCGACCGGATCGACTCCGTACCAACCGGATCGGCTGATCCGGAAACCGGTCATCACCTCGTCGACGATGAGCAGGGCACCGTGGTCGGCGGTGATCCGGCGCAGTGCCGCGTTGTAACCCGGCGCGGGTGCGACTGCGCCCATATTGCCCGGCGCGGCCTCGGTGATCACTGCCGCGATGCTGTCGCCAAAGGTGGCGAAGGTCTCTTCCACCGCGGTGATGTCGTTGTAGGGCAGCACAATCGTGTCGGCGGCCGTAGCACCGGTGACCCCGGGCGAGGACGGCAGGCCCAGGGTCGCCACCCCGGACCCCGCGTCGGCCAGCAGGGCGTCGACGTGGCCGTGATAACAACCGGAGAACTTGACGATCTTGGGCCGCCCGGTGAACCCGCGGGCAAGCCGCACCGCGCTCATGGTGGCCTCAGTCCCCGAGTTGACCAGACGGACCCGCTCCACCGGCGCCACCCGCATGACGATCTCGGCCGCCAACTCCGTCTCGCCGGGGGTTGGTGCGCCGAAGGACAGCCCATCGGCGGCCGTTCGTGCGACCGCCTCCACCACCGCCGGATGGGCGTGCCCCAGGATCATCGGACCCCAGGAGCACACCAGGTCGACGTAGCGGTTGCCGTCGGCGTCGGTCAGCCAGCAGCCCTTCGCCGACGTCATGAAGCGGGGCGTGCCGCCCACCGCGCTGAACGCCCGGACCGGCGAGTTCACCCCGCCCGGAATCACCGTGCTCGCCTCAGCGAACAACTTTGCGGAGGCATCCACCCGCTCGCTCATGGCCACCAGTGTCCCAGTCGGGAACGTACCCGGGGGCGCGAGGGTGCGCATGTGACGAAGGTCCCCATCTGGGCATGCGAACGAGACTTCTCGGAGGAGGTTAAGTTAGCCTAACTTCATGTCCTCGGTTTCGGATCTCATGCGCCGGCGCCGCCTGCAGACCCGTGTGACGCCCGCGGGCGACCGGCCGCTCACGCTGGCTCAACTCGGGGCCGGCCAGCGTGCGATCGTGACCGGCTACGACGATCGGATGGAGGCCAGCACCGCGCGGCGACTCTTCGACCTCGGCCTGGCTCCGGGTACCGAGGTGGAGATGGTGCGTCGGGCACCGATGCGAGACCCGGTGATCTTCCGGGTCGGCGACTATGAGATCGCGCTGCGCACGGGGCAGTCCCGGGGAATTCACGTGGAAGCGGTGCAGTGAGCGGTACGGACCACTGCGGCGGCAGTGGCGGTCTGAGCACCGAAAACCTGGGGCTGAAGCGGTTCGCCGTCGTCGGCAGCCCGAACTCCGGGAAGACGACGCTGTTCAACGGCCTGACAGGTCTGCACGCCAAGACCGGCAACTACCCGGGTGTGACGGTGGCCCGCTACGAGGGCCGAACCCGACTCGGTGACGACGAGAGTGTCGTCGTCGAAGACCTCCCCGGCACCTACAGCCTGGATCCGATCAGCCCCGATGAGCAGATCGTCGTCGACGTCCTCGACACCGAGCATCACAATGAACGGGTCGACGTCCCCGACGCCATGCTGGTGACCCTCAACGCCACCACATTGCGCCGCTCGCTGGGCCTGCTGGCCCAGTTGCTGCAGACCGGGCTGCCCGTCTGTGTAGTTCTCACCTTCACCGACGATCTGGCCCGACGCAGCGGCACCCTCGATGTAGCTGCGTTCACCCGCGCGCTGGGCGTGCCGGTGGTGACCGTGGTGGCCGGCGGGCGCGACGGGCTCGCCGATCTGCGCCATGTGATGGCCCGCTCGGCATCCTGGACCGCGCCGGTGGTGCTGCCTCCCACCGAACCGGCCGAGGTGAGCGCCTGGGTGGACTCGGTGCTCGCTTCGGCAAACTACCAACTGCCGCAGGTGGATATCCGTACCCGCCGGATCGATTCGGTGGTGCTCCACCCGGTGCTGGGCACCGCGATCTTCCTGCTGACGATGTTCGTGTTCTTCCAGACCATCTTCACCGTCGCGGCCCCCCTGCAGGACTACGTCGAGACGTTCTTCGGGTGGCTCGGCGGGATGGTCGTCGAACACGTGCGTATCGGCTGGCTGTCAAACTTCCTGTCCCAGGCGGTGGTCGGCGGTATCGGTAGCGTGCTGGTGTTCGTGCCGCAGATCGCGTTGCTGTTTCTGCTGATCGCGGTCCTCGAGGGAACCGGTTACCTGGCCCGTGCCGCATTCCTGATGGATCGGGTGATGGCCCGCGCCGGCCTGGAGGGCCGTGCGTTCGTGGCGCTGCTGTCATCGTTCGCCTGCGCCATTCCGGGCATCATGGCGACCCGATCACTGCCGTCGGCCCGCGACCGCCTGGCGACCATGATGGGTGCGCCGCTGATGACCTGCTCGGCACGGCTGCCGGTCTACATCCTTCTGGTGAGCCTGCTGCTGCCCGCCGACGCCAAGGTCGGGATCTTCAGTGCCCGCGGCGTGGTGATGTTCGCGCTGTACTTCCTCGGAGCACTGTCGGCGATGCTCGTTGCCGCGGTCTTCAAGAAGCTCACCTCCCGCGGTGGACCGGTGCTGCCGTTCTACATGGAGATGCCGCCCTACCAGCTGCCCCGGTTGAAATCCGTTGGTGCCGAGGTGTGGACCGCGGCGTCGGCGTTCCTGCGCAAGGTCACCTCCATCATTTTGGCCACCACTGTCGTGTTGTGGGTGCTGTTGAACCTGCCGCTGCACAGTGTCGCCGAGATGGCGGCCGCCGGAGTGGACACGACCGACGACACAGCGGTCTCCGCCTACGTCCTGGACAACTCGTATGCGGCGTCGGTCGGCAAGGCCGTCGAGCCGGTGTTCGAGCCGCTCGGCTTCGACTGGCGGATCAACATCGGCATCCTGTCCTCGCTGGCCGCACGCGAGGTGTTCGTGGCCACGTTGGGTCAGGTTGCCGCGGCGGAGAACCCGGAGGAGCCCGCCGCGGCGCTGCGGGAGATGCGGGTGCAGCAGGGGCCTGGGAATCCGGAGGGGGCGGGCCGGGTGCTTTTCGACGCGCCGACCATCGCCGCCCTGCTGGTCTTCTTCATGTATGCGTTGCAGTGCATGTCGACCGTTGCGGTGCTGCACCGGGAGAGCGGCTCGTGGAAATGGCCGGCCGTAGCATTCGGTTACATGTTCGCGCTGGCCTGGTTGCTGGCTCTCGCGGCGCGCACCGTCGTGGCCGCCTTCGTGTGATGATCGGCGTCCACGCCGAACGGGTGGCCGGCGACGACCGCGTGGTCCGCTGGGTGATGCCGGCCGGCAGTCTCAGCCCCGGGCGGGTGCGCCGGGCGCCGGCCCCGCTCGGTGAAATCCTCTCCGGCGGAACCATTTCCGATGCTCTAGTCGAACACACCGCAGTGTGGCTGTGGTTGCGGGAGGGGCTCTCCTGGTCGGCATACGGCAGCACGGTGCAGGGCGCACTCAGCGACGCCCTGGCCGAACCGGGCGGCTGGGAGATCGATCCGGCACCCGGCGAGGTACTCGAACGCGTCACCGCCGATCTACTCGCCGGGACGGTCGGCGAGTTCGTTCGTTCGCACGGCGGTTCGGTGGCCGCGCAGCGGGACGGCGATGACGTCGAGGTCCACCTCGGCGGGGCTTGCGAGCACTGTCCGGCGGCCGAGCACACCCTGCGGTTGCGGTTGCTCGATGCGCTGCGGCGGCGATGCCCGGATGTCGTCGAGTCCGATCGGGGTCGGGGTCGGCTGCGATTGCGCCTCGGCCCGCAGTGATCCACCCCACTGGTACAACCACTTGACATGTATCCAGTACAACGTACACGATTCGGGGCATGGATTTACAGCCCATCGCTCGCAGTGCGGTGTCCGACACGGTCTACGGCCAGCTGATCAACGAGATCCTCACCGGCCGCATGCCGGCCGGTGAGACGATGCCGTCGGAGCGCGAGCTGGCGCTGGCCTTCCAGGTGAACCGCCATGCGGTCCGCGAGGCGCTCAAGCGGGTTCAGCAGGCTGGACTGATCCGGATAAGCCACGGCGGCAAGACGCGGGTTCTGGACTGGCGGAACAACGTCGGCCTCGAAGCGCTGAGCGCCCTGGTTGCCGCCGGCGTCGTTCCCGCCAACGCCATCCTGGGCGACGTGGCGGTCATGCGGCGGACCATCGGCGCCGACGCCGCCCGGCTGTGCGCACGGAACGCCTCCGACGGGCAGTTACGCGCGGTCACCGACGCCGCCGACGACTACCCCGAATCCGGCGGCGAGGGTGCGGACCTGGACTTCTGGACCGCGGTCGTCAACGGATCGGGAAACCTCGCCTACCGGCTGGCGCTGAACACCCTCGTCACCGCCATCAATGACATCGGTGCGGCGATGATCGCCGAACTGGGCGCCGCCGAGTTGGGTGACCGCGACGCCCACGTCGCGCTGGCCGAGACGATCGCCGCCCGAGACGCCGACGGCGCCTACCGCCAGGCCCACGACATGCTCTCTCCCATCATCACCGCCCTCGGGATCCCAGGAGTCAACTGAGATGGCAGAGATCATCCTTTACGCCATACCGGTTTTCGTGATCTGCATGATCCTGGAGGCGGCCGCGTTCTCTCTGCTTCCCGACGATGAGAACGACGGGGCCCTCGGTTACGGGCGACGCGACACGGCCACCAGCCTGAGCATGGGAATCGGCAGCGTGCTGGTCAACGTCGGCTGGAAACTTGTGGTGCTGGCCGCCTACACCGGCGCTTACCTGCTCACGCCGTTTCACCTGCCGGCCGACAATCCGCTGACCTGGATCGCGCTGTTCTTCGCCGACGACTTCGCCTACTACTGGTTCCATCGGACCCATCACGAGGTCCGGGTGTTCTGGGCCAGCCACGTCGTGCACCACTCCAGTGAGCGCTACAACCTCTCGACCGCGCTGCGCCAGCCGTGGACACCGTTCTCCGCCCTACCATTTTGGCTGGCGCTGGCCTTCCTCGGCTTCGCACCGTGGATGATCCTGCTGCAGCAGTCCATCAGCCTGCTCTACCAGTTCTTCATCCACACCGAGCGAATCGGGAAGCTCTGGCGGCCAATCGAGTTCGTCATGAACACACCCTCCCACCACCGGGTGCACCACGGATCCAACACGCAGTACCTCGACAAGAACTACGGAGGAATCCTGATCATCTGGGACCGCCTGTTCGGCACCTTCGAGGCCGAGGGCGAGCGCGTCCGCTACGGCCTGACCAAGAACATCAACACCTTCAACCCGCTGCGAGTGGCCACCCACGAATGGGTTGCCATCGGACGTGACCTGCGTCGCGCGAACAGTTGGTCGACACGGTGGGGGCACCTATTTCGACGCCCCGGTTGGACTCCCGACCCTGAGGACCTCCGGCAGGCTCGGCAGGAAGTGCCGGGTGGCGAAATCCCTGATCTGCGCCTCGGTTTCGATCCGGTCGGCGCTGGGAAGTAGCAACAGCATCATCGCGTAACGCCAGATGCTGTCGGCGAATTGGTGCACGGCTAGCGGTCCGATCCGATCGGCGAATCCGGGCGGGAAGATCACCTGCAAAGCCTCTTCGATGCGGGACACCGCGGAGTGGTAGTGCCGCCCGGCCAACTGCAGGCTCAGCGCGGGTTCGTCGGCGATAATCCGGTTCAAAACACGGTGCCGACGGGTACGCAGGATCGCCGAGGTGAACGCCTCTACGTAGAGATTCGATTGCGGCCGTGCAGTTTTGAGCTCCTCGGCGATGTCGGCGAAGAGGCGGACATTCTCTCGTTCCATCACTGCGGACACCAGATCGTCACGATTGGCGAAACGCCGGTAGATCGTCGTACGGCTGACGCCCGCCCGCCGGGCGACGTCGTCGAGGGCCACTTTGCGAATGCCGTGCCGATCGAACTCGACCAGAGCGGCATCGAGTATCACCTCGGTCGCGGCTTCAGGCATACCGGGCGAAACCCTCGCGGGCGTAGGGGACGTACCGCAGCCTCATCGGCACACGTTCCCACAGCCAGTTCACCAACGGCGTTCTGCAGAACGCGGCGAAACGCTGGTAGCGGCGCTCCCTGCGAGTATCCCAGGGCAGGCCCAGGATCTCCCGGGTCCGCGGCGGCATGCCGCCGGTCGTCAGGAAGGCCGCCAACGGATTGAACACCGGGGCAACGGCTTTCCACATCAGGGGCGAGACACCCTTGGGACGCGGGAATCCCTTGGTGACGTAGCCGACGCCGTACTTGGCGGTGCGGTGGGCGACGAGCACATCGTTGATCATGTGGTCCCAATACCTCTCGAACGCCGCGTAGTCGGCGGGCATCGGGCGGTCGCTGACGCCGTAGCGGCGATACCAGGTCTTGGACTCCGCGTACATCTGCTCCTTCTCGGCGCGCGAAAGTTTCCCGACGAAGGTGTCGGTGAAGTACAGAACCTGATCGAAGAAGGTGGCATGCGCCCAGAAGTAGGTGTCCGGATCGAGAGCGTGGTAGCGGCCGCCACCAAACTCCTCGGGCAGGTCGCCCTTGATGTTCTTGTGGAAGTCCCGGACCATACCGCCGGCGTTGTCGTCCTCGCTGCCGTAGACGGTCCGGTAGATCGGCGGGAGCGAGCGCTTGATCCGCGCGGCGGTGTCGGCGAACCACACCGAGTGGTCGTCGACGCCCTGACCGAGTTGGGCCAGCATGTTCTGCAGCACCGCGGGCCGCGGGCCGATCAGTGCGATGCGGCGGTCGCCGAAGTACTTCCACACCAGCGACTCGGGGCCGAGCGGTAGTGCATCGGGAGCACCAGGGGTGGGCGTTGGCGTCTGGGCAACCTCGGTCATGCGAAACAGTGTTACAAATTTCGCACTTTGTACCAAGGAGTGCGTCGAACACCACCGCGAAGCGTGACCGAACTGCACGCCGCAGCAGCGTGAGCGGGGAATTCAGGAGAAGCGCTTGAGCCGCAGGCTATTGGTCACCACCAGCAGCGAGGACACCGCCATCGCGGCTCCGGCGATCATCGGGTTCAGCAGACCCAGCGCCGCCAGTGGGATTGCGGCGATGTTGTAGCCGAAGGCCCAGAACAGGTTCTGCTTGATCGTCCGCAACGTACGCGCCGACAGCCGCAGCGCGGTGGGAACCGTCCGCAGATCGCCGCGGACCAGGGTGATGTCCCCGGCCTCGATGGCGGCGTCGGTGCCGGTTCCCATCGCCATGCCGATATCGGCGGTGGCCAGCGCCACCGAGTCGTTGACGCCGTCGCCCACCATCGCCACGCGGCGTCCCTTGGCCTGCAACTGAGCGATTACGTCGGCCTTCTGGGACGGCAGCACCCCGGCGATCACCTCGGTGATGCCGACCTCGGCAGCCACCCGGGCGGCGACGAATTCGTTGTCGCCGGTGAGCAGGATGGGGGTGATCCCCATCGCCTTCAGTTCGGCGATCGCCTCGGCGCTGGTGGGTTTGACCGCGTCGGCGAGCCGGATGGTTCCCCGTTCGCGCTCCTCCCAGCTGACCGAGACGCTGGTGCGGCCGTCCCCGGCGGCGTCGGCACGGGCCACGCGCACC
The DNA here is from genome assembly GCA_964483865.1 of uncultured Mycobacterium sp. GTDB lineage: Bacteria > Actinomycetota > Actinomycetes > Mycobacteriales > Mycobacteriaceae > Mycobacterium. Next base: position 16,614 of record CAZADG010000043.1, on the reverse strand, counting down.
GCAACACCGTCGACCACGCCGCGCACCCCGTTACCCGGGTCGCTGCCGAAGTCGGAGACCACGGGAATGGCCAACCCACGCTGGCGGGCGACGGTCACGATCGCGGCGGCCACCGGATGTTCGGATGCCGACTCCACCGCGGCCGCCCGGGCCAACACGAGCTCCTCGTCCTCCCCGGGCGCGGCCTGCACCGCTTCGACGCTCATCGCGCCGGTGGTAACGGTGCCGGTCTTGTCCAGCACGACGGTGTCGATACTGCCGACAGTCTCGAGCACCTGGGGCTCTTTGATCAGGACGCCGAGTTGGGCGCCACGGCCGGTGCCGACCAGGATGGCGGTCGGGGTGGCCAGACCGAGCGCGCACGGGCAGGCGATGATCAACACCGCGACCGCAGCGGTGAACGCCGCCGCGGCCGAGTGCCCGGTGACCAGCCAGCCCGCCAGCGTCACCGCGGCGATCAGCAGGACCGCCGGCACGAACACCGCCGACACCCGGTCGGCCAGCCGCTGAATCGAGGCCTTGCCCCCCTGCGCGTCGGCCACCATCCGGGCCATCCGGGCCAGCTGGGTGTCGCCGCCGACCTTCCTGGCGCGCACCAGGATTCGGCCGTAGGTGTTGACTCCGCCGCCGAGCACCTCGTCACCGGGCCGGACATCGACCGGCACTGATTCTCCGGTCATCGCGGAGGTATCGAGCGCGGAGGCACCGTCGACCACGACACCGTCAGTGGCGACCCGTTCACCGGGGCGAACCACAATCACATCACCGACCGAAAGTGTGTCAACCCCCACCCGGACCTCGGCGCCGTCACGCACCACGGTGGCGTCCTTGGCCCCCAACGACAGCAGTGCCCGAAGAGCCGAGCCGGCGGAGCGCTTTGCCTTGGCCTCGGCGTAGCGGCCGGCCAGCAGGAAAACCGTCACGGCGGCCGCCACCTCGAAGTAGACGTGACCCAGGGCGTCCCCGTGCCCGCGGCCGGCTCCGGTCACGAGCACCACCAGCGACCAGAGGTAGGCCGACAGAGTGCCCAGCGACACCAGGGTGTCCATCGTGGAACTGCGGTGCCGGGCGCTGTTGAGCGCAGCCTTGTGGAACGGGTAGCCGCCCCAGAACACGATCGGTGTGGTCATCGCCAGCACCACCCACTGCCAGCCCGGAAACTGCAAGGGCATGACCATGGACAGCGCCAGGACCGGGACGGCGAGTAGGGCAGACCCGATCAAGCGGGGCCGCAACTGTTCCTGGGGTATGTCGTGGTTCATGTGGTCCCCATGTCCACCCGGGTGACCGCCGTGCTGGTAGTCGATGACTGCGGCGTGGTAGCCGGTCGATTCGACCGCCCGCACCAAGTCGCTGTGGCTGACCTGCGGGCCGTGCTCGACATGGGCTTGCTCGACGGCAAAGTTCACCGAGGCGTGAACCCCCTCGAGCCGGTTGAGGCTGCGTTCGACCCGCGCGGCGCAGGAGGCGCAGCTCATTCCGGTGAGTTTCAGGTCGGTTGTCGTCATGACCCGACTATACCCCCGGGGGGTATTGAAGCGCCACCAGGAAAGCCAGCACTCCGCGGTACGCGGCCCTGATCACACGCAATGTCCACAACCGAATTCCAGCGACCCCGATTCCGGCCACCACGATCCCGACGGCGGCGACATCCCCGTCACGACGGCTGCGGTGTGCTCGGACGACGACCGGGTCTGGGTCGTCAGGTCCGCCTGCGCAGAAGTCCCGCCACCCCCAAGACGGCCAGCACCCCGGCTGTCGTGGCCAGCAGCCAGGTCAGGACCATCAGGGGCGGGTCGTAGACCACCGAGACGGTCGCCGGCTGGCCGTCGGTGATAGGCGGGACGTCCACCCAGCTCTTGATCTGCAACCAGGACAGCACAGCACCGGCGCCGGCCAGCGCCGATAGCACCAGCTGCACAATAGGCTTCACGGCGTCGTCCGGGATTCCACCAACCGGGACAGCGTCGCGCGGAACTCCTCATGGTCGCGCGCCCAGGCTTGAACCATCCGGCCACCGGCGAGCTTCAGGCCCACCCCGGTGCGTCCCCGCGGAACTCCGGAGAGCTCGCCCAGCGCACGCGCCCGCTGCCACTCCTCCTGAACCTCGGGTGGCTTGACCCGCCAGCTGGAGATGGCGGTACGGGTCCGGACCGGCACCTCAGGTTCGGGAAACACCGTCAGGATGTCCTTCACCGCGACGATCTCGGTTCCTTCACGCAGGGTGTCGTCGGTCAACTCGACGCTGGTGTGTATGCGGGCGGCTTTGACCTGAAGGCCGAGCATCCCGGAGACCAGGACCATGAACATCAGCGGCACGGTGAGCGGGAAGCCAAGGCCGGCACGCCATTGAACGAACAACATCGCCACAGCGGCCACCGGACCGGCCAGCAGCCACAGCCAACTGGCGCCCGGCTCGAAGAACAACGGCGACTTCTGGCTCGGGAGTTCAACCACCGGCGTACCAATCCAGCACGCCGGTCCGGCTCATCAGCAGCGTGCCGACAATGATGGGCACCAGGCTCAACAGCGCCAGGATGTGACCGGCGAACACGCTGGCCACCGACACCAGGACGATGATCGTCAGGGCCAGCGCCATCGCGGCCCGGCGGTAGCGGAGGTCGCGGTGGCGGGCCCGAGCCGCCAACCAGACCAATCCCACCCCGGCGAGCACGAACAGGATTCCACTGCCCCTGTTCATCGTGACCAGGTGATGAACGGACTCGTCAGGGACTGTCGGGGGCTGCGCTTTGCGTAAGGTATCGAAGCTCGCCAGGGAGGCCAGCAGACCACCGGCGATCAACAGCACGGCGCCGATCACCAGCAGCCAGCAGGCGGTCGTCACCGCGCTGGGGCGGGATTCGGTCTCGCTCATGATCGGGCCAGCCTATCCGTTCAGCGGACGAAGAACCGATGCGAGTCAGGGCGGTGCAGCAGAAAGATCCCGCCGGCGATGAAGACCGAGCCGAAGATTCCGGTGACCGCGGAGATCACTGCCGGCAGCGGCGGCCGAGTCGTGCTGGACAGGTTGGCCAGAGTGAGGACGATGGTGACCAGCCCACCGGCGGTGAGCAGGGTTCGGGCCCAGCGATAGCCGGACCGCAACAGGGCCAGAAAGCCGACCACCACCCCACCGAGGATCGCCGCGACGAATGCACTGATCACAAACACGTAGGAGGAGCCGACCGTCTTGGCTGCGACGTAGGCGTCGGCAAGCTGGCCGATCACCATCAGGGGTACGGCGACCAGCCAGAGCCAGAAACCGGTGTCGACATCGAGGGGTCGCGTCGGCGCACCCTCGGGCGATTGCTGAACCGGGGCCTGCGGGTTCACGCCAGCCAGCCCGCGGCCTCGGCTGCCCAGTAGGTCAGCACGATGTCGGCTCCGGCACGTCGGATGCCGGTCAGCGACTCCAGCGCGGCAGCGCGCCCGTCCACCCACCCGTTGGCCGCCGCCGCTGCGATCATCGCGTATTCGCCGGACACCTGGTAAGCGGCTACCGGCACCGAGGACACCGCGGCTGCGGCCGCCACGACGTCGAGGTAGGCCATCGCCGGCTTGACCATCACGATGTCGGCGCCCTCGTCGATGTCGAGCAGAACTTCCCGCACCGCCTCGCGGGCGTTGCCGGTGTCCTGCTGATAGGTGCGCCGGTCGCCGCTGAGACGTGAAGCCACCGCCTCACGGAACGGCCCGTAGAACGCCGAGGCGAACTTCGCGGCGTAGGCAAGGATCGCGACACCGGTGAAACCTGCGGCGTCCAGACCGTCCCGGATGGCAGCCACCTGACCGTCCATCATGCCGCTTGGTCCGACCACGTGGGCACCCGACTCCGCTTGCGCCACAGCAAGTTTCACGTACTGAGTATTGGTCTGGTCGTTATCGACGCGGCCGGCGGCATCCAGCACCCCGCAGTGCCCGTGGTCGGTGAACTCATCCAGGCAGGTGTCGGCCATCAGCACAGTGGAATCGCCGAGGTCACCGGAGAGGTCACCCAGTGCGAGGTTGAGGATGCCGTCCGGGCGGATGCCGCAGGAGCCCAGGGCGTCTTTGTCCTGATCGCGCGGGACGCCGAAGATCATCAGCCCGCCGACCCCGGCCTCGACCGCGGCGGTCGCCGCCCGGCGCAGCGAGTCCCGGGTGTGCTGCACCACCCCGGGCATCGAGGAGATGGGCCGCGGTTCCGGGATGCCGTCGGCGACGAACATCGGCAGGACCAGATGCCGCGGTTCCAGTGAGGTCTGGGCCACCAGACGCCGCATCGCGGGGGTGGACCGCAGCCGACGGGGACGCTGCCGGGGGAAGGCCATCACCGGTGCCTCAAATCCTTCGGTCGCGGCCCGCTGTGCCCGGCTTCGCCGTGCTCGCGACCGACACTAACGCCGCCGGCTCTTCTTGCGCGGCGGTGGCAGCGCACCCTCGGCGCGCAACCGGGCGGCGTGCTCGGCGAGCGCGTCGACCAGCGGGCCGACCGCGGCGGTCTCCGGCTGCACATCGACCCGCAGACCGAACTCGGCCGCCGTCTCGGCGGTCTTGGGTCCGATGCAGGCGACGATGGTGCGGGTATGCGGCTTGCCGGCGATACCGACCAGATTGCGCACCGTGGAAGACGAGGTGAAGCAGACGGCATCGAACCCACCGGTCTTGATCATCTCGCGGGTCTCGGCCGGCGGCGGCGCCGCCCGCACGGTGCGGTATGCGGTGACGTCCTCGATCTCCCAGCCGCGTTCCCGCAGCCCCTCGGCCAGGGTCTCGGTGGCGATGTCGGCACGCGGCAGCAGCACCCGGTTCACCGGATCGAAAATGCTGTCATAGTCCGGGAATTCATCGAGCAGGCCCAGCGAGGACTGCTCACCGGAGGGCACCAGTTCGGGGCTGATCCCGAAGGCCCGCACCCGGTCTGCAGTGGCCTCGCCCACGCAGGCGATCTTGACGCCGGAGAAAGCACGGGCGTCGAGGCCGAATTCGCCGAACTTCTCCCACACCGCACGCACCGCATTGGTGGAGGTGAAGACCACCCACTGGTAGCGGCCGTCGACCAGGCCCTTGACGGCACGTTCCATCTGCGCTGGGCTTCGGGGGGGCTCGACGGCGATGGTCGGCACCTCCACGGGCAAGGCACCGTGCGCGACCAACCGGTCGCTCATATCGCCGGCCTGCTCCTTGGTGCGCGGCACCAGGACGGTCCAGCCGTACAGCGCGCGGCTCTCCCACCAGTTCAGCTTGGCGCGTGCGGTGACGGCCCTGCCGATGGTGACCACCAGCGGCCCGGCCAGCGGTCCGGACGGGTCGCCGGCACCGAGCGCGCGGTCGGTAAGGCCCTGCAGGGTGGACTCCACTGAGCGCTGCGCGCAGGTGGTGCCCTGAGCGGTCACCACACACGGTGTGGCTTCGGCCAGGCCGAACTCGATCAGCGATCGGGCGGCATCGGGCAGGTGCGAAGCCGTCGCGGTCAGGATCAGTGGGCCGGGAGCGGCGGCCAGCGCCGCCCAATCAACCTCGCCGCGCACGTCGGCGACGGTGTGAGTCGATCCCAGCGGCAGACCGGCATAGGTCGGGGTCGCGACGGTGGCGGGCAGGCCGGGCACGATTTCGAACGGCAGATGGGTCTTGGACACCGCGGTGACCTCGACGTGCACCGAGTCGACCGACAGCGGGTCGCCGGCCACCAGCCGGACCACGTCCACCCCGGCTTTGGCCTCCGCCACCAGGGTTTTGGCAACTTCAGCAGGCTCGCCCAACGCTGGGCGGACGTCAGGACCGACAGACACCACCGGCGGGGCGGTCTGATCCGCGGGGCCGGCACCGTCCGGCGTGGGACCGACGGCCGGGGGCAGTTCGGTGCCGATGAGCTTGAGCACCGCCTCGGGGACGTCGGGATCTGTGAACACGCACGCAGCCCCGGCCAGGACGGTGCGGGCGCGCGTAGTCAGCAGGCCCGGGTCACCGGGGCCGGAGCCGACGAACGTGATGCGTCCCGGCTTCGCCTTGCGCCCTCTCGAGGTCGCGTGACCAGTCATAGCTTCTCCTGACCCACCGTTGTGACGGCAGTTCCCGCTCTACCGCTGATCGCGGAGTTGTATCGACATGACCTCGCGCGCCCCGAGATCGAACAACTCCGCGGCGACCGCGAGCCCAAGCTCTGCGGCCCGGCCGGGAGTCCCGATACCGGAGGCACGGATCACCTCGGATCCGTCCGCCGCCGCCACGCAGGCGCGCAGCGACAGTTCCTCGAAGACAAGGCCATCGTCATCGATGGACTCGACCACCTCAGCGATCGCACCCACCGGTGCCGAACAGCCCGCCTCCAAGTCGGCCAGCAGGACTCGCTCCGCGGTGACCGCGGCACGGGTGTCGGGGTCATCCAACTCCGCCAACAGCGCCGCGAGCGCGGTGTCGTCGGATCGGCACTCCACTGCCAGCGCACCCTGAGCGGGTGCCGGCAGCATCTGTACCGGCTCCAACGTCTCGGTGATATCGCCGAGGCGTCCGATCCGGGCCAAGCCCGCCCGGGCCACCACGACAGCGTCGAGATCACCGCTGCTTACCCTGTTCAACCTGGTGTCAAGGTTGCCTCGTAGGGGGCGGATTTCCAAACCGAGACCCAGTGCTCTAAGCTGCGCCCCCCTGCGCACCGATGACGTTCCGATCACCGACCCCGTCGGCAACTCCCCGAGCACCATTCCGTCTCGGGCCACCAACGCGTCACGCGGGTCCTCGCGGCGCGGAACTGCGGCGATGACGAATCGGGGGTCCGCTGCCGTGGGCAGATCCTTATAGGAATGCACGGCCATGTCGACCCTGCCGTCGGCGATGGCCTCCCGTAGTGCGGCGGTGAACACTCCAACGCCTATCTCGGCGACCGGCTGATCCGAGCGGTCCCCGTCGGTGGAGATGATGACGAGTTCGGCGGCCTGCCCGCGCGCGATCAATTCATCCCGGATGGTGCCGGCCTGTGTGGTGGCCAGCAGGCTGCCCCGGGTGCCGATCCGGATCAAGCGTCGGATTCCGTGGGCTGCAGGACTATCTCACCGGCGGCCACCGCGTCGACGGTGTGCGGGTCCAGTTCGAACAACTCGCGCAGCGCCTCGGTGTAGGTATTGGCTCCCGGTGCGCCGGCCAGTTGCTTGACCCGCACCGTCGGGGCATGCAGAAGCTTGTCGACCACCCGCTGGACCGTGCGTGCAACTTCCCTGCGCTGGGACTCGTCGAGGCCGGGTAACCGGTTCTCCAGGCGCAACAATTCCGATTCCACCATTTCGGCGGCCCGTTGACGCAGCGCAGTGACGGTCGGAGTGACCTCGGCCATCCGCTGGTTGGCCAGGTAGGCGGCCACCTCGGCGGCCACGATGCGGCGGGCGGAGTCGGCGTCGGCCGCTGCGGCCTTCGCCGAGGGTTCGCGCTGCACCCGCTCCATGTCAACCACGGCAACCCCGGGCAGGCCGGCAACGGCCGGATCGACGTCACGGGGCATACCCAGATCGCAGAACACCAGCGGCTCGGCCTGCTCGTCGCGCTGGGTCGCGGCCAGGGCGTGGTGGACGTCGGCCAACGTCACCACCGGTCGGACTGCCCCGGTGCAGCTGACCACCAGATCGGAGCCGGCCATCGCGGTGGGCAGGTCCTCCAGCGTCATCGCCTGCGCGGCGACGCCCTGGGCAATGAGGTTCTGAGCCAGGCGCTCGCCCCGCAGCATCGAACGGTTGACCACGTTGACGTGGGTTACCCCGGCGCGAACCAGGTGGGCCGCGGTCAGACTGCCCATTGACCCGGCACCGATCACGGTAGCGGTGCGCCCGGCCAGGGCAGTGTAGGACGGACCCATCTCCGGCCGGTAAAGCCGCTGCGCGGCGACGTGCAGGGCCACCGACACCACGCTGGCGCCGGCGGCGTCGATCGACGTTTCGGCATGCACCCGCTTACCGACCGACAGGGCACGTTGGGCCAGATCGTGCAGCACCCGCCCGACGGTCCGGTGGGTCTCGCCGGTGGCGTAGGCCCGGCGAACCTGACCGAGGACCTGCTGCTCGCCGACCACCGCGCTGTCCAGCCCGCTGGCCACCGCGAAGAGATGCTCGACGGCGGCCTCGCTGTAGCGCACGTACGCGTGCTTGGTCAGGTCGCCCATCGACATGCCGGAGTGTTCTGCCAGGACTTGACCGATGGCCGAAAGCCCACCGTGAAAGGCGTCGACGACGGCGTAGATCTCCACCCGGTTGCAGGTGGACAGCATCATCGCCTCGGTGATCAGTGGCGACTGCAGCACCTGCTGGACCAGCTTGACCTGGTCAGACTCATCGATGGAAAGCTGCTCGAGAACAGAGACCGGAGCGCTGCGATGAGACACCCCGAACAGCAGCACGCTCACGGCAGGATCACCTGGCTTGCTCCCTCAGGGCGGCGGAACTGGGTCCGCGGAACTGATGTTTCTCTGGGGAGAAACTACTCGCAAAGGTAATCGCTGCGCAGGGAGCCGATCAAATTCCGACCGGAATCGGCCGAACTCGTCACCGGTTCGTGACGTCGGCCCGCAGCCGGTCCTCGTCGATATCCCAGTAACTGTGCTCGCGTCCGTCGAGGCGTACCACCGGCAGCCGATCGCCGAACTCCGCGCGTAGCGCCGAATCACCGGCCTCCGCGGCGGCGTCGACATCGGTGCTCGACAACTCAAAGTCCAGCTCCGCAGCCAATTCGGTCAACCGTCGGTAAACCCCCTCGCACAGGCCGCAGCCGGAGCGGGTGAGCAGTTCGACGTGTGGGCGGCTCATCACTGCCCAGTCTGGCACCCACCGATAGGGTGATCAGCATGAGTTCCGGGGACGAGCAGGCTCGCGCCGGGGACGCCAGTGCCGAGCGGGCGGTCGAGGGATTGGCGGCCGGCGCCCGCCTCGGCGGCGCCGACCAATCCGATTCGGCACCCTTGCCACCGCTGGACTTGACCGCGGCGGCTTTCTTCGACGTGGACAACACCCTGGTTCAGGGATCCTCCCTGGTTCACTTCGGGCGCGGACTGGCCGCCCGCAAGTACTTCCGCTACAGCGAGGTGTGGCAGTTCCTCTACGCGCAGGCCAAGTTCCAGCTGATCGGCCGAGAGAACAGCGACGACGTCGCCGAGGGACGGCGCAAGGCGCTGGCATTCGCCGAGGGCCGCACCACCGCCGAGCTTTCGGCCCTGGGTGAGGAGATCTACGACGAGATCATCGCCGACAAGATCTGGCCGGGCACCCGGGCGCTGGCCCAGATGCATCTCGACGCCGGCCAGCAGGTGTGGCTGGTCACCGCGACGCCCTACGAACTGGCCGAGATCATCGCCAAGCGACTTGGTCTCACCGGGGCGCTCGGCACGGTCGCGGAGTCGGTCGACGGGGTTTTCACCGGCCGCCTGGTCGGAGACATTCTGCACGGCCTGGGCAAGGCGCACGCGGTGCGGGCACTGGCCATTCGGGAGGGCCTCAACCTCAAACGCTGCACCGCATACTCCGACAGCTTCAACGATGTGCCGATGCTGTCGCTGGTGGGAACCGCGGTGGCAATCAACCCCGATGCGGACCTGCGGGAACTGGCCCGCGAAAAGGGCTGGGAGATCAGGGATTTCCGCACTGCCCGCAAGGCCGCCAAGATCGGGGTGCCCTCGGCGCTGGCGCTCGGGGCGGTCGGGGGCGCCGTCGCCGCAGCCGTATCGCGACGCCACGAACACGACGGCACCCGACCCTGACGCGATAGGCTCCCCCCATGTCCTTAGCCAGTGACATCATCGGAACCCACTACCGTTACCCGGACTACTACCTCGTCGGGCGTGAAAAGATCCGCGAGTACGCCAAGGCGATCCAGTGCGAGGACCCGATCAGCCTCAGCGAGGAGGCCGCCAAGGCCGCGGGCTACCCGGACGTCGTCGCGCCACTGGCGTTCATCGCGATCCCGGGACGCCAGGTGCAGTTGGACATCTTCCGAAACTTCGACGTGGGCATCAACCTCGCCCGGGTGCTGCACCGCGACCAGAAGATCACCTATCACCGCGCAATCTGCGCCGGGGACAAGCTGTACTTCGACTCGTGGCTGGAATCGGTGGTCGAGTCATTCGGTGCTGTGATCAGCACGCTTCGCACCGAGGTGACCGACGCCGACGGCAAGCCGGTGATGACGACAATGGTCACGATGCTCGGCGAATCGGCCGGTTCCGAGGAGGACAACGCCCAGGTGGCCGCCATCGCGGCGGCGGCGCTTGGCCGCAAGTAAAACGCGCCCGCCAGTAGTCCGGTCGGCCCGGGACCCGGTCAGCCCAGGAACGTATTGCGGCGCTGGCCGAGCAGCCCGAACAGGGTCTGCTGGATATTCTCGCGGACCTGATCGGTGATCTCGAAGGTGATCATCGGGTCGTCGGCGGCGTGCTCGTCGTACTCGCTGGTGTCGATGGGCTCGCCGAAGGCGATGTGCCACTTCGACGGCAGCGGCACCATCCCGAGCGGGCCGGCCAGCGGAAACAGCGGCGTGATCGGGAAGTACGGCACACCCAGCACCCGGGCCAGCAGTTTGACGTCGGCGACCATCGGATAGATCTCCTCCGAACCCACGATCGAGCACGGGATGATCGGCGCCTTGGCGCGCAGCGCCGCGGCCACGAAGCCGCCGCGGCCGAAGCGCTGCAGCTTGTAGCGGTCCTTGAAGGGTTTCCCGAGTCCCTTGTAGCCCTCGGGGAAGACCGCGGTCAGTTCGCCGCCGCCCAACAGCCGGCTGGCGTCCACATTGCAGGCCATGGTGTGGCCGGCCTTGCGGGCGACCGGGCCGAGCACCGGCAGGTCGAACAACATGTCGGCAGCCAGCAGCCGGAGATCCCGGTGCGCCGGGTGATGGTCGCGCACGGCGACCGACAGCATCAGTCCGTCGAAGGGAAGGGTTCCGGCATGGTTGGCCACCACCAGACCCGCCCCACTGCTGGGAAGGTTCTCGATCCCACTGACCTCGACCCGGAACCACGTGTCGTAGAAGAACCGCAGTGCGGGCAGGACGACGGCGTCGTTGTACTGAGGATCGAAACCGAACTCGTCGACGGCATAGTCACCGGTGAGGCGCTTGCGGAGGAAATCGGCCATTCCCGCGATGCGCGCGATCAGATCGTTGGACACCGACTCGCCGCGATGCTGTCCGAGTTCCCGGATGACGGCGTCGACAGCCTCCTCGGCCGCTGCCGACGGCGCACCCGAGGCCTGTTTCGGATCTTTCCGGGCTGCGCCGGACCGCGCAGCCACGCGGCCCGAATCGGCATGCAGCGGAATAACTTTCGCCTTATCGCCCGCCACGTCTAAATCCCCCGCCTCTCGCCTGCCGAGCCTCCCCAACGCTGTGCCAACTCCAGCGCGCGGCTCTCTACAGAGCGTACCCATTCCGGATCGATGATCGGCGTCAGGCCCCGACCCCGGACGAAATCGTCGAAAGCCTCCATCGTCGTCCACTTCGGCTCAAAGCCCAGTTCGGCACGCATCCGGGTGGTGTCCATCACGCGGCCGTAACTCAGGTAGTCGATCTGATCACGGTTGAGTTCGCTGTTCATCGTCGCCTTGCGCAGCGAATCCAGCGCCCGCACGCCGAAGGTCGGCACAGCCAGCGGCAACCGACCGGCTCGGCGGATCGCCTGGGACATCATGATGATGCCGTCGGCACCGATGTTGAACGTGCCCGCCCGACCGGCCATGGTTGCGCGCTCCAGCGCCCCCAGCGCGTCCTGCTCGTGCAGCAACTGCAACCGGGCGTCATGGCCCAACACGGTGGGCACCAGCGGACCGGACAGATAACGGGCCAGCGCGGTGTCCATCGCGGGACCGATCATGTTGGCCAACCGAAGGATGGTGACCGCCACATCGGGCCGACGCCGGCCCAGACCGCGGGCATAACCCTCGATGTCGAGGCTGTCTCGCGCGAAACCCTCCCCCAACGGGCGGCGGCTGCTGCTGTCCTCGGTGTGCATCACCGGGTCGTACTTGTGCGAGCCGTAGACCTCCGAGGTCGACTTGAGAATGACCCGGCGCACAGTCGGGGCCTTCTGACAGGCCGCGAACAGCTGCATCGCGCCCATCACGTTGAGCTCTTTGAGGGTGGCCCGGCCGCCGGACCGCGGAGCGAAGGATGCGGCCGCCGCGTGAACCACGGTGTCGACATCGCTGTTGCGGATGACCTTGGCGATGAACGGGTTCCGGATGTCCGCGCGAACGAACTCCGCTCGACCCATCCGGCGTTGGAGGTCCTTGCTGGGGGCGATCGCATCAACGGCGATCACCTTGTTGATCAGCGGGTTCTGCGCCAAACGGGCCGTCAGGTAACCGCCCAGGAAACGGCAGGCTCCGGTCACCAGCACCACCTTGGGGTAGTGCGGTGCGTCGGGGCCGTAGCGGCCGGAATCCATGCGCTAGAGCCTATCGGGCATTTCCGCCTTCGGCACGGTGGCAGCCCGATAAGGACTACTTACCGAGTTTTCTGCGCTGGACCCTGGTGCGACGCAGCAGCTTGCGGTGCTTCTTCTTGGACATGCGCTTACGCCGCTTCTTGATGACTGAACCCATGAACTCCGCTACCTAAGTACGTGAACGCCCGCGTTGGGCGTCGCCTCTTGTCGAGGACACTGTGTCGGGGACAAACCTTACCCAAGCAAGGCCGAAAACCGTTAGCCGGGCGGGGGCGCATCGGCGCGCGACGGCGTCACCCAGCGTCGAAGTACGAGGTCTCCAGCAGATCGTGGACGGCTTTGGCGTGAACGCGGAACGACCGGCCAACCCGGACGGCCGGCAACTCGCCATTGTGGACCAGGCGGTAGACCGTCATCTTGCTGACCCGCATAAGGGCGGCGACTTCCGCGACGGTCAGAAACTGAGTTCTCGTGACCGGCTGGCTTTCAGCACCGGCGTCGCGCGCCGACTTTCCGCCCGCGGAGTCCCGCCCGTTCATAGACGTCATCGCAACCCAATCCGTCAGGCACGGAGAGTTCCAGCGGCTTCCCCACCGCTGGCACCGATCCGTGCGTTACGAGGAGAATAGCGTGGCCAATGGTGTTACTGCGACGGGTGTTTGTTAATCCGCCAGAGATTTCTCAAACTACTCAGATGTAATTCCCAGCTGTTCAGAGCGGGTTTTCGCAGCGTCCACCGCGGCTGCCACGGCGGCCCTGATTCCGCCGCGCTCCAATTCACGCAGGCCAGCAGCCGTGGTACCGCCCGGCGACGTGACCAGCGCCCGCAATTCTGTCGCCGTGGTGTCCGGCCGGCCGGCGTGGTCCGAGCGAGCCGCGTCCAGGCGCTCGAGCAGCATCGCGGCGGAACCCGCCATGGTCTGGGACGCCAAGTCGGTGGCAACCGCCCGGGTCAGCCCGTTGGCCACCCCGGCATCCACCAGCGCTTCCAGGAAAAGGAAGAAGTACGCCGGCCCCGATCCCGATACGGCTGTGACGGCGTCGATCTGACTCTCCGGGACGGTCAGCACCCCGCCCACGCACCCGAACACCTCCGCGGCCTCAGCCAGCTGGCCGGCCGTCGCGTACCGTCCAGCAGCCAGGGCTGTCACCCCGGCGCCAACCAGAGCCGGGGTGTTGGGCATCACCCTGATCACCGGGAAACCCGCCGGCAGGCGAGACTCGTAGAAGCCGGTCGTGACGCCGGCAACCACACTGACCAGAACCTGCTCGGCGCTGTTGGCCTCGGCTTTGGTTGCAGCCGCGGCGATCTCGGTGAGGATCGACTCCACGTCCCCGGGCTTCACCGCGAGGATCACCAACGCGGCGTTCTCGACCGCATCGGCCAGTTCGGTCACCCGCACCGAGTAGGTGTGCGACAGATGCTCGGCGCGGCGGGACGACTTCTCGGCGACCACCAGATCCCGGGTGGCCCGGCCGGCCTTGAGCAGGCCGGCCAACAGCGCCTCGCCCATGTTGCCGCCGCCGACAATCGCAATTCTGGACATAGTCTCCAAACCCTACAGACCGGGAACCAGCGCAAGCTGGCGAGTTTGCACCACGATTCGGCCGGCGCTGTCGACCACCGTGTGGTCCTCGTCGAACCAGTCCGCGCCGATCTCGGTGGTGGTACACAACACCCGCAACCACCCGCCGGCGGGGATGCCGCGCAGGTAGGCAGTCAGTTGCACAGTGGGCGCCCAACCTCGCCGCCCGACCGCGTACGGCACGGGCAACGAGATGTCGCCACACATCAGGGCGAACAACTCGTCGACCGGACCAACTTTGGGGCGCACCCAGACCTGGAACTTCGGGGCGGCACCGTCGGACACCGACTCGACCACCAGGGGGCGGATATCGCAGCCCCGGGCGAGGTTGTTGATCTCGGCCGCGGGATGGCCCGGCCCGATGGGCAGGACATCGGCGGGCGGGTCCGGAGACATCAGGCCCGTCACGGGATTATCCGAAAATAGCGGCGCCGCATCGTGTTCGGGCTCGCCCATGGTCACCACCGCGTGCACGCACTGCCTGATCCCCGAATCCCTGCGCTGCACCAGTTCGACGTCGACCAGACCGATCCGTCGGCCCCGCTTACGCACGGATGCGATCAACTCGACCGGCCCCGGATCGGGAGCTGACAGGTAGTTGGCCGATACTGCGATCGGGTGCGCACCCTCGGCATAGGCCGCACGGGCGGCGTTGGCACACAATGCGATCATCACGCCGCCGTGCGGCTTCGGGCCGATTGTCCAGTGCGCGTTGAGGTTTGCCTCATAGCGACCGGCCATACCGGGGACCGGCCGTAGCGCCATCACGTCTGAGAAAAGCGGGATCTCTTCCGAGATCGCTTCTGTGGTCATCGCATCGGCCTTCTATCGCAGCAGGTTGGTGCGCGCGAACTCTAGCGACTCGGCGAGCAGGCCATCGCGTTCGGCCTTGGACCGGGCCCCCGAGGTGGTGACCTCGAGGACGACATGGCCGGCGAAATCGCTGCCGGCCAGCATCTGGCAGACCTCGTGGGTGGGCTGGGTTCCCCTGCCCGGCACAAGGTGTTCGTCAGTGGAGGCGCCGTTCCCGTCGCACAGGTGCAGATGCACCAGACCGTCGCCCATCCGGCGGGCCATGTCCAGCGCGTCGGTGCCCGCTGTCGCGGTGTGCGAAAGATCCAGGGTGTAGTGGGCGTGGTTGCCGTCCAACGGGTCGTAGGACGGCGCGAAGGCCGACACCCCGACGCCGGGCCGCCCGCCGCGCCGGCGCATACGTTCGATCGATGATTGCCCCGAGCCGAAGAACCTGTCGGCCCGGAACGGGAACATGTTTTCCACGGCGACCATGACGTCGCTGCGCTCCTCCAGCCAGGCCACTTGGTCGCTGAAACCGGCGGCGTATCGGCGCTGCCAACGGAACGGCGGGTGCACCACCACAGTCTGTGCGCCCAACCGCTCGGCCGCCTGGACGCTGCGATCCAGCTTGAGAACCGGGTCGGACCCCCAGACCCGTTGCGAGATCAGCAAACAGGGCGCGTGCACCGATAACACCGGCATGCCGTAGCGGCGGGACATCTGTGAGATCTCGCCGATGTCCTGACTGACCGGCTCTGCCCAAACCATGAGTTCGACACCGTCGTAACCCAGTTCGGCAGCAGCTTCGAAGGCGGCTTCAGTCTTGAGTGGGTAGACCGAAGCCGTCGAGAGGCCGACCTTGATAGCTGGGCGCACCGGGTCAGGTGGACTGCAGCGCCAGCGGACCCAGTGTCACCAGCAGCCCGACGGCGACTGCGGTCAGGGTGCTGACGATGTCCTCAGTCTTGCGGACGAACCGGACCCCGGCCGCTAGCGTCAGTACCACCAGGACCGAAAGAATCAGCGCGACAAGGTTGTTCCACCGCCACAACTGATCGAAACCGATGAAGAGCGCGGCGCCGAGCACGACCGCCAGAAGCGACTGCACCACCGCCAGGACGCCGTGCCACAGGGCACTGCCCGCGCTCCGCGGCCGAGCTGGGCCTGCGACCGTGGCCACGGCCTGATCCGCCTCGGGGTCCTCTCCGTCACCGTCGACGCCTCGGCGGGCGAATTCGTCGGCAACGGTCCCGCCGGAGAACAGCGTGTCCTGCGAGGCGCGCAAGTAGGAGCGCAACTGCTCGACGTCCTCGACATGCTCATCGACGAGCTCGTCGAGATTGACCGATTCGTCGACGGGGTCGTACGCCATCTGCTCGGCCCCCGAAGATCGGCGGACGGGGCGCGGGTCGTAGCCACGTTCGGGGCCGTCGCTACGACGCGGAATCGGGTCGCCGGCCAGCGGCGGCGCCTCAGCCGCAGCAGTCTCGACAGCCACGGGCTCAGCTGCCACAGCCTCGATAACGGCCGTTTCGACCACCGCAGTTTCGACCACCGCAGTTTCGACAGCGACCGACGAGTCCTCTTCGGCGACGTTATCGACCTTCTCGACGGGCTCGACGGCCTCTTCCGATTCGACGGCGTCCTCGGTGTCGACAGCCTCCTCGGATTCGACGGCGTCCTCGGTGTCGACAGCCTCCTCGGATTCGACGGCGTCCTCGGTGTCGACAGCCTCCTCGGATTCGACGGCTTGGCCGGCGAGGTATTCGCCCGAGTATTCGGGGACTTCGGCGGAGGCGTAGACCACGACGGTCGCCGAGGACACGGCAGTGGGTT
>CAZADG010000042.1:15604-31012 GCA_964483865.1 uncultured Mycobacterium sp. | reverse complement strand
CCGGTGAGGCGCTCGAACCAGTCGGCCATCTCAGGCCTCCGTCCGCTGGGCGCGACGACGCAGCACGTCGCGCTGCACGTCGGTGTCGGGGACGCGGTGGCGCGCCTTGACGGTGCCTTCGCGCAGTTCCTGCATGCGATGCAGCACCTCGGGGTAGCCGAGGCCGTGCTGCTCGATCAACCAGCAGCCGACCACAGTTCCGGTCCGGCCTTTACCGCCCCAGCAGTGGGCCACGACGACCCGTTCCGCATCGAGCTCGGCGCGGATGTGGGCCAGGATCGCGTCGTACCCGGCGTCGTCGATGACTCCGGTGTCGGGAATCGGGAAACGACGGTAGACGGCCCCGGCATAGAGGTCGCGGTCGTAGGGCCGCATGGGGTCACCACCCCAGGTCGGCTCCCCGGCTTCGGTGAGGTCGACGAAGGAGGTGACGCCGGCCTCACGCAGCAGCTCGAGTTTCCGGGCGGTCTTCTCCGGGCTCTTGGCGCCGGGGTATTCGGTGGCGAGCAGCCGACCGGGGATCACCCAGTAGCCGTGCAGTAGTTCGTCGTGCTCCCAGCTGGGAATGGTTGGTTCTGTCATGGACGCCCTTTCGTTGGATGGTTTCAGTGCAGGACGGCCCGGTCGGCTCCGTCCCGGGTGGCGGGGTCGAGCAGTGCCCGCGGGGCTCAGGCGGCGGGCATTCCGCGCACTACCGCTCCGTACCTGCCAGCTCGGCCAGCACCCGCTCGCACTCGCGCCGGTTCATGACGCCGCGCCGCTGGCACGAGCGCGCCATCTCCTTGATCATCGACAGGGTGAACCGGCGACGCCGGCTCCGCCCGACCCGCAGCGGCTCGATGGGAGTGTCGTCGGCGTAGGTGAAAAACTGCTGGCGCAGCCCCCAGGAGATCCAGTTGAGCGGCTGTCCGAGCAGGCCGGCCGCCTCCCGCGTGCTGTAGATCCTCTCGCCGCGGCAGGCCTTGGGTCCGGGATCGACAGTCAGAGCCTCCTCGATCTCGGCGGTCAGCGTCCGCAGGCCGGCCGCTGCCAGGGCCGCATTGTCGAGTGCGTCGACGGCTTTGACCTCGACGCGCAGCGCGGCGTCGATCTCGCTGTAGCCACCCTCAGTCGGACACGGCGACATCGCCCTGCCCATCATCAGATTGAGGCCGTGGCGCTGCAGGGCAATGCTCAACCGCCGGAAATGTTGTTCCCGGCACAGGTCTTCCAGAGGGAACGGCAGCCAGATCGGGGTTCGGGTGACGATGGCCCGGCTCAGGGCATCGACCACTGCCGCGATATCAGTGATGTCGTCGTGGGCCGCCCCGGCACCGGGCTCGAAGGCGAAGTACTCGGCGATCGCCATGCCGTTCTGTGCCGCCTGCTCTGCCAGCACGTCAGCCCGGTCCGTGGTTGCAGAGTCCCCCAGCACGACGACCGCTTGAGTGACATTGACTCCTGTCATGTTGTTTCCCCCTGTCCGTAGACCCTGATCTTACCCTATTTATTGCGTATCACGCATTATTAATTATGCTGACCAGTATGGGCGACAACGCTTTACCCGATCCGACAGCGACAAAGGTATCAGTGGCCACCGACAAAAACGGTCGTCCGTATCCACGGCCCATCGTCGCCGTCGACATCGCGCTGCTCAGCTTGAATCTCGACGAGAATCGGCTCGAAGTCGCCGAGATGTGGCGTGACGACACTGAAACGTGGGCGTTACCCGGAACGTTCCTGCGCCACGGCGAGACGCTGGCGCAGGCCGTCAAGCGCTGCCTGAGCGACAAGCTCGGAGTCGAGGGCATTCGGTTGCGCCAACTGGAGGTGTTCGACGACCCCGACCGCGACGACCGAGACTGGGTGCTGTCGGTGGCGCATGTGGCGGTGGTACGCCCCGTGCGGTTGTCCGCGCTGGGGACGGGTTCGGCAACGCGCACCCGGATGGCCCCGGTGGACCGGCCCGGCGAGTTGGCCTGGGACCACCCCAAGATCGTCCGGCAGGCGAAGAACGACATTCGGTCGCGCTACGACCGCGGCCCCGACCCGGAGTATCTGCTGGGCAACGAGTTCACCCTGCGCGAGTTACGGGCAGTCCACGAGGCCGTCGCCGGCGAGGGCCTGGACCCCGACCGGTTCCGTCGCGCGATGGCGGATCTGGTGGAGCCGACCGGAAACAAGGAGTTCACCGGCGCGCGCGGCCGCCCTGCGGATCTGTTCCGCCGGGTGCGGCCCTAACGGGTCTCTTGCAGTCGCAGCACGCTGACCAGACCAAGCAGCGCGAAGCCGGCCATCATCGCACCGATGGCAGCATTACCGTGCTGGACCAGTAGCGGCGACACCATGGGCGGCAGGGCACCGCCGAGGATCGCGCCGAGGTTGTTGGCCATCGCCGCTCCGGTGTAGCGGTGGCGGGTGGCGAAGATGCCGGGCAGGAACGCTGACAGCGGAGCACCGATGAACCCGAGGAAAAAGTAGGTGGCCAGAACAGTCACCGCGAAGAACACCACTGTCCCGTCCTGGCCGGTCTGGACCATCGGCAGCATCGCGAACGACCAAGGAACCGCAACTGCGTAGCCGATGGCGGCCAGTCGGCGTCGCCCGAAGGTGTCGCCGAGGACGCCCGAGATCGAGGCGCCCACTATGAGTGCCATTCCGCCCAGCGCGCCCACCCCGAAGATCGTCTCCTTGGGCAAATGCAGGTGGCCTTCGGCGTAGGTGCTCATGAACGTCCCGACTTGGTAGAAGAGCATCACCGCACCCGCGGTCGCCCCTGAAGCCAAGAGCAGTTGCGGCGTCTGTCGACGCACCAGCTCGACGAGCGGCAGCCCCGTCTTCACCGGAACGGCCGACGCGGCAGCGAACTCGACGGTCTCTTCCAGGTGCAGACGAACGTAGACCCCTACCCCGATCAGGACGGCACTGAGGAGGAAGGGGATGCGCCATCCCCAACTCAGGAACTCCGCGCTGCTCTCGCCGAACAGTGCGTGGGCCGAGAGGAACACAAGGTTGGCGATGATGACGGCGGTACCGATACCGAGTTGGACGAACATACAGCTTCGGCCGCGTCGATGCTGCGGCGAGTTCTCGGCGCACATCAGCACCGCGCCGGCCCATTCCCCACCGACGGCGAAGCCCTGCAGCAGGCGCAACCCGACCAACATCATCGGTGCAGCCATCCCGATCGTCGCCGCACTGGGCAGCAACCCGACGCCGACGGTCGCGACGCCCATCAGGAGCAACGTCATCATCAACGTCCGCTTGCGGCCGAGTCGGTCCCCGAAGTGGCCGAAGAAGGCGGCTCCGAACGGCCGCGCCACGAATGCGGTCGCAAAGCTGCCCAATGAGGCGACTGTTGCCATCGTCGGGCTCAGGTTGGGGAAGAACACCGTCGGAAACACCAGTGCGGCGGCGGTCCCGTAAATGAAGAAGTCGTAGTACTCCACCGCCGAACCGAGGTAGCTGGCCAGAATCGATCGGCGAAGCGCGGTGCGGGAAGCGATCCGCGGTGCCGATCCGGCCGGAGCCGTCAGACCTGGGTGTGTCTGCAAAGTGGTCATCCATCGATCATCGAACGACGACGCAGCGGTGGCTATCGGTTTACTGCAGGTGATACCTGAGGAAGCCGGTGTCCCCCAACTGGAGGACACCGGCTTCCCGGGCTCGAACGTGTAGCGCGGTTGTTCAGGAAACGGTGACGTGGACGTGGTTGAAGTGGTCGGCAACCCGCCACATCGTGTACTGAACGCCGAAGCGTCCCGACTGGCTCTGGATGTCGGCGTTGATGGCGTCACCCAGACCCATGTCGGAGCCGATCATGATGTCGATGGCGCGGCCGCTCGGGTGATCCGGGCGGGAATCCGCGCGCACCCCACCGATGGATTGCACGCCCGGGTAGTTGGCCATGACGTACTGCGCGAGATTGCGAGCGTTGGGGACCAGACCGCCGCCCCCGACCAGGGGGACTGCCGACGCGGTGGCCGACGAGGACGCAATCAGTCCCAACGTAATCGACGCAAGTGCAAACTTCTTCATGACGAACCAGGCTAGGTTCATATGAGGATCCTGAGAAGTCGCGAGACGCAAAGTTGCCCGGATCATCTCGATCGAGCGATTTGCTAATACGACCCATGAATCATCGGCTGACAGCCCCGCTCACAAATGCGTTGTCGCAGGTCATGATTTCGTCGTATTCACTGGGAACCACCAGCTCAATGCCCTGGCATTTGTAATTCACCTAGGTAAACGCCGAATACGTAAATGCGACACCGGTAAACCTATCATCACCATGCTGAAGATAATTTGCTACAGCACCACCTCAATGCGAAACGTGTTCTAGCCCACATTCGATTTTCCCAGGGCCTTGTGACGCGGAAATCCGGGGTCGGATACCGAATTATGCAGCCAGAGTTATCAGACCGTTATGTGCATGGAAGGCATCGCTCTGCGAGCCGAAACGTCCTTCAGGCCGCGGCGCCCTGCACTAGTTTTCCGGCTTAGGGTCCTCGGGAGGTGCGGGATCCCCCTGCCACTGGGGCCGGAGGTGCTGACCACGTCGCTCACCGACGTCCGCCGCAACCGGGCCAGCACCGCCGGTGACCAACTGTGGTGGCCGACGGGCTAGCGCTCAGACCGTTTGGTCCGACGGCGATGGGGTGACGATCGCCGGGTCATGCGGAACGTAGTTCTCCCAACGGATTTGGGGCTCACCGTTCCACCGATAGGCAACCAGGGTTCCGCCTTTCACCGCGCTGAAGTCGACGCAGGCGGTGTAGGTGGTCCAGTCGTCACGGTGAACGGGCTCCCATTCCCTCCAGTAGTGGCCGTAGAACAGCGGAACCTTGTCCTGGTAGACGAAAGTCAGGCCGGCTTTCGCATCGACTGTGTGCTCGGGCAGCTCCGGGTAGGGGTCTCGACTCTCGGTCTTCGCTCCCCGAGTCTCGGCAAGCTCACGCAGCGTCTTCGCGTCGTGGTCCCACCACCGAATCCGGGCGTTGGTTCTCCGGTGGTGATCCTTGTCCCAGTACGGGTCGCAACCGTATTCCGTGAGGCTGATCTCCGGACCTTTCAAAAGCGTCTCGACTGCGCGGTATAGATCGTGGCCCTTGGCCGAGGCGTCGGCGTAATGCTGGTCCGTGGTCAGCCGCGGCCCCCCGCAGGCGGATTCGACGGCCTTCATCGACTCACTGTGCCAACAGGCGTGCACCACGCGGATCGGACCAGGAAGTTCCAACCACAGCGGAATCGTCTTGAACCATGCCACATACTCTTGCTGCTGGTCCTGCGTCAGCTGATCAAGGAAAGCCCGGTGCTGCTTGGTGTTCTTCTCACTGTGCTCCCGCAGGCCCATGGCCCAGGCGATGGCGTTGAACTCGTGGTTGCCCATGACGATGTGCGCGCTGCCGGCATCGACCATCGCCTTGACCATCTCCAACACCCGAAGCTGCTCGTCGCCGCGATCGATGAGGTCGCCGACGAACACCGCGGTCCGTTCCGGATGCCGAAACACCCCGAGGTCATCCGGCTCGTACCCGAGCCCGCCGAGCAGTGTCTGAAGCTTGGTCGCGCAGCCATGAACGTCACCGATGATGTCGTAGTAGGTCACTTCGATCCCCTGTCCTGCAAACCCTGCCGTCAGCCCCACTATGGCATCTGACACCGACACAACCGCGGGTCATACCGATTGTCGGTGGACGCTGAGAGCATGCCCACCACACCCGGAACAAAGGAGAACAACGTGGGACGCACACCGAGCGATGACTACGCACCCGGCGAACCCGGCAAGTACGGCGAACCCTACGAGATGATCGACGACGTCGAGGCCGGCGAAGAAGACGACGACGAGGACTGAGGCCCGCTCCGTAGACTCCGGCACGTGAGCGACGCCCTAGTTCTGGACTACGTACGGACCCCGCGTGCCAAGGCCTCGGCGAAGGGATCCCTGCACGACCGCACCGCCACCGACCTGCTGATCCATCTCGAACGCGCCCTGGTCGACCGGACCGCGTTGGACCCCGCCCGGGTCGAGGACGTCATCATCGGGTGCGCCTCCCAAGTCGACGAGCAGGGCGCCAACATTGCGCGCACGTCCACGCTGCTGGCCGGGTGGGGCGAGCACGTCCCGGGCCTGACGATCAACCGGTTCTGCGCCTCGGGTATCGACGCCGTCGCGCATGCCGCCGCCCGCCTGAAGTGCGGTGACCTCGGCCTGGCGGTGGCCGGCGGGGTGGAGTCGGTGTCCCGGGTTCCGCTGTTCGCCGACCGCGGCCCGCTGTGGACCGACCCGTCCACCATCCGCGAGGTGGGCTCGGTGCACATGGGCATCGCGGCCGACCTCAACGCCACCCTCGAGGGGTTCGGGCGCGAGGAACTGGACGGCTACGGCGTGGAAACCCAGCACAAGGCGGCCGCCGCCTGGGCCGCCGGGGTGTTCTCGAATTCGGTTGTTCCACTGGGGCCTTCCGAGTACGGGCCGGGACTGGACCACGACGAACTGGTCCGCGGGCAGACGACGCTGGAGCAGCTCGCGGGGCTGCCGCCGGCATTCGCGCAACTGGGCGCCGACGGCCAGGACCAGATCGCGCTGAACGCCTATCCGGGGGTGGCGTCCATCGAGCACCTGCATACCGTGGGCACCTCTCCCCAAATGGCCGACGCCGCAGCACTTCTGCTGCTCGGTACCTCCGAGTCCGCCGCGGCGGCAGGGGTGGCGCCGCGCGGCCGGATCGTCGCCGCCGCGACGACCGCGGTGAACCCGGTGGTGATGCTGACCGCCGGCCAGTCCGCGGTGGTCGAGGTCATCGCCCGCGCCGGGCTGCGGCCCGCCGACATCGACGTCTTCGAGTTCGCTGAGGCGTTCGCCGCCCTGTGCCTGAAGTTCCGTCGCGAACTCGACGCCGGGCCGGACCGGATGAACCCCAATGGCGGCACCATGGCCATGGGGCATGCGTTCGGGGCGACCGGGGCGATCCTGGTCGGCAGCTGCCTGGAAGAACTCGAACGCCGGGACGGCCGCTACGGTGTCGCGGCGGTCAGCGGGGCGGCCGGACTCGGGGTGGCCGTTGTTGTTGAGCGGCTGAGGGTCTAGGGCCGCGGCCGATGACGCACAGACCTGCGCCGGTCAGCATCACAGAGCGGGCAGCGTTCACACCGCAGCCGCGGCCGGCACCACCGGGACCGATAGGCCGGCCAGCCTTGAGCCCAGGGTCTCGTACACCGCGCCGATTCCGTCGCGGGCGAACGTCGACCCGGGCGGCCAGAACTCCTGGTACCAGTCCGCGGTGACAAGGTTGACCTGGTTCTTGAAGTTGACGCGCATCCACTGCTGAACGGGTGGGTGCACGTTGAACATGAACTGCTCGATGTTGCGCGGCCCGATCGTCAGGATGCCGGTGACGTAACTGGTGGCGTCGGGCGTCGGCTCACCGAACATTCCCCAGATCGCCGACGGTGGACGGTTGGCGAGGTTCTTCTCGTTGCCGGCCAGCAGTGCCGGTACCGACGCGACGTTGGGCCACGGCCGGTACAGGGTGGCGTCGGGCCACAGATCCTCGTCGGCGGCGACGACGCCGGCGTTGTTGTAGACAACGATGACGTTCTTGTCGATGGCCCACAACTCGCCCAGGGTGGCCGAGGTGCCCACCGCCCGCGGAACCATCCGCGAGCCGAATGCCGCGTCCATCTCCGCGATGACCTCGGCATGGGTCTGCGGCGTGAAGTTCTTGATGCCCTGGACGTAGACGACCAGAACTTCCCTGGGATGGGCCGTGGCAAAGGCTCCGATGTCGTCGACCACCTCGTCGAAGAGCACCGAGCGCAGTCCGTGCTCAAGATAGATCTGACCGTCGGGCTCGTTGGTCAGCCGCAGATCCACGTACCGGATACCGTCGGTGAACTGCTCGTAGAGATCGTTGGACTGGGTCTTGCCCCAGCCGGCCGCGATCGGCTTGACGATCAGGTCCTGCAGGAAGCCGGGAAGCTCAGTGAGGACACCGAATTGGTCTTTACCGGTCAAGGCCCACGGTGACTGTGGGGTGATCCCGTAGCTGCCCGAGTCGTGGGTGCCAGGGATCGGGAGCAGGGTCAGCGGCAACCTCGACAGCGCGGGCAGTTCGGCCATCCAGTTGGAAAGGTCGACGTTCATCGGACCGACCGGGTCGACGGAGTAGCCGAACGTCACCGACTGCGGGCGGCTGCCCGACAGGTCCGCACCGGCGTCGTTGCGGAAGTTCAGCCCCTCGTTGGTGTACTCCAGGGCCTGCAGCCGAACCGGGCTGCTGGCCGGATCGCCGGGGTTCAGCGGCGCGGCGTCGCGGTAGAAGATCTTGTCGGGTTGCTCGCAGTTGTCGGCGTAGGCACACGTCGGTGCGTCGGGGGGCGCGACGCCGCCGTACTCGATCTGCACCCAGGCATCGGTGAGTCCGTTGTCGGAGGCGAACACCGTCAGCGTCTGGCCGGGGTCGGAGTACAACTGGCCGAAATCTCCGGTCACGATCACTGCCCGGCCAACGGAGTTCTCGCCGATGAACGCCGACAGTTGCGCGATCTCGGCGTTGGTCAGCGACCCGCCGCTGGTGTCGACGTTGTAGACGTCGACCGAGGAACCACCCGGAATGTGCTGGCGGGTGTAGGTGAATCCGCCCGGGTTCAGCAGGTTCGGCCGGGTCTCCCAGGCCTGCCGGTCGAGGCTCTCGATGTCGTAGACCGACAGCGAGTTCAGCCCATCGGAGAGCGGCACCCCCGCCGGCCACGCCCAGACCGGGACCGACGGCGGAGTCCGGTCCGGGAAGTCCGCATCGGCGATCAGGAACTGGTGGTAGCCGACGTCCTCCTGGACGTTGACGATGTCGAAATCGGTGATCCGCGCACCGATCTGGAGCGTGTTGGTGATCCGCGGAAGCGGGCCGTCGGAGAACGGGACCGGCAGCCCGGAGACGTTGTAGGTCAGCACGGTGAAGTCACCGACGATGTCGGAGCGGATGTCGACATTGTTGAACAGGGTTACCGTCGCGGTGTCACGATGGCCGCCGGCCAGACCGGTCCCCAGGATGCTGAACGCGGCGTTGAACAGATTTTCCCAGGCGTGGGTGTGCGGGGTGGTGTCGTCGCTGACCACGAACGAGAAGGTGTCGGTGCCGGCGAAATCCGCACCGGGGGTGTAGGTGAACGAACCGGTGGTGTTGTCGACGATCACGGTTCCGCGCTGCGGAGCGCCGGGCTGCCCCGCTGCCGGCACCGAGTAGACCAGCCGGTTGCCGTCGGCGTCGCTGGCGGTGAACGGGATCGCGGCGCTGGTGACCCCGCCGGGGAGGTCGAGTTCGATCTGCATCGGGTCGGCGACGGGCGCGGCGTTGAAGAACACCTTCCTGATCGCCGGCGGCAGCAGACTTCCGCTCCACCACGGGTAGAAGTTGGCGTAGGTGTCCACCCACACCTTGACGCCGGCGAGGATGTCGGTGATCGGGTTGGTCGCGACGGCATTCGCGCCGGCGACCGGCACCACCGTCTCGGCGACCAGGTTGCGCCGCAACAACAGCAACGCACCGGCGAGAAGCTCGGAGATCGGCTCGGCCGTTCCGCCCGCGCCCCGGCCGGCACCGGTGGTGCGCGCCGAGCGCGCCGCCCGCACCACCGGTGCGGTCACGGCGTGACCGGCGATAAACGGTTGGGGGTCCTGCGCTGTGGGCGCCCCGGGGACGACGCCGACCGCAGCGACGGCGCGCGGCGGCGCCACCGAGTCCGAGGGAGCCGCGAGGGTCGACTGTCCCGGGGGCGAGGGCGCGCCTGACACCACCGGCGCGTCGATGGCAGCCGAACGCTCAGCCCACGATGCGGTTCGGTCAGGAACACGCACCGGTGACGAGGCCCGTCCGGCCGCTGCTGGCAGTGCACGCCTACCCGACGTCGCCGCGGCCTGGGCAGGCTTGGGGACGGTGTTCTTGGCGCGGGGTGTCGCCGCCGAACGCGCCGTGCCCCCTGCCGGGCGTTGTTTCTTGGCGGTCGAGTCTGTTGAACCGGAGGTCGCGGAAGTCCCGGCCGGCTCGACTCCGCTGTCGGCAGCGGCGGTCCCCAACGCCTGCGGGCCGGCCAAGGACAGTCCCGCAGTCAGGGTCGCTACCGCCACCCGACCCGCAACGTTGGCCACGGGCAGGACAATAGCGACTTCCTTGGGCCTGGGGCGCAGATTACGGTGCCGCGACGTCGTACGCCGCTGATCTACGCCCCTGGCCGGGGATCAACTCTCAGCTGCTCGCCCCGGGCGGAGTCATCGTGGCCGATGTTTCGCCCTGGGCCGCAGGCAGACAGGATCAGCACGGTCTGGACGAGGCAAGGCTAGGGTCGGAGTAGTGAAACTCGTGGCATGTCGCAGGTGAGCACCGACTCCCCCGCGCTGATCGCCGATCCCGCCGACCTGTCCGCGCTACGGGCCACCGGTTCCGATCCCGACGCCCTGTTCGACTCCTTCGCCGCGTGGGCGCAGGCGTGCGGCACTCCCCTGTACCCGGCCCAGGAGGAGGCGCTGATCGAACTGCTCGGCGGCGCGAACGTCATCCTGGCCACTCCGACCGGTTCCGGGAAGTCGCTGGTGGCCACCGGCGCGCAGTACGCCGCCCTGGCCGCCGGGCGACGCAGCTACTACACCGCGCCGATCAAGGCGTTGGTCAGCGAGAAGTTCTTCGCGCTGTGCGCGACCTTCGGCGCTGCCAACGTCGGCATGCTCACCGGCGACGCTGCCGTGAACGCCGGAGCGCCGATCATCGCCTGTACCGCCGAGGTGCTGGCCAACATCGCGCTACGGGAAGGCGGCCCAGAAAGCACGGTGGCCGATATCGGTTTGGTGGTGATGGACGAGTTCCACTTCTACGGCGACCCGGAACGCGGCTGGGCCTGGCAGGTGCCGCTACTGGAGTTGCCTCGGGCACAGTTCCTGCTGATGTCGGCCACCCTCGGTGACGTGACGTTCCTGCGCGAGGACCTCACCCGGCGCACAGGGCGGGCCACCGCGCTGGTCGCCTCCGCGGAACGCCCTGTGCCGCTGTACTATTCGTATGCGACGACGCCGATGCACGAGACGATCGCCGAACTTCTCGACACCAAGCAGTCCCCGGTCTACGTCGTGCACTTCACCCAGCAGTCGGCACTGGAACGGGCCCAAGCGCTCATGAGCGTCAACGTGTGCAGTAAGGAGGAGAAGGCGGCGATCGCCGATCTGATCGGGGCCTTTAGGTTCTCGACAGCGTTCGGGTCGACGTTGTCCAGGCTGGTGCGCCACGGCATCGGGGTGCACCACGCCGGGATGCTGCCCAAGTACCGGCGGCTGGTCGAGCAACTCGCTCAGGCCGGGCTGCTGAAGGTCATCTGCGGCACCGACACCCTCGGGGTGGGCATCAACGTGCCGATCCGCACGGTCGTCTTCTCGGCGCTGTCCAAGTACGACGGCACCCGCAGTCGGCTGCTCAACGCCCGCGAGTTCCACCAGATCGCAGGCCGTGCGGGTCGGGCCGGCTACGACACCGCCGGCACCGTGATCGTCCAAGCCCCCGACCACGAGGTGGAGAACCTCAAGCAGTTCGCCAAGGTCGCCGACGACCCGAAGAAGCGCCGGAAGCTGGTGCGCCGCAAGGCCCCCGAGGGCATGGTGCCGTGGAGTGACAACACCATGAACCGGCTCGTCGAGGCCGTCCCGGAACCGTTGACCTCCAACATGAGAGTCTCCACGGCCATGATCCTCGATGTCGTCGACCGCCCTGGTGACCCGTTCACCGCGATGCGGCGGCTGCTCACCGACAACCACGAACCCCGCAAGCGTCAGCTGCTCCACATCCGCGAGGCGGTCGGCATCGCGCGCTCGCTGCTGCAGGCCGGGGTGATCGAACGCCTCGCCCAGCCTGAGGCCGACGGTCGGCGTTACCGGCTGACGGTGGACCTGCCGGCCGACTTCGCCCTCAACCAGCCGCTGTCGACGTTCGCCTTGGCGGCTATTGGGGCGCTGGACCCGGCGTCGGAAACCTTTGCTCTGGATGTGGTTTCGGTGATCGAGGCCACGCTGGAGGATCCGCGGCCCATCCTGGCGTCGCAGCTGAAGAAGGCCCGCAGCGAGGCGGTGGCCCAGATGAAGGCCGAGGGCATCGAGTACGACGAGCGAATCGCGCTGCTGGATGACGTCAGCTATCCCAAGCCGCTCGAGGAGCTGCTGCGGCACATCTACGAGGTGTACCTGCAGAGCAACCCGTGGGCCGCCGACGGACGGTTGTCACCGAAGTCGGTGGTGCGCGAGATGTGGGAAGGGGCCATGACATTCCGCGAGTACGTCAGCGTCTACGGTCTGGTGCGCTCGGAGGGAACGGTCCTGCGCTACCTCTCCGATGCGTTCAAGGCGCTGCGCTCTGGGGTTCCGACCACCGCGCGGACCGAGGAACTGACCGATCTTGTCGAGTGGCTCGGCGAGCTGGTGCGCCAGGTCGACTCCAGCCTGCTCGATGAGTGGGAGCAGCTCACCAGTCCCGATCAGCCGCTGACGGAACCGGTGGCGGTGCCGACCCGGCCGCGGCCGCTGACCGGCAACGAACGGGCGTTCACCGCGATGGTCCGCAACGCCCTGTTCCGGCGGGTGGAGCTGTTCGCGCGACGGCGCTGGGATGCGTTGGGAGAGATGGACGGTGGATCCGGCTGGACGGCAGCACGATGGCAGGAGGTGATCGAGGACTACTTCGCCGAGCACGTCGACGTCGGCCTCGGTGCCGACGCCCGCGGACCAGCCCTGCTGATCATCGATCGCCGGACGGGGGTGTGGCGGGTGCGGCAGATCCTCGACGACCCGGCCGGTGACCACGACTGGGGATTCGAGGTGGAGGTGGATCTGGAGGCCTCGGATGAGGAGGGTACGGCGGTGCTGCGGGTGATCGACGCGGGACGGCTGGACTGAGCGCGCGACTCAGCGGATCCGCCGCTACTTCTCGAGCCGCTGCGAGCGCGCCGTGGTCGAGCGCCCCAACGCGGCCACCTCGGCATCCATCTTCGGAAGAATCTCCGGCGCAAGGGATTTGATCGACGCCTCCCCCACCGGCGTCGATAGCGCGGGGCGCAGCCACCGGAACAGCCCGACCCACCCGGGCACATTCACCCGCCGCTTGCGGCCTTCGATGCCTTTGACGAAGGCCTGCCCGCAGGTGGCCACGTCCGTCGTCTTGCTCAGCGGGTAGGGCAGTTTCGCGATCATCTCGGTGAAGCTGCTCAGATCCCTGTGGGCGTCTTGGACCATCGGGGTGTCGATCCAGGACATGTGCGCCGAGCCGACGTCCACTCCGCGGTGGGCGACCTCGAGGCGCAGCGCGTTGGCGAAGTGCTCCACCCCGGCCTTGGACGCGTGGTAGGGCGCCAACCCCGGAGCGGCGGTGTAGGCCGCGAACGAGGACACGATCAGGACGTAGCCGCGGCGCTCGATCACCGACGGCAGGGTGGCCCGCACGGTGTGGAACACCCCCAGAACATTGATGTCCAGCAGTCGTTTGAACGCCTCGGGGTCGACCTGGAGAATCGACCCGTAGGACCCGATGCCCGCATTGGCGACCACCACGTCGATCCCGCCGAAACGCTCGATCGCCTGCCGCGCCACCGACTGCATGGCGTCCAGATCGCGGACGTCGGCGACCGCGGTCAGCACGTGTTCGGTCCCGAGTTCGGCGGCCAGCGCCGCCAGCGGCTCGGCGTCGATGTCGGTCAGCACCAGCGTGGCGCCCTTGCGCCGTAGCCGGCGGGCGACGTCGGCACCGACTCCGCCGGCTCCCCCGGTGATGAACACGACCTTGCCGTTGACAGCTCCCATGCAGGCAAGCTACCGCAGCTGTTCGGGGCCATTAGGCTGAGCCGGTGAGGATCATCGCGGGGGCCGGGACGTGCGCACTGCTGATCGGGGCCGGATCTTTGGTGACCGCCGCACCGGCGGCGGCCTGCCCTTACGGCACGGCGCCCAGCGACTTCTCCGGGGTCTGCGTCAGCAACGGCAACGGCAGCGCCGGTGTGCCGGTCGCCCCGCCACAGACCGGGGCGGCCTTCGGCGGCGGTATCAACGAGTTACCCACCGTCGACGGAATCCCCTGCACCCCTCAGCAACTCGGCACCTGCATCGGACTTGCCGAGAGCGCCCGCTGAGCAGGTTGATCGACAGTAAGGCCGCGCCGCCGGGATCCCGCCTCAGGTCTTGGACACGCTGCGCTCGCGCAGGCTGTCGTAGATCGGCGGGGATCCGACCAGGGAGGCGGCCAGCACCGCCGATGCGGTCGCGGCCAGTATCGGGATGATCGCGGCGGTCGAAGCGGTCATCTCGAGTACCAGAACCATCCCGGTCACGGGTGCCCGAACGCTCGCCCCGAAGAACGCCGCCATACCCACCACGGCCATCGGAACCGCCAGAGAACCGATATCCCCCGGCCAGGCCAGGTTGACGACGCCGACGAACAACACCCCCCACAGCGCCCCGATCGCCAGCATCGGGGCGAACAAGCCACCGACCACCGGCGCGGCGTAGGACAACGGTCCCGCCAGGAAACGCAGCACCAGGTAGCCGACGATCACCGGCAGCACCAGATGCTCGCCGGCCAGAATGGCCCCCGTCAACGGCTCCCCGCCACCCACAGCCCGCGGATAGAGGACCATCACCAGGCCGATGACCGCACCGATCAGGGCGGCCTTGGTCACGCCGGACACCCGGCGCACTGCGGTAACCCGGTCAAGGAACAGCAGCACCAACCTGTTGTAGAGCGCGCCCAGACCGCCGGTCAGCAGGCCGAACACCACGAACAGCGGCAGCCACACCAGGTCCGGTTCGGCGAGAGGTTCCATCCGGAACTCCGGATGATCACCCAGGATCAGTCGCGAGCAGCCGACGGCCATCGCCGCGGCGCACACCGTCGCCAGCACCGTCTTGACCCGGAAGGACCGGGTGACCTCCTCGAGGGTGAACAGGGTTCCACCGATCGGGGCGTTGAACGCCACCGCCAGGCCGGCGCCCCCCAATGCCGTTTGCATCATGCGGATTTCGGAGTCGGGCAGCCGAACTCCCCTGGCCGCCTGCGCCCCGATGGCCGCGCCCATGTGGACCGTCGGCCCTTCCCGCCCGAGCACCAGTCCGGATCCGATCGCCAGCACGCCACCGACGAACTTGGCCGGCAGCACCCTGATTCGCGGCGGGGGCAGCTCGCCCCGGTATACCGCCTCAACGTGCTGGATTCCGCTGCCGTCGGCCAGCGGCTCCCAGCGCACCACCAACGCAGCCAGCGTCGCTCCGGCCGCCGCGGCGACGACGGGGATCAGCCAGCCCGGGCCGGGAAGCTGGTGGGCCCACTGCACGAAGTCGATGCGCACCCGGTCGGCCCCCTGCAGAAGCCAGCGGAAAGCCCCACCGACGAAACCGAGCACCGCCCCCGC
>CAZADG010000042.1:0-15504 GCA_964483865.1 uncultured Mycobacterium sp. | reverse complement strand
GAACTGCCGCCTGGGTCAATATCGGAATAACCGTCTCCTATCGAAAGGCCGGTACTACTGTCTGTGCCCATGACCAACCCCACCGTCGCCGAATACACCATTCAACGACTCTCACAACTGGGCATCGACAAGGTCTTCGGCGTCCCCGGCGATTACGCTTTCCCGATCGACGACGCGGCAGAGGCGGCCCCCGGTGTCGAGTGGGTCGCCTGCGCCAACGAACTCAACGCCGCCTACGCCGCCGACGGCTATGCCCGCATCCGCGGCGCGGCAATTCTGTCCACCACCTACGGGGTGGGCGAGCTCTCCGCCATCAACGGCGTCATGGGCAGCAAGGCCCACCGACTCCCGGTGTTCCACGTCGTCGGCATGCCCAGCGAGCGCATCCAGCACCTCGGGTTGATCACCCACCACAATCTCGGCGACACCCGCTATGACCGGTTCATCGACATCTCCTCGTCGGCGTGTTGCGTGTCAGCCAGGCTGACCCCGGACAACTGCATCGACGAACTCGAACGCGTCATCCGGGAGGCCCTGCGCCAGTCGATGCCCGCCTACATCGTCATCTCAGAGGTCTACGGGCTGATGCCGGTGATCGGTACACCGGTGACGGGCACCCCGGTGGCGAAGATCAAACGCCAGCACAGCAACGAGACCGAGCTGGCTGCAGCGACAGAGGCCATCCTGGCCAAAATCGATGCGGCACAGACTCCCCTGGCCACCATCACCACCACGGCCCGCCGCTACGGCGCGGCTGACAAGGCCGTCGAGTTGGTCACCAAGGCCAACATTCCGGTGGCTATCACCGGCAACGACAAGGGCATCATCGACGAGTCCATGCCGCAGTTCATCGGCGTCTACGCCGCCGCGCTGTCCAATCCGCCGTCGGTCCGCGACGCGGTCGAGCACGCCGATCTGATCCTCGACATCGGCGGGGTCATGCTCTACGAACTCAACACCGGTCTGTGGGGCGACGTCCTGCACACCGAACGGGCGATCTGCATCCACGACAACTGGGTTCGAATCGGCACCAACATCTATCTCAACGTCGCCATCGACGACCTCCTCGACGCGCTCATCACGAAGGTGAAGACCCGCGAACGCCAGGATCCCCCGGCCTTCGGCGAGCTCGAGATCACCGGTTCCGGCGACGACCCCACCAGTTCGGCCACCTTCTATCCGCGATTGAAGCAGCGACTCAAGGCCGATGACACGCTGGTGTTCGAGACTGGCACCGCCATGATGCACTTCAACCGGATGCGGTTACCGGCCGGAGTGGGCGCAGAATCGCAAGGCTTGTGGGGCTCGATCGGCTGGGCCACCCCAGCTGCTCTCGGTGTGGTGATGGCCAAGGCCAAGGGCCACACCTGGTTGGTGACCGGCGACGGTTCGCATCAGCTGACGCTCAACGAACTCGCGGTCATGGGCCGCTACAAAGTTGCGCCGCGAATCTTCGTGCTCAACAACGGTCTTTTCGGCGTCGAGGATATTCTCAGCCGGACCGGCGCCGTCTACGACGACCTCGCGCCCGTCAACTACCACCTGCTGCCGGCAGCCTTCGGCTGCAAGGACTGGTTGGTTGCGAAAGTCTCCACCGTGGCCGAATTGGACAAGATTCTCGACGCCATCGACAACCACGAGGGTGCGGCGTACGTCGAGGTGATGATCCCGGCAGAAGAGAGCCAACCGTTGCCCACCGATTTCGTCGACCAGGCATACAAGTTGAAGACCCCGCGTTAGGCATCAGTCACTCCGCTTCCGTCCGCGCGACGCGAAATGCATTGTGCGCGATCACTGATCGCGCCGATACTTGTTTCCTCAATTCCCTGATTCATGATCGAATCTGATTCGCGCCCCTACTTTTTCGCGCCAATCGCCGTTGTCCCATTTACCGCAGTGTTAGTTTCCATGACGAGGGGGCACTCGTATCCGCTCCACTGTGACGTACTGGAAAGGCTGCTGATATGAGGCGCACCAAAATCATTCGGGGCAAAGCGAATTCGACTCCAACCAAGAGCTACCGGTGGCTGGGTGTCGGGGCCGGAATGGTGGCCCTCGGCCTCGCGTCGGCAACCGGAGTGGCCGAGGCCGACACCGGTGACGCCGCGGTGTCGGCGTCCGACTCCGGCTCCATGGCCAAAGCGGCCGGGAAGTCAGCATCCTCGACCAAGTCTCGTGCAGCGGCCAAGCAGTCGACGGTCTCACCGTCGGCCTCGGCGGCGAGGCGGAACCGCGCCGCCGACTCAACAGCCGCGCCCGCCGCGTCCGCACGCGCCCGGCAGAACGTTTCGTCGCCCGTCTCGGTCCGCTCCGCGCTGATGGCCGCGGTGCCCGCGGTGCGCCCGAGCGTCAACGCCCGGCCCGCGGCGGTGGCGCCCGGACCCATCACCGCCTCGAGCTCTGCCGGCACACCCGCGGCGGCAGCGCGCGCTGCGTGGAACTCCCGCGAGGAGGGGGCTGTGACGGGCCCATTCGGTTGGGCTGCGCTTGCCGCGGCCCGACGGCACAGTAGCGAACCCGCCAGCGCTGCAATACAAGCCACCCAGCAGGTCTTTCCCATCACGGACCTGGGCTCCGGCCTGTACCGGGTCTCCGACCCGGCCGCCCTTGCCCAGGTCTTCGGCCGATCGGGCATACTCGGCCACATCTCACTGGATCCCGCCGGCGATGGATTGCCGGAGACCACCGGTGTCTCCTTCGACTTCACCGCCTCGGAACTGGGAATCCGGGTGAACAACACCGACTACACGCTTCTGTCGCCCACCAAAGCGTTTCCGCTGGACACGCTCGAGGACGCCGAAAAAAGCCTGCTGCTTTCAACCAGCCCGTACGCGTACAACCACGATACCGCTGGACAGAACATCACCGACCCGGTCGCGGGCCTCTATACGCTGCCGGTCGCCAAGGACGATGTCGTCGAATTCTGGTACACAGCGCCCAACGGGGACAAGGTCTACAGCTCGGCCAGTCCGAATCGGTTCACGCTCAAGGACAGCGGCGCTTACGGCACGCTGAGGGTGAATGCCGATGCACTGCTCAACGAGGCGGGTGATCCGCTATTCACCACCTACGCCCTGAGCACATTCACCCAGGAACTCCTCGGGGGCACCCGCTACACGGTCCGCATGAGCTCCGCGAGCCAGCAGGATAATCAGCTCAAGATCTACTCCGTCGACGATGCCGCCGGCTCCATCGACGGGGTGCTTCCGTGGCAAACCGGGTACGCCGACCTGGCGGCCCAGCGCGTCATCAAGACCTACAAGGCGCCCGGATTCCTCAAGACGAGCAAGGTCAGCAACCTCAGATTGAGCAGCGACGCCTACGTCGCCTCATACCTGCAGACGCCCGACGGCACACAGCTTTTCCCTTGGTCGGAGGCCAATCCGAATGGGACGGAAGCGGTGATCCGAGTGTCGGACAAAGCCTTCGCCTATGACGACGGATCCGGTGGAGCAGTCAAGGACTACCAGGATTTGATCTACAGCATCCAGGACAAGGACAGCGCGAACGCGGCGGATCTGATCATCACCGCGAGGAATGTCACGTCGTCGAGCTGGTTGTCCAAAATCAACCAGACGGCAAACGCCATCGCCATCAAGGACGGCGTCATCATCGGACTGGGCAGGAAATGGCAGCTACTCCGGTCCTTCAAGGGAGCAGCGACCGTCGTCGAGAAGCGCGACCGGTCATACCTCATGCCCGGGTTCGTCGACCCCCACGAACACATAATCTCGTCGGGCAGCAACACGCTGATTCCGTCGAACGTCAACCTCACCTGGGTTGGCAATCCCGGCAGCTCCTACACCTACGAGAACATCACCACGGTGATGATTGCGAAACTCGCCGAGTTCCAGACGCAGCGTGAAAACGATCCCCTGGCATGGTTCGGTGCGTTCGGACTGGACCCGTCCACACTCGGCAATCCGGACGGAAGCACGCTGACGGACAGCTTGAGCACCGTCTACAAGGAGGCATTCGCCCTACCTCCCAAAGAGTTGGTGACAGCGACACCCGGCTACGGCGATGGGCAGACGTTCCTCAACTGGCTCACCTACATCGGCCAGGAAGCCGACAAGATCGCGCCGGGGTCCTCGTCCAGGCCGATTGCCATCTTCTTCGGCAACGGCCACGGCGTCGCGACCAACGCGCCCGGGGTTGACGAACTGGTGAAGCTGGATCAGGTCGACCCCGCGCTGGATTTCGCGATCCTGAAGGAGTTCAACGACGACCCGAACACGGGCCAACCGTCGTATATCACCGACGCGATCGGAGGATATTTTCTCCGCGACGGCGACTATGCCCGCACGGGCTACTTCACCGGGCTGGCGGTGGAGCCGTCCGCGATCGCTCCGTTGATCCAACTCTTCGACGTGTCGCGGATCGATGACGTGTTCGGCCAGATCGGTACCAGCCTGAAGAACAACTCGCTGAACCACGCCAGCGCCGGCGTCACAGCCACCAACGACAAGGCGTTCGGATCCCTGACCGCCAACCCCACCAACGACTTCAAGCTGCAGGGATTTCTGCAGTCCAGTGGCTATCAGCCGATCCGGATCTTGAACAACGGACTGGCCAATCTGGTCTTCGACGGGCAGAACCAGATCAAGTCGGACTTCACCCTCACCCCGTTCCAGGGCAATCTCTCCGCGGCGCCGGAAGCGCTCAAGTTCATCCTCGATGGATCCGACCAAGCCCTGACCGGCTACATGCCTCAAGACGACCCGTACCTCGTGAAGGGCAATAACGCCGCGAGTTACAACCCCGCGTTCGTGCTATTCGAGGAGACCGCATCCGGCTGGCTCCCCATCGGCATGAGGGACTACCCCTACGCGCCGGCGCCCGGCACGGGCCCGGTCGACGACAGCCTGAACGTTCAAGCCCAAACGCTGTGGGATCTGGGCTGGGGATTTCACACCCACGCGACAGGTCAGCAGGCGACAACCGCGATGATCGATGTGTACACGCAGCTGTTCACGCAGTCCGGCTCCAAGGCCAAGACGTCGCCGCCGCAGATTCTGTCGATGGAGCACCTGCCTTTCGCCACCCGGCAGCAACTCCGCGACCTCGCCAAAATCGGTGGTTTCGCATCCTTCACCCACACGCATCTCCAGCGCGCCTACCAGTTCGGGTGGAACGGTGAGAGCTTCCAGGGGACCGGCATTCTCGGCCAGAAGCGCGGCAATGGCATCGTTCCCGCGAAAACGGCTCTGCGAGATGGAATCACGGTGTCGATGCACAGCGACTTCCCCATCTCCTGGATTGGATCGCTGACCCCGGACCTGGACCCGAGCCAGACCTTCAAGCAAGGCCCGCTGGACATGATGGCCGAACTGACCAACCGCGAACTGACGGCGATCACGAGAAGCGCCAACAACCCCACCACCACCGTCAATCCCTGGCAGCGTCTGTCCCGTCAACAGGCCTTCCTCGCGGTCACTCTGTCGGCTGCCAAGAACATGAGCTTCGATCCCTGGATCGGCAGCCTGGAGGTCGGCAAGCTTGCGGATATGACCCTGCTGGACAGCAACATTCTGAACTGGCGCACCAGTCTGCAGTACGCAACACCCGGTCAGTCCGGCGTGAACGTGCTCAAGACGTGGGTCGGTGGCGAGACCGTCTACCAAGCGTGACACCGACACGTTCCGACAACGAAGCCTGTGAGACCCGCTGCGATTCAAGGCGTTCCCACCGGCGTGGCCCCGGGGGTACTCTCCAGCGATGTCCAATAAACTGACCCGCATCACCGCCGCCGCCACCGGTCTGGCCATCGCCGCCACGTTCGCCGTGAGTTGCTCGCAGACCAAGGAGGCCACCAAAGACGCTGCCTCGAGCGCGTCGAGCGCGGCCTCCTCGGCCACCAGTGTGGCCAGCAGTGCCGCCAGTGCGACCACCAGCAGCGAGAACTTCGCCGCCGGAACGA
This sequence comes from uncultured Mycobacterium sp., assembly GCA_964483865.1. Lineage (GTDB taxonomy): Bacteria > Actinomycetota > Actinomycetes > Mycobacteriales > Mycobacteriaceae > Mycobacterium. The sequence goes on along the minus strand of CAZADG010000042.1, from coordinate 9,584 downwards.
CAACGCTGTACTACCCGCAGGAGCAGGGTGCGCTGTTCTCGATCGAGGCGCCGACCAACTGGACCGTGGGCAAGATCGCGGAGGTCGGCGACTTCGGCTCTCTGGAGAGCCCGAGCGGGGCGGATCTGCAGTTCCGCGCCCAGAATTACGACACCGAGGATGCGGCGGCGACAGAGATCGAGTCGATCGTCGATTCGACGATGACCTACCTTCAGGACAACTACACCGATATCAAGCTCGAGGATCCGGTGAAGGTGACGGCCGGCGGGCAGCCGGGGACCGAACTCGCGGGCACCGGCAAGGACAAAGACGGCAATCCGGTGAATTTCCTGTCCGCCATCATCGTGCTCGGCCCCACGTCACTCGCCGAGATCTGGGCCGCGGTCTTCGCGGACAACAGCAGCGATCTCGACGCCGCCACCGCGGTGCTGGACTCGTTCAAGCCGGCCACCCCTCAGTAAAGGCCGGCCGCCCAGCCATGACCGGCGGAGCCCTGCGTCGCCGGCTGCGGTTGGCTACAGCAGACCCTTGAGGGCCGCGCGGGTACCGGCTATTTCCTCCGGCGTCGCACCGAATTCCACCGCCGCGAAATCGGTGACACCGATCCCGGCCAGGGCAGCGACGCGTTCCTGTACCTCAGCGGCGCTGCCGATAACGGCGATATCGGCCGGCCCCGCGACCCCCTCGCGGTCGAGCATGGCCCGGTAGCTGGGCAGCCCGCCGTAGGCGGCGAACGCGGCGGCCGCACGCTCTGCCGCGGCCGGTTTGTCATCGGTGACACACACCGGCAAAGCCGCGATGACGCGGGGCGCTGGGCGGCCGAACTCCTCGGCAGCCCTGGTGATGGTGGGGACGATGTGCGCCGCCAGGGTCACCGGACCGGTGCACCAGGTCAGCGTGCCGTCCGCCAGCGCCGCGGTGACGCGCAGCATCTGTTCCCCCAGTGCCGCCACCACTACGCCGAATCCGGTAGACCCTTTGGCGTTGACAGCGGCGTGCACCCGGTACATCTGGCCGTCGAAGTTGGCAGGTTCATTGCGCGACAACGGCATCAGGACGCTCAGATACTCGCGCAGGTGACGAACAGGCTTGTCGTAACTCAGACCGAACATGTCCTCGATGACGATCTTGTGGCTCAGCCCGATGCCGAGGGTGAAGCGGTTCTCCGACGCAGCGGCCACCGTGTGACTCTGCTGGGCGATCGCGTGCGGGTGGCGCGGGAAGGTCGGCACCACCGCTGTGCCCAGTTCGATGCGAGGCACCGTGGCCCCCACCACCGCGAGCGCGGTCAGCGCGTCGTGGCCGAAGATGTTGGGCACCCAGTACGAGGCGAAACCGTCCCGTTCGGCCGCGGCGGCTTCGGCCACCACGTCCTGAAGTGTTCCGTCATTGACCGCGCCGCCGAAGATCCCGTATTTCATCGCCATGACGATACGGAACCACCAGGGAATCAGCAGGCGGCACGGATATCGACGTTTGTGTCACATCGCCGGGGGGAATACCCCAGGTTGGAGATGTGCACGCACCACAGACACCGGAGGAATGCCATGTCGGTCGAATCCTCACCGCAGCGCACCACCCTGTTGTTCGCCCGCGTGCTCGGCCCGTTTCTGGTCGTCGTGCCGCTCACCGCGGCACTGCGCGCTCCGCAGATGCAGACGTTGCTGGCCGACTTCGAGGCCAATCCGTTGTGGCCCTGGGTGGTGGGCGCGTACGTGTTCCTGCTGGGACTGGTTGTCGTCGCACTGCATTCGTCGTGGACCAGCCCGGCCGCGGTGATCGTCTCGGCGCTGGGCTGGCTCCTGGTGTTGCGCGGCGTCCTACTGATGGCCTTCCCCGCGGCGTTCATGGCCGCAGCCAACGCGGTGATCGGAGCGGGCCTGGTCTGGCGGATCGGGTATGCAGCCCTGGCGCTGGTAGGTCTCTACCTGACCTGGGTCGGGTGGCGGCCCGCGGGCAGGCGGCCCCGCGACTGAGTCGGCCGGCAATCGAAGGAGGAAGCCGGTGAGCCGCCGCCTCCGGATGGCCCTGCGTCGGTTGCGCAACGCCCGACACCCCGACGTGACCGTCACCGTGGCCCCGAGCGACGTGCTCGCCGAGTGGGACGTCGCCGTGCCGGTCCGGGACGGAACCCGGCTGCGGATCAACGTTTTTCGTCCGGAAACCGACAAACCGGTTCCGGTGATCATGAGCGCCCACCCTTACGGCAAGGACGGTATACCGGCCCGCCGGCGCGGAGCCAACACGCAGTATCGCGCTTTCCCGCAACCCCATCCAATCCGGTTCTCGGCCTGGACCGGCTGGGAGGCCCCCGACCCCGCCATCTGGGTGGCGCGGGGCTACGCGGTGATCAACGCCGACCTGCGCGGGGCCGGCACCTCCGACGGTGTCGGAGAACTGCTGTCCCGCCAGGAGCACCTCGACTACTACGACCTGATCGAATGGGCGGGCACCCAGCCTTGGAGCAGTGGTCGGGTCGGCCTGCTCGGGGTGTCCTACCTGGCGATCAGCCAGTACGGTGCGGCGGCCGCCCAGCCGCCGCATCTGTCGGCCATCTGTCCGTGGGAGGGGCTCAGCGACGTCTATCGCGATCTGGCCTACCCCGGCGGGGTCCGGGAGGACGGCTTCACGATCATGTGGAGCGCGTTGACCGACCGGGCCGCCCGGATGACCGAGAAGGTGCGCGCGCAATTCCGCACCCGACCCGAACGCGACGAGTGGTATGACGCCCACACCCCGGAACTGGAGCGCATCGAGGCCCCGATGCTGGTGTGCGGCAGCTTCTCCGACCACAACCTGCATACCCGCGGATCCTTCGAAGCCTTCCGCCGGGTTTCTTCGGCGCGACGTTGGCTCTACACCCACCGGGACGGCAAATGGGCACACTTCTATTCCGATCAGGCACTCGAGGCGCAGGCCGCGTTCTTCGACCACTTCCTCAAGGACGAGGCCAACGGGTGGGATCGCACCCCGCCGGTGCGGGTGGCAATCCACGACGAGGGTCCCGATCCGGTGGCTGTCACGGGCGAGACCGCCTGGCCGCCAACGGATCTGGAATGGCGAACACTGCACCTGAATCTGACCGGCAGACGGCTCACCGAGGATCCGCCCACCGTCGAGGCCCGCGACGTCTTCGATCTGCGCGACTCCACGCTGTCACTGATCTGGAGCGTGGAGCAGGACTGCGACGTCATCGGGCATAGCGCCCTGCGGCTGTGGGTCAGCCTGGAGGACACCGACGACGCGCACCTGTTCGTCGGGTTGCGCAAATTCCGCGCGGGCCGCGAGTGCGTCTTCGAAGGCTCCTACGGTTTCGGCTTCGACATGATCACCCGTGGTTGGCAGCGGGCGGCGCACCGGGAGTTGGACCGGACGCTCAGCACGCCATGGCAGCCGGTGCACACACACCGCCGCGCCGAGCCGGTCGCCCGCGGCGAAATCGTCCCCGTCGAGATCGCGCTTCGCCCGCATGCCACCCGGATGCGGGCCGGCGACACCCTGCGTCTGGACATCCGGGGCACCTGGCACTTCCCCCGAAACCCGCTGACCGGCCAGTTCCCGGCCGGTTACCAGCGCAGCCCGGCCGGCCGCTGCGTGGTGCACGCCGGCGGCCGGTTCGATTCCGGGCTGCTGCTGGGCATGCGGGAACCCCGCGACCAGCCGGACTGGCGAATCTAAACTTCTCGCCATCACTCCCGGGACGAGTGCCCGATCACTGGAATGGCCGGCGGGATCAACCCACTGAGACGGAGGTAACGGTCCCGCCTACGACGGTCAGATTGACGCGCGAGGTCGAGTAGTCCAGCGTGACCGGGTAGTACTCGCCGTCCCGGGCCACCACGCGCACGACCCAGCCTCCGGACTCGGCGGCATCCACGGCTGCGGCCTCGGTGAGACCGACCAGGCCCTCGGGCAACTCGGTCGACGGCTCGGTGGAGCCCGGTCCGCCGGTGTCCTGGCTGGGATCGGCGTCGGGCAGCAGAGTGCGACGTACCAAGAGCAGCGCCCCGGAGAGGAATTCGGTGAACCGAGTGGTGGGCAGACCGGAAAGCCAGTTCAGAGCGAGGTCAACCGCCTCCACGACCTTGACCTTCAGGGTCGCGACGACCTGTGCGACAGGGCCGCTCGCAGTCTCGGCGAGGGGCCCCGGCGTCTGCTCCTCGTCGCCTGCTCCGGGGACCGCCACCGGCATCGCCACCAGGTCGCCGTCGCGGGGAACGTCGTACATCCAGACCACCTCGGGCGATTCACATTCCCCGCACAGTTCCTCCACCTCGGGGCCCTCGGGGGTGCCCGGCGCGTCCTCGACGGTGGTCGTCCGCCACCAGGGCAGCGGCACCGAACCGCCGCGGCCCGGAACTCCGTCCTCGATGGCAATCGGGTCCTCGAGGTAGGCCGAGCCGTCCCCGGCCGAAGAGTCGACGAAATCTGTCCACTCCTCGGAAGTCGGTTCGATCAGCGGACCGTCCACCGGCGACTCGGTGAGCGGCTCCTCTGCCGGAGTCTCCTCGACGCTGTCGTCGACGTCATCGACAGCCGGCATCTCCGGTTCTCCGGGCGGCGGCACGGTGTCATCGACCGGAGTCTCCACCTCCGGGTCGTCGACTGAGATCTCCACATCCACGTCCGGGTCCTCGACCGAGACATCAGCGTCCGGGCCCTCGACGGAGACATCGATGTCCGGGGCGTCCGACTCGTCCTCACTGGCTGCCGCCGACGGAGCCTTCGGCCCGCGGGAGCGGACGGGCTCATCGTGGGCGGAAGCGTCGTCCGACGCAGACCCCCGAGTGTCGTCCGAGGCGGACGCCGAGTCACCGGCCCCGCCACGATCAGCGGCGGCCACCCCGGCAGCTTGAGGGCCGGCCAACAACAGACCGACAGCACAGGCCGCCACGCCGAACCGAACCATCTTCTCCGCCACGTGAACCCCTGACCACGACGTGAAAGTCTGAGAAAAGCCTGATTCTACGACGAGCGCGTCGTGTCCATCAGCCGTTGGCGAGAACCGGACCGCGGCCCTCAGTACCGGTCGATGGGCGGCGGTGTCGGCGCGGTGATGCCGGCTGGGCCGAGGTTCTTGTCGAAGGCGGCCTTCCAGGCGCCGTCGGCTTCCATTTTGGCCAGCGCATCGTTGATCTTGGCCCGCAACTCGGAGTCGCCCTTCTTCAGGCCGACGCCGTAGCGCTCCTCGGAGAACGGCTTGCCGACGAGCTTGAACTCACCGGGCGACTTCGCGGCGTACCCGGCCAGAATGACCTCGTCGGTGGTGACCGCGTCGATGGCCCCGTTGCGCAGCGCCTCCACACACGCCGAATAGGTGTCGTACTGCTGCAGTTGCACGCCCGGGTACTTGTCCTTGATGCGCTGAGCGGGGGTGGATCCCGACACCGAGCACAGTTTCTTGTTGTTCTGCAACGACTCCGGGCCGTTGATATCGGTGTTGTCGGACTTGACCAGCAGGCTCTGCCCGGTCAGCAGGTAGGGCCCGGCGAAGTCGACCTTCTGCTTGCGCGCGTCGGTGATCGAGTAGGTCGCCACGATGAACTTCACCTGGTCGTTGTCGATCAGCACTTCGCGCTGGGCCGACGGCGATTCCTTCCATTCGATCTTGTCCTCGGGATAACCGAGTTCCTTGGCGATGTAGCGGGCGACGTCGACGTCGAATCCGCTCATCGTGCCGTCCGGGTTCTTCTGGCCCAGACCGGGCTGGTCGAACTTGGTGCCGATGACGATCTTGTCGCCGGTGTCGGACCCGCCCCCGCACGCGGTCGAGGACAGCGGCACGACGACCGCGAGGATCGCGGCGCCGATGATGCGGGTGGGAGTGAGCCTCACGTGGGGGGTTCCTTTCATCGGGGTCAGGCCAGCCTACGACGTGCCCCGCTCGCGGGGGGTCAGCGGAAGTGGCCGATCGCGTCCGAGGCCCGCCGCCAGTCGCGGCGGCGAGCCTCGAATGTTGCGCCGACCCACATCAGCACCACGCCGACCGTACCGAGGGTGATCCAGCGCGGCAGCGCCACCAGATATCCGCCCCACTGGTCGATGCCGAGGACCACCAGGCCGGCAGCCCCGAGGAACAGCGGCGCCTGCAGTCGCAGCACCGCACCGGACAGCACCGCGGCCAGGCACAGCAGGGCGGCGAGGACCAGTCGCACGGTGTCGCCGTCCAGCAGGCCCAGTCCCAGCGTCGGGCCGATCGCCAGCACCACCGCCGGACCCAGGGTGAGCCAGGACCGGCCCGGTGCGCTACGCCACCGCAGCAGCCCGGCGGCCAGCATCACGGCTGCGGCCGGGGCGGTGTAGGCCTCCACCACATCGACCTCCGCGGTGAGCAGCCAGGCCCACACCGCGACCAGCGCCAGCAGCCCGGCCGCAACGCCGTAGCGGATGCGGCGTTCGGGACGCATAGCGACCAGGGCGGCGGCCGCGGCCAGCGCGGTCAGTGAACCGGCCAGCCACGCCGTAGCGCCCGCGGCGAGATAAAGGCCCACCAAGGCTGTTGCGGCCCCGGCACATTCGAGTGCGACACCGGCCTGCGACAGACTCCCGACGACGAACACCCCGACGAGGGTCACCACCGCGGCGGCGATCACGACGGCGAACCCGGCGATCGGGGCCGCGGCCCCAGCGGCGCGGACCGCCACCCCGACGAAGATCACCGCGAAGACCCCCGCCGCCGCCGCCAGGGCGGGTAGTGCCGCGGCGCGACGGGCAATGAGCGCCGCCGCTGCGGCCGCGAAGGCGGCCAGCGCCGAGGTCACCACCGACGCTCCGGTCGACACCGCCGCCCAACCCAGCGTAGGGACGGCGGCCAGCACCGCACCGCCCAGCGGCGCAACGGCCACCACGGGCTCGCCACGGCCGAGGTAGGCGCCGGCCAGCAGCTGCACGGTGAACGCGGCGGCCGTCGCGGCCAGCGTGGTCAGCACCGAGGCCGCGGCGGTCAACGGCGCCGCAGCGACCGCGAAGGAGAAAGCAGCACAACTGATTCCGATCAGAACAGGCCAGCCGGTGCGCGCCTCATCAGCCGGCCGGCGCAGCGCCGATCCCGCACCGACGGCCGCGACCGCGGCCAGCGCGATGACCGCCGCCCACGACCCGGTGTAGGTGGCCGGCGTCTGCGGGCCTTCGAGCACGGTCGCCGCGGTCAGGTGAACGGAACCGGTCCACGGGTCGGCCAGCCAGCCGAGCGGACCGGCGACCGCGGGAAGCGCGACGGCGAGGGCCCACAGCGCCCCCGGGATGGCGACGGCCACCCCGGCGACGAGTGCCGGGGTGCGCCGGGCGTGCGGCAACAGTGACGAGGCGAGCACCGTCGCTCCGCCCAGGACGACAGAGGTGGCGATCACGCCGTCGCCGTCGAGTAGCGGCGCCAGAACCGTCAGTGCTACCAGGGCCGGCAGCACGCTCACCACGATCGCGGGCAGTCCGACCGAAGAGCCCAGGCCCTTTCTGCGCCAGGTCATTTCGGGGGCGACGGCCAGGAAAGCGACGGCGACGGCGGGACCGATCGCGTCGGTGACGGTGGACACCTCCAATGCCGCCACCAGCGCCACCAACGCGGCAATCAGCCACGCGGTCACGGCTTGCACGCCGAGGGCCCTCCTGCCCTCCGAGTAGAACCAGCCGCCCCACCGGCCCAGGCCATAGGCGAGCGCGGCGGACAGCGCGGCGAACGCGATCGAGGTCGGCCAGCCCGGCCAGTCCGCGGCGACGATCAGCAACACCACCGGCGCGGACAGCAGCGCGGCGACTGCGAACCGGGCGGTGCGCCGGCCGGTCACCCGGCCCAGCGCCGCGGTGAGCGCGAGGACCGCGGCGGTGCCGATGGCCCACCACAATTCCAGCGAAAGGCCGGCACCCAGGCCGGCGCGGCGCACCGCGTAGACGTCGACCATCAGCAGCACCACCGTCAGGCCGACGAACGCTTCGGCGGTGATCGGCAGTCGCCGGCGGACGGCGACGGCCAGCCCGGCGGTCAAGGTGGTGGCGGCCAGCAGCAGCACGGCGCGCCCGAGATCCCCCAGGCGTGCCCAGGCCACCGCGCTGAAGGTCAGCGCCGAAATGCCCAGCAGGGCGGCCCCCAGCCACAGCAGCAGCGCCCGGGCGCCCATGCCCCGGCCTGGGGGCGAGACGCCTGCGGACGGTACGCCTGCGGGTCCGGCCGCCGGGAACTGCGGGCTCAGCCGGCCGAGGATCGCGAAGCGATACCGCTCGTACTGCTCGACCAGAGTCTGCCGCTGACCCATCAACTGGGCCATCTGTGCATCGACAGCAACGATGCGCCGGCCCAGGTCGTCGAGCGCCTGACGGTCGGGATCCACGGCCGGCGTTTGACCCTCCACGTCGACTCCCCTGGGTCAATGGGCGGCGCGATACCGCCTCGTGCCCTCTATTGTCCCGCCGTTGAGCTTCCTGTCACGAAGGCCTCAAGCACCGCCACCGCCCGGTCCCAGATCTGGTCGACAGGTCCGCCCGCTTCGATGGCGTCCACCAACATCTGCAGCGCCGAGAGTTGGGACGCCTCAGTACCGCAGCGAATCAAGTGCCGGATGAGCGCGGTGAGCCGTGTCGACAGATCGGCGAGCCACTCCCGCCGCTCATAGTCGTCGAGTGTGGGTGCCTTACGCATCCGGCGCACCTCGTCGCGGACCTGCTCGCGGGCGGCGCTGAGGGAGTCCTCACCGCCGGCGTCGAGCCCGCCGAACGTCGGTCGGGGCGTGCCGGGCCGCGCCTTGGCCCGCGATGCGGCACCCCCCGGGGCGGGCCGGGGCCCAGGCGCGGCCGCCGAGGACATCCGGGACTCGGGCGCCGCGTCGATTGCGCCGTCCAGTACCGGCATCGGTGCGCATGGCGCAGCCATCGGGGGCGGCGCGGCGCCCAGGCACGGCGCCTCCTCCACCTCCCAGCCCGCCGGCATCTCGACCGGTTGCACCACCCGGTGCGGATCACCGCCCTCGGCGACGACCCGGCTATCGACGGCGACGTAGGCGGTGAAGCGGCACAGCACACCGAACCGCAGGGAGGTTTCGACGATCCTGCGCTCCAGAGCGGACAGATCGGCGTCTCCGTCTGAGGCGTAGCGGTCCTCCATGTCGCGGAGGTGGGCGCGGGCCCACTGGGCGGTGACGGCGGTGGCTGCGCTGCGCTCCCCCGAGACGGCGGTGGACCAGTCCCGGCCATCGCGGGTGGTGCCGCGCAACACCAGCGTGCCGGCGCCGGCGGACCGGTATCGGCCCGTCACCACCAGTGGCACGCCCGGGAACAGGTCGGGCAGGCGGGCCGGACTTGCGGTGCCGTCGATGGTGTCCAGGCCGTCGGCGCTCAGGCGTAGTCCGTAGGCCAGCGGCGCTCCGATCCGGCGGTGGATGGCGTCCATCGCCTCATCGAGACGGTCCTCGGTTTCCACCAATTCGCAACGGCCACCGCCCATCCCGGCGAGACGGCCCAGGAATCCGGCGTTGACGGCCCGGTCGATTCCCACCGTGTGGATGCGGACATCGCCCACCCGACCCGCCAGTTCCTGCAGGATCTGGTCCTCGTTGCCGACCTGGCCGTCGGTGACCAGGACGACGACGGCGTCG
>CAZADG010000041.1:3072-31076 GCA_964483865.1 uncultured Mycobacterium sp. | reverse complement strand
GCTTCACACGCGGAAGGTCGCTGGTTCGATCCCAGCCGGGACCACCACGATTGACTGACCTGCTTCTTCTTTCGGTTTCCGGACCGTTCCGGCCCTTTCTCGTCCGGTTTTTGTCCGGTCTTGGTGATGATGATGCTGTCCATGTTCTTGGCGACGTCGTTCAGCTGGTCGGCGTACAGATCGGAGTAGATGTTCGCCGTGACCGGGCTGAAATGGCTCATGGTCTTCTGGACGAAACGCAACGAGGTGGACCGCCTCGGGATGTCCGGAGACTCTGCCGCAGCTCAAGGTGTCGTCGGCGCGAGTCTTTGATGAACCGAACGGATCGCACTGGAGCCGTCGCCCACCGCGGCGGCAACACGTTTCATCGACTGTGACCGGACATCTCCGGCCGCGAAGACTCCCGCGCGGGACGTTTCGAACGGCAGTGGCTCGAAGCCGACGTCGCCGAGATCGCTGTCAGTGAGGACAAACCCCTTGGCGTCGAGCTCCACGAAGCCCTCGAGCCAACTGGTAGAGGGAGAGGTACCGATGAAGGAGAAGAGTCCAACGCAGGACTGACGCACAGAATCGCCCGTCTGGTTGTTGGTGATCGTGACATCCTCCAGACGGGTATCACCGTGGAGTTCGGTCACCTCGGAGTGCGTCGCCAAGCGGATCTTCGGGGATGCGTCGATCCGGTCGATAAGGTAGGTCGACATCGATGAACTCAGGTCAGCGCCGCGAATTGCAAGGGTCACGTCTGACCCTTTTTCCGCAAGAAACACCGCGGCCTGTCCGGCGGAGTTACCGCCGCCGACCACAGTGACGGCGTTGGCGCCGCACACTCGCGCTTCCAGATCTGTTGCGGCGTAGTAGACCCCGGCGCCTTCGAGCTCCCGGAGCCGGGGAACTGGAAGCCTTCGGTACTGAACGCCCATCGACAGGACTACCGACCGCGCCATCAGAGCTGCCCCGTCCGCAAGAGTAAGACGGTAGCCCTCGCCCGCCGACTCGATACGGGTCACCATCGCCGGACTGGAGATTCTGGCCCCGAGCCGTTGAGCCTGCAAGGCTGCGCGATCGACCAGCTCGCCCCCGGAGATGCCAGACGGAAACCCTGCGTAGTTCTCTATCCGGCTGCTGGTTCCCGCCTGCCCGCCGATGAAGTCGCTGTCGAGCACCAGCGTTCCGAGGCCCTCGGATGCACCATAGACGGCTGCGGCGAGCCCGGCCGGCCCTGCACCAACGATGACGACGTCGAACAGTTCGAGGTCGGTTGGCTCGTAAACGAGACCGAGGTGAGAGGCGAGTTCGTCAATAGTGGGGTTGCGGAGAACCGTATGCCCCGAGACGACGACAGGGGTCTGAGCCGGACGCACGCCGAGATCGACGAGCAGTTCTGCGACACCGTCGTCACTATCGAGATCGATCCATTGATGGCCGACGCGTTGCCGCCGCAAATAGTTGACCAAATCAAGTGCACACCCCGAGTGGCGTGAGCCGACGACGCGAATCGAACCTGTTGCTACACCGCCGCGGAGGATCTCGCGACGGGCCACGAAAGCGGCGAACACGATGTCGGCGATCTCAGGATCACTAGCTAGTAGGCGACGGAAAGCGTCCTGATCGAGCCGAAGGACGCGCCCGTCACTGGCCATTCGGCCGTGGACCACCGCACGCTGGCCGGTGAGCAGACTCAATTCACCCAGGAATCGTCCCGGCCCGTGCGTCACAACCACCGTCTCCGCCCCGCCGGGGTGATCGACGTAGACGATCTCCGCCGAACCATCGAGGACGACGACGAGGCCGTAGTAGCGCTGCCCCTCGAGGAACAGGGGTTCGCCGGCCCCGACCTCGTGCACGTCGCCGAAGTCCGACAAACGGTCTAGCTGGTCCGAAGTCAGGGTGGGGTACGCGGTCGAGTCCGAGGAGGCGCCGGCAGCCAATGAACCTGAGTGGACCGGATCGTTCATGGATTAGACGTTATCGCCAATGTTGTGGTCGCCACACCGCCAGTTGCCGCAAATCGCCATGGGTTGCTGCCCTCTCAAGCGTCTTCTCGGTCGGGATCGGGCGGGTCCAGCTCAGCCGGAGCCACGGGACCACCACGATTTCGGAAAAGCGTGGTGGGCGCGCGATCCTTGCGGGGCCCGGCCGTCGGCTCGGTCCGCAAACACCCCGAACCCCGCACCCTCTTTAACGGCGGGGACTTTGTGCCCTTCCGGCGTCGGGTCGAAATCCTCAATGCTGATAAAGCGCAAAAGGGGGATGAATATGGCACGTGATGCGTTGAAATTCCTGTCCGGGGTGGCGGCGGCAATGACATGGGTTCACCTCGCTTACGTCGCGGCGGTCAAGCGAGGCGTAGTCTCGGTGCCGATCTGGCGCGGCCGCGAATGGGGAGTCGGCAAGATGCTCGTCGAAGCTGTTGCTTACGGGGCCATGACCGCCGGACTCGGCTACCTCGCCTGGCGCCCGCGGACGCAGGAACTCACCCGGTGACGGTGAAAAAGCGCGAGGTCTTCAAGTTTTTGTGCGGCTTTCTTGCGGGCGCCGGCTTAGTGCACGCAAATATGGGCTTCGCGATCGCCACCGGGATCTTCAACGAACCGCACTATCTGGGGCACACCTGGAGTGCCTCGGCGCTGTGGATCGGTGCCGCCGTCTACCTCATCGCCGGTTTGCTTTTCGGCTACCTGGGCTGGCGGCCCACCGATAACTCCGCACCGGGGCGAATTGGCCCTCCATGAGGGCCGAAATTGCGCTAGCCTCAGAGAAGTCTCGCTAAAGAAATTTTTCGGCGTGAACCCCGCGTCGCAAGAAAGTCGACGCATTCGACATGTACTAGGTGCCAGGTTCAGACGGCAGCCTTGCAGCTAACCCTTCACGCGCCGCGGCGCGTACACCAGTGAGGTGTGAACCTTGAACCAACAAACCGCCCCTACGGGCTGTGCGATCAACGAAGAGTGGTTCGACCGCACCGTGGTCGTCGCCGTCTCCGGCGTGCTCGACATGCTCACCTCGCCGCAACTGCAGGCGACGATCTCCAGCGCTATCAGCAAGAACCCCGGCGCGGTCATCGTCGACCTCAGTGACGTCGACTTCCTGGCGTCGGCCGGGATGGGTGTACTGGTCGCCGCCCGCGACCAGGCCGACGGAAAGGTCGGATTCGGTGTTGTGGCCAGCGGCCCAGCCACGAGCCGGCCGCTCAAGCTTGTCGGACTGGCAGAGGTCATAGGCCTTTACCAGACACTGGAGGAAGCCCGCGCTGCCTTGGAGGCATAGGTTCCTCGGGGTGCGGGTATGTCTGGCATCGAGATGAGCCCAACTACTTTCCCGTGCCCTGCAGCCGCTGGGCGATTCTTGCAATGACGCGGTGGCGGGACTCCAACCCGCTCAACCGCCAGCGCACCAGGGGCCGAGGTATCCCGCTGATGCGGACCCTTGCAGACTCTGTGATTATCGACACATCCGGCCTGGGTGCCAGTGTCTGCATGTGATTCGATGACGCCCGGACCGGCCTACCCGCGGAAGTGGGCGTGGGCTGACTAGCGGCGACGGCGGCTGCCTATCATCAGGCGATGGGCAACTACCTCATCGCGGGCGGCAGTCGGGGGATCGGACTGGAACTGGTTCGACTACTGACCTCCTCAGCGGACCGGATCGACGTCTGGTCGCGCTCGGCCGACGAACTGACCGTCGCCGGACCGGTCCGACACGTCGCCTGCGACCTCACCGCCGCTGATCCGCTGCCCGATCCGCCGGAGTCGATCCAGGGCGCGGTTTACTGCCCAGGGACAGTGAATCTCAAAAGCTTCCGAGCAATGTCCGAGGAGGATTTCCGCCGGGACTGGGAGGTGAATCTACTTGGTGCGGTGCGCTTCCTGAAGGCCTGCCAGGCTCGGCTCAGGGGCGCGGACGGTGGGCCTGCCAGCGTGGTGCTGTTCAGTACCGTCGCGGTGGGCCAGGGGATGCCGATGCACTCCTCGGTCGCCGCTGCCAAGGGCGCAGTAGAAGGACTGGTGCGTTCCCTGGCTGCCGAGTGGGCACCCAAGGTCAGGGTGAATGCCGTCGCCCCGGCCCTGGTCGACACCCCTTTGGTCGAACGGATGCTCGGAACGCCGGAGAAACGCGAGGCCATGGCGGCGCGCTACCCACTCAAGCGGGTCGGAACGCCCAGTGATGCAGCGGCTTTGGCGAGTTTCCTGCTGTCCCCGGACAGCGGATGGATTACCGGACAGGTGCTGGGCCTGGACGGTGGGATGTCGACGCTGCGCGTCTGAAGTCTCGATTGCTGGCTGGCCGCCAGCCAAATTTGCGATTCCTAGATCGTGAATCCAAAATTATGTCTTTGCTATGAAGTCAGTGACTCTGGGCCGGTTGATTCCTAGGCTCGAAATCACTGGGGAGAAGTCCCCGAACTGACGAAAGGACATACCGTGGCAAGCACTTTCCTCACCTCAACTGTTCTGGCCGGCGCGTTCGCCGTCGCCATCGGTCTGGCCCCTGCCGCCGCTGCCGAGGAGGCCGAAGAGGTGTCAAAGCGCGATTCCGGTCGCGGCTCGTCGCAGCAGTCGGCCGGCGAGGTGTCAAAGCGCGATACCGGTCGCGGTTCGTCGCAGCAGGCGGCCGGCTCGGACCGCGGCGGGCCCTACCGGCCCGGTCCGGCGCGGAAGCCTTCGCGGCCGGATGCCGCGAGCACCGTCCCGGGTTGGGCTAACGACGCGGTGTGGGCCCGAACTGGACCCGGCTCGCCGAACCTGTTTGGCGGCCTACCGAAGCCGCCTGCCTTTGCGCTGGATTGACGCCGGAATCGGTAGAGGTCCCTGGGGGGAGGCCCAGTCCTGCTCTGGCCCTTCGGGATTGGCCTTCCTCCGGTGACCGCGATTCGCGCCCGGAGATGTCTTCGGCCTCATTCGAGGTTGGCGGCACCGGTCAGGAGTCGCGACCAGCGATAGCGCCGTCCGACTCTGGATCTAGACGGCGTTCAGATACCGACGGGTGATCAGGTCTTGCGAGAGCCTTAACACCGGGCGGCCCAGCCAGCTCCACCACCTCGCCGGTGTGGAGAACGCCGCCACCTCGGCGTGAACCGAGTCGTCGGACGGGTCGTAGCGCACAGCGAACATCTCCTCACCGCGTACCGCATGACCGGGCAGGCTGCCGTAGGCGAAGCCGCGCCGGTCCGGTTCGTCGATGACATAGACCACTCGGCACGGCGCCAGAAAAGGCCCGAGCCGGCCCAACACATCGGTGCCGACTTGTGCCACCTCGGTGGTGGCGTCCACCGTCAGTCCGGCGCCGCGCAGCATGCCGTAGCGCACGACGGCCGCCGCGGCCTGATCGAAGCGGGCCCGACCCGAACCGATCCGCCCAGCGGCCCGAACATGGTGATACCCGGTCGGCATGGCACCGGCGGTGGCCCCCACCTCGGGGTAGGTCAGCGGCAATGCTGACAAGTCGGCAAGCTTCATGGCAGGTCGAAGGGGAGTTCGACGCCCTCGTGGGCCAGGCAGTGTGTGCAGACCCGTTCCGAGTCCAGTCCGTCGATCACGTCATGAACGAACTGCTTGAACGGCACGAGATTGCGCTCGAACTCGGCCATCACATCGACGGTCCGCACACCGGCGCCCACCTCGACACCGGCGTCAAGATCGGTGACCAAAGCCAGTGCCGCGTAGCACATCTCAAGTTCACGAGCCAGGACCGACTCCGGATACCCGGTCATGTTCACCAGCGTGAAGCCCTGGCGGACGAACCATTGACTCTCGGCCCGGGTGGAAAACCTAGGTCCTTGTACGACCACCATCGTTGCGCCATCGACGACATCAGGCCGACGGGCTGCGATGGCGCGCAATGTGGGGCAGTAGGGGTCGGCGAAACCGACGTGGATACCGCCGGAATCGAAGTAGGTGTCATCCCGTCCGCGAGTGCGGTCCACGAGCTGATCGGGCACCACGATGGCCCCAGGGCCCAGCTCGGCGGTCAAGCTGCCGACCGCACACGGTGCCAGTACCCGCCGCACCCCCATGGCGCGCAGGGCCCACATGTTGGCGCGATAGGGGACGGTGTGCGGCGAGAATTCGTGGCTCAGCCCGTGCCGCGGAAGGAATGCGACGTCATGCACTCCGACGCGGCCCACCGTGACAGGACCGCTCGGGTCTCCGTACGGGGTCGCCAGCTCGACGCTGGCGGCATCCGGCCCGAAGAACGTATAAAAGCCACTACCCCCGATGACACCGATCATTCGGCGGTCCTTGCCACCCATGCACCGTATCTGAGGACGTACCCTAGCGGCGATGGCAGAGGACACTCCGCGCCGGCCTGCGACCGCCCGGTTGAAACAGCACCGGGAGCGGCTGCGGCAGCGGCGAATGCTGGACTTTGGCTACCGGGTCGTGGTCGCGGTAGCGGGCCTGACCGTACTGCTGGTGGGCGTTGCCGCAATCCCGTATCCCGGGCCGGGCTGGGCCATCGTCTTCCTCGGCTTGGCGATCCTGGCCAGCGAGTTCTACTGGGCTCGGCGCACCCTGACTTACACCCGTGACCGCTACGACGTTGCGATGGCCTGGATGCGGCAACAGCCATGGTGGATGCAGGCCCTCGCAGCGATCCTGACCGCGTCGGTAGTGGTGGTCACGCTGTGGTTCCTGGGAGCCATCAACTGGCTGGCGACCCTGGTGGGCCTCGAACACCCCCTGCTGCGCAGCCCCATCGGACTCGGTAACTCCAGTCCTGCTGGATAGCATTAGCCCGACCACCGCCGAACGGGCGGTCATCTTCGCTGCCTGGAAAGAGATACTCGATGAGCTCCCCCGTACAGCCCACCCTGGTCGACCTGCTGCAGGTCCGGGCCGGAACCACTGCGGGAGCCGCCGTCCGCGACGCCGGCCTGCCCGGCCGGGGAGAGCC
The DNA here is from genome assembly GCA_964483865.1 of uncultured Mycobacterium sp. Taxonomy (GTDB): domain Bacteria; phylum Actinomycetota; class Actinomycetes; order Mycobacteriales; family Mycobacteriaceae; genus Mycobacterium. Next base: position 24,182 of record CAZADG010000041.1, on the reverse strand, counting down.
GGGCGCGATCGTGGTGGTCCGCGACGCGGACGGGAAACTGCGCGACCTGAGTTGGACCCCGGATGCCGACGTCGAGGTCACTCCGGTTGCCGCGGACACCGAGGAGGGCCGCAGCGTGATCCGCCACTCCGCGGCCCACGTCCTGGCCCAGGCCGTCCAGGAGATGTTCCCCTCCGCGAAACTGGGCATCGGCCCGCCCATCACCGACGGCTTCTACTACGACTTCGACGTACCGGCCGCCTTCACTCCCGAGGACCTCGCGAAGCTCGAGAAGCGGATGCGCGCCATCATCAAAGAGGGCCAGTTGTTCTCCCGGCGGGTCTACGAATCCAAGGACGAGGCCCGCGCCGAACTGGCCGGCGAGCCGTACAAGCTCGAACTAGTCGACGACAAGTCCGGTGATCCCGATGTCATGGAGGTCGGCGGCGATGAACTGACCGCCTACGACAACCTCAATCCCCGGACCCGAGAACGGGTCTGGGGCGACCTTTGCCGCGGCCCGCACTGCCCGACCACGAAATACATCCCGGCGTTCACGCTGACCCGAAGCTCGGCGGCGTACTGGCGCGGCGATCAGCGCAACGCCAGCCTGCAGCGTATCTACGGCACCGCGTGGGAGTCCCAGGAGGCGCTGGACCGCTACCTGCAACTGCTCGAAGAGGCGCAGCGCCGCGACCACCGCAAGCTGGGTGTGGAACTGGATCTGTTCAGCTTCCCCGACGAACTGGGTTCGGGGCTACCGGTTTTCCACCCCAAGGGCGGGGTGGTGCGCCGCGAACTGGAGGAGTACTCGCGGCGCAAGCACATCGAAGCCGGCTACGAATTCGTCAACACCCCGCACATCACCAAAGAGCAGCTGTACATCACCTCCGGCCACCTGGAGTGGTACGCCGACGGCATGTTCCCCCCGATGCACATCGACGCCGAATACGCCGAGGACGGCACCCTGCGCAAGCCGGGGCAGGATTACTACCTCAAGCCGATGAACTGCCCGATGCACCACCTGATTTTCCGCTCCCGCGGACGTTCCTACCGGGAACTTCCGTTGCGGCTCTTCGAGTTCGGCACGGTCTACCGCTACGAGAAGTCCGGCGTCATCCACGGCCTCACCCGGGTGCGCGGCATGACTCAGGACGACTCGCACATCTATTGCACCCGCGAGCAGATGCGCGACGAGTTGGCCTCGTTGCTGCAGTTCGTCCTGGATCTCCTCGGCGACTACGGACTCGACGATTTCTTCCTCGAGTTGTCGACTAAGGACCCGGAGAAGTACGTGGGCTCCGACGAGATGTGGGAGGAGGCCACCGAGACACTGCGCGACGTCGCCGAGTCATCCGGACTGGCACTGGTGCCCGATCCCGGTGGTGCGGCGTTCTATGGGCCGAAGATCAGCGTGCAGGTGCGCGACGCCCTGGGGCGTAGTTGGCAGATGTCTACGATCCAGTTGGATTTCAACATGCCTGAACGCTTCGGCCTGGAATACACCGCCGCAGACGGAAGCCGGCAGCGTCCCGTGCTGATCCACCGAGCCCTGTTCGGGTCTATCGAGCGGTTTTTCGGGATCCTCACCGAGCACTACGCCGGGGCGTTCCCGGCCTGGCTGGCCCCGGTTCAGGTGGTCGGCATCCCAGTCGCCGACGAGCACGTCTCCTACCTTCAGGGAGTGGCCGCGGAACTGCGCGCGGCCGGGGTGCGCGTCGAGGTGGATGCCAGCGACGACCGGATGGCCAAGAAGATCGTCAACCACACCAACCAGAAGGTGCCGTTCATGCTCCTCGCGGGAGACCGCGACGTGGAGGCCGGCGCGGTGTCCTTCCGGTTCGGTGACCGAACCCAGATTAACGGAGTGCCGCGCGATCAAGCTGTGGCGACCATCAGAGCCTGGATCGACGCCCGCCACAATGACTTCCCCACAGCGGAATTGGTGAAGGTGTGACTGAGGAACTCGTCGACCGCGGTACCGGTGACGCCGACCGCCTGCAGCGGCTCTGGACCCCGCATCGGATGAGCTACATCGTCGAGTCGCCCAATCTTGCTGGGTCATCGGAGGGGTCTGCCCGATCATCTCAGCCCTTCACCGATATTCCCAACATGGCCGACGAGGACGGCCTGGTGGTCGCACGCGGCGAACTCGTCTACGCGGTGCTCAATCTCTACCCGTACAACCCGGGTCACCTGATGGTGGTTCCCTACCGGCAGGTCTCGGAGTTGGAAGACCTCACCGACGCGGAGTCCGCGGAGTTGATGGCCTTCACCCAGAAGGCGATTCGGGTAATGAAGGCGGTGTCGCGCCCGGACGCCTTCAACGTCGGACTGAACCTGGGCCGCTCGGCCGGCGGTTCGCTGGCCGAGCATCTGCACATGCATGTGGTGCCGCGCTGGTCGGGGGATGCCAACTTCATCACCGTGGTCGGTCAGACCAAGGTGATCCCGCAGTTGTTGCGCGACACCCGCGCGTTGCTCGCAGGAGAGTGGGCCGCCCAGCTGTGAGCGACTTCTATCTGATGACCCGCGCGGCTTACACCAAGCTGAGTGTGCCGATTGCCAAAGCCGCCTTGCGGGTGGGGCTCACCCCGGACACGGTGACGATCATCGGCACCGCCGGTTCGGTGCTGGCGGCACTGATCCTGTTCCCGGCCGGACATCTGTTCGCCGGTTGGCTGGTGATCTGGTTCTTCGTGCTCGCGGACATGCTCGACGGCGCGATGGCCCGGGAGCGCGGCGGCGGTACCCGGTTCGGGGCGGTGCTCGATGCCACCTGTGACCGGATCAGCGACGGCGCGGTCTTCTGCGGGCTGCTGTGGTGGGCGGCGTTCGGGTTGCGCAGTTCGTCGCTGGTCGTGGCGATCCTTATCTGCCTGGTGACCTCCCAGGTCATCTCCTATATCAAGGCCCGCGCAGAGGCCAGTGGGCTGGACGGCGGCGGCGGCCTGATCGAACGGCCCGAGCGGTTGGTGATCGCACTCGGCGGCGCCGGGCTGTCGGATCTGCCGTTCTTCCCGATCCCGATGATCCTGCATGTCGCGCTGTGGGTGTTGGCGGTGGCCAGCCTGGTGACCGTCGGTCAGCGAGTGCACAGTGTGCGTAGCTCGCCCGGAGCCATGGACAAGCTCCCCATCCCGCCGAAGAGCACTGAGCAGTGAGCAGCCTGGTGCCCTCGGGGGAAAGCCTCACCGACTGGGGGTACGCCGCGGGATGGCGTGTGGTGCGTGCGATGCCGGAGTCGTTGGCACGCAGCATCGCGGGTGCGGGAGCGCGCTACGCCGCGCGCGGCGGCGGGCCGGAGCAGTTGCGCAAGAACCTGGCCCGAGTGATCGGAACCACCCCGGGCGAGGTGCCCGATTCGCTGATTCGCGCATCGCTGGCCTCCTACGCCCGGTACTGGCGCGAGGCTTTCCGGTTGCCGTCGATGGATTTGCCTGCGGTGGCCGACCGACTCGACAGGGTCTTCATCGGAGCCGAGTATTTCGTCGAGGCGCATGCCGCCGGCCGGGGCGCGGTGATGGCACTGCCGCACAGCGGCAACTGGGATATGGCCGGGGTGTGGCTCGCCCAGAACTACGGAACGTTCGCCACGGTGGCCGAGCGACTCAAGCCTGAGTCCCTCTACGATCGTTTCATCGAGTTCCGGGAAAGCCTCGGTTTCGAGGTATTGCCACTGACCGGGGGCGACCGGCCGCCCTCGGAGGTACTCGCCGAACGGTTGCGGGAGAACAAATTCGTCTGCCTGATGGCTGACCGCGACCTGACCCGGTCGGGGGTGCCGGTGGAGTTCTTCGGTGAGCCCACCCGGATGCCCGCCGGTCCCGCCAAACTGGCACTGGAAACCGGGGCGCCTCTGCATCCGGCGCATGTCTACTACGAGGGTGAGGACTGCGTCGTCCGGATCGACGACGCCATCGACACCAGTTCCGGGGACGTGCGCGTGATCATCCAGGCACTGGCAGACCGGTTCGCGATCAACATTGCCGAGCATCCCCAGGATTGGCATATGTTGCAGCCGCTATGGTTGGCCGACCTCAGTGAGAAGCGGCGCGCCTACCTCGAGGAAGCCTGATGCGCATCGGCATGGTGTGCCCGTACTCCTTCGACGTCCACGGCGGGGTGCAGGCGCACGTGCTGGATCTGGCGGAGATCCTTCGCGCTAGGGGCCACGAGGTGAGCGTTCTCGCGCCGTCCTCCCCACACGTGAAGTTGCCCGACTACGTCGTCTCCGGCGGGAAGGCCGTGCCGATTCCCTACAACGGATCGGTGGCCCGGCTGCGGTTCGGGCCGGCCACCCACCGGATGGTCAAGAAGTGGATCGCCGGCGGCGACTTCGACGTGCTGCACCTGCACGAGCCCAACGCCCCCAGCCTCTCGGTTCTGGCCTTGATGGTGGCGGAGGGGCCGATCGTCGCGACATTCCACACGTCGACCACGAAGTCGTTGGCGCTGAGCTTCTTTCAGGGGATTCTGCGGCCGTGGAACGAGAAGATCGTCGGCCGTATCGCGGTTTCCGATCTCGCCCGCCGCTGGCAGATGGAGGCGCTGGGCTCCGACGCCGTCGAAATCCCGAACGGGGTCGACGTCGGCTCGTTCTCCTCGGCTCCCTTGATGTCCGGCTACCCCCGGGCCGGTAAGACGGTGCTGTTCCTCGGTCGGTTCGACGAGCCCCGCAAGGGCATGGAGGTGCTGCTCGGCGCGTTGCCCTCCCTCGTGCAACGCTTCCCTGACGTCGAAATCCTCATCGTCGGTCGCGGTGACGAGGACGATCTACGCGAGGAAGCCGGTGAACTGGCCGATCACCTGCGGTTCCTCGGGCAAGTCTCGGATGCGGAGAAGGCGTCGGCGCTACGCAGCGCGGACGTCTACTGCGCCCCCAATACCGGGGGCGAGAGTTTCGGCATCGTGCTGGTCGAGGCGATGGCTGCCGGCACTGCGGTGGTGGCCAGCAATCTCGACGCCTTCCGCCGGGTGTTGGCCGATGGCGAGGCCGGTTGCCTGGTGCCGGTGGATGACTCCGAGGCGCTGGCCGAATCGCTGATCGACGTCCTCGCCCATGACGAGGTGCGGGCCCGCTACGTCGCGGCGGCCACCGCGGCGGTGCAACGCTACGACTGGTCGGTGGTGGCCGACGAGATCATGCGGGTCTACGAGACGGTGGCTGGTTCCGGGACGAAGGTTTCCGTTGCGGGCTCAGATCGGGCCGCCAGGAGTGCTCCCTAGTGGCGCCCGGGCTGTACTGGTCCTTGACCGCGGTACTGGTCGCGGTGCTGGTCTTCACCCTGGTGTGGGCCTATCAGACCGCGAACCGCCTGGACCGTCTGCACGTGCGCTACGACCTGTCCTGGCAGGCCCTCGATGCGGCGCTTGCCCGGCGTTCGGTGGTGGCGCGCGCCATCGCCGCCGACCTGGGCGATGCTCAACTGGTCGTCATGGCGGATGCCGCGGAACGGGCACCGCGGCCGGCGCGGGAGGCCTGCGAGAACGAACTGTCCACCGCGCTGAGCCAGGTCGATCTCGACGAGGCCCGCGGACCGTTGGTGGCTGAACTCGCCGAGGCGGAGTCCCGGGTACTGCTGGCGCGCCGATTCCACAATGACGCCGTTCGCGACACCCTGGCTCTGCGCGACAAGCGCCCGGTTCGCTGGTTGCGGCTGGGCGGGCATGCTCCGCTGCCAACGTATTTCGAGATCGCCGAACCCGCTCAGCGATGATCACCGGATGAAGCGCACGTCGGCTCGGGTGATTCTGCTCGACGATGACGGTGCGGTCCTTCTTCTGTGCGGATCCGACCCGGCGATTACCGACGGTACCGCACCCCGCTGGTGGTTCACCGTCGGCGGGCGCGCCCGGCCCGGAGAGCCGCTCACCCGGACCGCTGTTCGGGAACTGGCCGAAGAAACCGGTTTGCGCGCGGGGACCGAACGCATCGTCGGCCCGGTCTGGCGGCGCGAGTCGCAATTCAGCTTCAACGGAGCGTTCCTGGACAGTGAAGAGTTCTACTTCGTACACCGGACACACCGCTTCGAGCCTTCCTCAGCCGGGCGGACTGCTCTGGAACGCCGCTACATCCATGGCCACCAGTGGTGCGACGCCGCGGCGATCCGCGATCTGGTGGCTATGGGCGAGCAGGTGTACCCGGTAGAACTGGGCGAACTGCTGAACGAGGCACATTCGTTGGCCACCACCCTGGAGCATTCGGGTGACCCACGTCTCATCGGCTGACTGCCGGAATCGTCGGTCCCAGCCCTGCCTCTAGACTGGACTGGCACCAATTTAAAGGAGCCCACAGTGGAAAACGCAGCTGCACAGATCGGTACTGCTCGGGTCAAGCGGGGGATGGCCGAGATGCTCAAGGGCGGGGTCATCATGGATGTCGTCACTCCGGAGCAGGCGCGGATTGCCGAGGCCGCCGGTGCGGTGGCGGTGATGGCGTTGGAGCGGGTGCCGGCTGATATCCGTGCGCAGGGTGGGGTGGCGCGGATGAGTGATCCGGATTTGATTGAGGGCATCATCGAGGCGGTCAGTATTCCGGTGATGGCCAAGGCGCGGATCGGGCATTTCGTGGAGGCGCAGATTCTGCAGTCGTTGGGTGTGGATTATGTCGATGAGTCTGAGGTGCTGACGCCGGCGGATTACGCCAATCACATCGATAAGTGGCGGTTCACGGTGCCGTTCGTGTGTGGGGCGACCAATCTGGGGGAGGCGTTGCGCCGGATTACCGAGGGTGCGGCGATGATCCGGTCCAAGGGTGAGGCCGGTACCGGGGACGTGTCGAATGCGACCACCCACATGCGGACCATTGGTGGGGAGATCCGCCGGTTGACCTCGTTGAGCGAGGATGAGTTGTTCGTCGCCGCCAAGGAGTTGCAGGCGCCTTATGAGTTGGTGGTGGAGGTGGCACGGGCCGGGAAGTTGCCGGTGACGATGTTCACCGCGGGGGGGATTGCGACTCCGGCGGATGCGGCGATGATGATGCAGCTTGGTGCTGAGGGGGTGTTCGTCGGGTCGGGGATCTTCAAGTCCGGCAACCCTGCTGAGCGGGCGGCGGCGATCGTGAAGGCCACCACGTTCTATGACGATCCGGATGTGCTGGCCAAGGTCTCGCGCGGGCTGGGCGAGGCGATGGTCGGCATCAACGTCGACGAGATCCCCCAACCGCACCGGCTCGCCGAGCGCGGCTGGTAGCCCATCTGGTGGCCATCGAGCAGATCCTCGGCCTGGAGCAACTGGAAGTCAACATCTATCGCGGCGCGGTGTTCAATCCCGAAGACGGTTATTTATCAAGGACTTTCGGCGGACATATCGCGGGCCAGGCATTGGTCTCCGCAGTGCGGACCGTCAAGCCCGAATACCAGGTCCATTCGCTGCACGGCTACTTCCTGCGGCCGGGCGACGCCACCAAGCCAGCGGTCTACCTCGTCGATCGGCCGCGTGACGGCAGCTCCTTCTGCACCCGCCGGGTCAACGCCGTGCAGAACGGCGAGGTGATCTTTTCGATGGGGGCGTCTTTCCAGACCGCCCAGGACGGCATCGAACATCAGGACGTGATGCCGCCGGTCGTCGCGCCCGAGGATGTGGACCCGGACGCCGAAAACGGCATCGCGCAGTTCGCCGAGTGGGACATCCGCAGGGTGCCGCAGAGTCGGGTGACCAGACTGCCCGGGAAGGTCTCCCAGCAGCAGGTGTGGTTCCGGCACCGCGACCGACTGCCTGACGATCCCCTGTTGCACATCTGCGCCCTGGCCTACATGAGCGACCTGACTCTGCTCGGTTCGGCACAGGTGAACCACACCGAGGATCGGCCTCATCTGGGGATCGCCTCACTGGACCATGCGATGTGGTTCATGCGGCCGTTCCGCGCTGACGAATGGTTGCTCTACGACCAGAATTCGCCGTCGGCCCGCGGTGGCCGGGCGTTGACCCAGGGCCAGATTTACAACCGTCGCGGTGACATGGTTGCCGCGGTGGTGCAGGAAGGGCTCACCCGCTACAAGCGCGGGTACACGCCGGGGTCGGGATGAGCGGCCCCTCCGTCGGCGTGCTGGCCTTGCAGGGCGACACGCGGGAGCATCTTGCCGCCCTCCGGGAGGCCGGCGCAGAGACGTCCACCGTGCGCCGCATCTCCGAGTTGGATGCAGTGGAGGCGCTGGTCATTCCCGGTGGGGAGTCCACCACCATGAGCCTGCTGCTCCGCGAGTTCGATCTGCTCGAGCCTTTGCGGCAGCGCCTGATAGATGGCATGCCCGCCTATGGGTCGTGTGCCGGGATGATCCTGTTGGCCAGCGAGATCCTCGACGCCGGCGCACCGGGCCGGGAGGCCACACCCCTGGGCGGCATCGACATGGCGGTCCGTCGCAACGCCTTCGGCCGGCAGGTCGACTCCTTCGAGGGCGATATCGACTTCCGCGGCCTCGACGGCCCGGTGCACGCGGTGTTCATCCGCGCGCCCTGGGTCGAGCGGGTCGGACCGGATGTCGAGGTGCTGGCCCAGGTCGGTGACCACATCGTCGCTGTCCGGCAGGGATTGGTGCTGGCCACTGCCTTCCACCCCGAGGTGACGGGTGACCGCCGGGTGCACAAACTATTCGTCGACATGATTACGCGGTGACCCCTCGGTGGCTTTTCTGGCCAGGGGAGCGCCGCAGTACACTCATCGGCGCATCAGTCGTTTGAGCAGGTGAGGGATTCATGAGCGGCCATTCCAAGTGGGCTACCACCAAGCACAAGAAGGCCGTCATCGACGCCAAGCGCGGCAAGATGTTCGCCAAGCTGATCAAGAACATCGAGGTCGCGGCCCGCACCGGCGGCGGTGACCCGAACGGCAACCCGACTCTCTGGGACGCCATCCAGAAGGCCAAGAAGACCTCCGTGCCCAACGACAACATCGAACGGGCCCGCAAACGTGGCGCCGGTGAAGAAGCCGGTGGTGCCGACTGGCAGAACATCACCTACGAGGGCTACGGCCCCAACGGTGTTGCGGTGCTCATCGAGTGCCTGACCGACAACCGCAACCGCGCCGCCGGGGAGGTCAGGGTTGCGATGACCCGCAACGGCGGCAACATGGCCGACCCGGGTTCGGTGTCCTACCTGTTCTCCCGCAAGGGCGTAATCACGCTCGAGAAGAACGGCTTGAGCGAGGACGACGTCCTGCTCGCCGTGCTGGAGGCCGGCGCCGAAGAGGTCAACGACCTCGACGACAGCTGGGAGATCATCTGCGAGCCGACCGACCTGGTTGCGGTTCGCACCGCACTGAAGGACGCCGGTATCGAGTATGACTCGGCCGAGGCCAGTTTCCAGCCGTCGATGACGGTGGCCGTCGACCTGGAGACCGCCCGCAAGGTGCTCAAGCTCGTCGATGCGCTGGAGGATAGCGACGACGTCCAGGACGTCTACACCAACATCGACATCCCCGACGACGTGGCGGCGCAGCTCGACGAGGAGTGACGCCGATGCGCTGTGACGCACGAGCCAGCGGGGAGGAGTCGGTCGTTCGGTCGGCTAGGACGTAAAGATGGGCGGATCGGGTCCGCCATCGCGGTTGCCGGTCGATGATTCACGGATGGCCGCCACAGAAAGCATCCACGACAGGGCGAAGTTGCGCTCCCGCCACGTCACCATGATCACGCTTGGCGGGATCATCGGGGCAAGCCTGTTCGTCGGGTCCGGCAATGTCGTGCGCTCGGTCGGACCTGCCGCGGTGCTGAGCTACCTGATCGGTGGGCTGCTGGTGTTCCTCGCGATGCGGATGCTCGGCGAGATGGCGGCGGCCCGGCCTGCGGTCGGCTCGTTCATGGAGTACGCCCGCGAAGGTCTGGGGGACTGGGCGGCGTACATCGTCGGCTGGTTGTACTGGTATTTCTGGGTCGGCGTCATCGCATTCGAGGCGGTCGTTGGCGGAGCCATCCTCAGCGGCTGGTTCCCGGGGGTGCCGACGTGGCTTTTCTCCGTACTGTTGTTGCTGGTGTTCACCGCGACCAACCTCGTGTCGCTGCGGTCGTTCGGTGAGGTTGAGTTCTGGCTCGCCAGCGTGAAAGTCCTTGCCATTCTGGCGTTTCTGGGTATCGGCACGCTCTACGCATTCGGGCTCTGGCCCAAGGCCCACTTCTCGATCCCGAACCTGTGGCAACACGGTGGATTCGCTCCGAATGGGATCTGGCCGGTCGTCGCCGGCGTCGCACTGGTGATCTTCTCCTACTTCGGCACGGAGATCGCCGTGATGGCCGCCGCGGAATCCGTCGACCCGGCCAAGGGTGTCCGCCAAGCCACCAGCACGGTGATCTGGCGGATCTTGCTGTTCTTCGTCGGCGGCGTGTTGATCATCGTGACCGTCGTGCCGTGGAACCAGTTGCCGAACCCCAAGGAGACCGCGCCGTTCGCCTATATCTTCCAACTGTTCGGTCTGCCCGGCGCGAAGGCGTTCATGACCGCGGTCATCCTCACCGCCGTGTGCTCGGTGCTGAACTCTGGGTTGTACTCGGCGGCCCGCATGTTCGCCGCGCTGGCCGACGACGGGTTCGCCCCGGGCATTGTGGCCAAGCGCGCCCGCGGCGTCCCGGTGGTGGCGGTGCTGGCGTCCACATTGGGCGGCTATCTCGCCGTCGCCGTCAACTACCTGGCGCCCGCGACCGGCATCTTCGACTTCATCATGAACTCCGCGGGCCTGGTGGCGCTGTTCGTGTATGCGTTCATCGCCCTGACGCAGATGCGACTGCGCGAGAAGATGACCGTTGAGCAGGAGACCGCTCTCAAACTGAAGATGTGGTTGCACCCTTGGCTGGCGGTGCTCGTGATCGCATCGGTGATCGGCGTCGTCGTGGTGATGCTGCTCGACGAGACCGGTCGGGTCCAGGTGTGGACCAGCCTGATCTCGGTGGCGGTGCTCATCGTCTGCTGGCCGCTGGCCAAGCGTTCGGTGGCCAAACGCACCGGACATTTCGAGGACATCGTCGAGGACCTCGACTACGGCGGTCACTGAGCCGCCGGTGTGTCTGTGCGCGGGAATGTCAGCGAATCCCGTTAAGGTATCGAACAGCTGTTCGTAAGATCGGGAGGCGGTCTGTGCGGGTGATGGGTGTCGACCCCGGGTTGACGCGCTGCGGCCTCTCGGTGATCGAGAGCCGGACGGGCCGTCAGGTGATCGCCCTCGACGTCGACGTGGTGCGGACCTCCTCCGACGAGACGCTGTCCAGGCGCCTGCTGGTTATCAGCGACGAGGTTGAACGGTGGATGGACACCCACCTGCCCGACGTCATCGCCATCGAGCGGGTGTTCGCCAATGCCAACGCCAACACCGCCATGGGTACCGCGCAGGTCGGCGGGGTCATCGCGCTGGCTGCCGCCCGCCGGGAAATCGACGTCTATTTCCACACACCCAGCGAGGTCAAGGCCGCCGTCACCGGCAACGGCCGCGCGGACAAGGCGCAAGTCACCGCCATGGTCACGAAAATCCTTCAGTTGCAACAGAAGCCGACCCCGGCCGACGCCGCCGACGCGCTGGCCCTGGCCATCTGTCACTGCTGGCGCGCACCGATGATCGCCCGGATGGCCAAGGCCGAACAGATGGCCGCAGAGCAGCGCCGCGCGTATGCGGCCCGGTTGAAGGCGGCACCCGGACAGATTTCGCGGAGCGCGACGTGATCGCCTCGGTGCGCGGTGAGGTGCTCGAGATAGCCCTGGATCACACGGTGATCGAGGCCGCCGGGGTGGGCTACAAGGTGATGGCCACCCCGTCGACCCTAGCCACTCTGCGGCGCGGTGATGAGGCCCGTCTCATCACCGCGATGATCGTGCGGGAGGACTCCCAGACTCTGTACGGTTTCGCCGACGGTGAAGCCCGCGACCTGTTTCTCACCTTGCTCGGGGTGTCCGGGGTGGGGCCGAAGATCGCCTTGGCCACCCTGGCCGTGTACGACGCCACCGCCTTGCGCCAGGCACTGGCCGACGGTGACGTCACGGCGCTGACCCGGGTCCCCGGGATCGGCAAGCGCGGCGCCGAACGCCTGGTGCTGGAACTTCGTGACAAGATCGGCGCGCTGCCCGGCGGGTCCGGCGGCGGCGTGGCCGGGAGCCATGGGGTCCGTGGCCCGGTGGTCGAAGCCCTTGTCGGCCTTGGCTTTCCGGCCAAACAGGCTGAGGAGGCCTGTGACAAGGTGCTTGCCGGCGATCCCGACGCCAACACCTCGAGCGCGCTGCGGGCGGCGCTGTCGATGCTGGGGAAGAAATGAGCCGGTTCGACGAGGGCGACGAACTCGAGGAACGGGAAGTCTCGGCGGCTCTGACGGTCGGTGAAGGCGATATCGACGCCAGCCTGCGGCCGCGCTCGCTCGGCGAATTCATCGGCCAGCCACGGGTACGGGAACAGCTGCAGTTGGTCATCGAGGGCGCCAAGAACCGCGGTGGCACCCCGGACCACATCCTGCTGTCCGGGCCGCCCGGTCTGGGCAAGACCTCGCTGGCGATGATCATCGCTCACGAGCTGGGCACCTCGCTGCGACTCACCTCCGGGCCAGCCCTGGAACGGGCTGGCGACCTGGCCGCCATGCTGTCCAATCTCGTCGAGGGCGACGTGCTGTTCATCGACGAGATTCACCGCATCGCCCGGCCTGCAGAGGAAATGCTCTATCTGGCCATGGAGGATTTCCGCGTCGACGTCGTCGTGGGCAAAGGCCCCGGTGCCACGTCGATTCCTCTTGACGTAGCGCCGTTCACCCTGGTCGGTGCGACTACCCGGTCGGGTGCGTTGACCGGCCCACTGCGCGACCGCTTCGGTTTCACCGCCCACATGGATTTCTACGAGCCGGCCGAACTCGAACTGGTGCTGCACCGCTCGGCCGGAATCCTCGGTATCGACCTGGGTGCCGAAGCCGGTGCCGAGATCGCCCGGCGGTCGCGCGGCACCCCACGCATCGCCAACCGGCTGCTGCGTCGCGTGCGCGACTACGCAGAGGTGCGGGCCGACGGCATCATCACGCGGGAGGTCGCGCAATCGGCGCTGGAGGTCTACGACGTCGACGAGTTGGGCTTGGATCGACTCGACCGGGCCGTGCTGTCGGTGCTGACCAAAAGCTTCGGCGGCGGCCCGGTCGGAGTGTCGACGCTGGCGGTGGCGGTGGGGGAGGAGGCGACCACCGTCGAGGAGGTCTGTGAGCCCTTTCTGGTCCGGGCCGGCATGCTGGCCCGGACTCCGCGCGGTCGCGTCGCCACGCCGCAGGCCTGGACACATCTCGGAATGACCCCGCCGCCGTCGGCTGGAGTCCTGGGTCAGCAGCAACTGTTCGGAGGAATCGAATGACCACCACCGCAATGGTGTTCGCGGCCTTGGCCGCGTTACTGCACGTCTACATTTTTGTATTGGAGTCGTTCAGGTGGACCGCGCCGCGTACCCGTGCGGTGTTCGGCACCACGGTCGAGGAAGCCCAGACCACCAAGATGCTGGCCTTCAACCAGGGTTTCTACAACCTCTTCTTGGCGGTGGTCACGGTATGCGGGATCACGGCAGTTCTGCTTGGGCATCGAGGCGTCGGCCTGGCTCTGATACTCGCCGGCGTCGGCTCGATGCTGGCCGCGGCTGTGGTTCTGGTGGCCTCATCGCCGGATAAGGCGCGCGCCGCCATCACGCAGGGCACCCTGCCGCTCGTCACCGTGGGACTGGTGGCCGCAAGCCTGGTCTGACGCCGCGTCAGATTGCGGTGTCAGAGGGATTTGAGGACATCTGCGAGAACGTCAAGGCCTTCGGTCAGTAATTCGTCGCTGATCGACAAGGGCGGCAGGAATCGCAGGATGTTGCCGAAGGTGCCGCAGCTCAGAACGATCACGCCCTGAGCGTGGGCGGCCGCGCACAGCGCCTTGGTGAGCTCCGGATCCGGTTCTGCGGTGCCGGATTTCACCAACTCCACGGCGATCATGGCACCGCGGCCGCGAACGTCGCCGATCCGGTCGTCATCGGCCTGGATACGGTGCAGCTTGTCCTTCATCAACCGCTCGATCTGCTTGGCCCGGTCGAGCATGCCGTCCATCTCGATGGTCTCGATAGTGGCCAGCGCGGCGGCGCATGCCACCGGGTTGCCGCCGTAGGTGCCGCCCAGGCCGCCCACATGCGGGGCATCCATGATCTCGGCACGGCCAGTGACCGCTGACAGCGGCATGCCGTCGGCGATACCCTTGGCGGTGACGATTAGGTCGGGCACGATGCCCTCGTCCTCGCAGGCGTACATCTGCCCGGTGCGGCCGAACCCGCTCTGCACTTCGTCGGCGATGAAGACGACGTCGTTGTCGGTGCACCAGGATCGCAACGCGAGCAGGAATCCCGGCGCCGGGATGATGAATCCGCCTTCGCCCTGCACCGGCTCGATAATGATCGCGGCGAGATTGGCCGCGCCGATCTGCTTTTCGATCACCGTCAGCGCGCGCTCGGCGGCCAGCTCGCCGTTGGTGGCCCACTCCTTGTTGATCAAGCCGTCGCGGTAGGGGTAGGACATCGGCGCGCGGTAGATCTCGGGCGCGAACGGTCCGAAGCCGCTCTTGTAGGGCATCGACTTGGCGGTCAACGCCATCGTCAGGTTGGTGCGGCCGTGGTAGGCGTGGTCGAAGGCGACCACCGCGTCGCGTTTGGTGTAGGTCCGGGCGATCTTAATGGCGTTCTCCACCGCCTCGGCCCCGGAGTTGAACAGCGCACTGCGCTTCTCGTGGGAGCCGGGGGTCAGCCGGTTGAGGTGCTCGCAGACGGCGATGTACTCCTCGTAGGGCGTCACCATGAAGCAGGTGTGGGTGAAGTCGGCGACTTGCTCGCGAACGGCGTCGACGACCCGCGGCGAGGCGTTACCGATCGTGGTCACCGCGATTCCCGAGCCCAGATCGATGAGACGGTTGCCGTCCACGTCTTCGATGATTCCGCCGAAGGCGCGCTCGCAGGCCACCGGCATAGTGGAACCGACGGAGTGGCTGACCGCTGCGGTGCGTCGTTGGGCCAGCTCCAGCGACTTGGGACCGGGGATCGCGGTCACGAGTTTGCGGGACTGTTCGACGGCGTTCACAAAGGTGGTCACAGGTTTTCCTCCACAGCGTGCAGCACGGGAACAGTTGACACGAGCTTAGTCCGACTGCCGCACGGCGCAACTGAAAACTTACTGCGATTACGTTTCCAGCGGCCGTCCGTCGGCACGGTCCACCGTCGCGAACGAGGCGACCGGGTTCCGGCATAGTCTGCGGGGCTGGTGGACCGGATGGCCCAGGGCCAGCACGGCGGCGAGGGCCCACTGGGGTGGTGCGGCCAGAAGATCTTTGACCTCGTCCTCCTGCCTGATCAGCATCGTCGTCAGCACACCGCCGAGTCCCTCGGCCCGGGCCGCCAGCAGGATGCTCCACGCGAAGGGGTACACGGAGGCGCCGCCGGCGAAGGAGTACCGGTCGGCGTCGCGGTCGACAGCGGCCAGTGTGGCCAGGTCGGCGAACACCACCAGCAGCACCGGCACTCGGTCGAGGTTCGCTGCGAAACCCTGCGCCGCGGCTGCCGCGATCTCGGGGGAAATTGATTGCAGCGCGGCCGCCTCGGCGCGGTGATCGTTGGTCGGGGACCAGGGGCGCAGGCCGGCGGCGCCCATCGCGAGGTAGTCGCGCCAGCCCGGCAGATACAGGTCCCGCAATCGGGTTCGCAGCCGGGCATCTTTGACCACGACGACGTGCCAGGCTTGGGCGTTGGCCCCGCTGGGCGCGAACCGGGCGTTGTCAAGGACCCGCCAGACCACGTCGTCTGCTACGGGTTCGGCGGTGAATTCGCGCACCGCGCCGGTGCTGCGCAGGGTCTCGATGAGGTCCACGACGCCCATTCTCCAGCCACGGTGGCGGGCTCAACGTGGGCGAATGGCAGACTGGCAGCCATGGAATCACTTATGAGCTTGCTGCCCCTCATCATCATCATGGGGGCGTTCATGTTCTTTGTCTCCCGTCGGCAGCGCAAGGCCATGCAGGCCACCATTGATTTGCATGAGTCCCTCCGGGTCGGGGACCGGGTCCAGACCACCTCCGGCCTTTACGGCACCATTACCGGCCTGACCGACGACGCTGTGGATATCGAGATCGCCCCCGGTGTGGTCACCAACTGGACCAAGCTGGCGATCCGGGATCGGGTCGAGCCCGCCCTGGCGGCCGACGACCTGACCGACAGCGACCTGACCGACAGCGACGCGGACCGCCTCACCAGAGACTGACCCTCGCCCCCGTACCCTTTGCGGGGGAGCGTGGCCTCCCCGCGCGCGCGGGTCGCGTACGACCCGCATCGACTTAGGAGAATCGACACGTGGCATCGTCACAGTCGCCGGTGCATCCGTACCGGTACCTGGCGCTGTTTTTGGTCATGCTGGTCAGCGTTTATCTGCTGATCTTCCTGACCGGAAACAAAGAGGCAAAGCCGAAGCTGGGTATCGACCTGCAGGGCGGCACCCGTGTGACGCTGACCGCCCGCACCCCGGACGGATCGAAGCCCACCCGGGATGCGCTCAACCAGGCTCAGGAAATCATCGACGCCCGCGTGAACGGCCTGGGCGTGTCCGGATCCGAGGTCGTCATCGACGGCGACAACCTGGTGATCACCGTTCCGGGCAATGACAGCAGCGAGGCCCGCAACCTGGGCCAGACCGCGCGGCTGTACATCCGGCCGGTGATCGGGCAGCCCATCCCGGTCGAAGCGATCAAGAATCCGCCCAAGCCGGCGGGAGCCCCGGGCGCACCGGGCGCCCCCCCGCCACCGCCGGGCGCGCCGGGTGCCCCCCCGCCACCGCCGGGCGCGCCGGGTGCCCCCCCGCCACCGCCCGGGCAGGCCCCACCGGCACCGCCGGCACCGCCGGCACCCCCGGCCCCGCAGCCGCGGCCCTACCCGCTTGAGCCGACCCCCCCGGCACCACCGCCGCCGCCTGGTCAGCCGGCACCGCCGGGCGCACCTGGTCAGCCGGCACCGCCGGGCGCGCCTGGGCAGCCGGCACCGCCGGGTGCGCCTGGTCAGCCGACCCCGCCCGGACCTCCGGACCCGCGCAAGGATCTGGCGGCCCGGATCAAGTTCGAGAAGGACCTGCGCCAGAGCAGCAACCAGAACCTGCTACTGCTGTCCGTTCAGTACATGGCCGGACAGTGCGATCAGGAAGACGTCCTGGCCGGCAACGACGACCCGAACCTGCCGCTGGTGACCTGCTCGCAGGACAAGAAGTACGTCTACATCCTGGACAAGTCGATCATTGCCGGTGACCAGATCAAGACCGCCACCTCCGGCATGGACCAGCAGAGCGGCGCCTACGTCGTCGACCTGGAGTTCAAGGAGGAGGCCGCCAAGACCTGGGGCGATTTCACCGCCGCCAACATCGGCACCCAGACCGCCTTCACCCTGGACTCCCAGGTGGTCAGCGCCCCGCAGATCCGCGAGGCCATCCCCGGCGGGCGCACCCAGATCTCCGGTGGAGACCCGCCGTTCACCATGGAGTCCGCCAAGACCTTGGCCAACGTGCTCAAGTACGGTTCGCTGCCGCTGTCCTTCGAGTCCTCCGAGGCTGAAACCGTCTCGGCCACACTCGGATTGACCTCGCTGCGGGCCGGTCTGATCGCCGGCGCCATCGGAGTGGGCATGGTGCTTCTGTACGCGCTGGCCTACTACCGAGTGCTCGGATTCCTGACCCTGCTTTCGCTTGTCGCCTCCGGCGCCATGGTGTACGGCATCCTCGTGCTGCTCGGCAGGTACATCAATTACACCCTCGATCTAGCCGGTATCGCCGGTCTGATCATCGGTATCGGAACCACCGCGGACTCCTTCGTGGTGTTCTTCGAACGCATGAAGGACGAGATCCGCGAGGGCCGATCATTCAGGTCGGCGGTTCCACGCTCCTGGGTGCGAGCCCGAAAAACCATCCTGTCCGGTTCGGCCGTCAGCTTCCTGGCCGCCGCGGTGCTCTACTTTCTGGCGGTCGGGCAGGTCAAAGGCTTCGCCTTCACCCTGGGGCTGACCACGATCCTGGACGTGGTGGTGGTGTTCCTGGTGACCTGGCCGCTGATGTACATCGCGTCCGGCTCACCGATCTTGGCCAAGCCGAGTGTCAATGGCTTGGGCGCGGTTCAACAGGTCGCACGCGAACGGCGCGCCGCGGTGGCGGCCGCGGCGGGACGGGGGTAGTTCGATGGCAAAGAAGACGAGTGTGACCGACACCACCGAGATGGTCGACCTGTCGGCGACCGCCGAGGCGCAACTGCCGCAGCACGGCTTTTTCAACCGCCTCTACACCGGCACCGGCGGCTTCGATGTGATGGGCAAGCGCAAGCTGCTGTTCGCCATCACGGCACTGATGGTGTCCGTCGCGGCCGCCAGCATCGTGCTGCGCGGCTTCACTTTCGGTATCGACTTCCAGGGTGGGACCAAGGTCGGCTTCCCGCGCGGGGACGCCAATGTCGCCCAGGTCGAGCAAGTGTTCACCGACGCCATCGGCGAGGCACCCACCACCGTGGTCATTGTCGGCAATGGACCTGGCGCCACCGTCCAGATCCGGTCCAAGACGCTGACCAATGACGAGACCAGCAAGCTGCGCGATGCGCTGTATGAGAAGTTCCAGCCCAAGGGCAGTGACGGCAAGCCGAGTAAGCAGGCCATTAGCGACTCGGCGGTGTCGGAGACCTGGGGCGGGCAGATCACCAAGAAGGCGCTGATCGCCCTCGGGGTGTTCCTCGTTCTGGTCGGCATCTACATCGCGCTCCGCTATGAGCGGTACATGGCGCTGGCGGCGCTGAGTTCACTGACGTTGGACATGATCATCACCGCGGGCATCTACTCGCTGATCGGGCTCGAGGTCACTCCCGCCACCGTCATCGGCCTGCTGACAATCCTTGGCTACTCGCTCTACGACACCGTCATCGTGTTCGACAAAGTAGAGGAGAACACCAAGGACTTCCAGCACACCACCCGGCGCACCTTCGCCGAGCAGGCCAACCTCGCCGTCAACCAGACCTTCATGCGGTCGATCAACACCAGCATCATCTCCCTCATGCCGGTGCTGGCGCTGATGGTCGTGGCGGTGTGGCTGCTCGGCGTGGGCACACTCAAGGACCTCTCCCTGGTGCTCATGATCGGCATCCTGGCCGGCACCTACTCGTCGATCTTCTTCGCGACTCCGCTGCTGGTGTCGCTGCGCGAGCGAACCGAGTTGGTGCGCAACCACACCCGGCGAGTCCTCAACCGGCGCAACCCCGCTGCTGCCCCCAGCGAACCGGCCGGCACCGCTGCCGCCGAGTCCTCTGAACCCGCTGAACCCGCGCAGGTCGGGGCAGGCGCCGAGAGCGTTTCCGAAGCCAGCCAGCCGGTGCGGCCGGTCCGGCCCAAGCGGCCGTCCGGCAAGCGGGAACGTTAGGGCTGTCGTGGCTCTCAGGCGCCCAAGTCGTCACAGGCACCGGGCGGCCGCGTCGCTGGCCGCCGCGCTGGTCATGCTGGTGGCGGCCGGTTGCGCCGATAAGGCCGCGCCGGAGATTAACTACGCCCTCGACGGCGTGCTGACGAGTTACAACACCAATACCGTCGGAGGGGCGGCCTCGGGGGGGCCCCAGGCTTTCGCCCGGACACTGACCGGTTTCACCTTCCACGGCCCCGACGGTCAGGCGCTCGCCGATACCGACTTCGGGACGACGTCGGTGGTGGGCCGAGAACCCCTGGTGATCGACTACCAGATCTCCGACAATGCGGTGTACTCCGACGGCAAGCCGGTCACCTGCGACGACATGGTTCTGACCTGGGCGGCCCAGTCCGGCCGTTTCCCGGGTTTCAACGCAGCCAGCAAGGCCGGCTATCTCGATATTGCCGGCGTCGAATGCCAGCCCGGCCAGAAGAAGGCACGGGTCAACTTCCTGCCGCTGCGGGGGATATCCGATTCCGCGCAACTGTTCACCGCCACCTCACTGATGCCCTCACACGTGCTCAGCGACAAACTCGGTCTCGACGTCACCGCCGCGCTGCAGAGCGGAGATCCGGCTGCGGTCGGCCGCATTGCCGAGGCCTGGAACACTGTCTGGGATCTCAAGCCCGGTTTGGACGCCGAGGCGCTCAAGATGTTCCCTTCCTCCGGCCCGTACAAGATCGACTCCGTGCTCGACGGCGGGGCAGTGGTCCTCGTCGCCAACGACCGGTGGTGGGGCGCCAAGCCGCTGACCAAGCGGATTACCGTGTGGCCGCGCGGGGTGGACGTGCAGGACCGCCTCAACAACGGAAGCTTCCACGTCGTCGACGTCGCCACTGGGTCATCGGGCACGCTGACCACTCCGGACGAATACCAGCGCACAGAGATCCCCTCCGGCGGAATCGAACAGCTGATTTTCGCGCCGCAGGGCCCGCTCTCCGCCCCGGAGGCCCGGCGGGCTGTGGCGCACTGCACGCCAAGGGATCTGATCGCCGCCAATGCGGCGATGCCGATCGCCCAGGCCCGGCTCAACCCGGTCAGCGAGGACGCCTACACCGTGCTGGAGACCGGACCGCTGGCCGACCAGTTCAACGTGGCCAATCCCGACGCTGCCCTGGCCGCTCTCGGAGGTCAGCCATTGACCGTACGCCTTGGATATCAGGCTCCCAACCCGCGGCTGGCAGCCACTGTCGCGGCGATCACCCAGGCATGCGCGCCGGCCGGCATCACTGTTGTCGGTGTGACAACGGAGGGCACCGGACCGCAGGCCTTGCGGGACGGTCAGATCGACGCTCTGCTGGCCAGCACCGGCGGCGCGGCGGGCAGTGGCTCGACCGGGTCTTCGGCGATGGACGCCTACAGCCTGCATTCGGGCAACGGCAACAACCTGCCCAACTACGCCAACCCGCAGATCGACGGCATCATCGCCGCGCTGGCGGTGACCATCGACCCCAAAGAGCAGTCCCGCCTGATCGGGGAGGCCGCACCGCTGCTGTGGACCGACGTCCCCACCTTGCCGCTGTACCGCCAGCAGCGCACCGTCATCGCCGCCAAACGGATGTTCGGGGTGCAGGCCAACCCCACAAAATGGGGCGCCGGGTGGAACATGGACCGCTGGCGGCTGGAGCCGTGAGCGCAGCGAACGGCGACCGTTGGGCAGGAGAGCCGTGAGCGCAGCGAACGGCGACGCGGTCGGGATCATCACCG
>CAZADG010000041.1:0-2972 GCA_964483865.1 uncultured Mycobacterium sp. | reverse complement strand
TTGGGCAGGAGAGCCGTGAGCGCAGCGAACGGCGACGCGGTCGGGATCATCACCGCTCTGACCCGGGTGGTTCCGGACTTTCCCGAGCCCGGCGTACTGTTCCGCGACCTCACCCCGGTCCTCGCCGATGACGCGGGGTTCGCACTGGTCACCGAGGCCCTGGCGAAGCTCGTCGCGGGGGCCGACCTGATCGCCGGCATCGATGCCCGGGGCTTCCTGCTCGGCGGGGCGGTGGCGCACCGCCTCGGGGTCGGAGTGCTGGCCATCCGCAAGGGCGGCAAGCTACCGCCACCCCTGCACAGTCGTACCTACAATCTCGAGTACGGCACCGCCACTCTGGAAATCCCGGCCGAGGGCATCGCCTTGGCAGGCCGGCGGGTGGCCATCGTCGACGATGTGCTGGCCACCGGCGGCACCGTGGCCGCGGCCAACGACCTGCTCGCCACCGCAGGCGCTGAAGTGACGGCGGCGGCGGTGGTGATGGAACTTGCCGCACTGGGCGGGCGCGATCGGCTCGCTCCGCTGGCGGTGCACAGCCTGCAAGTGTTGTAGAGGCGATATCCTCGGCAGCGACGGAGGTGATCATGACCGACGAACCGGGCGGCCCCGCAGTCCAGCCGGTCACCGAGCTGGCCGAGCCTCGTCCCGAGGCCGCTCTGCCCAAGGCGGCCAGTGCCTCCCGCCGGGTGCGGGCCCGGTTGGCGCGCCGGATGACGGCTGGGCGCAGCACCATCAATCCGGTTCTGGAACCGCTGGTCGCGGTGCATCGGGAGGTCTACCCTAAAGCCGACCTTGCCATCCTTCAGCGGGCCTACGAGGTCGCCGACGTCAAGCATGCCGACCAGTTGCGCCGTTCCGGTGACCCCTACATCACCCATCCGCTGGCGGTGGCCAACATCCTGGCAGAACTCGGCATGGATACCACCACGCTGATCGCGGCCCTGCTGCACGACACGGTCGAGGACACCGGGTACACCCTGGAGGCGCTCACCGCCGAGTTCGGTGAAGAAGTCGGCCACCTCGTCGACGGCGTGACCAAGCTGGACAAGGTCGTCCTGGGCAGCGCCGCCGAGGGCGAGACCATCCGCAAGATGATCATCGCCATGGCCCGCGATCCCCGGGTGCTGGTGATCAAGGTCGCCGACCGGCTGCACAACATGCGAACGATGCGTTTCCTGCCGCCGGAGAAGCAGGCCCGCAAGGCGACTGAAACGCTGGAAGTCATTGCCCCCCTTGCTCATCGGCTCGGCATGGCTACCGTCAAGTGGGAGCTGGAGGATCTCTCCTTCGCGATACTGCACCCCAAACGCTACGAGGAGATCGTCCGGCTGGTTGCTGACCGGGCGCCGTCGCGCGACACCTACCTGGCCAAGGTGCGGGCTGACATCAATGCCGCGCTGGGGGCGATGAAAATCAGTGCCGCCGTTGAAGGCCGGCCAAAGCACTACTGGTCGATCTACCAGAAGATGATCGTCAAGGGCCGCGACTTCGACGATATCCACGACCTCGTCGGGGTGCGGATTCTCTGCGACGAGATCCGGGATTGCTACGCCGCGGTGGGCGTGGTGCATTCGCTGTGGCAGCCGATGCCGGGCCGCTTCAAGGACTACATCGCCCAGCCGAGGTTCGGGGTCTACCAGTCGCTGCACACCACCGTGGTGGGGCCGGAGGGCAAACCGCTGGAGGTGCAGATCCGGACCCGCGACATGCACCGGACCGCCGAGTATGGCATCGCCGCCCACTGGCGGTACAAGGAGGCCAAGGGGCGCAACGGGGTTCCACACCCGCACGCCTCCGCCGAGATCGACGACATGGCCTGGATGCGCCAGCTGCTGGACTGGCAGCGGGAGGCCGCCGACCCCGGGGAGTTCCTCGAGTCGCTGCGTTACGACCTTGCGGTACAGGAGATCTTCGTGTTCACCCCGAAGGGGGACGTGATCACTCTGCCCGCCGGTTCCACGCCGGTCGATTTCGCGTACGCGGTGCACACCGAGGTCGGGCACCGCTGTATCGGTGCCCGGGTGAACGGCCGATTGGTGGCTCTGGAACGTAAACTCGAAAACGGCGAAGTGGTCGAGGTTTTCACGTCGAAAGCGCCGAATGCGGGGCCCTCGCGGGACTGGCAGAGCTTCGTCGTCTCCCCTCGGGCCAAAGCCAAGATCCGGCAGTGGTTCGCCAAGGAGCGCCGCGAAGAGGCGTTGGAGGCCGGCAAGGACGCTATTGCTCGGGAAGTGCGTCGGGGCGGGTTGCCGCTGCAGCGTCTGGTCAACGGCGAAGCCATGGGTGCGCTGGCGAAGGAACTGCGCTACGCCGACGTCTCGGCGCTCTACACCGCGGTTGGAGAGGGGCATGTCTCCCCGCGGCACGTGGTGCAGCGCCTGCTGGCTCAACTCGGCGGCACCGACGATGCCGAGGACGAGTTGGCCGAGCGGGCGACCCCGGCCACCATGCTGGTCCGGCATCGCAGCAACGAGGACACCGGCGTAGCCGTGCCCGGAGCGCCGGGCACGTTGACCAAACTGGCGAAGTGTTGCACGCCCGTCCCCGGCGACAACATCATGGGGTTCGTCACACGTGGCGGGGGAGTGAGCGTGCATCGCACCGACTGCACCAACGCCAGCGACCTTCGCCAGCAGTCCGAACGGATCATTGACGTCCTGTGGGCGCCCTCACCGACATCGGTTTTCCTGGTCGCCATCCAGGTCGAGGCACTCGACCGCCACCGGTTGCTCTCCGATGTCACACGGGTACTGGCCGACGAGAAGGTCAACATCCTGTCGGCGTCGGTCACCACCTCCGACGAGCGGGTCGCCGTCAGCCGCTTCACTTTCGAGATGGGCGACCCCAAGCATTTGGGTCATCTGCTCAATGCGGTGCGCAACGTCGAGGGTGTCTACGACGTTTACCGGGTGACGTCTGCCGCCTGACCGTCGAGTCGACGATGCCGCCGAGGTACGAGGCGGGGGAGGAGC
>CAZADG010000040.1:2694-31286 GCA_964483865.1 uncultured Mycobacterium sp. | reverse complement strand
GTGCTGGGTCCCGCGGACATGCCGGGCTTCGGCCAGACGGCCGTGCGCACCGACCTGCCGATCCAGACGGACCGCAACTACGGTGCCCTGCTGCTGGTGAACGGCAGCGAACGCACACTCCTGAGCTCCTACTCCGCGGCTAACCCGTTGCGGTCGCAGCAGTCCCTGAGCCTGATCGCCCCCGGCCGCGGGGTCAGCTTCGGATTCGAGGACCGCCGTCCCTGGCAGTTGGGCAGCGATCGCGACTTCAACGACGTCATTGTCACCCTCACCCCGGCGGTCCCTACGCTGATGGCGTGACCACCACCGAAGCAAGCACGGGTCCCGTCGTCGTCGGGATCGACGGGTCGGAGACCGCTCTGGGCGGTGCCCGCTGGGCGGCGGAGTTCGCCGCCAGACACGCCCTCCCGCTGACCCTGCTGCACGCGATCCCGAAGCTGGACTGGCATTTCGCCGGCCCCGAGCGATCCGCGGGCCCGGAAGGAGGTGCCGAGGGCGACGCGGTGCTCGCCGCGGCGCACTCGGCGGCGCACTCGGTTCAGCCGGACCTTCAGGTCCGCACCGCCGCGGTCAGGGGCGGGGTCGCGGCGGTGTTGGCCGACGCCTCGCGGTCGGCCCGACTGCTGGTGGTGGGCACCGGTGCGGCGGACCACCGTGCTTTGGGTGGGCATGCCGTGCGGATCGTGCACCGGGCGGAGTGTCCCGTGGTGGTCTGGCGCCCCGCGGTCGCCACACGCACGGGGAAGCCACTGCCGGTCGTCGTCGGCGTCGATGAGTCGGAGGCATCGACCCGCGCGGTCGCCGAAGCCTTCGACATCGCCGCAAAGCTGCATGCGCCGCTGACCGTGGCGCACATGTGGGAGATCGGAGCGGCGGTCGGTATGGGAGACCTCGGCGGCCAGGGAAATATGGACTGGCAACTGCTCGACCACCTGCAGTCGCGTCAGCGTCAGCAGATGGACGAGTTGGTCGCGCCGTTCGCACGTGAATACCGCAACGCGCACGTCACCAAGGTTTTCCAGGACCTCAGCCCGGCGAAGGGCCTGACCGATCTGTCACGCGAGGCCCAGCTGGTGGTCGTGGGCAGCCACGGCCGCGGGAGGTTGGCCGAGGCGATCCTCGGCTCGGTCAGCCAGAATCTGATCCACCACGCCGAATGCCCCGTGCTGGTGGTCCACTGACGATTCTGGGCCAATTCTCAGTCCGCTCGGTTGGACAAAGCTCATGACGCTTCCGTAACCTAATCGTGACCTGAGGGCACATGGACAGGCAGATCGACGAAGAAGCCGTCGACGGCAGTCAAAGGATGCACAGTCTTGAAGTTTCGCCACCCGCTGCGGGCCCAATCAACTTTCTTCAAGCCGGTGGTCGGTGTCTTCGTCGGACTCACCGTCCTCGGCTCGGTCTGGGGCGGTGCTGCACACGCCGAACCCGCCGTGGACAGCAAGGCAGACCTCAACGAGTTGCACCGGCAGTCCGAACAGCTTGCCGAGTCGATCAACGCAGCCAAGCTGGACCTGGACCGCAAGCTTCAGCTTCTCGGCCAAGCCGATGAGAAGCACGCCGCCGACGTGGCCGCGCTGGATTCCGCCAATGCCCAGCTTGCTACCTACCAGGGCGCGGTCGACAGGTCGGCCGCCGCGGTCTACATGGGCGGGCGCACCGATGGACTCACCGCGATCCTGACCTCCGCTTCGCCGAAGAACCTGATCGACAAGCTGTCCATCCAGCGGTTGATGGCCAGCAAGATGGCCGCCCAGATGGGGGATTTCCGCCGGATCAGTCAGGAAGCCCAGACCATGGCGGCCGCCTCGGCGGAATCCGCGGTCGCCGCCAAGGTCACTGTCGACCAGGCCGTGGCCGTGCGCGCGGACCTGCAGCGCAAGCAGTCCGAACTGCAAAAGCAGGTCACCGACGCCAAGATCCGTTACGCCCTGCTCCCGCCCGCGGAGCAGGCCGCGCTTGCCCCGTCGCCGGCGGCCGTGGCGGCACTCGGCCTGATCAGCCCCATCCCCACGGTCGGCATGGGTGGGCTCGTCCCCAATGCGCGGGCCCTCGCCGCCTACATCATGGCGACCTACCCCGGTGTCCAATCCATCGGCGGCGTGCGCTCGGACCCGCTTCCGGACCACCCGAGCGGCCGCGCCATCGACATCATGATCGGCTCCAACATGACGCTCGGGGACGTGATCAATGCCGACGTGCAAGCCCAGGCGGCTCGGTTCGGCGTGAGCTATACGTTGTGGCGGGTATCAGCACACTACGACCACGTTCACATCACGGTGAACTGAGCGGCGAGCGCAGCATCTCCCGGGCCGGCCACATCAGCGGGACGACGAACTCCTGCAGCAGGGCGCGCTCATCATCGGCGTCGCGGCCGGGAACGGCGAGGAACGATGTCAGCACGCGAACCAGCCAGCGCGCCCGTCGTTGGGCCGTGGCCACGTCCTCGTTGTCGACCGAAAGAAGAAAGCCCGCCGTCATCGCCTGCACCACGTCGGACTCCTCAGCCGCCTCGGCGCCGATCGGTGTGCGGGTGAACCACGCAGAGAGCGCAGGGTTTTCGCGGACCAGCCGCAGTGCATGAGTCAGCGCGGCGAGCAGTCTCTCCCGCGGATCAGGGATGCCGCCGACCAGTTCGGCAAGCCGCTGATTGATCGCGTAGGCGTGCCGGTGAACGTAGGCGGCGTGCAGCGCCTCCCGATTCTCGAAGTAGCGATACACCGTTGCGCGCGAGCAACCGGCTTCCAGGGCGATGTCGTTCATTCCGACCGACTCCACACCGCGCTGGGCAAACAGGGTCCCGGCCGCGTGAAGAATCCGGTCGCCGGCCGCCGCGAACCGCTGCGCTCCCAACCAGTCCGGCACGTCAGTTCCCGATCAATATGGGAACCGATAGCGGCCGACGCACGTAACTGCCTCCGGCCCACACGATTCCGGCCTCGTCGACGTCCCAGTCGGGGCAGCGGGCCAGAAGTTCGGTCAGCGCTACCCGGGATTGCATCCGCGCGGCGGCCGCCCCCAGGCAGTGGTGCGCCCCGTGGCTGAACGTCATGATGCTGCGGGGACGCCGGGTGACGTCGAGTTCGGCTGCGTCCGGGCCGTACTGGCGTTCGTCGCGGTTGGCCGAGGCGTAGAGAAGCAGCACCTTCCGTCGGGCCGGGATGGTGGCGTCGTGCATCGTCACGTCCCGGGTGGTGGTGCGCGCCAGGCCCTGCACCGGTGAGGTGAGCCGCAGGAACTCCTCGACGGCGTCGGGGATCAGGCCGGGATCGTCGGCCAATTGGCGGCGCTGATCGGGATTGCGGTCGAGCAGTTGGACTGCCCCGCCCAGCAGTCCAGTGGTGGTGTCGTTGCCGCCGGTGACCATGGTGAAGGTGAACGCCAGGATCGACAGCGTTCCGGCGACGTCACCGTCGGCACCGACTCCCGCGGCCACTAGGTGCGAGACGACGTCGTCGCCCGGGTCTCGTCGCCGCCGTTCGATGAGTTCGGTGAAGTAGCCCGTCATACCCACCAATGCCTCGGTCGCGCTTATCAGTCCGCCTGGCTCGGTACTTGCCGCGACGATCGCCTCCGTCCAGCCGTCGAACTGTGCCCGGTCAGCCTCGGGCACCCCGAGGTAGTGCGCGACGACCATGGACGGCAACGGCTTGAACAGCTCGGCGACGATGTCACCCCCTCCGGCCGCCCGTAACCGCTCGATGCGCTC
Organism: uncultured Mycobacterium sp.; assembly: GCA_964483865.1. Lineage (GTDB taxonomy): Bacteria > Actinomycetota > Actinomycetes > Mycobacteriales > Mycobacteriaceae > Mycobacterium. Next base: position 27,574 of record CAZADG010000040.1, on the reverse strand, counting down.
GACGACGAAGCTCCGCACGGCGGGCTCCACCGCCTCGACCTGCCGCGGGGTGAACCCGCGCGCCACCAGTTTGCGGAACTCGGTGTGGGCGGGCGGGTCCTGCATCACCATCGGCGGATTGTCCTGCAGGCCGATCAGTTCCAGTTCGCCGTAGTTGACGGTCAGCCCCTGGGCGGACGAGAAGGTCTCGTGGTCCCGGGCGGCGGCCCAGATGTCGGCATGTCTCGACAACACCCAATAGTCCTGCGTCGGGTCGTCGGGAACGACATGGTGCACCGGGTCGTGGTCCCGCAGGGCCGCGTACATCGGCCAGGGGTCGGCCCAGCTCCGCCCACTCCGGAGCCGAAATCCGGCATGAGACATCGCGCCTGTCATGTCTCATGGATAGGACGCTGATATCGATATGTCAATAGTGGACTTCATGGCTGGTGCTGGCGGCTTGTGTTCGTTGTGGCCAGCGCCGGAAGAGATCTAAACTTCTAACCGCGCGTCGGTTTCGGGGCTGCATGATCGATGATCCCCAGGGGGTAAAGCTCAGTGATGAGGAGCGGAGTGCGCCTCGCCTCGGCGACGGTGGTCGCCGGTTTGGCCTGGCTGAGCCCTCAGGGGGTTGGCGTAGCCGGCGCCGAAACGCCCAGAAGTGATTCCGATACCGGCGTGGCCTCCGCAGAAAAGGCCCCCCGCGCGGGTCAGCACCGCGGCGGAAGGACGTCCAATGGCTCATCGTCAGGGCTGACCCCCGGGCCCGAGAGTGGATTTCGTGCACCCGACCAGGGACCAGCGGCCCGCACTGTTCAGACTTCACCCCCGGCGGCGGTCCCCCGCAGTGATTCGGCGATCCTGGAGCGGCCGAAATCGGAGTCCCGGCGTGTTGACGCCGGGGTGCCGGTGCCAGGGTCCGCGGCGTCGTCCACGTCCCGAGCCGTCATAACCCCGCGGCGTGAACGGATCGCTGACGCGGTTCCAACCGTGACAGATTTGCGACAAGCCGCCGCCGTAATGACTCCGACCGCGCCACTGCCGGGTTCCGCCGGCACACAGCAGGTCTTGCCCCGCAGTGCCGCCGCGGTTGCCGTGCCCTCCGCTTCCGCGTCTGCGCCCGTCCAGGCGGGGTCGACGCCATCACCCGGACCGGTGTTGCAGCGCATCGGCGCGGTCCTCTACAAGCTTGTCGATAACGCCGCGTACCGGGCGTCGCAGTTGCCTGCCGGCCCGGCGAAGGACCTGATCGCCGGCGGACTCCTGCTCGCCAGGCGGGCCCTGTCCAACGCCGGGCTAGGGGGCGGCGGTGTCGGACCCGGAAGTGGCCAGGAGGGCGGCGGATCTTCCGGTTTCGGTGAGGGCAACGTTCAGTTGACCATCCGCAATGAGTCGGAAGAAAACTTTGAAATTTGGTATGCGCCAGAACACGATTCGTCGACCTGGGAATACAAGACCACACTCGCTATCGGCGAGAGTTTCACGTCCACCAGGACCGGAGACTTCGGCCACAGCTACCTCATCAAAGTCGATGGCGTCTGGAAGCTGTACGTCGGTGCTGAGAACCTCTTCTTCCGGGCGCCCAAGGTTAAGTTCGAATTCTGCTGCAGGACTGGCTCGGCACTAAATGCCCATGTTGGGGCGTACCCGGATCGCGGGCAGTCGAACACCCTGACTTATCCCGATCAAGGCTTCGCCGCGTGGGTCTGGCGTGGCCCCGACCTCGACAGCGGCAGCACTTGGAAGGCCAACACCAAGGTCTATGTGGTTTCGCTCTGGGACTTCCCGACCAAAGAGATGGACTGGGCCGGCGCGTAGTGACCGACACCCCGAGGCCGCGATTGACGGGGTCCGGGAGCACACTGGGCATATGGACCCGGTGGCGGCGCTGCGCCAGATCGCCTTCTACAAGGAACCTGTCGGCGATGACCCTCGTCGGGTGAGGGCTTTCCGCAAAGCTGCCCACACCGTCGCGGCACGGCGGCGCGGGGCGGTTGCCGTCTCGGCCGGGCTTTTCCTGGGTGCTTTGAACATGGCGGCGGTCGCCCACGCAACCCCGGATTCCGGAACGGCGGCAGGCGGAACCGCAACCTCCGCGGCTTCGCCCGGGCCCACCGCCAGTGGTAGCAGACAGATAGGGCGGGGCACAAGCACCGCACCCGCCCGCCACGACGGCAGTGTGCGCCCGTCGCGCACACTTCCGGCCGCCGCGCAATCGACGCGGCGTGCCAGGACCGACGTTGTCGCGGAGCCTGTTTCCGCACCCCCGGCCACCTCGATGAGGCAATCGAACTCCGCGCCGCGGCCCCCAGCCCTCGCTGCGGCCGCGCCGCCACGGGCGGCTCGCGCCGTGGACTCGACGGCGAGGGGCTCCGTTTCCCCGCTGCCGGCGGCGCTGGGATGGACCATGCTGGCCGCCGCCCGCAATCAGCTCGGCAGTGAACCGGTCGGGCAGGTGGTCAGCCCGCTCGGAACACCCGAACAGATCGCCGCCGAGTCGATCGCCATGCGGACCACTCACACGCTGCCGGTGATGGCGATGAAGGGAGTGTTAGGACTCGCCTGGCGGATCACCGGCGCGATTGAGTACTCACAGATCGGCGGACCGGATAAGGAGAACCTCGCTGCTCTGCGGAACGCCGTGGACGAATGGGCGATGGGCGCGGCGTTCCAATCGCTGATCCTCAATTCCAACGAACCGGCCATCGTCATGCAGGTCGCACCCCCACACCGGTGGTACGGCCAGGACGTCACCGGTTCCCGCATCCTGTATGACAATCCGGACACCATCTACCGGTTCGTCGGAGTCAACTACGCCTCCGATTATGTGATCACCGGGCGTCTGCCCGACAACGATCCGCAGGCCAGTTTCAGCGTTCTGACCGGAACCACCGGGACCACGGTGGCCGTCCTCGACGCATCCGGACTGCAGCTGAGTCCGGATCGGACGTTCGTGCTGACTGTCAGTGGTGAGCCGGCGCAGCCCGGGCAGGCCAACCACCTGCAGATCACGCCGGACACGACCCTGATCGCCATCCGGGACACCCTCTCGGACTGGAACACCCAGGATCCGATGAGCCTGGCGATCCACCGCACTGCGGGCCCGCCCAACAGCCTGTTCAGCCAGTTCGGCGGATTCGCGATCCTCGGGTCCCTCGTCACGCGCAGCCCCGTCCTGACCGCGCTGGTGTCGCTGATACCCCCGCTGCCCGCCGTGCCTCCGATCGTGCGGGGGAGTCTGGCGGCGCTGCTCATGCTGCGGGGCATCTCGGAGGAATCGAAATACATCAGTGTGGCCACCACCGACCCCGTGACGGGAAAGCCCAAGGCGCCCAATGTGTTCACCGACCCGACGAGCAGTGCATCCTTCCTGGCGACCCAGGTACAGAGCGCCGGCTACTTCCAATTGGCCGACGACGAAGCCCTGGTGCTCACCATCAGGCCGAACAAGGCCGGCTACTTCGTGGCCCCGGTGACCAACGACTGGACCATCACCGACAACTACTGGGACGCGCAGACGACGCTGAACAACACCCAGGCCAGAAGTAACCCGGACGGTTCCTACACCCTGGTGGTCTCCAAGTCCGAGCCGACGCTGGGGGAGGGCACCAGCGTGTGGAACTGGGTCTCCACCGGAGGTCTCAACCAGGGAACCATGGCCATCCGGTTCCAATCGCTCGACCCGGACAACCCGCTCAATCCGACAGTCAGTTCGCAGGTGGTTGATATCAGCGAGTTGCCGGCGGTACTTCCCGCGGGGACGGTCGTCGTCACCCCTGCCGAACGCGCGGCGCAGAGCGCTCTGCGGCGGGACGGATTCAACCGGCGCTTCGCGCCCTATCCGCAAGCCGTGACCGGCTAGCGGTCAGGCGTTGCGGGCACGGCGGGCCGCAATGAAGGAACGCACCCCGAGGGCGAGGTAGGCGATCGACAGCAGCGCGGTGGCCGCCTGGGCGAAGACGGCGCCCGGCCGTTCCGCTGTGCCCTCGAAGGCCGCCGGCAACTTCAGCAGCGCACGTGCGGTGCCGAGCAGGGCCAACAGGCCTACCAACAGCGCGGCGTGCATGACGTGCATACGTAGGTTCTCCTTGCCGCCGAGCAGACCCAGCACCAGCAGCACGACCCCGATGACCGCGGGAATCAGCGCGGTCTTGTGGACTCCGCCGGTGAGGAAGTAGCCGCCCAGTCCGAGCGCGATGTAGATGAGCGAGAAGATGACAGTGATGCGGGGCATGGATGCAGCGTAGACAGTGGCCAAGTGGGAACTCACCACCCGGTCAGATCTCGAAGAGTCGAAGGGGGAGCGCTGTCCGTAACGCGCCCCTAGCCCGGCAGGGGTGCCGGCTGTTGCTGGGTGATGCAGTGAATGCCGCCGCCGCGCTCGAACAACGGCCGGGCATCGACGGTCATCACCCGGCGTCCCGGATACTGCTCGGCCAGGATCGCCGCGGCGTCGGCGTCGCGGACGTCGCCGAACCCGCAGGCGATCACCCCGCCGTTGACCACCAGGTGGTTGATGTAGCTGTAGTCGACGAAGCCCTCGGCGTCGGTCAACGTTGCGGGAGCGGGCATTTCGATGATCTCCCAGGCCCGGCCCGAGGCGTCGTGGGTATCTTCGAGCGCGGCCCGGATCTCCCGGCACACCGGATAGTCGGGATGTGACGCATCGCCCTGAGTGTGCAGCAGGAGTCGGCCGGGCGCGGTGATCGCCGCCACGATGTCGACGTGGCCGCGGGTCCCGAACTGCTGGAAGTCTCGGGTCAGGCCGCGCGGGAGCCAGACCGCATGGGTGGCGCCGATGGTGCGGGCCAACTCGGCCTCGACGTCCGCCCGGGTCAGCCGGGGGTTGCGTCCTGGATCGAGCTGGACGGTGTCGGTGACCAGGACGGTGCCCTCCCCGTCGACGTGAATGCCGCCGCCTTCGTTGACCAGTTCCGAACCGATGACCGGTACCCCGGCGGCCTCGGCCACGAAGCGGCCGATGCGGGCGTCTAGATCCCACTGCGCCCAGTCCTGGGCGCCCCAGCCGTTGAACACCCAGTCCACCGCGGCGACTGAACCATCGGTGGCGTGCACGAACGTCGGTCCGATATCCCGCATCCAGGCGTCGTTGATCGGCGCTTCGACGACGTCGACAGCGGCTGAGAGGTAGCGGCTCGCGGTGGCACGGTCGTCCGGATGCACGACCATGGTGACGGGCTCGAACTCGGCGACGGCGTGAGCGACAGCGGCCCAGGTGGATCGCGCCTCGTGCCGGGCCTCTTCAGTGTCACCCAGGGAATAGCCGGCACAGGGGAAGGCCATCCAGATCCGTTCCTGCGGAGCCCATTCCGCCGGCATCCGGTAGTTCATCGGCGTAAACCTCTCACAGTGGTGGTGTTCGGGGCGGGGGTGTGCGACGGGACCCCGTTGCTTCGAAGGCCGCCGCGAGGCTCAACAGCGCGATGTCGTCGTAGGCGCGGCCGGCGAACGTCAAGCCGACGGGCATGCCGATATCGGCCATGGTGCCCATCGGAACCGTCACGGTCGGAATTCCCAGATGCCGGGGAACCAGATTGCCGTTGGCGACCCACACCCCGTTGCGCCAGCCGAGATCCGCCGACGCGGGGTTGACGTCCATATCTGACGGCCCGACGTCGGCGACGGTCGGGAAGATCACCGCGTCAAGCCCCCGCCGGTGCATCCACTCCTCGAAATCCAACCGGCGGGTCCGTTCCAGTCCGCGCAGTCCGCTCTCGAGGTGCGGGATGTCGAGGAACGAGTCGATCGGATGCGCCCGGATGAAGTCCGGGTAGCTGTTGATGTCGTCGTCGAACCCCTGGGTCCGGTCGGGCAGTTCAGCGGGGTGCTTGACCCAGATCCGGCTCCCGTCGACCGCCGCGAGGTCGGGGATCCGCGGGTCGCCGTTGGCGCGCAGGAAATCGTCCCAGGCCCACGCCGACAGGTCGAGGATCTCTCTGTCGAGGAACTCCGGACTGACCAGGCCGCGAGTCCGGATGGAGGTCGCAGCGGCCCGGTCCCGTTCGTAATTGGAGACGGCGGGAAAGTCGACCAGGACGATGTCGGCGCCCGCGGCGGTGAGGTCCGATCCCGCGGCGCGGAACAGGTCCAGGATGGAATCGCGGGTGACGATGCGCTGGCCGGTTGGGCCGCCGATGCCGAGATCCTCGCCGACGCCGGCGTCCGGATCGGCGTTGATATACATCCGTGGAACGCCGAATCGTTTGCCCGCCAATGCTTTATGGGCGGTGCTGCGATCCGGGGGAAGCAGGCTGCGGTAGGACCTGGGTCGCACCGAAGAGGCGGGCCGGATCTTCACCCAAGGCTGCATCCGCCACAGATCCCCGCGGGTGTCGGGATCGTCGGCGACGACGACGTCCAGCACCTCGCACATATCGGCCATGGTGCGGGTGTGGGGCACCACCACATCCATGGTGGGCACCAGTGGCCAGTTGCCACGGACTGAGATCACGCCCCGCGACGGCGTGTAGGCGCATAGGGCGTTGTTGGTCGCCGGGGCCCGACCGCTGGACCAGGTCTCCTCGCCCAGGCCGAAGGCGGCAAAACTCGCCGCGGTCGCGGTCCCCGATCCGTTCGACGATCCCGATCCGAATGCCGCCGTGAGAAACGCGTCGTTGTAGGGACTCTCGGCCCGACCGTACAGACCGCGTTGCATCCCGCCGTTGGCCATCGCCGGCATGTTCGTCAGCCCGATCAGGATCGCACCGCCGGCGCGGAGCCGTTCGATCGCGAAGGCATCGCTTTGCGCAACAAGGCTTTCGAATGCGTAGGAGCCCGCGGCCGCTGTCAACCCCTTGACCAGGTAGCTGTCCTTGGCGGTATAGGGAATGCCGTCCAGTGGGCCGAGCAATTCACCGCGCGAGCGCCGCCGATCCGAGGCGGCGGCCTCGGCCAGAGCGTCGTTGTTGTCGACGACGATCGCGTTCAACCGCGGTCCGTTGCGGTCATATGCGTCGATCCGGTGCAGGTAGGCCTCGACAAGCTGGACGCTCGTCAGCCGGCCGTCCTCGAGAGACTGCCGGAGTTCCGCGATACCGGATTCGGCAACCTCCAACGTCCCTGCCTTCCTGCGAGGTCGGGCGCGGTCATCGCGCCCCAGCCGATGATAATGGCGGGATGGAATTGGAGGTCATCGGATTTGATCTGGAGTCATGTCTGATAGCAGAGCGGCATGGCGTCAACCGGATTGAACTGTGCGCCAATCCGCACGAAGGCGGTACCACCCCGTCATGCGGGATGATCGAGGTCGCGAGGAAGAACACCTCGATTCAGTTGTTCCCGATCATTCGTCCCCGTGGCGGTGACTTCCTCTACAGCGACTTGGAGTTTCGGTCGATGCTGGCAGACATCGGTCGGTGCAGGGATTTGGGATGCGACGGTGTCGTCATCGGGATGCTCGACAGGGACGGCAGCGTCGACACCCGGCGATGTGCGGAGTTGATCCGGCAGGCCGGTCCCATGCAGGTCACCTTCCACCGGGCGTTCGACCGTGTCAGCGATCCGGTGGCGGCACTGGAAGACGTCATCGAGCTCGGCTGTCACAGGATTCTCACCAGTGGACTGCATCCGAATGTCGATCTGGGCCGGGAGATGCTGCGGACCCTTGTGAACACAGCCGGAGACAGAATCACGATCATGCCGGGCTCCGGCGTCCGTTCCGCCAACGTTGCCGAATTGGCAGAATTCACCGGCGCCAGGGCATTCCACAGTTCGGCCCGCGCGACGTACCCGTCCGCCATGGAGTACGTGAATCCGGCCATGGCCGAACAACTCGAGTCCGTCAGCATCGATCCCGACGAGGTGATCGCGCTCAGGCGGATCCTCGATACGCTCAGCCCTCACTGAGTTTTGCGGCGCTGAAGGCCTCGGTCAGCGCCGGCACGATCTGCGCCTTGCGCGACACCACACCTTCGAGCAGGGCACGGTTGTTCTCCAGGGTGACCCCGTAGGCCGACTCCACCACCGAAGCGCGCGGCCCGAGGGCGACGGCGACCGAGTCACTGTTCAGGATGTCGGTGACGACGAAAAGGAACAGCCCCAGGCCCTTCTCGCCGATGGTGTTCTGCAACGTCGTCTCCAACTCGGCTTGCCGGGACAGCACTTCGTCGACGTCGACGGCGTTGACTTGAGCGATCTCCACCTTGGCGCCACTCATCGTGAACTCCTTGGCGTCCAGGGACACCAACTGAGGAATCGACTTGTCCGCCAGGCTCGCGCCGGCGCGCAACATTTCGCGGCCGTAGCGATCCAGATCGACGCCTGCGATGGATGCCAGTTCGTGTGCCGCGGCGACGTCTTCGGGTGTGCAGGTCGGGGATTTGAGCAGGAGGGTGTCGGAAATGATGGCAGACAGCATCAGTCCGGCAGTCTGCGGCCGGACTTCGACGCCCTTCTCCTTGAACATCTTCAGCACGATCGTCGAGGTGCAGCCCACCGGTTCGGCGCGGTAGTACAGCGGACCCGCAGTTTCGAAGTTGGCGATCCGATGGTGGTCGATGACCTCGGTGATCGTGACGAGGTCGATATCGCGGGCGCTCTGCTGTCGCTCGTTGTGGTCGACCAGGATGACGTGCGAAGCCTCGTCAGCCACAGCTTCGACCAACCGCGGCGGATCTGCTGTGAAACTGTCGAGCGCGAACTGGGTCTCGGCGCTCACCGCGCCCAGGCGGACCGCTTCCACGTCGGCACCGATCTGGGTTTTCAGATCCGAGTAGGCGAGCGCGGAGCAGATCGAATCGGTGTCGGGATTGCGGTGCCCGAAAATCAGCGTTGTGCTCATCGGCGTTGTGCTCATCTGACATCTCCATCGCGGCGGTTGCCGAATTTTAGCGATCCGGCGGCCCTCAGGGGTTCGGGATGATCGGCGGATTGCTCCCGCCCCGGGGTGGCATCACGCCGGGGCACAGGTCTAGGACGGCGTAGGTGACCAGCGCGACGGCGTTCTGCCGGCTGATGCTGTGGAACGTCGTCGCTGCGATCACTTCGTTGTTGATCGCTGCCCGCGCAGGCAAGCCCTGAGCGATCGTCGACATGATCCGGTTGCAGGAGGAATGGCCCGCCTTCACCCAGCGATCGGGCGTGCTGGGGATAGACGTCACCACCGCGTTCGCGCGCTGAAGGTCCCGGATGAACTTCTCCTCCGGGGTGTCCGCCGACGCCGGGCCCGCCGCCGCGACCGCCAGCGCCACGGCGCCAGCAACCGACATGACCGAGCGACTCGGAGTTCCTGCACCCATGCCCCCATTGTGCAGGGCGACCGGAAACAACGGTGTCGGTGTACGCAAGTTCACCGCCGCCACAGGATGTTATAGCCGGGAAAACTCCTTGACAGGAGCATTATTGCTGAAGCACAGTGTACGAATGTTTACTGATCGCAAGGTTGATCGTATGAGGAGATCCGAGACATGAACGAGGTCAGGTTCCTCGACTGGCACGGCGAACAAGTCGCCTATCTCGATGAGGGCAGCGGCGAGGTCATCCTGCTGCTGCACGGAATCGCCGGGAGTTCGCAGACCTGGCGGTCGTTGATCGGCCCGTTGTCGCGCAACTATCGGGTCGTGGCTCCAGACCTGCTGGGCCATGGCAACTCCACCAAACCCCGCAGCGACTACTCGCTGGGCGCCTTGTCGGTGTTGGTTCGCGACATCCTCGACCAACTCGGTGTCACCCGGGCAACCATCGTGGGGCACTCACTCGGCGGCGGAATCGCGATGCAGTTCGCCTACCAGCATCCCGACTACGTCCAGCGTCTGGTCCTGATCGCCAGCGGAGGGCTGGGCCCGGACGTCGGTCTACTGCTGCGCGCCGCGACCCTGCCCGGGGCCGAACTGGTGCTTCCCGTCATCGCCGACCGGCGCCTGCTGGCCCCTGTAGACCGCGCCTGGGCGTGGTTACGGAAGATGGGTGTGCAGGCGCCCCGCGGTGAGCAGATGTGGGGGCACTACAGTTCGCTGTCCGACGGACCGACCCGTCGCGCCTTCCTGCGGACTCTGCGTTCCGTGGTGGATCACCGCGGTCAGGCCGTCAGCGCACTGAACCGACTCAACGCGCGGACCGACTTCCCCGTGATGACGATCTGGGGCGATCGGGACACCATCATCCCTGTCACGCATGCCTATTCCGCACGAGAGATAAGGCCTGATGTCCGACTGGAGGTTCTCTCCGGAGTGGGACACTTCCCGCACGCCGAACGCCCGCTCGACGTGGCGGCGCTGATCGAGGACTTCATCGGCACCGGTTCGCCGGCCGGCGGGACCCTGGCCCGGACCGCACCAGGCTGAGGCGTTACGTGGGTGCGGCGAAAGACTGCAGAATCCGGTCGAAGTCCCCGCTGAACTTGTCCCAGAGGGCGGCGTTGGTTTCGGCGTTAATCGCGAAAGCCTTGTCCCTCCTGACGATGTAGAGCTGGTGGGACTTCCCGTCGGGCAGAATGTCGCCGCGGACGTCGACGGCTGACGTGCCGTTGGGAAGTGCGATCAGCTGGCGTGCCGTGCGAACCCAGGTCAGCCCCTTCTCGAGCAGGAACTGCTCCTGGGACGCCAGAATCTGGTCCGCGACCGCGTTGAGTGGCAGATCGGTCGACGTGGTGCGGATGCTCACCAGTGCCTGGTTCTCGGGGTCGCGAATCTGGACGAGAGCTGGATCGGCAGCGTTCAACAGCCAGCCGCCGGGGTAGCTGATCGACCACCCGTTCACCGGATCGGCGTACCGAATCATGCCGGGGACCGGTGCCGCCGGCAGTGACGGGGAGGTCAGGACTGGGGCAGCGGCTGCCTGGGGGGTGCAGTTTGCGGCGGCACCGATAAGAACCGCACCCAGAACAGCAGCAGAGCGAAACGCGAAATTAGCCATCCCCTTGAGTAAAGGTCAGCTGCCGTACAGATGCAAGGCCCGCGCCGATGCGGTGGCCACATCCCCGCTCAATGTCACGATCGGCGGGCCGCCGCGCTGGTGGATCACATTGGCCAGGACCACCACGTAGGTGTCCGAACCCGGGTCCATCCACACCGAGACCCCGGTGAAACCGGTGTGGCCGAAGCTGCCGACCGGGAAAACGTCTCCGCGGGGCTTGGACTGGTAGGTGTCGATATCCCAGCCGAACCCGCGGACCCCGTCGCGCACGGCTGGTGGCTGCTGGGGTGTCGTCATCACTTCCAATGTCGACCGTTTCAAGGGGAATGGGCTGGGACGGTCGGCGAGACGATCCAGAAGTGCCTGCGCGTACCTGCCGACGTCGGAGGCCGTCGAGAACACCCCCGCACTGCCGGCGACCCCGCCCATCCGGCGTGCGGTCGGGTCATGGACGGTACTGCGCAGCGAGCGATCGAAGTCGGGGTTGATGCCGGGGGTGTCCTCGTCGCGGGCTGTAGGCGCGATTCGGGCCAGCAGGTCGGTACTCCAGGTGCCTTCCGGACATGACTCCGGCCGGGCTGCGGCGGGGTCGAAAGCGATTGCGTTGCCGAGGATTCGGTACGGTCCGCACGCTTTCGATGCCGGTAGGTAGCGGGTGTCGGCCATACCCAGAGGGGTGAAGATGTGCTTCTGCGCATAGACGTCCAGCGCTTCGCCGGAGAACCTCTCGACGAGCGCACCGAGGATGATGAAACCGATATCGGAGTAGTGGAAGGTTTCACCCGGGGCGAACTCCAAGGGTGCGGTCATTGCGCGGTGAAGACCGTCGGCCTTGTCGGCCGCGGTCAGTCCCCACGGCCCCTGGCGGCTCAGGTCTCCTCCGATGCCGGACGTGTGGGTCAGCAGCATGCGCATCGTCACCTGAGCCCGGCGAGGATCGCTCTCCGGGTTGAATTCGGGCAGGTAGGTCTGAACGGGTTCGTCCAGGGCGACCTTTCCCTGTTCGTAAAGCTGGAGTACGGCGGTGGTGGTCACGATGATCTTGGTCAACGAGGCCAGATCGAACATGGTGTCCTCGGTCATCGCCTCGGCAGGGGAGGGCAGGCCGTCCAGTCCCGGTTCACCGGGGAGCTTGCGGGACCCGTAGGCCTGCCGGAAGACGACGTTGCCGCCGTGCCCGACCTGAATCACTGCGCCGGGCAGCCGATGCTCGGCGATGTCGGCGTCGACCAGCCCGGTGACGCCAGAGAAGTCCCCGGTGGGGATCACCGGCGGCAGGACAGGCTTGGGGGTTACCGGCGCCGCCTTCAGCGTGGGCGCCGCCGACTGGCTAGGGATTTGCGGCGGGTGTTCGGCCCGACCACATGCCTGGACCGAGGCAAGGCTGAGCAGGAAAGCCGCCGCGACCCATGCGCGGACGACTGACGATCCTGACACGTCACCACGGTAGCCGGGCCTTCGATGCGGCCGCACGGTCACCAGTCGGACGGGCGGTAGTCCTTGAGGAACACCCCGTAGAGATCTACTCCGGCTTCGCCCTGCACGATCGGGTCATAGACCCGGGCCGCCCCGTCGACGAGATCGAGGGGGGCGTGGAAACCCTCCTCGGCCAGGCGGACTTTGGTGAAGTGCGGCCGCTCGTCGGTGATCCATCCGGTGTCCACACTGGTCATCAGGATGCCGTCGGTCTCGAACATCTCACCCGAGCTGGTACGGGTGAGCATGTTCAGCGCGGCCTTCGCCATGTTCGTATGCGGATGCCCCGGTCCCTTGTAGCGGCGGGAGAAAACACCCTCCATCGCAGACACATTCACCACGTATTTGCGTCGGGCCGGTGATGCGGCCATCGCCGGGCGCAGCCGGCTGATGAGCAGGAATGGCGCGGTCGCGTTGGCCAGTTGGACTTCCAGCATCTCCAGGGGCTCGACCTCGTGTACGTGCTGGGTCCAGCTGTTCACGTGAAGTTCGTCGGGAAGCAGCCCGCCCGCGTCGATGGCGGTCCCGGCGGCGAGCCGCTCCAGTGAGCTCGATCCGGCGGTAAGTGCTGATGCTGTCAGTTCATCGGCACGCGAGGCCGCCGCCGCCAGGATCGGATGGCTCGCCACCGAGGCCGCCAATGCCTGGGGGTGCGGGTCGTTGGTGTGGCCGAAGGTCAGCAACTCCGGCAGCGGCCCGTCCGGAAGCGGGGCCAGTTCGGCTTCGGCGAGCGGGCCGTAGGCCCCGGGGGAGCGGCGCACCGTCTGGGCGGCGTTGTTGATCAGGATGTCCAGCGGGCCGGCGTCGGCGACAGCATCGGCGAGGCCGACCACCTGGGCCGGGTCGCGCAGATCGATGCCGACGATCCGAAGGCGGTGCAGCCAGTCCCCGGCATCGGGCAGGCCGGAAAACCGGCGCACGGCGTCGCGGGGGAAGCGGGTGGTGATCGTCGTGTGGGCACCGTCGCGGAGCAGACGGAGCGCGATGTACATCCCGATCTTCGCGCGGCCCCCGGTGAGCAGGGCTCGTCTGCCGGTCAGGTCGGTGCGCGCATCCCGTTTCGTGTGGCTGTGGGCGGCGCAGTCCGGGCACAGTTGGTGATAGAACGCGTCGACTCGGGTGTAGTGCTGTTTACAGATGTAGCAGGCCCGCGAGCGCAGCAGGGTGCCCGCACTCGGCGCTGTCGTCGCGGTGGACAGCGGGATACCGCGGGTCTCGTCGTCGATACGGTCGGCGGCGCCGGTGGCGGTGGCGGCGACCACCGCGCGGTCGGCCGCAGCGATCTGATTGCGCTTCTCATCGCGGCGGGATTTCTTGGCCGCTTTGAACATGTGCGCGGTCGCGCGGCGAACCGCGATGAAATCGGGATGCTTGGGGTCGAGTTGATGCAACTCGGCCAGAACCTCGAGGGTCACCTGCAATCGTTCGGGTTCGATGCCGTCCGAATCGGCTGATCGGCCAGGGAAAAGCACAACAGAGTCTAACTATGCGCGGCCCGCGTAGCGTGCCAGCTATGTCCCCGCCCCACCCGATCGAGCGCCTCCCCGATCCGCCCACCGACGCCGAGGAATTGTTTTCCTGGGTGCGACGGCATCTCGGCGACCTCTGCGAACCCGCGGATTACACGCCGGCTCTGATGCCGGGCGGACAGCGGGCGGCGGACGCCGCTCTGGCGGCTTATGACGTGCGCGGCTACGCCCGCCGACGCAACAACGTCTGGCCGACGGCTACCCGTGGGTCCTCGCGGTTGTCGCCGTACATCCGGCATGGGCTGCTGACCCTGCGTGAGGTGTGGGATCACGTGGCCGGCGGTCCGCCCGACGACGTGGCGAAGTTCCGCGATGAACTTCGGTGGCAGGAATATGCACGGCATCTCTACGCCCGACTGGGGGTCGCCACCGGCGAATCGTTGCGCTTCGCGGTCGAAGAGCGCGGTACGGATCATGCTGCTGGACACACTGATCCGTGGCTCTCGTCGGCGCTGTGTCTGGAGAGTTCGTGGTCCGAGTTGGTGACCAATGGCTGGTTGACCAATCAGACCCGAATGTGGCTCGCCTCGCAGTGGAGCGTTCGCGCGGGCCTGGGGTGGCGCGACGGCGAGGATCTGATGTACCGCCACCTGATCGACGGTTCGCGCGCCGCCAACAGGCTGGGCTGGCAGTGGACCGTCGGAGCTCTCACCGGCAAGGCGTACGGGTTCTCCCGGTGGCAGGTGGAGAAACGGGCACCGGGACTATGCGGGCGGTGTCCGTTGGAGCAGACCTGCCCGATCAGCGAATGGCCCGCCACCCAGGAGCGTGAGCCGCGGGTGCTCACTGATCCCCGGCTACGGCGCGACGCCGACCTCGAGACGACGGCCGGCCCGACGGCTGCTCGGCATTCCGCACCGCCGGAGGCGGTCTGGCTGACCGCGGAGAGTCTCAGCGATCGCGATCCGGCGGCCGCGGCTCATCCGGATCTGCCCGTGTTGTTCGTCTTCGACGAACCGCTGCTGCGCAGACTGCGGCTCTCGGTGAACCGGTTGTTCTTCATCGCGCAATCGCTGGCCGATCTCTCGACGCGCAGGGAGGTGCAACTGTGGCGCGGTGACCCGGTTGCGGTGCTGCAGGGCACCCGGTTGGCGACCACCTTCGCGCCGGTTCCGGGCTGGCGATCCCGGTCTGGCCGCCTCGATGTTGTTGCGCTGCATCCCTGGCCGTGGCTAGAGAGACCACGAGCGGGCCCCGTCACCTCGTATACGGCCTGGGCAAAGATGCGTCGCTAGCCGAGCATCGCGAGCCCGCGATCGGTGATCGACTTCAGGAGTGTGGGTCACCCATGTTGACTGTCAGCGGACGGCGGAAGAACCGGGTGATCCACAGCAGCACGGCGATTCCGATGGCGAACCAGATGATGCCGTACCTGGTCGACTCGGCCGAGAGGTACACCCACAACAGCACGGTGAGCATGATGCCGATCCCGGGCAGGATGATGTTGCGGAAGATCTGGGCCACGGTGTTGACCTGGCGGCGCCGATAGGCGAAGTAGACGATCACCGTGATGTTGACGAAGGTGAAGGCGATCAACGCGCCGAAGTTGATCAGGGATGCCACGAAGTCCAGATTGAACTCGATGGCGAACAGTGAGACCAGGCCGACGAAGAGGATCGCGTAGGCCGGCGTCTGGTAGCTCGGGTGCAGATATCCGAAGAACCGCGCGATCGGTCCGCGGCCGTTGCGGCCCATCACGAACAGTAGACGCGACACCGACGCGTGCGAGGCGAGGCTGGAGGCCATCGTCGCCGCGAAAGCGGCCGAGGTGAGCAGGATCTTGAACAACTCACCGCCGACGTGCAGTGCGATTTCGGGCAGTGCGCTGTTCTCCAGGGACTCTTCGCTGAAACCGGACACGTCCGGGAACAGCGACTGGGTGAACCAGGCGCTGACGAAGAAGATGGTGCCGCCGATCAGCAGTGCCAGCACAATCGCTTTCGGCACGATGGAGGCGTCCTTGGCCTCCTCGGTGTACATGGTGATCGCGTCGAAGCCGATGAAGGAGAACGCCACGATCGTCGCACCGGTGATGACCAGGTTGAGGTGGACGCCCTCATGCCAGAACGGCTGGGTCGACAGGATGGTCCCGTTGCCCATCCCCTCGATCAGCGACTTGGTGGCGAGGATGAGGAATACCCCGATCAGCACCACTTCGAAGACCACCAGCAGCATGTTGACCCGTGAGGTGTTGGTCATGCTGAACACGCACATCGCGGTGATGGCCGCGACGTAGACGACCACCCAGATCCATGGTGGCGCGGTCGGAAAGAACGAGTACATGTAGCTGCGGATGATGAGCGCATTCACCAGTGGCAGCAGCAGATAGTCGAGCAGGGCCGCCCAGCCGATCAGGAATCCCACGTTGGGGCCGATGGTCTCGGAGGTGTAGGTGTACGCCGAACCCGCGGAAGGGAAAACCTGCGTCATCCGGCCGTAGGAGATCGCGGTGAACACCATGACGATCAGCGCCAGTAGGTAGGCCGTCGGGACGACGTTGTTGGTCTCCGTGGACACGATGCCGAATGTGTCGAAGATGACGGTGGGAGTCATGTAGCCGAGGCCGAGCCCGACGATCGCCCACAGCCCCAGCGTCCGGGCCAGTTGCGTCTTGCCCGTCGATGTCCCTGTCGATCCCGGGGCAACCTCAGTCATCCCTGTGGCTTACCACAACTGGGATATGCCTCGACGGTGTTTGGGTTAGCGTCACGAACCATGCGGTACGTCGTCGGTTACGGTCCACGTCAGCGGGGGGTTGACGGAGTCAATCTTGCGGCCACCCTGGCTCGATCGTCGGGGGCGACCCTGGATCTGATCTCGGTGCTGCCCAGTGACGCACCGACCTTCCACATGTACTCACCCGACGAGGCGTTCAACGCCGAGGTCGAGGAACAGGGCCGGGAATGGCTCGCAGACGGCCTGACCCACGTTCCGTCAGACGTCCATGCCGAAGGTCACCTGCGCAGGGC
Source organism: uncultured Mycobacterium sp. (assembly GCA_964483865.1). Lineage (GTDB taxonomy): Bacteria > Actinomycetota > Actinomycetes > Mycobacteriales > Mycobacteriaceae > Mycobacterium. The sequence continues at coordinate 10,749 of CAZADG010000040.1, read as the reverse complement.
CGAGTCGATCACCCAGGGCCTGCTGGACGCGGCGACAGATCCGGAGGCCGGCGAGGCCGCCATGATCGTCGTCGGCACCAATCACCGGGTGCGCGCCGGCCATTTCGGCCTGGGAAGCCTGGCAGACGCCCTGCTGCATGCGTCGACGGTGCCCGTCGCCCTGGCTCCGGCCCAGTACCAGCCCCAATCCCGCATCACCCGGATCACCTGCGCGACGGGCATGCAGCCGGGCACCGAAGATCTGGTCGACAACGCGATCCGGTTGGCTGCGCAGTGGAAGGTGCCGGTGCGGCTGATGTCCCTGGTGGCCGTCGGGGAGGGCGGTAGTGAGGAGCGACGGCAGAAGTGGCTGCAGCTGGCGGAGCAGCACGCGGCTAACCTGGTTCAGCGGGCAAGCGCGGCGCTGCCGCCGGAGTGCCCGGCGAAAAGTGTTGTCGGGCATGGTGATTCGCTTGGCGATGCCGTGCAGGGGTTGGAATTCGTGGACAGCGAGGTCGTCTTCATCGGTTCCAGCCGGATGGCGCAGCCCAAGCGGCTGTTCCTCGGGCACTCGGCCAGCAAGATCATGCGGGAGCTTCCGGTGCCCATGATCGTGTGGCCGCGAGGCTGACGTCCGGCCGTGGCTGTGCCCGAATTCGACGCCGTCATCGCCGGTGGTCGCGTCATCGACCCGGAAACGGGTTTGGACGCCGTCCGCTCGGTCGGGATCCGGGGTGGCTCCATCGCCGCGATCTCCGATGCCGACCTGATCGGCGATCAGACTCTCGAGGCCCGGGGTCAGGTCGTAACACCGGGATTCATCGACCTGCACTGCCACACCCAGTCACTGCCAGGCGACCGGATCCAGGCATTCGACGGTGTCACCACCACCCTGGAACTGGAGTCCGGAGTCCTGCCCATCGGTGACTGGTACGAGCAGCAGGCGGCCGCCGGACGCGCAATCAACTACGGAGCATCCGCCTCCTGGGTGTTCGCGCGAATCGTGGAGTTGAGTCCGCAGATGGGCGAGCCCTACCCCAATCTGTCGTATTTCCAAGCGGCGTATCGCTATTCGGATTGGCAGTACGAGGTTGCCTCGCGGGAGCAGATCGAACAGATCATCGGCCGACTCGAGCAGGGCCTCTCCGAAGGAGCGCTCGGCATCGGCATCAACAACGGCTATGTGCCGGGCGCCGGCGTGCAGGAACTGTCGTTGGTGGCCGATCTCGCTGCGCGACATGATGTTCCGACCTTCACCCACATTCAGTTCATGTCCAACATCGACCCGCAGAGCTCGCAGGAGGCGTACCTGCGGCTGATCGCCTACGCGGCCACTTCCGGTGCGCACATGCATATCTGCCATCTGAACAGCACCAGCTTGCGCGATATCGAACGCTGCGCGCAGTTGATCTCGGTGGCCCAGAAACACGGCCTGAAGATCACCACCGAGGCCTATCCCTACGGTGCCGCCTCGACTGTCGTGGGCGCGGCCTTCCTTGCCCATCCCTGCTACTGCGAACGCACCGGTGCCACCTGGTCGGACATCGTCCTCAATGCGACCGGTGAGGCGGTCCGCGACGAGGCCGAACTGCGGCAGGCGCAGAAGGATGAGCCCGGCCAGGCCATCGTCTGGCACTTCCTGTCCCCGGAGACCAACCCCGAGCACCAGCGTCTGCTCGACCTGTCGGTGACCTACCCCGGTGGCGCCATCGCCTCCGACGCCATGCCCTGGGAACGCCCGGGCCACCTTCTGGTGGAGGGTGACGTCTGGCCTCTTCCGTCGGACGCCGTCGCCCACCCGCGGAGCGCGGGGACCTTCGCCCGGTTTTTTGCGCAGTACGTCACCCGTCGGCGCTTGATCGCACTTCCCGAAGCCGTGGCGAAATGCACGCTGATCCCGGCGCAGATCCTGTCCACCGCCTCAGCGGCGATGAGCCGCAAGGGCCGCCTGCAGGTCGGAGCCGACGCCGACATCACGGTGTTCAACCTCGCGGCGTTCGAGGACCAGGCGACCTTCTCCGAGCCGACGCACCCTTCGGTCGGAGTCCTGCACCTGCTGGTGGGCGGTGTCCCGCTGATCCGCGACGGAATCCTAGACACCGGTTTGCGCCCCGGGGCGGCGGTTCGCGGCGGGGGACGCTCAGGCCGCGACAGGTAGGTGCACGTCGCGCAAACCGACGGCGTTCTGCAGGCCTGAGCAGTTGTGGCAGCCGATGCACCCGACGCAGTCTTCGCACTGAGAGCAGGCGATGCAGGCCCTGCAGCGGCGGCAGGACACGCAGCCGAAGCAGGCCGCGCAGCCAGCCATCAGAAACGACAGCGCTGTACCGGCGCTGCCGGCAACCCCGGCGCTACCGAAGGTGCCGATCGACCCGGCCACCCCGACGCTGCCTACGGTGCCCAACGACCCGGCCACCGCGATGCTGCCTACGGTGCCCATCGACCCGGCGACCATCGCGCTGCCGACGGTGGCGATCGATGCGATCACCCCAGCGCTGGCGGTGGTGGCGAAGGACAGCGGCGCGAGCAGCATCTTGACCAACATCGCTTCAGCTTGTCAGCGATGGGGGCAATCCGCCGCCTGTTCGCGCGCATTGAAATGCCGGTGGCGAACTTCACGCGGGCAGCAGCGCGGGAGCCTCGAGTGGCTTGGCGTAGAGCAGACGGGGGACCGCCGACAGTCGGGCGCACGGATCCTCGGCGACCAACTCGAAACCCGCCCGCTCCGCGAGCTTGCGGGCCGGCGCATTGGTTTCCCGGATCAGCATCACCGCGGTCGCCGCGCCTGCCTCGCGACTGATCCGCAGCCGCTCGTCGCGCAGTAGGGTTCCGAGGCCGCGTGACACATCGGCCACGTACAGGCCACCGAAAAACGCTGTCCCAGAGGCAATCCGGACGAAGGCGCAGGCGGCGATCGAGCCGTCGGCTCGTTCGCAGACCAGTACATGGGTTGACTCGTCGTCGAGGCGGGAGTTCCACGCGCCCGCGCCGTGTTCGGACTCGGCCCACATACCGGCCGCGACCGGGCCAACCCAGTTGGAGTAGGTGCGGGTCGCGATGGGCAGCACGAATTCGGCCAGCTTGTCGCCCAGCCCCGGCGAGTACCTTCGCAGTGAGTAGCCCACGGTGAGAGGAATACGGTTCCCGGTTTACCGCCCGTCGTCGCGGACTTGAATTCTCCGGTAACGCTCGCCCAACGGCGGGAATCGCGTTTAGGGTCGACCAGTGCTTGAAGACCATCTGGCGCGCGGAACCGAGGCGTCGGCTGCTGCTATCGCCGCGGGATTGGGCCGGAATCGCTTCGACGCCGCGGTGGTCATGGGGTCGGGGTGGGCCGCCACCGCCGATCTGCTCGGCGACACTCGAGCGGAGATGCCGGTGGCCGATGTGTCGGGGTTCAGCGCACCGGTGGCCGCCGGCCACGTGGCGATGATCCGCCATGTCCGCACTGCCGGCGGCCGTGACGTTCTGGTCTACCTCGGGCGTACCCACTGGTACGAGGGTCTGGGTTTCGAACCGGTCACCATGCCGGTGCGGGTCGCGATGGCGATGGGTGCCCGCACGGTGGTGCTGACCAACGCCAGCGGAGGGGTCAACCCTGCCCTCGCGGTCGGCGACGCGTTGGCGATTAGCGATCACCTGAATTTCAGCGGGGTCTCACCATTGACCGGCGGACCCAATTTCGTCGACCTCACCGGCCTCTACTCCACGGATCTTCGGCGAAGAGCCTGCTCCACCGATCCGACCCTGCGAACCGGGGTGTACGCGATGCTCCCCGGCCCGCACTTCGAAACACCCGCAGAGAACGCCTGGTTGCGTTCCTCCGGTGCCGATGTGGTCGGCATGTCGACCGTGTTGGAAGCCATCGCCGCTTTCGCCGGCGGTGCGGACGTGCTCGCCCTGTCGGTGGTGTCCGCCGCTGCCCCGGGAGCGGGATCGACCATCGACCCGAATGAAGTGCTCAACGTCGTCGCGGCGCGGGCCGCACAACTGGCGCCGGCCATCGTGGCGGCCGTGGAAGAAGGTCAGGGAAAGGTCGAAAGATGAACTGGGTAATCGAATTTCTGGGCTCACCGTTCGTCAACGACAGCCTGGGGATCTGCTGGGCCGACGTCATCGGCTTCGTCACCGGCGTGATCTGTCTTTACCTGCTAGGCAAGGGCATCATCTGGAACTTCGGGTTCGGGATCGCCAGCATGCTCTGCTACGCCTTCGTCACCTGGCGTTGGGAGTTGTACGCCAACTTCGGTCTGGCCTGGATCTTCGTGGCCCTCAATATCTACGGGTGGTTCACCTGGCGACGTTCTCAGGACCAGGACTACAACGCAGGAATCGTTCACACACCGCAGAAGTGGCGGATACCGCTTGCCGTCGCCGGAGTGGCGATGATGGCCGGTCTGCTTGTGCTGCTTCGCAGTTCGTCGAGTCACGTGTGGCTGGACTCCCTCACGACAAGCCTGAGCCTGCTCGCTCAGTTCATGATTGCCCGTAAGTTCGTCGAGAACTGGTGGTTGTGGCTTGTGGCCGATGTGTTCTACATCGTGTTGTTCTCCACCCAGCGGGCTTGGACCTGGTTGCTGCTCTATGTCATCTACACCTTCCTGTCCGCCAAGGGTCTGCGGGAATGGACCGCGGCCGCGCGGGCCAACCGGAAGGCGGCCGTGCCGTCGAACTGAACAACAGGTGGGCACCGCACCCCCTTCCCCCATTTCTCGAACCTGATGCCCGGCGAACAGCTATAGCTAGGACATGAGCATCGCGACCCCCGAGGCGACCGCCCAGAAGATCGGCCGGATCGTGCTCGGATTGTTCATGGTTTTTGCCGGCATCGGACACCTGACTTTCGCGCGCGAGGAGTTCCGGGCCCAGGTACCGACCTGGCTGCCGGTGCCCCCCGACGTCACGGTGCTGGCCTCCGGGGTGGTCGAGATCGGCCTCGGTGCGGGGATGATCCTGATCACTCGCCGCCGTGCGCTGGTCGGGTTGCTGCTCGCGGGTTTCTTCGTAGCCGTCTTCCCGGGCAATATCGCCCAGTGGGCCCACCACCGCGATGCCTTTGGCCTCAACAGTGACCGCGCCCGACTAATCCGGTTGTTCTTTCAGCCGGTTTTGATCGCCTGGGCATTGTGGTCGACCGGGGCCGGGCGGGCTCTGCGCCGAATCGGTAACGAATGACCTGATGTGCGACGATCAAATCGGAGAGTTCGCCGTGGCGAGCGTCAGATGAGATCGGGGCGGATTCATGGCTTACGCAGTGAGAGCGGCCTTCACATGCCTGGCAGTCGCAGGCGCTGCGCTGGCTGGGCCGGCGACGGCCTTGGCCGACCCGGCCGATCCGCCCCCGGCCCCGGCCCCGGTGACCGTCATACCGGAGGCGCCGCCGCCCCCGCCGCCACCGGTGTCGAACAACCCGATGACACCCCGGCAGCCACCTGTCCAGGCTGCGGTTCCCGCCCCGTCCCCGCCGGCCCCAGCCGCACCGGGTCCGGATGCCCCCGGGGCTGCTGCCGCCCCGGCGCCCGCGCCGCCGATGGCCCCGCGGCCGTCGGTCCCCGATACCGTGCCACCGCCCGGAAGCAGCGGCGGGGGAATTCTCGGCTCCATCAAGGACCTCTGGCGACAAGCCCAGAATCCATTCGCCCCGCCTTCGGGCGGTGCGGGAGCGCTCCCGGCCGTGCCGGCAGGGGCCGGCCCCGCTCCCGAGCTGCCGCCCGGATACACCTCCATCAATTCACCACGTTCGGCAGCCCCGTCAAACGGGCCAGCCGGAGTGGCCCCGTCCAACGGATCGGCCGGAGTGCCCCCGGCCGACCGCCCGCCGCTACCGCCGGGCTACTACTCCCTCGACGGCCCGCCACCGCCGTGGCTCACCGATCCCGCGGCGCCGGCACCCGTCCCAGCGGTTCCGGGTTCCTGACGCCTGCGACCGTAGAGCTGTGACTGCAACGCTCGTCGCGAAGAATCTCTCCGGAGGATTCGCTCACCGCACACTGTTCGAGGGCCTCGATCTGACCATCGCGCCTGGCGACGTGGTCGGGGTGGTCGGCGCCAACGGGGCCGGCAAGAGCACACTGCTGCGGATCCTCGCCGGTGAGATCACCCCGCTGGCGGGGACGGTCAGCGCCGCCCCTTCGGACGCGTTCCTGGGATGGCTGCCGCAGGAGCATCAGCGGATACCGGGGGAGACCGTCGCCGCCTACATCGCCAGGCGCACCGGTTGCGCCGCGGCGACGCAGGCCATGGAAGAGGCGGCAGCCGTCCTGGCCGATCCAGGCAGTCAGACGGCGAAGCAGGATCCGGCCGACGTCTACGCCGCGGCACTGGATCACTGGCTCGCCACCGGCGCCGCGGACCTCGACGAACGGATGCCCGCCGTATTGGCCGATCTAGGACTGGATTGCCACGCTGTGCAACCGGATTCGACATCGATGACTGCGCTGTCGGGAGGGCAGGCCGCCCGCGTCGGATTGGCGGCCTTGATGCTGTCCCGGTTCGACATCGTCCTGCTCGACGAGCCGACCAACGATCTGGACCTCGACGGCCTGGCGCGACTGGAGAACTTCGTCCGGGAGCTTCGGGGTGGCGTCGTGCTGGTGAGCCATGATCGGGAGTTCCTGGCGAACAGCGTGACCAGGGTTCTCGAACTCGATCTCGCCCAGAACACCACCACGGTCTTCGGCGGCGGATATGAAAGCTACCTGGAGGAGCGTGCGGTCAACCGGCGGCACCGTCGGGAGGAGTACGAGGAGTTCGCCGAGAAGAAGGCCGACTTGGTGGCGCGGGCACGTACTGCGCGGGAGTGGTCCAGCCACGGAGTGCGCAACGCGATCCGCAAGGCTCCGGATAACGACAAGATCCGCCGACGCGCGGCCATGGAGTCCAGCGAGAAGCAGGCGCAGAAGGTGCGCCAGATGGAGAGCCGGATCGCCCGGCTCGACGAGGTGGCCGAACCTCGCAAGGAATGGACGTTGCAGTTCACCATCGGCTCGGCACCGCGGTCGAGTGCGGTTATCGCCGTCCTTGACAACGCCGTTGTGCGGCAGGGCGATTACGTTTTGGGTCCGGTGTCGCTTCAGGTCGACGCGGGCGAGCGGATCGGCATCACCGGTCCTAACGGAGCCGGGAAGTCGACGCTGCTTCGGCTGCTGCTGGGACGTCGGCAACCTGATGCGGGCCGGGCGAGTCTGGGCGCCAACGTCGCCATCGGGGAAATCGACCAGGCCCGAGCCGATTTCGCCGGTTCCGACCGGCTCGTCGACCGTTTCGAGCAACGGGTGCCTTCCTGGTCGACCGCCGATGTGCGAACCCTGCTGGCCAAGTTCGGGTTACGCGCCGACCATGTCGAACGGCCCGTCGACGAGTTGTCGCCCGGAGAACGGACCCGCGCCGGCCTGGCGTTGCTGCAGGCATGCGGCACCAATGTGCTGGTGCTCGATGAGCCGACGAACCACCTCGACCTGCCTGCCATCGAGCAACTGGAGGAGGCGCTGGAGACCTACGACGGTGCCCTGCTGCTGGTGACCCACGACCGGCGAATGCTGCAGAACGTCCGGTTGGACCGCCGCTGGGCCGTCGACGGCGGCCGGGTCGAGGAGGTCTAGCGCGAGGCTAGTTTTCCCCCGCGGCCACAAGGGAACTCAACCGCACGCTCGGGTTGTCCTCCTGGAATCCCTGCAGCCGCCACTTGGTGGTGAACAGCGCCAGCATGACGCCGTCGGTGCGGGTGAGGACCTCCATAGACACCTGCTTGTCCACCAGTGGTGCGTCTTCGGGGTCGATGGCCCGGGCGACGGTGTAGGGCAGGGGCTCCAAGGCGATGGGCGAATTGAATTCGGTTGCCATCCGGTGGGTTGCCACCTCGAACTGCATCGGGCCGACGGCGGCCAAGACCGGAGCCTGGTCCCCGCGGCGGTCCGAACGAAGAACCTGGACGACGCCTTCCTGGTCGAGTTGCTCGATCCCCTTGCGGAATTGCTTGTGCTTACTGGGATCGGTACCCCGTGCCACGGCGAAGTGCTCGGGCGCGAAGCTGGGGATCGGCGGAAAGTGAACAGGCGCGTCGCGGAACAGGGTGTC
>CAZADG010000040.1:0-2594 GCA_964483865.1 uncultured Mycobacterium sp. | reverse complement strand
GTCCGGGTGAACCGGATGAAGTTGCCGGTGCGGCGGTCCAGTACCCCCTTGAAATCCCCGGCGATGCCGACCGGCCAGGTCAAGGGGGTGGGCTTGAGCTGAATCCGGTCCGCAATCTCGTCGAGGAGCTCCAGGGCGTGCCGGCCGGGCCGGTCCCACTTGTTGATCACCGTGATGATCGGTATGCGGCGGTGTCGGCAGACCTGGAACAGCTTGAGGGTCTGCGGCTCGAGACCCTTGGCCGCGTCGATCAGCATGACCGCGCAGTCCACCGCGCTCAACACCCGGTAGGTGTCCTCGGAGAAGTCGGCGTGCCCAGGGGTGTCGAGCAGGTTGATGACGCAGTCCTGCCCGTCGGGGGAGGTGTAGGGGAACTGCAGTGCTGTGGACGTGATCGAGATGCCTCGGGCCTGCTCCATCTCCATCCAGTCCGACACCGTGGCGCGTCGACCGGACTTGCCGTGGATGGCGCCCGCCTCGGTGATGACCCGGGCATGCAACACGAGAGCTTCGGTGAGCGTCGACTTGCCGGCGTCGGGGTGGCTGATCACCGCGAACGTGCGCCGCCGGCCGGCCTCGGCGGACAGCCGTTGGGCAGCGGCGGTGTTCCGAGCCGGGGGTGCTTCCAGATCCTGATCCATCGGTTCCGATGCTAGGGGGCCGGAACCCCAACGATCCAATCGAAGCCGCTAAACGGTGGAGACGACCTCCAGGAGTTGAGCGAGCGTCGCCAGTTGGTCGGAATAGTCGCCCTCCACCTTGGCCAGCAGCGTGGTGATCCCCGCGGCGCGATACCTGCCGACCCGCTCGGTGATGCCCGCACGTGTACCGACGAGGTTCGTGAGCCTGCCCAGGTCGATCGGGACCGCGGCACGGGCCTCGTCGCGCTTCCCGGCCTGCCACAGTTCGGCGACGACGGCGACCTGATCCCCGTAGCCGAGTCGGGTGAAGGCGTCGTTGTAGAAGTTGCGGCCGCCGCCCTCCTTGCCACCCACAGCGGTGCTGCCCATCGCGCCGATGGTGAAGGCGTAACCGTCGGCGTGCCGCCGTGCGGCGGCGTCGGCGGAGGCGTCATCGGCATGGAACTCGACCGCGACCGGAGCGACGAGGTCGAGATCCGACAGTGCCCGCCCTGCACGTTCGGCACCGTCGCGCAGCGGTCCCAGGAACACCTCGGACGCCTCGGGGATGAAGGCGTTGCCGAGCCAACCGTCGGCCACCTCGCCGGTGAGGCGCAGATTGCGCGGACCCATCGCGGCGACGTACACCGGAATCGGTCGAGGCCGGACCATGGGCCGCAATGCGGCGCCCCTGCTGTTCGGCAGGGGCAGCGGATAGATTTCGCCGGGATGCTCCAGCCGCTCCCCGCGGCTGATCATCCGGATGATCTCGATGGACTCCCTGGTCATTTCCACGGGTTTGCGAAAACGGACTCCGTGCCAGCCCTCCATCACCCGCGGTCCCGAGGTGCCAACCCCAAGCAGGAATCTGCCGTCGGAGAGTTCCTCCAAACTCAGCGCCGACGTCGCCAGCATCGCGGGACTGCGCGAACCCAGTTGCACCACAAAGGTTCCCAGCCGCAGCGTTGATGTCTTGGCCGCCAGGTAGGCCAAGCCTGTCAGGGCGTCGTATCCCCACACCTCGGGAACCCACACCGAATCGACGCCAAGCCGCTCGGCCTCGACGGCGAAATCCGCCGCTCCGGGCAGCCGGGGTTCGATCAGCGTGCCGATCCTCATTCATGGCACGCTACAACCGTGCGCTACCGCGATCAGCCGACCATCGAGGTCACCCAGCGCGTCCACTGTGACGTTGCCACTGCTTGGAACTACGTCACCGACATCACCGTGCCGGCGCGCTGCTCGGCCGAGTTGCAGTCCGTCGAATGGCTCGGCGGCGCCGATCACGTCGAACTCGGCGCCCGTTTCTGCGGCCGGAACAAGAACGAGGCCATCGGCGAGTGGGAGACGGTGTGCGAAATCGCCGAGGTCGAAGACCAGCGCCGCTGGGTGTGGAATGTCCTGGGACACGACGGGCCTGTCGCCACGTGGGGGTTCGAGGTGGAACCGGCCAGCGACGGTGTGCTGATCCGGCAGTGGGCCCGGATGGGGCCCGCGCCGTCGGGACTGAGTATCGGGATCGCGGCGCAGCCCGACAAGGAGGCCCGGATCGTCGCACGCCGGTTGTCCGAGTGGCAGCGCAACATGGCGGCGAACCTGGAATGGATCCGTGCGGCGGCTGAGGGCGGCTAGCCTTCGGTATCGCGGAGAGAACGGAGCCGACGTGCCCACAAGGCGCCATCCTGGTCCGGCGGTGACCGTCGCGAGTGTCGTGTCGGTTGTTGCTGCGTTGAGCCTGGCCGTCGCCGACCAGCCTGCGACCGCCTTTCCCAACGCCATCGGCGGTCCGTACGCCAGGCTGTTGACCGAGTCGACCGATCTCGGACCCGCCCGATCCGGGCGCGTACAGCTGACCGCCGCTTTGCACCGGAGCTCCGAACCGGTGCTGCTAGCCGGTTGGGCGCGAGCCCGCGGGCTGTCGGTCCGCTGGCACAAGGGCGACAGTTGGGCCGTGATCGAGGGTCCCCCTGCCGC
>CAZADG010000039.1:0-31423 GCA_964483865.1 uncultured Mycobacterium sp. | reverse complement strand
CGATGAGCGCTTGCGCGAAGAGCGGACAGCATCGATGAGCGTTCTCAGCGGTGGCGTCTTCTCCGGTAGCACAGACGATCTCACCGATCTGCGCCAACTCGCCGACGATATCGGCGAACGCTCCTTCGAGGCCAGGATCGGCCAACGTGGGCTGCCGGATGCCCTCGACAAGGCGGCCTGGCGCAATCTGGAGGGAGCCGGACTGACCCGCCTGCTCAGCACCGCGGACTCCGGCGGCGGCCCCGCCGAGACGGCGGTGGTGCTTCGCGCACTCGCCCGGCACGCCGTGTCCGTGCCGGTGGCCGAGACCGATGTCCTGGCCTGCTGGCTGGCCAGGACCGCCGGTATAGAACTCGTCCCGACCGGACCAATGACCATCGCATTCGGTGAGGCGGTCAGATCTGACGGCCGGATCACCGCCACGGCCTCCGCGGTTCCCTACGCCAACTCGGCAGCACAGGTGGTGCTGGCCCTGGGCGACGGTAGGCGACTGCTGGTGGCGGCCAGGGAGCCCGCATCGCTGTCAATCACTCACGGCCACAACGCCGGCGGGGAACAGCGTGACACCGTCAACATCGATGAGGCGGAGGATGCCTTCACCGTATTGGAGGGCGCAGGAGCCGAACTGACCCGGCGGGGGGCATGGGCACGGTGTATGCAGATCATCGGTGCACTGGATGCCGCCGTGGAGTTTTCGGTAACCCACACCCGAGATCGCGAGCAGTTCGGTCGGCCGCTCAGCGCCTTCCAAGCGGTACAACACACCCTGGCCAGCATGGCCGGCGACGTTGAACGCGCCCGCGCCGCCGCTAATCTCGCTGTCGCGGCCGCCGCGGACTTCGGCTTCGGCAGCCCGCAGACCGACTTCGCAGTGACGGTCACGAAAGTGACTCTAGGACAGGTGGTTCCGAGTGTGGTCACGTCGGCGCATCAACTTCACGGCGCCATCGGAGTGACGATCGAGCACCGGCTGTGGCTGGCCACCATGCGGGCGCGCAGTTGGGTCGAGGAGTTCGGCAATACCGCGCACTACGCCCAACACCTGGGCCGCCTAACGTTGTCTGCTGCCGACCCGTGGGATGTGATCATCGGAGGCTAGTCACCAGCCAGGTCCCAATCTCCGGTCAGCATGCGTTCGGGGTGGTGGTAGTCGTTGGTGCCACCGGCCAGTGGTAGGTGCGGGGGCGGTATCCATTGAGTGCTTCCATCTTTGAGTGTTCGAGTTCTCCAGCCCCCTGGTCCGAGCAGTGCGTGGTGTTGTCCGTAGCCGAAGGTGAGCTTGTCGATGTTGGTGTGGCCGCCGCCGGCCCACTCCTCGCAATGGTGGACTTCGGAGAGATAGCCCGGCATGTCGCAGCCAGGGAAGGTACAGCCACGGTCCTTGTTGTGGAGAACGATTCGCTGATCGGCGGACGCGATCCATCGCATCAAGTCGCCCCCCCCCGACGGGCAGACCGTCCCAGTTCAGACCCCCGACTGCCAGCACCGCGGCATCACGCGCGGCCAACGCGCCATCGGTCGGACCTATGTTCGATGGGCTACGGCGACGCCCCGCCAGAGTCGCTTATGTGCCCGTCCAGTTCGGTGCGCGCTTCTCGGCGAATGCCACCGCACCCTCCCTGGCGTCCTTGGACCCGAACACCGGCATGATGATCGTGGCCTGCTCGCGCCATTGGTCCGCCGGACTCCAACCGCGGGACTCGACGATCACCCGCTTGGTGGCAGCCACCGCCAACGGGCCGTTCGCGGTGATCCGCGAGGCCAAATCGAGGGCGCCCTCCAAGGCCCGACCCGGTTGGGCCAGCACGTTGACGAGTCCGAGTTCGTGCGCACGCGGCGCCGGAAGGCTCTCCCCGGTCAATGCCAACTCCATGGCAATCTGGTAGGGAATGCGCTGCGGCAGCCGGAGCAGGCCACCGCCGGCGGCGACCAGACCCCGCTTGACCTCGGGAATGCCGAACGCCGAATCATGAGCCGCCACAATGAGATCCGTGGCCAACGCCAGCTCCGTCCCACCGGCCAGAGCATAGCCTTCTACCGCGGCGATGATCGGCTTCACCGGGGGACGTTCGGTGAAGCCGAGGCCGCGGCCCTTGACCGCCACATTCTCACCACGGGCGAAGGCCTTGAGATCCATTCCTGCGCAGAACGAACCGCCCGCACCGGTGACGATGCCCACCGACAACCCGGGGTCGTCGTCGAGACGATCTGCGGCGGCAGCCAGCGCGTGACTCACCTCGGCGTTGACGGCGTTCTTGGCCTCGGGCCGGTTGATGGTGATGATCAGGATCCGGTCACGCTGCTCGACCAGTACGGCTTCGGAGTCACTCATGCGCCGATCGTAGCCAGCGATCTCAGGCGAGGGGTCCGGCGGCATAATGACCGTTATGGCCAATGCGGACATCCACCCCGAGTTGCGCAGGGTGGCTCGGTTCGCACCCCGGCAGGCCGTCTACAAGTGGTCGGTCCCGGTGCTGCGGAAGCTCGAACGCGCCCGGAGGGTGGAGAACTCCGGGGTGGAGATCCTGACGTTGCCCTCCGGTCCCGGGATCCGGCTGTACCGTCCCGCCCGGGCTGCCGAGGCGGTCCCGGCGCTGTTGTGGATTCATGGCGGCGGATACGTGATCGGCACCGCCGCACAGGATGACGACTTCTGTCGGGCCTTCACCCGCAAGCTGGGGATCGCGGTGGCGGCGGTGGATTACCGACTAGCGCCGGAGCACCCGTATCCGACACCGCTGGAGGACTGTTACAGCGCGCTGACCTGGCTGGCTGAGCTCCCCGGAATCGACCCCGCCCGTATCGCGATCGGTGGTGCCAGCGCCGGCGGCGGCCTCACCGCCGCGCTGGCGTTCCTGGCCAGGGACCGGGCCGAGGTCCGGCCGGTCCTGCAACTGCTGTCCTATCCGATGCTCGATGACCGCACCATTGATCCGGCGCTGGACGACAGGGGTTTCCGGCTGTGGAATACGGCGAGCAATCGACTCGGGTGGAGTTCCTACCTCGGCGGAGCCGATCGGGCGGTCGCAGTTCCGGCCCGGCGGGACGATCTGGCCGGCCTGCCGGCGGCGTGGCTCGGTGTGGGCACCCTGGACCTGTTCCACAGCGAGGATTTGGCTTACGCCCGCAGACTCGAGGCCGCCGGTGTTGCCTGCGAGGTGCACGAGGTGCCCGGCGCGTTTCACGGCTTCGACAAGTTGGCGCCGAAAGCCTCGATTTCGCGGGCTTACTTCGAGAGCAAGTGCGCGAGCCTGCGCCGGGTCATGGTGGGGGTGATGTGAGGTGTCCACGGCACTGAGCCCGGAGCAGCGTGACCTGCGCGACGCGGTAGCCGATCTCATGACCAGGAGGTCGCCGGAGCAGGAAGTGCGGCGACTGATGGCCGCCGAACCCGGCTACGACCCGGCGGTCTGGGCCGAGCTTGCAGCCATGGGCCTGCTGGGTCTGACCGTTCCGGATGAGTTCGGCGGGTCCGCGGCGGGTGCGTCCGAGTTGGCGGTTGTCAGCGAACAGCTGGGCCGGGCCCTGCTCTGCGCGCCCTACATTGCCACCTCCGTGCTGACGCCGTATCTGCTTCTGGCCCTGGCCGATACAGCTGAGTGCGCTGAGGCGTTGCCCCGAATCGCAGCCGGCGAACTGGTGACCACAGTCGCCTTCGCCGAGCCGGGTGCGGCGAGACCACCGGAGCTCCCGAGCACCGTCGCCAGCCAGGCCGCCGGGGGCTGGCTGCTCACCGGCGAGAAGACCTACGTCCTGGATGCTCTGTGCGCCGAGCGTTTCTACATTGCGGCGCAATCCCCGGAGGGGGTCGGGATCTTCGCTGCCGATCGCGAGGCCGCGGGCCTTGCCGTCACACCGTTGACCACCATCGATCAAACCCGGAAGCAGGGGCAACTCACCCTGAAAGAAACCCCGGCGCGGCTGATCGGGAGCCCGGGTGCTGGTGGTGCTGCTCTCGATGAGGCCCTCGACCGTGCGGCGGTCGCTCTGGTCGCCGAGCAGGCGGGCGGCGCGATGCACGTTACCCAGATGGCAGCCGACTACGCCCGAAGCAGGTATCAGTTCGGTCGCGCGATCGGCAGCTTTCAGGCGGTCAAGCACATGTGCGTCGACATGCTCCTCGATGCGCAGTCGGCGCTGTCGTCGGCCAGGCACGTCGCGGCGGCGTTCGATGCCTCCGACCCCGATCGCTTCGCCGATCTCGCACTGGCACAGGCCTTCTGCTCGGACACCTTCGTGTCGACGTCGGCCGCGAACATCCAGGTCCACGGCGGCATTGGATTCACCTGGGAACATCCGGCGCACCTCTACCTGCGCCGCGCCCGCACCGACGCCCAGATCTTCGGCGACCCGGCCTGGCACCGGGAACGCTATCTGCGACTGCGCGAGGAGATGTGATGGACATCAGAACCGAAGTCCGCCAGTGGCTGGCGCAAAACTGGGATCCCGCGATGGACCGGGCCGAATGGTCCCGCCGGGTGTTCGAGGCCGGCTGGGCGGTGCCCAGTTGGGAGCCGCAGTGGTGGGGACGAGGACTCTCCGACGCCGAATCCCGCATCGTGGCAACCGAATTCGCAGCCGTCGGCGCTAAGGGAGCCGGTCAGGACCGCTCCGACCTGATGGCCTGCACGCTCCACGATCTGGGCACCGACGAGCAGAAACGTAGGCTGATCCCGCCGTCGATCCGCAACGAGACCCGCTGGTGCCTGCTCTACAGCGAGCCAGGCGCAGGTTCGGATCTGGCGGGGCTGCGCACCCGGGCGGACCGCGCCGGGGACGACTGGATCGTCAACGGGCAGAAGGTCTGGACATCCTTCGCCCAGAAAGCGGACTACGGGTTGCTGGTAGCGCGCACCGACTGGGACGTCCCCAAACACCAGGGCATCAGCTTCTTCATTTTCCCAATGCGCCAGGCCGGCGTCGAGATCCGCCCGATCCACCAGATCACCGGCGAATCCGAGTTCAACGAGGTTTTCATCACCGACGCGCGGGTACCGCACGCCAACCTGGTCGGGGAACCCGGCGGCGGGTGGCCGGTGCTGCAGTTGGCCCTGGCCTACGAACGTCGGCTGATGGGCGATCTGGCCCGCACCTCGCGCGCCAGTCGTGACCTCAAACCGGACGCCGACAGCCTGATCGGGATGGCCCGGTCTGCCGGGAAACTGGGCGACTCCCACATCCGGCAGGACATCGCCCGGGTAGAGGCTTACGCGGCGGTCAACCGGTGGAACACCCGACGCGCCAAGGAAACCATCGACCGGGCGGAGGCCGCCACCTTGATGGCGATCGGCAAGATCGCGATGTCGCGCATCCTGCATGAAACCGCCCGGGTGCAGACCGACATCGTCGGGCCGGAATCCATGCTGGCCGGTCCCGACAACCCGGTGGGCGACGCAGTCACGTTCCGCACGCTCAATGCGTACTTCACCTCGATCGGCGGCGGCACCGATCAGATTCAGCGCAATATCGTCGGCGAAAGGGTGCTTGGCCTGCCTAGGGAACCGGAGCCGTACAAGGACACCCCGTTCCGGGACCTGCCCACCGGCTAACGTTTCCGCCCGAAGGCTGCGGGTGCAACTTACACTTCACCAATGGCCGCCAACGAAAGAACTCAACGCAAGTGGGCTGAACTCCAGCAGGCAGACGATGTCAGTCGGCTACGCGGGTTTGCCGCATTCAGCAACTTCTCCGACGACGACCTTCGCCACCTCGTTTCGGCGGCGCACCACGATTCGACGTCAGCGCCGTGGCCGCTGATTCATGAGCAGACTCCGGCGGACGCCTGTTACATCCTGCTCAGCGGCGACGTGAATGTGTATGTCGGTCGAGACCAGATCGCCACGGTGGGACCCGGCGAGGTGATCGGCGAATCCGCCCTTCGCGGACAGTTGCGTTCGGCGACCGTCACGACGACGGGTCCAGCCGAAGTGCTTCGCATCGAGGCCGAGGATCTCTCCGCTCTGCTTCGCGCGGTACCCGCGTTCCGCGACCTCATCGAGGCGAACGCTCTGCGCCACGCGCCGGTCACTCCCGCACCATCGGCTCAGTCGGAACCGACACTCTCCAAGGTCAACGTCTCGGTGTCGACAGAACTGCTCACACGATTCGAGAAGGCCGCCGGCGAGGCCGGTCTGCCGGTCGCGGCCGCCCTCGAGGATGCGATAGGCCAGTGGATGGAACGCAACTGACCGCTACTCAGCGGAAGTGCAGGATATCGCTGCCCCATGCCGCCCGGATTCGCGCGTCGGCGTCGTAGACCAGACGGTCGGTGCGGTCCATCACCAGACAGGCCCGATCCGCTTCCTGGTAGGGAATCCAATCCGGTTCGCCAGGCGGCCCGGCGGGTTTGGCGGTCGCGGCGAAGTTCGTCCAGCGGGTCCGAATCCGCTTTGACAGCGCCTTGGCCGGTTTCGCCCCGCCGAGCTTGAGGGTGACGTCCCTCGGCGCTCCGAGAGTCCCCCAGACATAGGGCAATTCGGTGGCATGGGCGGCACCGACCAGCAGTAGTTTCATGATCGGGGTGGAGTAGTCGAAGCGGTAGAGGTACACCGGGGCCACCCGGCAGTGCCCTTCGGCCAGCCACACCGACGGCATCCGGAAGCCCACATCACTGGCGATACTCATGCCGCGGCGCTTGCCCCGGTAGGCCGAACCGAGTTGCTCCTCGGTGGGCAATTGCAGGTCTGGCTGCTCAGCGGCGATCTCGTTGAACATGGACGTGATGGCCCGCGGCGTGATCGGCATCAGCGGTGACCGCATCAGCCGGAACAGGGCCGCCTCGTTGCGGTTGGTCCCGAGGACCAGCGGCACCTGATGGGTCCGGCCCTGTCGGGCCACCTTCACCGGATAGTCGTGCAACAGATCACCGTCGATGATCGGTACGAACGCCAGCGTGCCAGGGTTGCGCACCGGCACTTCGTCGAACACCTTCTTGGTGGCCGACAGCAGCGCGGGCACCTCCACGTCGGTCAGGCGGTGCGCCTCGGACTCGGTGATGCCGAGGTACTCCAAGACCTGACGGGTGACCCGCTGAGCGCGATTCTGGTCGTAGACCGAAGTCACCGGTGAACTCTGAGCGATCGCGCCGGCAAACAGGCCGTCAGCCTGGGGAACGGCCAACAGCGTCGTGACGATCCCGGCGCCGGCGGATTCACCGAACACCGTCACCCTCGAGGGATCGCCTCCGAATGCGGCGATGTTGTCCCGAACCCAGCGCAGGCCGGCCAACACGTCGCGTAGACCGATGTTGGAGTCGAACCGGTCGCTGAGCTGGGAGAGGTCCAGGAAGCCGAACACGCCGATCCGGTAGTTCACGCTGACTACGACGACGTCGCCGCCGGCCGCGAGCCGACGACCGTCGTAAAGCGGCTGGCTGCTGGAGCCGAGCACGTATGCGCCGCCGTGAACCCACACCATCACCGGCTTGCCGTCGCCGGGCTTCGTCCCGGGCGGTGCCCAGACGTTGAGGAAAAGGCAGTCCTCATCGGCCGGTGCACCGAGGTCAAGAGGGAAATTCGGGACCGGCGGCTGCGGACATACACACCCGTAGGTGTCGGCATCAGCCACCTCGGTCCAGGGCTGGGGAGGTTCGGGGGCCCGGAATCGCAGTTCGCCGACCGGGGGCGCGGCGAAACGGACTCCCTTCCAGGACATGGCCTTGCCATCGTCGATTCCGCGAACCGGTCCGTAGGCCGTGTCCACGACGGGGTGATGGAGTGGCATAACCGACCACGCTACCCGCGGGCAACACCGCTTTAGAAGTGCAGCACGCGGTATCGCCAGTCCAGCACCGGCCGGTCGGTCTCACCGACTGCATAGACCACCGACCGCAACTCCAGGACCCCACCACGGTCGCCGGGCAGAGCTTCGGCGTGTTCGATGTGCAGATCGCTATAGAGAGTTTCTCCCTCGTAAACCGGAGCGGTGTGGTCACAGGAGCGCCAGCCCAGGACGGTCACCAGATTCGGCAGCAGCCGGGTGGCCTGGGTCAGCGCGAGTCCGATGGTGTGTCCGCCGTACACCAGCCGGGCCCCTGCTCGCGAATCGTGATGCACAGCAGCAATATTCAGGGTCAACCGCGCGAGTTCGGGCGCCGAGGTGACGACGTCGGCCGTACTGCGCAGGATCGTCCCGGCCATATCGGCCGAGAAATGCGGTCCGGGCACTCTTTCCCGGAACGCCGCAGCGTTCCAGTCGACGGTGGGGTCGACATCGGGTGCGGGCCCGGCGCCGATCGTCGACAGGTCGTCGGCGTACCCGGTTTCGGCCGCTCCCGGACTCAGCGGCAGCATCGCGCACCGGTGGAAGTCCAGGACGAGTCGGCCGACCTGGTCGATGGTGGTCATCCGCAGCGCCGCCAAACCGGTCGGCGCACGGTCGGGTTTGGCACTGTTCTGCTTGAGACCCACCACTTCGGTCCGAGTGAAGAGGGTGTCGCCGATCAACGGGTATCGGTGAAACCTCAGCCCGCGGTAGAACAGGTTGGCCTTCACCCGCTGGGTCACCAGGGTGGACTGGCCGATCGCGACGTCGCACACCAGGGCCGGGTGCGCCAGTGCGCCCGCAACCCCGGTGACCACGTGGGCCAGTTCGGCGTCCAAAGACAGCCGCAACCGGTCACCGGTGATGGCCTGGTGGGCGGCGGCGACTCCTGAGGTGAGCGTCATCGACGGAGCCCAATCGAATACCTGGCCCACGACGAGATCATCGAAGAAGGGCCCGCTGAGTTCAATCCCCGAGTCGCCGGGCACGCCACCTCCGACATGGCCATACAGAGTCATTGTGACAACGTAATGCCATGCCGGAACTCAACGACGAAGAGACCCTGCTGGTCCAGACAGTGCGCGCATTCATTGACCGGGAGGTCAAACCGGCGGTGCGCGAAACCGAACACGCCGACACCTATCCGCAAGGCTGGATCGAGCAGATGAAGCGGATCGGGATCTACGGCCTGGCGATCAGCGAACGCCATGGCGGTTCCCCGGTGTCGATGCCCTGCTACGTCGAAGTGACCCAGGAACTGGCCCGCGGTTGGATGAGCCTGGCAGGAGCGATGGGCGGGCACACCGTGGTGGCCAAACTGCTGGAGGAGTTCGGTACCGAGCAGCAGAAGCAGGCCTACCTGCCGCTGATGGCGACCGGAGAATTGCGGGCCACCATGGCGCTCACCGAACCCGGCGGCGGATCCGACCTACAGAACATGGGGTGCGTGGCCCGCCCCGGCCGCGGCGACGGAACCCTCGTCATCAACGGCTCAAAAACCTGGATCAGCAATGCGCGACGGTCCGGTCTGATCGCGCTGCTGTGTAAGACCGACCCCAAGGCCAGTCCCAAACACACCGGCATCTCGGTACTCCTGGTGGAGTCGCCGCCCGGATCACCCCCCGCGGGTCTGACCATCTCCCGTGACCTGCCCAAGCTCGGCTACAAAGGCGTCGAATCCTGCGAACTGATCTTCGACAACTGCCGGGTACCGGCCTCTGCGGTACTCGGGGGTGTGCCGGGTAAGGGCTTCGCCCAGATGATGAAAGGCCTTGAGACCGGCCGCATTCAGGTCGCCGCACGGGCGTTGGGGGTGGCCACCGCCGCGCTGGAAGACGCGCTGGCCTACGCCCAGCACCGGGAGAGTTTCGGCAAGCCGATCTGGAAGCACCAGACGATAGGAAACTACCTCGCCGATATGGCGACCAAGCTGACCGCGGCTCGACGCCTCACCCGCTACGCCGCCGAACGATACGACAGCGGCGCGCGCTGCGATATGGAGGCCGGGATGGCCAAGCTGTTCGCCTCCGAGGCGGCTATGGAGATCGCACTGGACGCCGTCCGGATCCACGGCGGCTACGGCTACTCCACTGAGTTCGACGTCGAACGTTACTTCCGCGATGCTCCGCTGATGATCGTCGGTGAGGGCACCAATGAAATCCAGCGCAACGTGATCGCCGCCCAACTCGTCGCCCGCGGGGGACTCTGAGGCGACTCTGACGGGGACTCCAAAAAGAACCTGCAGGCGGGGGCTCAATCAGCCCGTCGCGCCCAGGCGACGATATAGATGACCGTCGCGGCGGTCAGAGCGATGAGCACCCATACGGTGATCGCTTCGTCGACCCAGGATCCGGCCGGCGGGCTACCCGGCATCACGTTGCGGATCGGGACGACGGCGAACAGCATGGAGGCGAAGAAAGTGCTGAAGGCGGGCTGAAAAGCTTTGCGGCCGAGCAGCATTTCGACCGAAACATAAAGAGCAATCGCCGGAAGTGCCAGCAGAACCAGGCAGAATCCGGCAATCAGCGCCAACGGGCCACGCGCGCGGGAGAACGAAAGGGTCACGGAGTTGTGGTCGTGCGCGGCTTCGGTGTGGGGCGAGCTGGCCAGTTCAGCGCTTTCGCTGGTGACGTTCCAGCCGTTCAGCGAACCTTCAACTTCCACTCGGGCTGGCGCGTAATTGCGCGAATCACAGGATCCGACGAAGGCGTCCGCGCTGAGCGTTCCGGTGGTGAATTTGTCGAACGGCCAACGGTCGGCGTCGCCGTAGAGATGCAACGTCGTCGGCTCCCAGCCCGGCACATGGCCGCGCGGGTAGCACAGTTGGTTGAAGTCGTTGGCCGCGTAGAGGCGAACCGCCAGGTCGGTCTTGAGCGCCCCCGATTCGTCGACGAGGCTGGGTTCAGGCAGAACCAGCACGGCGGCGGTAAGCGCATCCTCCACCGGTCGGATGGCGGTGAGCTCGATCAGCACCACCGTCTCGCCGGAGTGTCGCAGGTCGCCGGGCTTCAACTCGGTCGCAGAACTGTCGAGCCAGAAGTAACCGATGACCGATGCCAGGTAGACGAGGACGATGGCAACGGCGGAGGCGATCCCGCCCCACTTCCTCGTCGCCATCCCGGGATGTCAGCCGGCGTCGGACAGGCGCTGTTTGAGCGCCTCGAACTCGTCACGCACGCCGGTCGGCAGTTTCTCGCCCAGGAACTCGAACCACTCCTCGATCTGCGGGAGTTCCTCGCGCCACTCGCCCGGGTCGACTGCGAGCGCCTCGGCCACGTCGGCCGGTTCGACGTCCAGACCGCCGAGATCCATGTCATCCACGCCGGGGACGATGCCGATCGGCGTGGATACGCCGTTGGCCTTCCCTTCGACCCGTTCGATGACCCACTTCAGCACCCGACTGTTCTCCCCGAAGCCCGGCCACAGGAAGCGGCCGTCGCCGCCGCGGCGGAACCAGTTGACGAAGAAGATCTTGGGCAGCTTGGACTCGTCGGCGTTCTTACCCAGATCCAGCCAGTGCTGGCAGTAGTCGCCGGCGTTGTAACCGAGGAATGGCAGCATCGCCATCGGGTCGCGCCGGACGGTGCCGACCTGCCCTTCGGCGGCTGCGGTCTTCTCACTGCCGAGGGTGGCGCCGATGAACACGCCGTGCTGCCAGTCGCGGGCCTGGGTGACCAGTGGAACCGTCGTCTTGCGGCGCCCGCCGAACAGGATCGCCGAGATCGGCACGCCCTGTGGGTCATCCCACTCCGGCGCCAGCGTCGGGCATTGCGACATCGGGGTGCAGTAGCGAGAGTTCGGATGCGCGGCAGGCTGATCGGAGTCCGGCGTCCACTCGTTGCCTTTCCAGTCGACGAGGTGCTGCGGGTCGCCTTCCAAGCCCTCCCACCACACGCCGCCGTCGTCGGTCAGGGCGACGTTGGTGAAGACGGTATTGCCCGCGGCGATGGTCTTCATGGCATTCGGGTTGGAGCTCCAGTTCGTGCCGGGTGCCACGCCGAAGAAGCCGAATTCGGGGTTGACCGCGTACAGACGTCCGTCCTCACCGAACCGCATCCAGGCGATGTCGTCACCGAGAGTCTCGGCGCGCCAACCCGGGATGGTGGGCTGGATCATCGCGAGATTGGTCTTGCCGCAGGCAGACGGGAACGCCGCGGCCAGGTAGTAGGCCTTGTTCTCCGGGGAGATCAGTTTGACGATGAGCATGTGCTCGGCCAGCCAGCCCTCGTCACGGGCCATCACCGAGGCGATCCGCAACGAGTAGCACTTCTTGCCGAGCAGCGCGTTGCCCCCGTATCCCGATCCGTAGCTCCAGATCTCACGGGTCTCCGGGAAGTGGCTGATGTATTTGGTCTCGCTGCAGGGCCAGGGGACGTCCTGCTGCCCCCTGTCCAGCGGGGCGCCGAGGGAATGCAGCGCTTTGACGAAGAAACCGTCGTCGCCCATCTTGTCCAGGGCGGCCTTGCCCATCCGAGTCATGGTGCGCATCGACACCACCACGTACTCGGAGTCGGTGATCTCCACCCCCAGCTTCGGATCGGCAGCGCCGAGAGGCCCCATGCAGAACGGCACCACGTACATGGTGCGGCCTCGCATGCAGCCCCGGTACAGCTCGGTCATGGTTGCGCGCATCTCGTCGGGCGCCATCCAGTTGTTGGTCGGCCCGGCATCGATCTCGCGCTCGGAACAGATGAAGGTGCGGGATTCCACGCGGGCGACGTCCGACGGCTCGGAGCGCGCCAGGTATGAGGCCGGCTCCTCGGTCGCGTTGAGCGCAGTGAACGTGCCGGCCTCGACCAGTTGGCCGCAGAGCCGCCGATACTCATCCTCGGAGCCGTCGGCGAACACCACCCGGTCGGGCTGAGTGAGTTCGGCGACCTCCCGGACCCAGGCCAGCAGCCCGGCGTGCTTGGTTGGTGCGTTGTCCAGACCGGGGATGGTCGCTGACGTCATCGTTTCTCCCGCGTAGGTTTGACTGAAGATTAACGTGGCGGAGACATTCCCCGTTAACGGGATGGGCGAACTCAATCGGCTGCTGACTCGGCAGCCAGCATTCGAGTGACGACATACTCGTCCAGCGCCGGACGCAGAGTGGCGACGGCTTCCAGCACCCACCTTTCGGCGGCGTTCCGTTCGGTCAGCAGGCGGCGGGCCAGGACGGTCCAGACGGTCAGCCCCAGCCCGACTAACCCGCAAGCCACGCCCGCGGCCGGCATCGCGCCGGGCCACAGCACGGCGGCCAGACGCCAGCAGGTCAGTGCGGCTCCGGTCCCGAAACCCACCCCCAGCAGGGTGGTCAGTTGATTCTCCAGGTTTGGCCGGCGCCGCAGCGGCAGCAGGTGTTCCACCTGCAGCCCATACAGAGATGAGGACGGGCAAGAAGAGAGCGACAATTCAGCCGTTAGTCCGAGTTCCGTCGTCGCATCGTCCACCTCCCGCCAGACCCGCTGCATCTCTCGGCGCACTAGGTCCTCGAAGGCTCCCACCCCGCGGCGGGACAGTCCGGCCGCCGCCGCTGCGAGGTCGGTACGCAGGACCGCACATCTGGTTCGAACCAAGGCGCTCAACTGCACCCTCGCCAGCGACCGACCGGGCATCAGCGGCACCGGGACACCACCAGCCAATGACCACAGCCGAAGCGACCCGCAGACGACATCGATGGCGCAAGCGCGGTGCAGGGCCGAAACCGGCCCGCGGCTATAGCGGTGCCAGCGCACTGCCCGGCGCAGATGGGCGTCCCGGTCATCGGCGGTATCGACGTGCAGGCCGGCCGTCCGCAACACCCGCACCGCGTCCCTCATCCGGGCCAGCACTGCCGCATCAGTGAGGGGCGCCTCCACCACGGCGCCATAGTGGCAGCGCCGGAAGGAGAGCGCGACTCAGTTGCGAACTCAACTGTGAGGTATCGCACCTGTGAGGTATCGCAACTGTTAGGTATCAATATGCGCAGCGATGCGGGGATCGGCGTCTCGATGGGCCACCATGGATCAATGCATGCGCAGTGCGAGGACTCAGCCACGTCCTCGATGCCCGACAATCCAGTCGTGGCGCAGCACCAGCGCCGAGTGACCAGCTTCCGTTCCCGCCGTTCGGCGTTGACCGAGGCGCAGCAGGAGGTGTGGGACCGGTTGTGGCCGCGGCTGGGCCGGCAGGCGGTCACCCCCGGTGAGCCGGTACAGCCGCTGCACCCGGACGTGTGGTTCGGCCGCAGCGCTCCCCTCGTTCTGGAAATCGGCTGCGGCACCGGAACCTCCACCGTCGGCATGGCCAGAACAGAGCCGGATGTCGACGTGGTCGCGGTGGAGGTCTACCGCCGTGGCTTGGCCCAACTGCTCAGCGCCATCGACCGCAGCCGAGAAGACACCCCGGTGTCGAACATCCGCCTCGTCCGCGGCGACGGCGTGGACGTGCTCGAGCACATCGTCCTCCCGGCGACGTTGACCGGGGTGCGAGTGTTCTTCCCCGACCCTTGGCCGAAAGCCCGTCATCACAAACGCCGACTGCTTCAGCCCGCAACGATCGCGCTGATCGCCGACCGGCTCCGCCCGGGCGGGGTGCTCCATGCAGCGACCGACCACGCCGGCTACGCCGAGCAGATCGCCGAAGCCGGCGACGCCGAACCACGGTTTCGCCGGGCGCACCCCGGCGAGTCACTGCCGATCTCGGTGCGACGGCCCGTCACCAAGTACGAGACGAAGGCCCTGGAAGCGGGCCGAGCGGTGACCGAACTTATCTGGATAAAGGCCTAGCGGGTGAGGCGAGTATGACCGTCATTGACGAGACCACCGGGCAGACCCTCGACATCGCGGCTGACAGCCCTCCGGAAACGGACGTTCAACCTGCCGTGAAGCGGGTACTTCTGGTGTGGGATGCGCCGAATCTCGACATGGGACTGGGTGCCATCCTCGGTGGTCGGCCGACCGCGGCCCACCGGCCCCGTTTCGACGCCCTCGGCCGTTGGCTGCTGGCCCGGACCGCGGAGTTGGCCGCCGGCACGCCGGAGACGTCGATCGAGCCCGAGGCGACGGTGTTCACCAACATCGCCCCGGGTAGCGCGGATGTCGTCCGCCCCTGGGTGGAGGCGTTGCGCAACGTGGGCTTCGCGGTCTTCGCCAAACCGAAGATCGGCGAGGACAGCGACGTGGACAGCGACATGCTGGCCCACATCGCCCAGCGCTATGCCGAGGGGCTGGCCGGCGTGCTGGTGGCATCGGCCGACGGGCAGGCCTTCCGGCAGCCGCTGGAGGAAATCGCACGGTCCGGTGTCAGAGCGTCGGTGCTGGGATTTCGCGAACATGCCAGCTGGGCGTTAGCGTCGGATACCTTGGATTTCGTCGATTTGGAGGATATCCCCGGAGTTTTCCGCGAGCCCTTGCCAAGAATCGGCTTGGATTCGCTACCAGAGCAGGGAGCGTGGCTGCAGCCGTTCCGGCCGCTGTCCGCACTTTTGACCTCGCGGCTCTAGCCGGTCGCCGGGTCGTTGTTTCTGCGGTGCGTTAGTTCTTAGAAGAAGGAGACCGAGTGTTCGCCTGGTGGGGTCGAACCGTCTACCGGTATCGCTACATCGTTATCGGCCTCATGGTCATGTTGTGTATCGGCGGCGGCATCTTCGGCATCGACCTGGGTAAGCATGTCACCCAGAGCGGTTTTTACGACGAGGGCAGCCAGTCGGTGAAGGCCTCGCTGATCGCCGACGGGGCCTACGGGCGCGATACGTCCGGCCACATCGTGGCGATCTACACCGCCCCGGAAGGCAAAACGGTCGACGACCCCGAGTTCAGCAAGAAGGTGCTCGACAATCTCGACCAGGCCCAGAAGGACCATCCGGACGAGATCCTGCGGGCCATCGGCTACTTCAAGAGCCCGGATCTGCTCAAGAACATGGCTGATGCAGACAAGAAGCACGCCTTCATGTCGATCCAACTGAAGGGCAACGACGACGACACCATCCTGAACAACTACAAGAAGGTCAAGGACAGCTTCAACATCGACGGCGTCGACGTGAAGCAGGCGGGCCTGCAGCCCCTGGCCAACGAACTGACCGGGACCATCGGCAAGGACCAGCAACGCGCGGAGATGGCGGCAATTCCGCTGGTGGCGGTCCTGCTGTTCTTCGTCTTCGGCGGCGTGGTGGCAGCGAGCCTCCCGGCCATCATTGGTGGCCTGTCCATCGCCGGCGCGCTGGGCATCATGCGGTTGACCGCGGACGTGACCCCGGTGCACTTCTTCGCCCAGCCGGTGGTGACGCTGATCGGCTTGGGTATCGCCGTCGACTACGGGCTCTTCATCGTGAGCAGGTTCCGAGAGGAACTCGCCGAGGGCTACGACACCGAGACGGCGGTGCGCCGCACGGTGATGACCGCAGGACGAACGGTGGTGTTCTCGGCTGTCATCATCGTGGCCTCCTCACTGCCCCTGCTGCTGTTTCCGCAAGGCTTCCTGAAGTCGATCACTTACGCGATCATCGCCTCGGTCATGTTGGCAGCAATTCTGTCGATCACCGTGTTGGCAGCGATCCTGGCCATTCTCGGACCCAACGTCGACGCGCTGGGGGTCAACACCCTGCTAAGGGTCCCGTTCCTGGCCAACTGGCCGTTCTCCCGCAAGATCATCGAATGGTTCGCCGAGAAGACCCAGAAAACCAAGACCCGCGAGGAAGTCGAGCACGGGTTCTGGGGCAAGCTCGTCAACCGGGTTATGAAACGCCCGGTCATGTTCGCCGTGCCGATCATCCTGATCATGATCGCGATGATCATTCCGCTCGGAAAGCTGTCGTTGGGCGGCATCAGCGAGAAGTACCTGCCGCCCAACAACTCGGTGCGACTGGCGCAGGAGGAGTTCGACAAGATCTTCCCCGGTTTCCGCACCGAACCGATCACGCTGGTCATCCAGAACAACGACGGCGAACCCGTCACCGATCAGCAGGTCGCGGAGATCCGCAACAAGGCAATGCAGATCAGCGGGTTCATTGATCCCGACAACAACCCCGACGCGATGTGGAATGAGCGCCCCTATCTGGACGGCGCCTCCAAGGATCCGTCTGTGCGGGTAATCCAGAACGGTCTGATCAACCGCAACGACGCCGCCAAGAAGATCACCGAACTGCGCGCTATCGTCCCGCCCAGGGGCGAGTCGCTCTACGTGGGCGGCACGCCGGCACTGGAACAGGACAGCATCCACAGCCTGTTCTCCAAACTGCCGCTGATGGTGCTCCTGTTGATCACCACCACGACGATCCTGATGTTCCTGGCGTTCGGCTCACTGGTGCTGCCGATCAAGGCCGCATTGATGAGCGCGCTGACGCTGGGTTCCACCATGGGCGTGCTCACGTGGATGTTCGTCGACGGGCACGGCTCCGGACTGATGAACTACACCCCCCAGCCTTTGATGGCTCCGATGATCGGGTTGATCATCGCGGTGATCTACGGCCTGTCCACCGACTACGAGGTATTCCTGGTCTCTCGAATGGTCGAGGCCCGTGAACAGGGCATGTCGACCACCGAGGCAATCCGGATCGGTACGGCCACGACCGGCCGGCTCATCACCGCGGCCGCCCTGGTTCTGGCGGTGGTCGCAGGGGCGTTCGTGTTCTCCGATCTGGTGATGATGAAGTACCTCGCCTTCGGCCTGCTGATCGCGCTACTGCTCGACGCCACCGTCGTCCGGATGTTCCTGGTGCCGGCAATCATGAAACTGCTCGGCGACGACTGTTGGTGGGCCCCGAAGTGGATGAAGCGGATCCAGCACAAGATCGGCATGGGTGAGACCACACTGCCCGACGAACGCAAACGGGTCGTCGTCTCAGGTCCGGAGGCGGCCCAGCCTAAGGAAGCACAGCCCGAGGAAGCGCTCGTCGGTGCCGGCGCCCCTGCCACGTCAGCGCCGCCGTCGCCGCCCAGCACACCACGCCAACCTGTCGCCGCTCCGATCGAGGACGCCCCCACCACTCGGTTTGCGTCGGCGAAGGCGCGGGAGGATCGGGACATCGGCTCCTGGCTCGGTGAGTTGCGCCGCAAGACGTCCTCGAAGCGGCCGACGGAGGGGGTTCAGGCGGCCGAGTCCTCCGCTGAACCGACCGTCGTACTGCCGTCGAATGAGCCGACTCACGTGATCGCGGCACCCGACGACTCGTCCGCCGCCGCCACTACTGCGATTCCGACCGCGACCACCTCGGACGAGCTCTCGGCCGAAGAGACCCGTGCGATCCCGGTGAGCCGTCCGGCCGGCGATTCCGAGGTCGCCACCGAGAAGCTCAATGCGCGCGGGCAGAACGGCGGGGTCAGCGCCCAGGACCTGCTCCGACGGGAAGGTCGGATCTAGGCTTCGGGAACGGTATCGGGTTCGGCGTCTCCCAGGACCCTGTCGCCCCCGGATTCCAGTTCCGCTGCCTCCCGGCCGGGGTCCGGAGCCGCGAGCACCCTGATGGCGCTGTTGAGTACGGCCAGCACCGGCACCGACAGCAGAGCTCCGACAATTCCCGCGAGCACTCCCCCGGTGGCCAGCGCCAGCACGATGGCCAGGGGATGGATCGACACCGCGCGACCCATCAGAAGGGGTTGCAGCACATGGGCTTCCAGCTGCTGCACAGCGATGATCAGTCCCAGTGTGATGAGTGCGTAGACGAAACCCTTGGCCAGTAAGGCCACCACGACGGCGAGAAACCCGGTGATGACCGCACCCACCAGTGGGATGAACGCACCGATGAACACCAGCGAGGCCAGCGGCAGCGCCAGTGGGATTCCCATGATGGCCAGGCCGGTACCGATCCCGACGGCGTCGACCAGGGCCACCAGGAGGGTCGCGCGAACATAACCGATCAACGAATTGAAGCCGGCACGGCCGGCGTCGCGCACCCGCTCGCGGGTCCGGGCGGGCACGATGTTGGTCAGGAACGCGTAGATGTTCCGGCCACCGTAAAGCAGGAATATCAGAGTGAACAGCATCAGCAGGGCGCCGGTGATGATCTCGGTGATCGTTGCGGCGGTGGACAGTGCTCCGCTGGTCAACTTCTCCTGGTTGTCGCGCACCGCCTTGATCACGGTGTCACCGGCGCTCTCGATCTGCGCGTGACTGACGTGCAGCGGCCCGTCGATGAGCCAGTCGGTGGCGTTGTCGATGCTTCGCGTGACCTGCTCGGTGAGACTCGGTAGGCCCGAAATGAATTGACTCACAACGAAAGTCATGATTCCGCCGAAAGCGGCGACCGCAGTGAGCAACACCAACGCAACGGCCCCACCGCGCGGCGCCCCGCGACGGTCGAGCCAGTCGACCGCCGGCACCAGCAGGGCGGTCAGGATGACGGCAAGCGCCACTGGAACAACGATCACCTTCAGCCGCTCGACGAGCCAGAGCAGCGCCAGGATCGCGGCCAGGATCACCAGCAGGCGCCACGCCCACTCGGCCGATTTGCGCACGAACGGATCGACGGCATCGTCATCGCGTCTGCCGCTGTCCAGCATCCGACCAGCCTAGACACCGGGACGGATGTCCCCGCAGAAAACACGGCCGCAGTTACCCTGGGAATGTGGCCCAGGACGCGCCGGCCAGCGCTGACCGCGGCGCCCGACGCCGAGGCAGATACTGGTGGGTCCGGTGGGCGCTGTTAGGCCTGGCGGTCGTCGTTCTCGCGGTTGAAGCCACCCTGGTCTGGGATCAGCTGTCCAAAGCCTGGATGAGCCTGCTGTCGGCGAATCTCTGGTGGGTGCTGGCGGCGGTGGCCGCGGCGATGCTGTCGATGCACAGCTTCGCGCAGATTCAACGGACCCTGCTGCGTTCGGCCGGGGTGACGGTGCGGCAGTGGCGTTCGGAAGCGGTGTTCTACGCCGGCAACGCGCTGAGCACCACCCTGCCCGGCGGCCCGGTGCTGTCGGCGACGTTCGTATACCGGCAGCAACGGCAGTGGGGCGCCTCGCCGGTGGTGGCGTCCTGGCAGCTGGTGATGTCCGGGGCGCTGCAGGTGGTGGGCCTGGCCGTGATCGGCCTGGGCGGGGCTTTCCTGTTGGGCGCCAAGGACAATCCGTTCTCACTGCTGTTCACCCTCGGTGGGTTCGTGGCGATGGTCCTGTTGGCGCAGGCCGTCGCGACCCGGCCGGAGCTCATCGACGGGATCGGCGTCAGGGTGCTCGGCTGGGTCAACTCCGGCCGCGGCAAGCCACCCGGCACCGGGCTGCGCAAGTGGCGGGAAACACTGCGGCAACTGGAGTCGGTCAGCCTCAGCCGCCGGGCACTCGGCGAGGCATTCGGCTGGTCGCTGTTCAACTGGATCGCCGATGTGGCGTGCCTCGCGTTCGCCGCCTACGCCGCGGGCGGCCACCCCTCACTGGCCGGTGTGACCGTCGCGTACGCCGCAGCGCGCGCGGTCGGCGCGATCCCGTTGATGCCGGGCGGCCTGCTGGTGGTGGAGGCAGTCCTGGTGCCGGGCCTGGTGTCCAGTGGCATGGCCCTACCGGCGGCGATCTCGGCGATGCTCATTTACCGAATGGTGAGTTGGATCTTCATCTCGGCGATCGGGTGGGTGGTGTTCTTCTTCATGTTCCGCACCGAGGGTGCGCTTAATCCCGACGCGGTTGTCGATGAACTCGCGGACGGCCCGCAGGAGGATGAGGATAGACGATCATGACGACACAATCGGTACAGCCGAGTTCGATCCGCACCGCGGCGGCGGCCTTCGCCGCCGACGTGGCCTGCATCCTCGTTTTCGTGGCGATAGGGCGGCGCAATCACGGCGAGGGCGTCACGGTGGGCGGCGTGGTATGGACGGCCTTGCCGTTCCTGGCCGGTCTGGTACTGGCTTGGATCGTTTTCCGCGCCTGGCGCCGCCCGACGGCGATCAACCCGACCGGTGTCGCTCTGTGGTTGAGCACCGTCGCGATCGGGATGGGGCTGCGCGCCGGGATCGGCGAGGGCACCGCGATGGCCTTCGTCATAGTCGCCACGCTGGTAACCGGCGGGCTGCTGCTGGGCTGGCGGGCCGTGCGAGCCGCGCTGCTCCGCCGGCAGGTGAAGGCTCAGGAGACTTAGGAGGCGCCGTCCG
The DNA here is from genome assembly GCA_964483865.1 of uncultured Mycobacterium sp. GTDB lineage: Bacteria > Actinomycetota > Actinomycetes > Mycobacteriales > Mycobacteriaceae > Mycobacterium. The sequence continues at coordinate 10,629 of CAZADG010000039.1, read as the reverse complement.
CCATGTCGTCGGTGCCCCCGCAGCGGGTCTTCAAGTCCGCGAGCGGCTGACGGATACCGCCCAGATCGGCCTTCACTTGCGGATTGGCGTCCAGGTACTGCTGGATCTGGGTGCGCAGGGTGTCACGGGGCGCACCCTCCAACCCGGTGAAGAAAGCGTTGACGTCCGGATGGGTGAACAGGTAGGCCGACGTCGCGGCGGACACTCCGGCTGCAACCCCGGCCAGGTCGGCGGCGGTGCAGTTAGGCGGCGCAGCGATCGCAGAGGGCGCCAAACCCGCCAGCAGAGCCCCGGCGACCGCCCCGACGCCGACCGATCTCGCGACAACCCGACGTGCCGTGCGCATCATCCCGGACTCCTCAGACTCATGAGCTCTGTGAAAGCGATGACTGCATCGTAGGCCAGCAGCCCGTTTCCGTCGCGTGCCGGCCCAGCGCGGTAGGCTCGCAGCCACGCAATTCGATGTACCGAGATGCGGGGAGAACAGTCATCCAGCAGTTCATGATGCGACTGAGCGGCAGCCTGCGCAGGCATCGGTGGCTGGTGTTCACCTGCTGGCTGTTGGCACTGGTGCCGTCAGTGGCGCTCGCCCTGACGCAGTCCACCAATCTGACCGGCGGCGGCTTTGATGTGGCCGGCTCACAATCCCTGCAGGTCCAGTACCAGCTCGAGGATCACTACCCACAACTGGGCGCTTCTCCGCTGGCCCTCGTTGCGGCGCCGCGGGCCGATGCCACCTACGCGGACATGGCCTCGGCTGTCCGGCTGCTGGAAGAGGCCGCCCGTGAGGTTCCGAGCCTCGAGGTGGTTCAGACACCGACCCAGCCCGCCCCCGCGCCGGACCGTCCCTACGTGGTGTCACTTCGGCTTGGGTTCAATAACACCGGGGCGGTGGACACCGCCCGCCAGTTGCGTTCCAAGGTCGGGGTTCACGGCGATCAGCCGGGCCGGACCGCCGATGGCCGGGTCAAGCTCTACGTCATCGGGCAGGGGGCGCTGGGCGCTGCCGCCCAGACCAGCACGAAACAGGACATCGCCGCGGCGGAGCGGTGGAACCTGCCGATCGTCCTGATCATCCTGGTGGCGGTATTCGGCTCACTGGCCGCAGCCGCGATCCCCCTGGTCCTTGCCGTTTTCACGGTGGTGGTGACCATGGGCGCGGTCTATCTGCTGTCGATGTTCACCACCATGTCGGTGTTCGTCACCTCAACGGTGTCGATGTTCGGAATCGCGCTCGCAGTCGATTATTCGTTGTTCATCCTGATGCGGTTCCGGGAAGAACTGCGGGCCGGCCGAGACCCCGACCAGGCGGCCGGCGCGGCGATGGCGACCTCAGGTCTGGCGGTGGTGCTGTCCGGGCTGACAGTGATCGCATCGCTGACCGGCATCTACGTGATCGGCACCCCGGTCCTGCAGTCGATGGCGACCGGCGCGATCGTGGCGGTGGCCTTCGCGGTGCTCACCTCTGCCACCTTGATCCCGGCGGTACTGGCGGTATTCGGCCGGGCGGCGGCCCGGCGGTCCCCGCTGCTGCACTGGTCCCGACGCCCCGAGTCCAACCAGTCGCGATTCTGGACCCGCTGGATCGGTTCGGTCATGCGCCGGCCGTGGGCGGCGGCGACGGCCGCGACGGCGGTGCTGCTGATCGCTGCGGCCCCGGCCTTCGGCATGGTGCTGGGCAACAGCATGCAACGGCAGTTTCCGTCGTCCCACGAGATTCGCGGCGGGGTCGCGGCAGCCGCCGAGGCCCTGGGACCCGGTGCCCTCGGGCCGGTGCGCATCCTGGTCAGCTTCCCCGAGGCCGACGCCAGCGATCCGCGCAACGCACCCGTCCTCGAGGCGGTGAGCCGCTCCGCCGGGCAGGCGGTCAATATCGTGTCGGTGGCGCCGCCGGTATTCAGCGACGACAACCGCAGCGCACTACTGTCTGCGGTGCTGGCGGTGGATCCGGAGGAGATGCGCGCCCGCGACACCATCGACTGGCTGCGTGCCACCCTGCCGGCGATACCCGAAGCGTCGGGTGTGCGGGTCGATGTGGGCGGCCCGACGGCGCTGATCAAGGACTTCGACGACCGAGTCGCGCAGACCCAGTTGCTGGTGTTCGCGTTCGTCTCGGTGATCGCCTTCCTGATGCTGCTGATCTCCATCCGCTCGGTGGTGCTGGCCCTCAAGGGTGTGCTGATGACGGTGCTGTCGGTCGCGGCCGCATACGGCAGCCTGGTCGTGGTCTTTCAGTGGGGTTGGCTGCAGGGGCTGGGATTCGAGCCGATCAGTTCAATCGACAGCACCATCCCGCCGCTGGTGCTTGCCATGACCTTCGGGCTGTCGATGGATTACGAGATCTTCCTTCTGACCCGTATCCGGGAGCGCTACCTACAGACCGGCGACACGCGCGATGCGGTCGCCTACGGAGTGGCCACCAGCGCCCGAACAATCACTAGCGCCGCGCTGATCATGATCGCGGTGTTCATCGGCTTCGCATTCGCCGGCATGCCACTGGTGGCTCAGCTGGGGGTGGCCTGTGCGGTGGCGATCGCCGTCGACGCCACGATCGTGCGGTTGGTGCTGGTGCCGTCCCTGATGGCAATGTTCGACCGGTGGAACTGGTGGCTGCCGGGGTGGCTGGACCGCCTGCTGCCGTCGGTCGACTTCGACAAGCCGCTGCCCAAGGTCGACGTGGGAGACGTCGTCGTCATTCCCGATGACATCTCCTCTATCGCCCCGCCGACGGCCGACCTGCGCACCGTGGTCCGCTCCGCCGCCCGGCTCAAGGAGTTGGCACCACAGACGGTCAGCATCGTCGATCCACTCGTTTTCAGCGGCTGCGATGACCGGGGCAGCGCCCAGCCGGTGACTGCGGGACGACCGATACTGACCCGCTCTGGCCCCAGATCCACCGATCTTCGCCACTGCCACCCGGTGACGATGTGGCGCCGCCGGCTGTCGGTTGCCCTTGATGCACTGGAAAGCCATGGCGTCACAGCGGCGGCCGTGCGGCGCACCGCGCCGGTGGAAACCACCAACGTTCAGTTGCCCACCGGGGACCGACTACGGATCCCTACTGCCGCCGAGACCCTGCGGATGAAGAGCTACCTTGTGCTGTGCCGCAACAGTCGGGCGGATTTCACCGACCTCGCAGACCTCGCCGGCGACATGGGCCTGGACAACGCCGCCCTCGCGCTCGGCGGGATAGACAGGTACTACAGTGCTGGACGATCAGAGCGACTGTGGCTTGCCACCCAGCTGGTCCGCCGACTGGCCGATCCGATCCCCTCCGACGGGGAGGATGGCCAGTGGTCCAGCCCGGAGGCGATAGCCGAGTGGGACGACACCCGGCGGCGCTGCCTGTCGCTTGCGGTGGCGATCCTGGAGGAGGCGAGTTGACTCGCCCGTTTCAACGACCGGTCGACGACAGCCCCGTCGAGTTCTGGCCGACCGAGTCGATCCGCGGGGCACTGCAGAGCGGCGATATCACCGTCTGGCAGCGCATCGTCGTGGCCGTCAAACGTGATCCCTACGGACGAACCGCGCGGCAGGTCGAGGAAGTGCTGGAATCCGCTGCGCCGTATGGCGTTTCACAGGCTCTGACCGAGGTCCTCAACCGGGCTCGCGCCCACATGGAGGCCAACGAACGCAGCGAGGCCGCCCGCCATGTCCAGATCCTTCAGGAGAGGTCCGGATTGAGCGATCAGGAGTTCGCCTCCCGCATCGGCGTCACCCGGGATGAGTTGGCAGGTTTCCGCGATGCCACCGTGAGTCCGCCTGCATCGCTGATGATCCGGATGCGCCGACTGTCGGACCGGTTCGCCAAAATCCGGGCCCAGCAGCCGCGAAGCCACGCCCCGGAGGATCCCGCGGATGAGTACCCCGAACCCGACTGAGCTACGGGACATCCTGCGCAACACCCGGACGGTGGCGGTGGTGGGCGCCTCCGACAACCCGGCCCGACCGAGCAATGACGTTTTCGGATACCTGCTCAGACACAGCCGCTTCGAGTTGTTCCCGGTCAACCCGAACGCCGATGCGGTCTGCGGAATCCCGGCCTATCGCAGTCTGTCCGATTTGCCGTTGATTCCCGACATGGTGGATGTCTTTCGCCGTCACGACGACCTGCCCGAGGTGCTCGATGAGGTGCTTCAGTTGAGCCCGCTGCCGAGATACCTGTGGCTACAGCAGGGTTTGCGGCATGAACAGCTCGCTGAGCGAGCCCGCGCCGCGGGTATGACCGTGGTGATGGATCGCTGCCTGAAAGTTGACTACGCCCGGTTCGGCGGCGGCTAACTCGCGTTGATGGGCGTCACGTCGAGAACCTTCCAGACACCGTCGACCCTGACCAGCGCCACCCGCAGTGCCAGCACTGCAGTACTCGGCTGCTGCTTGGGTTCGGTCTGGGTGCCGCGCATCAGAACCGCGACCGCTGCCGACGCAGGTGTCAGCGCCTCGAGGCCGGTCGAGATCGTGACGGCCTTGGCGGTCACCCGGCGCTTGACCATATCCGCAGTGGCAGGCTCGAACCGGGCCTTGAACGCCCCGGCAGACTCCGGAGCCATCATCGCCGCGGCCCGATCGACGGCGGCCCGAGGGTCGGCCGGGTTGAACGTCGCGGTCGCTTCCGCCACTTCGCTGGCGATGCGGGCGACCTCGAGGGTGTCGCGGGAGAAGTCCCGATCGGCCACCGTCCAACGGATGTAGCCGACCACTACCGCGGCGGCCAGCACAGCGGCTGTGATTCCGACAGCTGCCAGTCGCAATCCCGGCGTATCGTCGTCGGTCCCCAGGGTGACCGAATCACGCCGGTAGAGAACGATATTCACGATCACGGCCTGGACGACGAGGAAGCACAGGATGGAGCAGACCGACACCCACCAGAGCGGCCAGCCGAGCATGACACCGATCATCAGCAGGGCGCCGACGGCGGCAATGGGTGCAGCCACGTCGAAGGCCAGCACCCTGGCCAGGTTTCTCATCGCAGCGACTCCAGCCGCGAGACCTTGGCTACACCGTCGACGTCGGAAACACCCAGACGCAGGTTCCAGCGCACCGTCGTCGGCTCCCCTCCGACGTTCTCGCTGACCGAGGTTGCCACCACCAGCACGGTGTCGGTGCGGGCCGCCAGTTCGGCCGGCAACGTCGCCGGGGCGGGCGGACGCTGCCCCGCCTGGTTCTCGAGATTCTGGTGGGTCACCTCGATCGCCACCGACTCCACCTGGCCGGTGGTCTTGGACCGCAGGGTCTTGACCACATCTCGGTAGGGCGCGATGGAGGCTTCGAATCCGGTGTTGAGATCGCCGACGGTTCCATCCCGAAGTTGCGCCATCGCGCCCTCGACATTGTCGGCATTCATGTTGATCAGGATTCCGGTCCACTGGGCGGCCGCCTGCATGGCCCTGGCCTGGTAGTCGCGACTGGCGGCGGCGGAGCGGTGTCCGGACCACAGCACCGCGATCAACGCGACTGCGGCAATCGCCACGATAGCCAGGACCGCGGAGGCCACCCCGAATCCGGAGATCTGTTCGCTTTCGGCGTCGGACTCGGGCATGCAGGGCAGGGTACCGGGCACCCGGATCAGGTAACGGATCAGGTAAAGATGGTGGCGTGACGGTAGACCTACAACGCTCCGGGATCGACCTAGCCCACATCGACAGCTCGGTCCGACCGCAGGACGATCTGTTCGGGCATGTCAATGGCCGCTGGCTCGCCGAGTACGTCATGCCCTCCGACCGGGCCACCGATGGTGCGTTCCGGCTGCTCCACGACCGCGCCGAGGAGCAGGTACGAGAGATCATCACCGGAGCAGCAGCGGGTGCGTCGGCCGGCTCCGACGAGCAGCGCATCGGCGACCTCTACGGCAGCTTCCTCGACGAGGAGGCGGTGGAACGACGCGGCCTGGCCCCGCTGCTCGAGGAACTCACCCTTATCGACGGGGCGGCAGACCGTTCCGCGCTGGCCACCGTGGTCGGCCGGTTGCAGCGCTCCGGTGTGGGCGGCGGTGTGGGCCTCTACGTCAACACCGACTCGAAGAACTCGTCGCGTTATCTGCTCCACCTCTCCCAGTCCGGCTTGGGGCTGCCCGACGAGTCCTACTACCGCGACGACCAGCACGCAGCGATCCTCGGCGCCTACCCGGCCCATATTGCGTCGATGTTCGCCATCGTCTTCGGCGGGACGCCCGATGAGTTCGCGCAGCGGGCCGGCCGGATCGTGGCGCTGGAGACCAAGCTGGCGGCCAACCACTGGGATGTGGTGCGGCGCCGCGACGCGGACCTCTCCTACAACGTGCGGTCCCTCGCCGAGCTACCCGGGTGGGCGCCCGGATTCGACTGGTCCGGCTGGGTCGCGGCCCTCGGTGGCGCGCCGGATGAGATCGCCGAAGTGATCGTGCGTCAACCGGACTACCTCACCGCGTTCGGACAGTTGTGGGCGGATGCGGAGTTCGACGATTGGCTGGACTGGGCACGCTGGCGGCTGATCCACGCGCGGGCCGCGATGCTCACCTCAGCCTTGGTCGAGGAGGATTTCGCGTTCTACGGGCGCACCCTGACCGGCACCGAGGAACTCCGGGAACGCTGGAAGCGTGCGGTTGCCCTGGTGCAGAGCCTGATGGGCGACGCGGTCGGCCGGTTGTACGTCCAACGACACTTCCCGCCGGAGGCCAAGGAGCGGATGGACGTCCTGGTGGCCAATCTCCGCGAGGCCTACCGAGAGAGCATCACGAACCTGGACTGGATGACGCCGGCGACCCGCGAACGCGCGCTGGTAAAGCTCGACAAATTCACCGCCAAGATCGGCTACCCGGCGAAGTGGCGGGACTACTCGGCGCTGGTCATTCACCCCGATGACCTGTACGGCAACGTTGTTCGCGGGGCCGAGGTGGAAACCGACCGCGAGCTGGCCAAACTCCCCGGACCCGTCGACCGCGACGAATGGTTCATGACGCCGCAGACCGTCAACGCCTACTACAACCCCGGCATGAACGAGATCGTGTTCCCCGCGGCGATCCTGCAGCCGCCGTTCTTCGACGCCGCCGCCGACGACGCCGCCAACTACGGCGGGATCGGGGCGGTGATCGGGCACGAGATCGGTCACGGCTTCGACGACCAGGGTTCCAAGTACGACGGCGACGGGCACCTGGTCGACTGGTGGACCGACGAGGACCGCCGGGAGTTCAGCACCCGTACCGGCAGGCTGATCGAGCAGTACGACTCCTACGTGCCGCGGGATCTGGCCGACCGGCCCGATCCGCCCCATGTTCAGGGGCCGTTCACCATCGGCGAGAACATCGGCGATCTGGGCGGGCTGTCGATCGCGCTACTGGCCTATCGACTATCCCTGGGCGGCAAGCCCGCGCCGGTGATCGATGGCCTTACCGGCGTGCAACGCGTGCTGTTCGGCTGGGCCCAGGTCTGGCGCACCAAGTCCCGGCCGGCCGAGGCGGTTCGGCGTCTGGCCGTCGACCCGCACTCGCCCCCGGAGTTCCGCTGCAACGGAGTCATCCGCAACATCGACGCCTTCTATGAAGCGTTCGACGTCACCGAGGACGACGCCCTGTATCTGGAGCCGCAGCAGCGGGTCCGGATCTGGAACTAGTACCGGGCAGGAATCAGTACAGCGTCCACTGCCAGTCGTCAGCGCCGTCCGGCTTGGTGTAGAGACCGACGGAGTTCTTCACCACGATCGGGTCACCGCTGCCGAAGTTGTCGTAGAACCACTTGGCGTTGGCCGGTGAAAGGTTGATACAGCCGTGGCTGACGTTGCGCTTGCCCTGGTCGCCCACCGACCAGGGGGCGCTGTGCACGAAGCCGCCACTGTTGTCGATGCGGACGGCCCAGTCCACCTTCAGCTTGTAGCCGTCGGGTGAATTCACCGGGACCCCGTAGGTGGAGGAATCCATGATCATGGTCGGAAACTTCTCGAGCACGTAGTAGGTGCCGTTCTTGGTGTCGTACTTCCCGTCCAGGCCCATCGACACCGGGAAGGTGTTCACCACCTTGCCATTTCTGGTGATGGTCATCTGGTGGGTCGAGTCGTCGACGGTGGCGATCAGCGAGTCGCCCACCCGGAAGTTCGACTTCGCGCCACTGGCGTCGATGTTCACCACGGTGCCGGCGGGCCAGAAGTTGTACGGCCGCCAACGAACCTGGGTATCGGTCGTCCAGTAGAAGGTGCCGGGAACCGGGGGGCTGGACGAGATGTGGATCGACTGCTCGGCCAGCGCCCGGTCGGCGATCGGCCTTTGGAAGTCGATGATGATCGGCTTAGCGACTCCGACCAGCGCACCGTTCACCGGGTTGAAGCGCGGGGGCGCGAAAACCGGATCACCGGTGAAGGGCGAATTGTTCTGGCCCTTGACGGTGCTGGTGTTCTCGCTGGACTGCGGCAGGGTCGGGACTGGGGCCCGGGTCGGTGTCGGGACGCCGGCCGCGGCGGGCGCGGGCGCTGCACCCGGGGCGGGCGCGGGCGCCGCAGCGGCCGGCGCGGGTGCCGCCGGCGGGGGCGGCGGAACCACCCCGGGAGCCTCGAGATTGCCCGGTAGCGGAGGAGGCGGCGGCGGGAACAGCACCGGCGCAGGCTCGACCGGCGGTGGAGGTGGTGGCGGTACCACCGGGTCCGCCAGCGCCGATCCGGCACCGCCGGTCATACCCACCACGCACAGCGCGGCGGCAAGAGCGCACCTCACCCGCATCACCAAACTCCTCTGCTTCCTCGGTGTCGTCCCAGTGTTACACAGCACCGGCGGTGGTCCGCCCCTCGGCGATCCCCCCGGCGATACCCCGCAGGGCGCTGACCTGTGCAGATGATCGACACCCGGGTGACCAGCGTTACTCCGCGCTGGTCAGGGACACGTTGGGAAACAGATTCCGCACCGCCAGCATGCAGATCAAAGCTCCCGCGATCAGCACCGCCGACGCGATGAGCATGACCGCCTCACCGGCCCGTTCGAAGAGCAGCCCCCCGATCAGCGATCCGGCCATGATGCCGACCTGAAAAGCGGCGACATACAGCCCGGATGCGCCGTCGGGATCATCCGGACAGTGCCGCATGGCCGCAGACTGCAGCATCGGCGGCACCGCGGTGGCGGTGGCACCCCAGGCCACGATCGCGATGACCCCCACCAGCATCGACGCGGGAGAGATTCGATTGGTCAATGCGAGGCCTGCCAGCACCGCGAAACTCAGCGTCAGCCCCGCAAGACAACCCCCGATCGCGGCCTTCGGATGCCGGTCCCCCGGTCGGGCGAGCAGCGCCATGGCGGACAGTCCGGCAATCCCGTAGACCGCCAGCAACCAGGCCAGATGCGGCCCCTCAACGCCCACGACATCGCGGATGATCACCACGATGAAGGTGTAGGAGATGAAATGTCCGGTGACCCCGACCAGGGTGAGCAGGCACATGGTGAGCAGACGCCGGTTGCGGTGATGCCAAACCGGCGGGGTGCCCGCCGCCTTGTCGCCCGCGGCCAGCGCCATCTGCGGAAGAGCCAGCCGGGCTGCGACCAGCACCGCCGCGGCGGCCGCGGTGATCGCCACCACGGCCAGCCGCCAGCCCCACATTTCACTCAACGCCGCGGTCAGCGGACTACCCACCACCAGGGCCAGCCCGGTACCGACGTAGACGGCCATCGTCGCCCTTGCCGCATGGGTGGCCGGGACCAGCCGGGCGCCGATCGGCGCGACCACCGACCACATCAAACCGTGGGTCAGCGCACACATCACCCGGCCGAGCGACAGAACAGCGAAGTTCGGCGCGCACGCCGAGATCAACTGCGACACGGTGAGCACAGCCAGGGTCAGCAGCAGGGTTCGCCGACGCGGCCAACGTGACGTGAGGCGCACCAAGGGAACGGTGGCCACCGCGGCGACCAGTGCATAGCTGGCCAACAGTGTCCCAACCATGGCCTCGCTGACACCGAGATCCGCGGCGATCGCCGGTAGCGCGCCCACCGGCATGATCTCCGCGGTCACGTAGACGAAGGCAGCCGCGGCCAGTACGACCAGCGCGAGCGCGACCCGTGGTGTCCAGGGGCCGGAGCGCGGGGGTGCGGGCACGTCGAGTGTCATTAGGTCCGTAGAGGGCGGTCCGTGAAGGGCCATCCCGAAGCGCCCCCCGACCACGTTATCGGCAACAACGGGTCGGCATCACGTCCCGACGCGCCGGTGGACCCGGTTCGAGACCCGCCCGAGACCGGCTAGGACCGCACCAGCCGGGCGATCGCGGCGGAAGCCTCCGCAAGCTTCTTGTCGGCCTCCTCGCCCCCAGCCTCGACAGCGTGACTGACGCAGTGGCTGAGGTGTTCGTCGAGCAGGCCGAGCGCCACCGACTGCAGCGCGCTGTTGACAGCACTGATCTGGGTCAGGACGTCGATACAGTACTTGTCCTCGTCGATCATCTTGGCGATGCCGCGTACCTGGCCCTCGATCCGGCGCAGACGCTTGGCGTAATTGTCCTTGTCGGCCGAGTAGCCGTGGGGCGCGGAGTTCATGGCGCCAGTGTATCCCATACCCCTCGGGGGTATGGGATAGCGATTTTGGCGGCCACCACCAGCAGGTCATACTTGACCCATGAGCGACACCCCAGATCTCAAGCCCCGCAGCCGCGACGTCACCGACGGTCTGGAGAAAACCGCCGCCC
>CAZADG010000038.1:0-32404 GCA_964483865.1 uncultured Mycobacterium sp. | reverse complement strand
CTGCAGGGCAACAACGACCTGCTCACCCTGACCCAGCCGAAGCTCATCGAAGGTATCCACCGCGAGTATCTCGAGGCGGGAGCGGACATCCTGGAGACCAACACCTTCAACTCGAACTCGGTCTCGCTCGCCGATTACGACATGCACGAGTTGGCCTACGAACTGAACTACGCCGGCGCCGCCCTGGCCCGCAAGGTCTGCGACGAGTTCAGCACCCCGGACAAGCCCCGTTATGTCGCCGGCGCCATCGGCCCGACGACCCGGACCGCGTCGATCTCGCCTGACGTCAACGATCCGGGTGCCCGCAACGTCTCCTACGACCAGCTGGTTGCCGCCTACCTCGAAGCGGCCAACGGTCTGGTCGACGGCGGCTCGGACCTCATCATCATCGAGACGATCTTCGACTCGCTGAACGCCAAGGCGGCGGTGTTCGCCGTCGAGACGCTGTTCGAGGAGCGCGGACGCCGCTGGCCGGTGATCATCTCGGGCACCATCACCGACGCCTCCGGACGGACACTGTCCGGCCAGGTGACTGAGGCGTTCTGGAACGCGATCCGGCACGCCAAGCCGATCGCGGTCGGCCTCAACTGCGCCCTTGGCGCGCCGGAGATGCGGCCCTACATCGCCGAGATGTCCCGGATTGCAGACACTTTCGTCTCCTGCTACCCGAATGCCGGCCTGCCCAACGCATTCGGCGAGTACGACGAATCCCCGGAGCGTCAGGCCGGTTACATCGCCGAGTTCGCCGAGGCCGGACTGGTCAACCTGGTCGGCGGTTGCTGCGGGACGGCGCCGCCGCACATCGCCGAGATAGCCAAGGTCGTGGAGGGCAAGGCTCCTCGCCCGGTGCCGGAGATCGAGGTCGCCACCCGGCTTTCCGGACTGGAACCGCTGAACATCACCGACGACTCCCTGTTCGTCAACATCGGTGAGCGCACCAACATCACCGGTTCCGCCCGGTTTCGCAACCTGATCAAGGCCGGGGACTACGACACCGCGCTCTCGGTGGCGCTGCAGCAGGTCGAGGTCGGAGCGCAGGTCATCGACATCAACATGGACGAGGGCATGATCGACGGCGTCGCCGCGATGGACCGGTTCACCAAGCTGATCGCGGCCGAACCGGACATCAGCCGGGTTCCGGTGATGATCGACTCCTCCAAGTGGGAGGTCATCGAGGCGGGCCTGAAGAACGTGCAGGGCAAGCCGATCGTCAACTCGATCTCGCTGAAGGAGGGCGAGGAGAAGTTCGTCCGGGAGGCCCGACTGTGCCGCAAGTACGGCGCTGCCGTGGTGGTGATGGCCTTCGACGAAGACGGGCAGGCCGACAACCTGGAACGGCGCAAACAGATCACCGGACGGGCCTACCGGATCCTCACCGAGGAGGTCGGATTCCCGGCCGAGGACATCATCTTCGACCCGAACGTCTTCGCGCTGGCCACCGGGATCGAGGAGCATGCCACCTACGGGACGGACTTCATCGAGGCCTGCGCCTGGATCAAGGAGAACCTCCCCGGGGTGCACATCTCCGGCGGTATCTCCAACGTGTCTTTCTCGTTCCGGGGCAACAACCCCGTCCGCGAGGCCATCCACGCGGTGTTTCTGTTCCACGCCATCAGGGCCGGCCTGGACATGGGCATCGTCAACGCCGGCGCGCTGGTGCCGTATGACTCGATCGACCCCGAGTTGCGCGAACGCATCGAAGACGTCGTCCTGAACCGTCGCGAGGACGCCACTGAACGACTGCTGGAGATCGCCGAGCGGTTCAACAGCACTGAGCAGTCCGAGGATCCGGCCGCTGCCGAATGGCGCAGTCTTCCTGTCCGCGAACGTATTACGCATGCTCTCGTCAAAGGGATCGACGCCCACGTCGACGATGACACCGAGGAACTGCGGGCCGAGATCGCCGCCGCGGGCGGCCGCCCGATCGAGGTGATCGAGGGTCCGCTGATGGACGGGATGAATGTCGTCGGCGACCTGTTCGGCGCCGGCAAGATGTTCCTGCCCCAGGTGGTCAAATCGGCCCGGGTGATGAAGAAGGCCGTCGGATATCTGCTGCCCTACATCGAGGCCGAGAAGAAGCCCGGCGATGCCGAATCGACGAACGGCACCATCATCATGGCGACCGTCAAGGGCGACGTTCACGACATCGGCAAGAACATCGTCGGCGTCGTCCTGCAGTGCAACAACTACACCGTGATCGACCTCGGTGTGATGGTCCCGGCGCAGAAGATCCTCGACGCCGCCAAGGAGCACAACGCAGACATCATCGGGTTGTCCGGGCTGATCACCCCGTCCCTGGACGAGATGGTCAACTTCGCCGTCGAGATGGAACGCGAGGGGTTGACGATCCCGCTGCTGATCGGCGGGGCGACCACCTCACGCGCCCACACGGCGGTGAAGATCTCCCCGCGCCGGTCCGGCCCGGTGATCTGGGTGAAGGACGCGTCCCGTTCGGTGCCGGTTGCCGCCGCGCTCCTGGACGACAAGCAGCGGCCGGCGCTGCTGGAGGCCACCGAGAAGGACTACGCGTCGCTGCGCGAACGACATGCGGAGAAGAACGAGCGGCCGATGCTGACGCTGGAGAAGGCCCGCGCCAACCGGACGCCGATCGACTGGGACGGCTACACGCCGCCGGCGCCCGCTCAGGGTCTCGGCGTGCGGGTGTTCGAGGACTACGACCTCGCCGAGCTCCGCGAATACATCGACTGGCAGCCGTTCTTCAATGCCTGGGAGATGAAGGGCCGATTCCCCGACATCCTGAACAACCCGGTTGCCGGCGATGCCGCGCGAAAGCTGTACGAGGACGCCCAGGCCATGCTCGACACCCTGATCAAGGAGAAGTGGCTGACGGCTGCGGGGGTGATCGGTTTCTTCCCGGCCAACGCCGTCGGTGACGATATCGAGGTCTATACCGATGACACCCGGACCGAGGTGCTGGCCACCTTGCGGAACCTCCGCCAGCAGGGCCAGCACCGGGACGGCATCCCGAACCGGTCGATGGGCGACTACATCGCCCCCAAGGCGACCGGTCTGGCCGACTACCTCGGCGCCTTCGCCGTCACCGCCGGGCTCGGCAGCGCAGAGAAGGTCACCGAGTTCAAGGCGGCCAACGACGACTACAGCGCCATCCTGCTGGAGTCCCTCGCCGACCGGCTCGCGGAGGCGTTCGCAGAACGGATGCACCAGCGCGCCCGCACCGAGTTCTGGGGATACCAGCCGGACGAGCAGCTGGACAACGAGGCACTGATCGCCGAGAAGTACCGCGGAATCCGGCCCGCCCCCGGCTACCCGGCCTGCCCCGAACACACTGAGAAGGCGACGCTGTTCGAGCTGATGGATGTCACCGAGCGGACCGGTATCGAGCTGACCGAGTCGATGGCCATGTGGCCCGGGGCCGCCGTCAGCGGCTGGTACTTCTCGCACCCGCAGTCGCAGTACTTCGTGGTCGGTCGGCTGGCCCAAGACCAGGTCGCCGACTACGCGCGACGCAAGGGTTGGACGTTGCAGGAAGCCGAGCGCTGGCTGAACCCCAATCTCGGCTACAACCCGGAGGACTGACTCAGCCTTCGGGCACAAATGTCACACCCCGCGGCGACGATGTGAACATGTCCGCACAATCTCCGCGATCGCGCGCCGCCTCGAGGAATTCCCCCGCTGCGTGCAGGGTATGCGGGCCCTTCCGGCCACAGCCGCCACCGACCAATGAGCCGGATCGTCGGGGTGCGCTAGCCTTTCCCGTATGAGAGCCGTTCTCTTCGATATGGACGGCACGCTCGTCGACTCCGAGAAGCTCTGGGACATCGCCATCCAGGAGCTGTACCGCAAGTTCGGCGGCGAAATAACCCCTGGGATAAGGGAATCCACCGTCGGCGGCTCGGCCGAGAGCGTCATGAAGATCGTCTACACCGATCTCGGCCTCGAGCAGGATCCGGCGCACATGGCGGCCACCGCCGACTGGCTGCACGAGATCACCGGCGACCTGTTCGACGGCGGATTGCCGTGGTGTCCGGGCGCCCGCGAACTGCTCGACGAGATCGCCGGTGCCGGTGTGCCGATGGCGCTGGTCACCAACACCCGCCGGGCGCTGACCGAGCGGGCACTCAACAGCATCGGACGGCATTACTTCTCGGCCAGCGTGTGTGGCGACGAGGTGCCCCGCGGTAAGCCGGCACCGGACCCCTACCGGCAGGCAGCCGCCCTGCTCGGTGTCGACCCGGCGCACTGCCTGGCCATCGAGGACTCCGTCACCGGCACGGCGTCGGCGGAGAGCGCTGGCTGCCCGGTCCTGGTGGTTCCCAACGATGTGGCGGTGCCGGGTGGTCCCCGTCGACGGCAGGTGTCGTCACTGGCAGGCCTCGACATCGGGGCGCTTCGGCGGGTCTACGAGGACCTGCAACTCGATCCCGAAACACTGGTCTGACCCGACCGCTCGGCGTTACCGATATTTCGGTGTCTACAGAGTCCTGTTGTGCAATCGTTGGTGGGGGAATGTTTGCTCACGCTGCGGAAGGGACTCTAGATGGCTGGTCAAGGGCCCACCAGTGATGCCCCGTCAATTTTCGACGAGGAGGACGCCGGCTCCGGTCGCGGTGCGGTTCGGATCGCGTCGGTGGCCGCTCTGGGCGGCCTGTTGTTCGGCTATGACAGCGCGGTGATCAACGGCGCAGTCGCCTCGATCCAGAAGCACTTCGGCATCAACGACGCCTCGCTGGGGTTTGCGGTGGCCTCCGCTCTGCTGGGTGCGGCGGCAGGTGCAATGACCGCCGGACGCCTGGCCGACAAGATCGGCCGGATCGCGGTGATGAAGCTCGCCGCGGTGTTGTTCTTGATCAGTGCCATCGGCGCGGGTCTGGCGGGCAGCGTCTGGATGATCGTGCTGTTCCGAATCGTCGGGGGCGTCGGCGTCGGCGTCGCCTCGGTGATCGCGCCCGCGTACATCGCCGAAACGTCACCGGCGAGGATCCGCGGCCGACTCGGCTCGCTGCAGCAATTGGCCATCGTCACGGGCATTTTCGCTTCTCTCGCCATTGACTACCTGCTGGCACACCTCGCCGGCGGCGCCGACAAGGAGTTGTGGCTAGGGCTGGAGGCATGGCGGTGGATGTTCCTCATGATGGCCATCCCGGCGGTCATCTACGGCGCACTCGCCTACACCATCCCGGAGTCTCCTCGTTATCTCGTTGCGCGCCATCGCATTCCGGAGGCCCGCAAGGTCCTCACCCTGCTGCTCGGCGAGAAGAACCTCGACATCACCATCGACCGGATCCAGCGCACATTGGCCGGCGAGACCAAGCCGTCGTGGAAGGACCTTCGTAAGCCCACCGGCGGCGTCTACAAGATCGTGTGGGTGGGCCTGGGCCTGTCGATCTTCCAGCAGTTCGTCGGAATCAACGTGATCTTCTACTACTCCAACGTGCTGTGGGAGGCCGTTGGATTCGACGAGAGCAGGGCCTTCGTGATCACCGTGATCACCTCGGTGGTCAACATCGCCACCACGCTGGTCGCCATCGCGCTGATCGACAAGATCGGCCGCAAGCCGCTGCTGCTGATCGGTTCGGCCGGCATGGCGATCACGCTGGCCACCATGGCGATCATCTTCGGCACCGCCGAGCAGGTCAACGGCACCCCGCAACTCGGTGACGTCACCGGGCCGATCGCACTTGTCGCGGCCAACCTCTTCGTGGTGGCCTTCGGTATGTCGTGGGGCCCGGTGGTGTGGGTGCTGCTCGGCGAGATGTTCCCCAACCGGATCCGCGCCGCCGCCCTCGGCCTCGCCGCCGCCGGCCAGTGGGCCGCCAATTGGCTGATCACCGTCACCTTCCCCGGCCTGCGGAACATCCTGGGTGCGGCCTACGGGTTCTACGCCCTGTGCGCGGTGCTGTCGTTCGTGTTCGTCTGGATCTGGGTGCACGAGACCAAAGGTGTCGCCCTGGAGGACATGACCGCCGACGAGATGGCATAGCCCTCCACACACACTGGGCGGTCACGTTTCGGCGCCGGTCAGATCGGGAAGTCCTAGGCGAAGGTGCAGTGACGATTCACCAGGAGACCTTCCATGACAGAGACTTCGTGGGCCCCCGCGCGGCGCCGGGGACGTCCGCGCGCCAGCGACTCCGCCGTAACCCGGCAGCGCATCCTGGAGGCGGCCCAGAAGGTCTTCGCCGAGTACGGCTATGAGGCCGCCACCTTTCAGGCGATCGCGGTGGAGATCGGGCTCACCAGACCCGCGATCAACAACTACTTCACCAGTAAGGCCGCACTGTACGACGCCGTCGTCTGCCGGGTCGGCGATGCCGTACTGGACGCCATCCACACCGCCTCGGACGCGCCCACTCTGGCCGGGCAGATCCTGACCTTCATCAAGGCGGCGGTCCACGACGGTGACTCCGGCCCGTCGCTGGCCCGTTTCCTGGTGCAGTCGGCGATGGATGTCGAGCATCTGCCGGCCCGCGACGGCGAAGCCGCCGCCCTGATCGAGCGTTTCGTCCGCGCCGCGGTCGGCGCGGCGGTGCATCGCGGCGAGATCACCCGGATCCCCGACGGGCTCGCAGACATGTTGACGGGGTTGGTCTGGGGGATGGCGTTGAAGCAAGCGCGCAACGACGACGCCGGGACCGATCGGATGCTCGACCAGTTGCGTGTGGTGCTGGAACACGGCCTCACGCAGTAGCGCTTCGGCCCTACGCGGGCCTACGTGGGACAATTTCGGTCCGTGAAGACCTTTGAGGAGCTGTTCGCCGAATTGGGTGAACGCGCCCGCACCCGTCCGGCCGGCAGCGCGACGGTCGCTGCTTTGGACGCCGGGGTGCACACCCTCGGCAAGAAGATCCTCGAAGAGGCCGGTGAGGTGTGGCTGGCCGCCGAGCACGAGCCCGATGAGGCGCTGGCCGAGGAGATCAGCCAGTTGCTGTACTGGACGCAGGTGCTGATGATCGCCCGCGGACTGGGGCTCGACGACGTCTACCGGAAGCTGTAGGGGTTGGCCATGTTGCGTGTCGCGGTACCCAACAAGGGGGCGCTGTCAGAGTCCGCCGCCGAGATCCTTTCCGAAGCGGGCTACCGGCGCCGCAGCGATCCCAAGGACCTCACCGTCATCGACCCGGCCAACGGCGTCGAGTTCTTCTTTCTGCGGCCGAAGGACATCGCCATCTACGTCGGGTCCGGCGACCTGGATCTGGGCATCACCGGCCGGGACCTGGCTGCCGAGTCCGGGGCGCCGGTGCGTGAACGGCTGGCGCTGGGATTCGGGTCGTCCAGTTTCCGCTACGCCGCCCCGGCCGGCCGGACCTGGACGGTCGCCGACCTGGCCGGCAAGCGGATCGCCACCGCGTATCCCAATCTGGTGCGAAAGGATTTGGCGGCCAACGGCATAGAGGCCACCGTCATCAGGCTCGACGGTGCGGTGGAGATCTCGGTGCAACTCGGACTAGCCGACGCGATCGCCGATGTCGTCGGATCGGGACGGACGCTGAGCATGCACCACCTGGCGGCGTTCGGGGAGCCGCTCTGCGATTCCGAGGCGGTGTTGATCGAACGCGACAGCCCGGGGGAGGGCGCGAGCGACGGCAGTCGGACCGCCGCCCGCGACCAATTGGCCGCCAGAGTTCAGGGTGTGGTGTTCGGTCAGCAGTACCTGATGCTGGACTACGACTGCCCCCGGCATCTCGTCGAGCGGGCCACGGCGATCACCCCGGGCCTGGAATCCCCGACGATCGCTCCACTGGCCGACCCGGAGTGGGTGGCCGTCCGTGCGTTGGTGCCGCGCCGCGACGTCAACGCCATCATGGATCAGCTGGCCGCCATCGGCGCCAAGGCGATCCTGGCCTCCGACGTGAGGTTCTGCCGCTTCTGAGCGTGCTAGCGTCCCCTCCCATGACGCACGCGCTCGTCCTGTTGCTGGCTCTGCTGATCGGCGTGGTCGCCGGTCTGCGGGCCTTCACCGCGCCGGCCGTGGTGGCCTGGGCGGCGTTTCTGCACTGGATCAATCTGGACGGCACCTGGGCATCCTGGATGGGGCACTGGGCAGTAGTGGCGGTACTGACCGTCATCGCGGTGGCCGAGCTGATCAGCGACAAGATGCCCACCCTGCCCAGTCGCAAGTCCGCTCCGCAGTTCCTGGTCCGACTGGCCACCGGCGCCTTCGCCGCCGCGGTGCTCGGCACGGCCTGGGGATACCGTTGGGGCAGCCTCGGTGCCGGCTTGATCGGCGCGGTGATCGGCACGGTGGGTGGCTACGCGGCCCGCACCCGCTTGGTCGCGGCCAACGGCGGCCGCGATCGGCCGGTCGCCATCGCCGAAGACGTCGTCGCCGCCATCGGCGGTATCGCAGTCGCGTTCGCCACCAGCCTGCTGTAGAACCGGAATTGCCTATTCTGCGTAGCGAATCGTGCCGGTTGAAGATAATCGTCGGATGATCGCCAACTGGAGAACGGTCGTCACGCGGGTCGCAACGGTCGTGGGTTGCGCCGCCGTGGCCGTAACCACCACTCTGGCCGCCCCCTCAGTTGCCCATGCGGATGACGCGTCACTGCCGGTCTTCGTGCCCTACCCCTCCGGGTGGTCGCCGAACTACACGGTCTTCCCGTACAACCTGTGGCAGAACCGGGTCACACCGCAGATGGTCGACGCTGAACGCGACGCCTGCCAGTGGTTCAACGCCCAGTACGACTCGTTGAGCGCTCAATCCTGGGGCTTTCAGCGGGCACTGCACGACAACTTCGACGCGTGGGAACTCGACTCCGGCAACAACGTGCAGGGAGCGGCGAATGTGCTCAAGGCCAACCTCGACCAGTCGGCGGCATTCCTCGACCCGCGGGTACATACCCTCTACATCACGAACTACCCGGACCAGAGCAAGTATTCGCCGCTGTTCCATGGTGACTCGTTCTTCCACCTCTGGTACCAGCTCACCCAGATCAGCGACAAGGTCGCCCGGCGGTTGCCGTCCGGTGTGATCAACGCCAACAACGCCACGATGAAGGTCTACGGCGACGCGATCCGCGGTTCGGGAGTGTGCAACGGCGCCTGAGCGGTATGGCAGGCTGATCGGCTGTGAGCGCCGGCGAAGAGGACAGTTCTCCGCGTAGGACGGGTCCGTTCGCGGTCGGTGACCGGGTCCAGTTGACCGATGCCAAGGGCCGGCACTACACGATGGTCCTCAAGACGGGGGGCGAGTTTCACACCCACCGGGGAATCGTGGCCCACGACTCGGTGATCGGCTCGCCCGAGGGCAGCGTGGTCAAGGCGACCAACGGCGACGCGTTCCTGGTGTTGCGCCCACTACTGATCGACTACGTGATGTCGATGCCGCGTGGCGCCCAGGTGATCTATCCCAAGGACGCCGCCCAGATCATCCACGAGGGCGACATCTTTCCCGGCGCCTGTGTGTTGGAGGCCGGCGCAGGCTCCGGAGCACTGACCTGCTCGTTGCTGCGTGCGGTCGGCCCGGCCGGGCGGGTGATCTCCTACGAGGTGCGTGATGACCATGCCGAGCACGCCCGGCGCAATGTGGACACCTTCTTCGGGCAGCAGCCCGATACCTGGGATCTGGTCATCGGTGACGTCGCCGAGTCCGACCTCGCCGACGCCTCAGTGGACCGGGCGGTGTTGGACATGCTCGCACCGTGGGAGGTGCTCGACGCAGTGGCGCGGATGCTGGTGCCGGGCGGTGTCCTGGTCATCTACGTCGCGACCGTCACCCAGTTGTCCAGGACAGTCGAGGCGTTGCGTGAGCAGCAGTGCTGGACCGAGCCGAGGTCGTGGGAGACGATGCAGCGTGGCTGGAACGTCGTCGGCTTGGCGGTAAGGCCCCAGCACAATATGCGCGGCCACACCGCGTTCCTGATCTCCGCGCGCCGACTGGCCCCGGGGACGGTGACGCCGACGCCGCTGCGCAAGAAGGGCCGCGCGGCGGTCGGCTAGATGGGCGCCGGTCGGTCGACGAGATGGAATCAGTCGTCGCTACGAATCAAACCTCTTCGCGCCGAAAGCAATTCGATCTCCGGCCGGGCTGCCACCATTCGTTCGGCGGCATCCAGGACGTCCACCAGGTGGGCTCGGTCGGCAGCCACCGCGGCAACCCCGATCCCCGCCCGGCGATGCAGGTCCAGCCAGCCGGTCTCGGCCGCGGACACCGCGAATCGGCGTTGCAACTCCGCGACGATCGGCCGCACCAGCGATCGCTTCCCCTTCAGCGACCGCACGTCGCCGAGCAGGATGTCGAACTCGAGCCACCCGATCCACACGCGCCGGGGGAGGTCAGGCTAGCTGCCGAAGATAGCCAGCACCGTGCTCGCCGACGCCCGGGACAGCTTCCAGCCGCCCTGGTCGACGAATGTGACGCTCTGGGTGGTCGGCGCCATGGCCGGCCCGGCAGCGGTCACGGTGGCCGTGGCCGCCCCGGGCGCCACCGGGGTGATGGCGCCGACGGTGAAGTTCAACGGCACCTGGCCCTTGGCGACCGCGCTGCGCATCAGGGCATCGGCGGTCTTGGCCTCGATCCGGCCGATGCCGCCTTCCACCAGGTAGCCCTTGTTGGCGAACGGAACGTTGGGGTCGGCCAGGCCGAGCAGGACGCCGTTGAGTTGGTCTGCGCTCGGCACGTCTGCGGCCGGATCCAGCGGCAACGGCGCGCCGAACACCACCGGAGCAACCTCGAACGATTGAACGGGGGCGGAGGCAATCGGCGTGATCGAAACCACCGCCGTCACGGCCGTCGCGGCTCCACCGGCGATCATGGTTGCCGTCATGCACGTGGCGAGGAGTTTTGCGCTCACGACTGTCCTTTCTTCTGCCTACAGTCTCATCGAAGGTTAACAGCGATGTCAGAGTGTCGAAATTGTCTGATCGCCCATGAAGGTTCAATCGCCGGTAGCGTTGGGGTATCCACCGCACCAGGCTAGGTGCGCGGAAGGAGCCGTATATGACCGAGTCACACCGTTCCTCTGATGGGTTTGGCGCCTCTGAGCGGGCTGATGATGTCGACGCCGCCGAGTTGGAGCACCTGCGCCGCGAGGCCTCGATCCTCCGCGAACAGCTGAAGAGTGTCAGCGGCGGCCAGCGCTCCCGAGAGGTGCAGCAGCTGGAGGCCCGGATCGACTCGCTGGGGGCCCGTAACGCCAAGCTCATGGACACCCTCAAGGAAGCGCGCCAGCAACTGCTCGCGCTGCGCGAGGAGGTCGACCGGCTGGGACAGCCACCGAGTGGCTACGGTGTGATGCTCGGTTCCCACGACGACGACACCGTTGACGTGTTCACCTCGGGGCGCAAGATGCGGCTGACCTGCTCTCCCAATATCGAGGTCGGCCAGCTCAAGAAGGGGCAGACGGTCCGGCTCAACGAGGCGCTGACGGTGGTGGAGGCCGGCCACTTCGAGGCCGTCGGCGAGATCAGCACCCTGCGTGAGGTGCTGGCCGACGGACACCGGGCGCTGGTCGTCGGACATGCCGACGAGGAACGGATCGTTTGGCTGGCCGAGCCACTGGTCGCCGCCGAGGCCATGGACCCGGAGGTGGCTGACGCGCTGGACGACGATCAGCGCCCGCGCAAGCTGCGCCCGGGGGATTCGCTGCTCGTCGACACCAAGGCCGGGTACGCATTCGAACGGATCCCCAAGGCTGAGGTCGAAGACCTGGTCCTCGAAGAAGTTCCCGATGTCGCCTA
Organism: uncultured Mycobacterium sp.; assembly: GCA_964483865.1. Taxonomy (GTDB): domain Bacteria; phylum Actinomycetota; class Actinomycetes; order Mycobacteriales; family Mycobacteriaceae; genus Mycobacterium. Next base: position 20,743 of record CAZADG010000038.1, on the reverse strand, counting down.
CAGCGACATCGGCGGCCTGACCCGACAGATCGAGCAGATCCGCGACGCCGTCGAGCTCCCGTTCCTGCACAAGGAGCTCTATCGCGAGTACTCGCTGCGCCCGCCCAAGGGCGTGCTGCTGTACGGTCCGCCCGGTTGCGGCAAGACGCTGATCGCCAAGGCCGTGGCCAACTCGCTGGCCAAGAAGATGGCCGAGGTCCGCGGCGACGACGCCCGCGAGGCCAAGTCCTACTTCCTCAACATCAAGGGCCCCGAACTGCTCAACAAGTTCGTCGGCGAGACCGAACGCCACATCCGGCTGATCTTCCAACGGGCCCGGGAGAAGGCGTCGGAGGGAACTCCGGTGATCGTGTTCTTCGACGAGATGGACTCCATTTTCCGCACCCGCGGGACCGGCGTGAGCTCGGACGTCGAGACCACCGTGGTGCCCCAGCTCCTCAGTGAGATCGACGGGGTCGAGGGCTTGGAGAACGTCATCGTCATCGGTGCCTCCAACCGGGAGGACATGATCGACCCGGCGATCCTGCGGCCCGGCCGACTGGACGTCAAGATCAAGATCGAGCGCCCTGATGCCGAAGCCGCCCAGGACATCTTCAGCAAATACCTCACCGAGAACCTTCCGGTGCACGCCGACGACCTCGCCGAATTCGGCGGCGACCGGGGGCTGTGCATTAAGGCGATGATCGAGAAGGTCGTTGACCGGATGTACGCCGAAATCGACGATAACCGCTTCCTCGAGGTCACCTACGCCAACGGTGACAAGGAGGTCATGTACTTCAAGGATTTCAACTCGGGGGCGATGATCCAGAACGTCGTCGACCGGGCCAAGAAGTACGCGATCAAATCGGTCCTCGACACCGGCCAGCACGGCCTTCGAATCCAGCATCTGCTGGATTCGATCGTCGACGAATTCGCCGAGAACGAGGACCTGCCCAACACCACCAACCCCGATGACTGGGCCCGGATCTCGGGCAAGAAGGGCGAGCGGATCGTCTACATCCGCACGCTTGTCACCGGGAAGAGCTCGTCGGCCAGCCGGGCGATCGACACCGAATCGAACCTGGGGCAGTACCTGTAGTCCGCTGTGCTCAGGCCTGCAGTGAGTAGGTGTTGGTCAGTTCGTCCTGCATGACGTGCGCGACGGTGTTGGTGGTGTCAACGGTCAACGGCTCTGTGAGCGTTCGCGTTTCGTAGCGCCATCCCGCGGGCACGCTGAGTCGCGACGCCAGGCCCGGTAGGTCCTCGAGCGCGAGGCCTTTGTCGACGACCTGGCTGTAGGTCTGCATCACCCAGCGCCGCCCGTCGGGATCGACGAGCTCGAACACCGGACGTCCGGCGTCGAAGGTGAACACCGCGCGCCGGTCGACTTGGTTGACGCTGTACGGCGCGGGGTTGTTCGAGGCCATCTGCACCGTGGCCTGTTCGATCATCTCGATCCCGCCGAAATTCTTGACGGGCTGTGGTTCTCCGGCCTTCTTGCCGATCCGGCTCATCAGCCAATAGCGGGGGCCGTTGAGCAGGGCGGCCGCGGCGCCGTTCTCCTTCGCGATGGCCTCGGCGTCGAGCGCGTCCCAGAGTTCGGCTGGGCAGTCGTTGAGCGGAAAGGTGTTGTACACGGTCGCTTCCGGACCGGCGGCGCCCATCCGGATCAGCAGAACCTCGCCGTAGCGCTTACCGAAGACATCGCCACCGTTCATCATTCGACCATTGTGACGCGCGGTTGTCCGAGTCGTCGACCAGGGTCATAGCCGTTCGATGAGGTACCACCATGCGGATGCGGTCAGCAGCGCCACCGGAACCCCGATGCCGATGATCAGCGCGACCAGGTCGGGTTCGAGGTCGTGATTCATGGCGATGACTGTTGCGCCCAGCATCGGCGGCATCGCCATCTCGAGCATGGCCACCTTGGCGACCGGATCGCCGGCGGCACCGATCGCGAGGTACATGCCGACGACAGCCAGCGGGGCCAATACGAGGCGGAACCCCAAACCCGCCAGCACCGCCGTGATTCGACCGGCGAGCCGGTCAGGACGGAGGGCGAACCCGACCGCGGCCAGAGCGATCGGTGTCAGCGTGGCTGCCAGCGTGGACAACAGGTCATTGAGCCAGTCCGGCCGGGACAGGTGATTGGTGGCCAGCGCAAGGAGGATCGCCAGAAAGGGCGGGAACGTCGCGATCCGTTTGACGACTTCCCGAACGTCGAAGTGGCCCTCACCAGCCACCGTCGCGATCGCGATGCCGAGGGTCGACAACGCCAGATAGGAACCGAAGAGGTCGATCACGATGCCCAGTCCCAGCCATTGCGAGCCGGCTAGCGTGGCGATCATCGGGAGGCCGACGAACGATGTGTTGCCCCACCCTGCGACGAGGATCAGGGCCCCGGCACGCTCCCGTGACCAGCCGACGGCGCGACAGAGCGGAACGAACACCAGCACCGCCAGCAGCACACCGATCCAGGGCGTCGCGGCTGCCAGCCACCAGTCCGGGCGGAACTGAACTCCGTGGACATTGAGCAGGGCCGCGGCCGGCAGCGCCACATTGATCACCCAGCCGCCGAAGGCGGCATTGGCGTTGTCCGGCAGTCGCCCGCTGAGCCGGAGGCCGGCGCCGATGGCCAGGCTGATCAGGATGATCAGGACCTCGCGCATGGGTTAATGACTCCCGCGATAGCGGTTGCGGGCGACCAGCGTGGTTCGTAAGTCGGCGATCATCGGGTCCAGGAATTGGGCTCGATACTGGTTGTCGGTCACCACCTTGGCCGCCAGGTACATGAACGTGATGGCTGAGAGCAGCATCGTGGTCTGGATCAGCGAGTCGGGGATCGGCAACGTCATTCCCAGGAACTCGCCATCGGACCTTCCTTTGCCCCGGGTCCAGGCGTCCAGCACCGGTGGGCTCACCAGAATCATTCCCAGCACGAAGAACACGGTGCCGGTCATGGCTGCGACGGTGAGTACGTGCACCAATTGGGAGGCCGCCACCACGAACACCGTGTTCGCGCGCTCCGGTATCGATAGCGGTTCGCTCACCGGTGGGTCCGGGAGGTCGGCGAACGGGGTGCCGATCAGGTCTGAGTCATCCTGCGCACTGACCTCGCCGCCGGCCAGCAGCGGCCGCACTTTCTCCAGCGTGGTCGAGACCAGGAAACTTCCTGCCACGAGGAACAGAAAGCCCATCCCGAGCCAGAGCCGTCCTCGGGAGATCAGCGAGGTCATCAGCCAGACATAGGTGTTGAAGAACACCAGGAATGTCAGCAGTACCACCGGTAACGCACGGACGAACATCCCGGCGGTCGCCGCCAGATTCGACAGCGTCAGTTCGCCGATCCAGCCCAGGATCGAGCCGACACCCGTGGCGGTCAGCACCAGAATCACCGCCACCGCAACACCGAACAGCACCCAATTGGCCAGCGGTCGCTGGCTCGGGCCGCCCAACAATCCGCCGAGGGCGATCGCCGCCAGTGCCGCGGTGCCCACCGCCGACCGCCGGGCGGGAGACTCGATGTTCGATACCAGCCAACCGATCACAACGGCGAGAATCGGGGCGAACGCCAGCAGCCCGAGCACGACACTTTCGGCCAGATCAGGTCGGCCGGCGATGTCAATGGTGTGCTGACCGGAGATCGCCACGATCACAACCGAATTGAGGGCAATAGTGGCCAACCCGGCCAGCGCCGGGGCCGACCGGCTCCACACTCTGCGCAGGAGCGCGGATCTGCGCACCACCGCCGGCAGGCCGCGGCTGAGGAACCATCGGTCGGCGGCGTAGCTGTCTGGCGGCTCTCCCATGGAAACGTCACCCTAGTGGCCGCCGCCGCCGCCGCAACGCCCCACTAGGCTGTCGGATATGCAGCGGATCATCGGAACCGAGGTGGAGTACGGCATCTCGTCACCGTCGGATCCGACCGCCAACCCCATCCTGACCTCCACCCAGGCGGTGCTGGCCTACGCCGCTGCCGCCGGTATCCAGCGCGCCAAGCGCACCCGGTGGGACTACGAGGTGGAGTCGCCGCTGCGCGATGCCCGCGGTTTCGATCTGAGCCGGGCCTCCGGCCCGCCGCCGGTGGTGGACGCCGACGAGGTGGGCGCGGCCAACATGATCCTGACCAACGGCGCCCGCCTCTACGTCGACCACGCTCACCCGGAGTACTCGGCGCCGGAGGTGACCGACCCGCTGGACGCGGTGATCTGGGACAAGGCCGGCGAACGGGTGATGGAGGCTGCGGCCCGCCACGTCGCCAGCGTCCCGGGTGCGGCCAAGTTGCAGCTGTACAAGAACAATGTCGACGGAAAGGGCGCCTCCTACGGCACCCACGAGAACTACCTGATGAGCCGCCAGACGCCGTTCGCGGCCGTTATCGCCGGCCTCACCCCGTTCATGGTCTCCCGCCAGGTCGTCACCGGCTCGGGTCGGGTGGGGATCGGTCCGTCCGGGGACGAGCCGGGATTCCAGCTTTCCCAGCGGGCCGACTACATCGAGGTCGAAGTCGGCCTGGAGACCACGCTCAAGCGCGGCATCATCAACACCCGGGACGAGCCGCACGCCGACGCCGAGAAGTACCGCCGGCTGCACGTGATCATCGGCGATGCCAACCTCGCCGAGACGTCCACTTACCTCAAAGTCGGTACCACCTCGCTGGTGCTCGATCTCATCGAGGAGGGTCCCCAGCACGGCATCGACCTCTCCGACCTGGCGCTGGCCCGACCGGTCCACGCCGTCCACGTCATCAGCCGGGATCCGTCGCTGCGGGCTACCGTGGCACTCGCCGACGGCCGGGAGTTGACCGCTCTGGCGCTGCAGCGCATCTATCTGGAGCGGGTGGGGACGTTGCTCGACAGGCGGGACCCCGATCCGCGGGCGGCCGATGTGGTGGCCACCTGGGCGCAGGTTCTCGATTTGCTGGAGCGGGATCCCATGGAATGCGCGGAGTTGCTGGACTGGCCGGCGAAGCTGCGGCTACTGGAAGGCTTCCGCAACCGGGAGAACCTGACCTGGTCGGCGCCTCGCCTGCAATTGGTGGATCTGCAGTACTCCGACGTTCGGCTGGACAAGGGGCTCTACAACCGGCTGGTGGCCCGCGGGTCGATGAAAAGGCTGGTCACCGAACAGCAGGTTCTCGATGCCGTCGACAACCCGCCTACCGACACCAGGGCCTACTTTCGGGGCGAGTGTCTGCGGCGGTTCGGAGCTGACATCGCCGCGGCCAGTTGGGACTCGGTGATCTTCGACCTCGGTGGCGACTCGCTGGTCCGGATTCCGACGCTGGAGCCGTTGCGGGGCAGCAAAGCGCACGTCGGGGCGCTGCTGGACTCTGTCGACAGTGCGGTGGAACTGGTGGAGCAACTCACGAATTGAGGTGGACCACCCGGATGCGGTCCGGCCAGGACGGTACTGTGGAGCCCGGCGGCTCGGCGGACTTACGCCGGCCGCCGACGAGAGCAGGAGGCAGCGATGGCTCAGGAACAGACCAAGCGTGGCGGCGGCGGCGAGGACGAAGACCTCACCGGTGACGCGGCCGGTGGGCAGGAGCGTCGCGAGAAGCTTGCCGCGGAGACCGATGACCTGCTGGACGAGATCGACGACGTCCTTGAGGAGAACGCCGAGGACTTCGTTCGGGCCTACGTCCAAAAGGGCGGACAGTGACCTGGCCCTCGCCTGATCTGTCCTCCTTCTCCGACTACCTGCGCCGCGAGGCGCCCGAACTACTTCCCAACAACCGGATTCCTGCTAGCGGTGGACAACCGGGAGATGCCCTGCCGCACGGCACCACCATCGTCGCCCTGAGATACCCGGGTGGCGTGCTGATCGCCGGTGACCGCCGATCCACCCAGGGCAACATGATCGCCGGCCGAGATGTGCAGAAGGTCTACATCACCGACGACTACACCGCCACCGGCATCGCCGGCACGGCAGCGTTGGCCGTCGAATTCGCCCGGCTCTACGCGGTGGAGCTCGAGCACTACGAAAAGCTCGAGGGCGTCCCGATGACATTTGCCGGGAAGGTCAACCGGCTCGCGATCATGGTGCGCGGCAATCTCGGTGCTGCGCTGCAGGGTTTCGTGGCATTGCCGCTACTGGTCGGATACGACATCGACGACACCAACACCGATGCGGCCGGCCGGATCGTTTCCTTCGACGCGGCCGGCGGCTGGCATATCGAGGAAGAGGGCTACCAGGCGGTCGGTTCGGGATCGCTGTTCGCGAAGGCTTCGATGAAGAAGCTGTATTCCGCTGTCGCCGATGCTGATTCGGCTCTGAAGGTGGCCGTTGAGGCGCTCTATGACGCGGCCGACGACGACTCCGCCACCGGCGGTCCCGACCTGGTTCGCGGCATCTACCCGACCGCGGTCACCATCGACGCTGACGGGGCCCTCGAGGTATCCGAGGATCGTGTCGCAAGGCTCGCTCGCGAAGTGATTGAAATCCGTTCCCGCACTGGTGAGTTCGGCCCGGGTGGCCGGCCGAGTAACGAAGCGCCCCGTGCCGATTCATGACGGGCTTGATCATGAAGGGGGCTGACACATGAGTTTCCCGTACTTCATTTCGCCCGAGCAGGCGATGCGCGAGCGTTCCGAACTCGCGCGCAAGGGCATCGCCCGGGGCCGAAGTGTGGTTGCGCTGGCCTACGCCGGGGGAGTGCTTTTCGTCGCGGAGAACCCGTCCCGGTCGCTGCAGAAAGTCAGCGAGATCTATGACCGGGTCGGTTTTGCCGCCGTCGGCAGGTTCAATGAGTTCGACAGCCTGCGCCGTGGCGGCATTCAGTACGCCGACACCCGCGGATACGCCTACGACAGACGCGATGTCAGCGGCCGGCAGCTGGCCAACGTCTACGCCCAGACACTGGGCACCATCTTCACCGAGCAGGCCAAGCCCTACGAGGTCGAACTGTGCGTCGCCGAGGTGGCTCACTACGGGGAGACCAAACCCCCAGAGCTCTACCGCATCACCTACGACGGGTCCATCGCAGACGAGCCGCACTTCGTGGTGATGGGCGGGACTACGGACCCCATCATCAGCGCGCTCAAGGAGTCCTACGCGGAGAACGCCGAACTGGCCGACGCCGTCCGCATCGCGGTCGACGCGTTGCGGGCGGGAATCACCAGCAGCGCGGGCAACGCCACGCCGCCGTCCGAGCCGCGGGTCCTGGGGCCGGCCACGCTGGAGGTCGCGATCCTTGACGCCAATCGGCCGCGTCGAGCCTTCCGGCGCATCACCGGACCGGCGTTGGAGGCGGTCCTCGCCCCGGCCGACAGCGACAACTAGCCCGGCACCTCGTCAGCGGGCCCCGTAGTTCGGCGGCGGCAACTGCTGTGGCGTGTGTTTCAGGTAGGACATGTTCTCAACCTGACGCGGGGAAGGGCGGTTTACCGGCTCGGGAACCCGCCAACTGAGGACGACCACGCCGACGCCGGCGGCCGCAGCCAGCGCAATCCAGATCCTGCGGCCGAGGGATTTGGCGTCCGGAGTCACACGCGCCAGCCTAATGAACAACCCGCGAACGCAAGACCACACCACGCCGATCCATGCCGATCCACGCCGATCCGCGCCGATCCGCATCCGCTTTGCTCGGACTCGGGGTCTCTGAACCTGGAGTGGTTGCTGCGCGGGTTGCTGCACGGCATGAGGCCCCGGCGTGGCGCGGCACTCATTTCGACGTGGCTTGCATGCCGCCCTCGCCGTGCAACAAGTAGGCTCGTTTCGTGCAGCGCAGAATCATGGGCATCGAGACGGAGTTCGGTGTCACCTGCACTTTCCACGGCCACCGGCGGCTCAGCCCTGATGAGGTGGCGCGCTACCTGTTCCGGCGGGTGGTCTCCTGGGGTCGCAGTTCCAATGTCTTCCTCCGCAACGGCGCGCGGTTGTATCTGGACGTCGGCAGCCACCCCGAGTACGCCACCGCCGAATGCGACAACCTGGCCCAACTGGTCACCCACGACCGGGCCGGCGAACGGGTCTTGGAGGACCTGCTGGTGGACGCCGAGCAACGGCTGGCCGACGAGGGCATCGGCGGCGACATCTACCTGTTCAAGAACAACACCGACTCGGCCGGGAACTCCTACGGCTGCCACGAGAACTACCTCATCGTGCGGGCCGGTGAGTTCTCCCGGATCTCCGACGTGTTGCTGCCGTTCCTGGTCACCCGCCAGCTGATCTGCGGCGCCGGGAAGGTGCTGCAGACGCCGAAGGCGGCCACCTTCTGCCTGTCGCAGCGGGCCGAACACATCTGGGAGGGCGTCTCCAGCGCCACCACCCGGTCCCGGCCCATCATCAACACCCGCGACGAACCGCATGCCGATGCCGAGAAGTACCGCCGTCTGCACGTCATCGTCGGCGACTCGAACATGAGCGAGACGACCACGATGCTCAAGGTCGGCAGCGCCGCGCTGGTCCTGGAGATGATCGAGGCGGGTGTGCCGTTCCGGGACTTCTCGCTGGACAATCCGATCAGGGCGATCCGCGAGGTCAGCCACGACCTGACCGGCAAGCGCCCCGTCCGGTTGGCCGGCGGTCGGCAGGCCAGTGCCCTGGACATTCAGCGGGAGTACTACGCGCGGGCCGTCGACTACCTCCAATCCCGCGAGCCCAACACCCAGATCGAGCAGGTTGTGGACCTTTGGGGGCGCCAATTGGACGCGGTCGAGAGCCAGGACTTCGCCAAAGTGGACACCGAGATCGACTGGGTCATCAAACGCAAGCTCTTCCAGCGCTACCAGGACCGGTACAGCATGGAGCTGTCCGATCCCAAGATCAGCCAGCTCGATCTGGCTTACCACGACATCAAGCGTGGCCGTGGCGTCTTCGATGTACTGCAGCGCAAGGGCTTGGCGGCCAGGGTGACCACCGACGAGGAGATCGAGGCTGCCGTCGACACTCCGCCGCAGACCACTAGGGCGAAGCTGCGCGGGGAGTTCATCGCCGCTGCGCAGGCGGCGGGACGTGACTTCACCGTGGACTGGGTACACCTCAAGCTCAACGACCAGGCTCAGCGCACCGTGTTGTGCAAGGACCCGTTCCGGTCCAGCGACGAGCGTGTGAAGCGCCTGATCGCTTCCATGTGACCTAAAGTTGGCGCGTGACGCCCGCAAACTCTGACAAGTCGAGTAAGACGCACAAGGTCGAGCGGCTGACGAACCTGTTCATCGCGCTGCTGTCGACCCGCGGATTCCTGACCGCCGAGAAGATCCGCAGCACCGTCACCGGCTACGGGGATCAGAGCGACGAGGCTTTTTCCCGCATGTTCGAGCGGGACAAGAGTGAACTGAGGGACCTGGGCATCCCGGTGGAGACCGGCCGGACCTCGTACTTCGACTCCGTCGACGGCTACCGGATCAAGCGCGACGCCTATGCCCTGCCCGACATCGACCTCACCCCGGGGGAGGCCGGGGCCGTCGCGGTCGCCACCACACTGTGGGAGTCCCCCGAGCGGATCACCCTCACCCAGACCGCATTGTTGAAGTTGCGTGCCGCGGGTGTCGACATCGACCCGGTGACCGAAGTGTCGATCACCAGCGGCGCCGGCCCCACCGGCTTGCGTGGTTCCGAGGAGGCCCTCGGCGTTCTGTTCGGGGCGATCGAATCCGGCCGGGCGGTGCAGTTCCGGCACCGGCCCACTCCGGTCGAACCGTACTCGCTGCGCACTGTCGAACCATGGGGCGTGGTCACCGCGCAGGGCCGCTGGTATCTGGTGGGCCACGACCGCGACCGGGACGACACCCGCGTCTTCCGGGTCTCGCGAATCGGCCCCGACGTCAAGGTCATCGGGCCGAACGGGGCGGTGAGCCGGCCCCACGCGGTGGATTTGCGGGCGCTCGTGGACCAGTCGATCGCAGCGGCGCGCGGGGGACAGGCGCCGGTGCGGGCGACGATCTGGGTGGCCGACGGCCGGGCCGTCTCGCTGCGTCGGGTCGGCACACAGACCGGCAGCCGAGTGGTCGGTGGACGCGAGGGCCAGATCCTCGAAGTCGAGGTTGTCGCACCGGACTGGCTGTCTCGTGAGGTCGCCGGCCACGGCGTCGACGCCTTGGTTCTGGAACCGGCAGCGCTGCGCGACGACGTGGTGGGCCGCCTGACTGCACAGGCCACGTCGTGACCGCCGGTCCGGCCCGCCTGGTGCGGCTTCTGAACATGGTTCCCTACTTCGTGGCGAACCCCCGCGTCACCTATGCCAAGGCGGCCGCGGACCTCGGGGTTACCCGCAAGCAGCTGGATCGCGACATCGACCAATTGTGGGTATGCGGCATGCCTGGCTACTACCACGGCGACCTCATCGACTTCGAGCTCTGCGGGGATACCATCTCGGTCAGTTTTGCCGCCGGCATGGACCGTCCGCTGCGGCTGACGTCGGCCGAGGCGACCGATCTTCTGATGGCGCTCAATGCGCTGGCCGACATCCCCGGCGTCGTCGATCCCGCCGCAGCGCGCAGCGCGATCGCCAAGATCGAAGCCGCGGCGGGCACGGCTTCCGGTTCCGGCATGGCACCGGACTCCGCTGCCGCTGAGAGTGCCGCCGCCGCGGCCGCACGTCAGGCAGCACAGGACAAGCGGGCGCTGGAGATCGAGTATTTCTCCGCATCCCGCGACGCCCAGTCCACCCGCACAGTGGATCCGATCCGTGTGGTGCTGGTGGGTGACCAGAGCTATCTGGAGGCGTGGTGCCGGGAGGCGGAGGCCGTCCGACTGTTCCGATTCGACCGGATCCTCACGGCCAGGGTGCTCGACGAACCGGCCGCCGCACCCAAACCGGCCGTGGAGGCACCGACCAACACCGCGCTGTTCGACGCCGACCCGTCCCTGGAATCGGCGAAGCTGAGGATTTCGCCGCGGGCGGCATGGATGCTGGAGTACTTCCCCATGCGCGTGATCGCGGAACTGCCCGATGGCTGGTGCGAGGCGGAGATGACCTATGCGGCCGAAGACTGGGTGGCAAGACAGATCCTCGGCTTCGGAGCCGACGTGCGGGTACTGGCGCCCGATTCGCTGGCACGGAAGGTCCGGCAGGCGGCGACCGACGCACTGGCCGCCTACGCCGAACTCGCCGGGTAGCATCAAACCAACATTTGGGAGGTAACTAATGGGCGCTCTGAGTCCCTGGCACTGGGCCATCCTCATCCTGGTCATCGTGCTGCTTTTCGGTTCGAAGCGGCTTCCCGACGCCGCCCGGTCGCTCGGCAAGTCGATGCGCATCTTCAAGTCCGAGGTCAAGGAACTGCAGGCCGAGAACAAGGCGGACACTCCCGTCGCCCCGCAGCAGCCCCCGACCGAGGCCACCCGGGTGACTTCCGAGCGGGTCGAAGCTCCGGCGCCCAACCCGACCGACGTCCGCCCGGCCTGAACTGGACCCACCCATACCCAGCCACACCCGGCGCCCGCGCGCCGCTAGGTAGACGCCGTGCGCACTCCGAAGATCCTGTCCCGTCTCGACCCTCGGCAGCGTCGTGCCCGCACGAACCCCGATGGCACCATGTCGCTGGTCGAGCATGTGCGGGAACTGCGCACCCGGTTGCTCATCTCGATGGCGGCGGTGGCATTGACCACCATCATCGGCTTCGTCTGGTACGGCCACAGTCTCTTCGGCCTGGATAGCCTCGGCGAGTTGCTGCGCCACCCGTACTGCTCTCTGCCGCCCGCGGCGCGCGCCGACATCAGTCCCGACGGCGGCTGTCGACTACTGGCAACGGCTCCGTTCGACCAGTTCATGCTGCGACTCAAAGTCGGACTGACCGCCGGTATCGTGCTCGCCTGCCCGATCTGGTTTCACCAGCTGTGGGCCTTCATCACGCCGGGCCTCTACAAGAACGAGCGCCGTTTCGCCGGGGTGTTCGTGGTCTCGGCGGCAACGTTGTTCATCGCCGGGGCCGTCCTGGCCTACGTGGTGCTGGCCAAGGCCCTGCACTTCCTGCTGACCGTCGGCAGCGACGTCCAGGTCACCGCGCTCTCCGGTGACCAGTACTTCGGATTTCTGATCAACCTGCTGCTGGTCTTCGGCGTCGGATTCGAGTTTCCGCTGCTGCTGGTCATGCTCAATGCCGTCGGGGTCCTCAGCTACGAAAAGCTCAAGGCCTGGCGGCGCGGACTGATCGTCGCGGTCTTTGCCTTCGCGGCCGTGGCCACCCCGGGATCCGACCCGTTCTCGATGCTGGCGTTGGGTCTGGCGATGACACTGTTGCTCGAGTTCGCCATTCAGGTCTCGCGACTGCACGACAGACGAAAGGCCAAGAGGGAAGCCCGGGTCGAAGTTCCCGATGACCAGGCCGCAACGATCGAACCGCCATCGCCGGTGGCTGCTCCGTCGCACATCCCTGGGCGGGTCGGGATCGAACATGACGACATCACCTGAGGCCACGCAGCTCGCCGACTTCGCCGGTCGGTTGCCGTTCCGGCTCGACCCCTTCCAAGTCCGGGCCTGCGAGGCACTGGAACGCGGCCACGGTGTGCTCGTCTGCGCACCGACCGGCGCCGGAAAAACCGTGGTGGGGGAGTTCGCCGTCGATCTGGCTCTGCAGGCCGGGCAGAAATGCTTCTACACCACTCCGATCAAGGCCCTGAGCAACCAGAAACACAGCGACCTGGTCCGTCGCTACGGCTCGGAGCGCATCGGGCTGCTGACCGGCGATCAGTCGATCAACGGTGACGCGCCGGTGGTCGTGATGACCACCGAGGTGCTGCGCAACATGCTGTACGCCGGTTCCGATGCGCTGCAAGGCCTTTCCTACGTCGTGATGGACGAGGTGCACTTCCTGGCCGACCGGATGCGGGGTGCGGTCTGGGAGGAGGTGATCCTGCACCTGCCCGAAGAAGTGCGCCTGGTCAGCCTTTCGGCCACGGTGAGCAATGCCGAGGAGTTCGGCGGCTGGATCAAGACCGTTCGAGGTGACACCACCGTGGTGGTCGACGAGCATCGGCCGGTGCCGCTGTGGCAGCACATGCTGGTGGGGAAGCGACTGTTCGACCTGTTCGACTACTCCGCCACAGCCGGCAAGGCCGGTCAGGGATCTCACCGGGTCGACCCGGAGTTGGTGCGGCACATCGCCCATCGCCGGGAGGCAGACCGATTGGCCGACTGGGAGCCACGTCGGCGAGGCCGCCGCGATGGCGGCCGGTCGGGCGGTCCCGGGCTGCACCGCCCGCCGTCCCGGCCGGACGTCATTGCCGCCCTGGATCGTGAGGGATTGTTGCCGGCCATCACGTTCATCTTCTCCCGGGCCGGTTGCGACGGAGCGGTCAAGCAATGTCTGCGCAGCCCGTTGCGGCTGACCTCCGAGGAGGACCGGGCCCGGATCGCCGAGGTCATCGACCGGCGCTGCGGAGACCTGGCCGAGGCCGACCTGGCGGTGCTCGACTACTACGAGTGGCGGGAAGGTCTACTCAGAGGGCTGGCGGCCCACCACGCCGGGATGCTTCCCACTTTCCGCCACACCGTCGAGGAACTGTTCACCGCAGGACTCATCAAGGCCGTATTCGCCACCGAGACACTGGCATTGGGCATCAACATGCCCGCCCGGACAGTGGTGCTGGAGAAGCTGGTGAAGTTCAACGGCGAACAGCACATGCCGCTCACCCCGGGGGAGTACACCCAGCTGACTGGGCGGGCCGGACGCCGCGGTATCGATGTCGAGGGTCATGCGGTGGTGATCTGGAACCCGCACGAGTCCACCGCGGAACCCACCGAGATCGCCGGTCTGGCGTCCACCCGCACCTTCCCGCTGCGAAGTTCCTTCGCCCCGTCGTACAACATGACGATCAACCTGGTGAGCCAGCTCAGCCCGGCGGCCGCTCACCAGTTGCTGGAGCGGTCCTTCGCCCAGTACCAGGCTGACCGGTCTGTGGTAGGGCTGGTCCGCGGTGTGGAGCGCGGCGAGAAGATGCTCGACGAGATCGCGGCCGAATTGGGATGGGACCGGCGCTCGACCGACGTCGAGCCGGCTGTTCTGGACTACGCGCGGCTGCGCGCAAAGATCGGCGAACGAGAGCGTGCCCAGTCGCGGGTCTCGCGGCTGCAGCGTCGTCAGGCGGCTAACGACACACTGTCCAGCCTGCGTCGCGGCGACATCATCACGATCACCAACGGCCGCCGTGGCGGGCTGGCGGTGGTTCTCGAACCCGCCCGTGACGCCGACGATCCGCGACCATTGGTGCTCACCGAAAACCGTTGGGCCGGAAGGATCTCCTCGGCCGACTACCCAGGCGGGGCCGCTCCGGTGGGTTCCATGACGCTGCCCAAGCGGGTTGAGCATCGGCAACCCCGGGTGCGGCGCGATTTGGCCTCGGCCCTGCTGTCGGCCGCCGAAGGGCTGACGATGCCGTCGGCCCGCAAGCGGCGGGGCGGATCGGACGAGCCCGACGTCGACCCCGAGCTACTTGCGCTGCGCGAGGCCCTCCGTCGGCATCCCGCCCACCGACTGGCGGACCGCGAAGCCCGTGTTCGGGTGGCCGAGCGGTATCTGCGGGTCGAACGGGACAATGAGCAGATCCGCGGCAAGGTCAATGCGGCCACGAACTCGCTGGCTCGCACTTTCGACCGGATCGTGGGCCTTCTCTCCGAGCGTGGGTACATCGGACCTGGTCCGGATAAGGAGCCCCGCGTCACCGACGACGGGCGCCTGCTGGCCCGCATCTACAGCGAGAGTGATCTGCTGGTCGCCGAATGCCTGCGCAGCGGAGTCTGGAAAGGACTGCAGGCCGCCGAACTGGCCGCGGTGCTGTCGGCGATGGTGTTCGAATCCCGGGGGAGCGACGGACCTACCCCATTCCATGCCATCGACATGCCGACACCAGCCGTTCGCCGTGCGCTGACCGAGACCCGGCGGCTGTCGGATGCGCTGCGCGCCGACGAGCACCGGCACCGGCTGAATCCGGCCCGGCCGCCCGATGAAGGATTCGTGCCGGCCGTCTACCGCTGGGCGACCACCGGCAACCTCGCCGCTGCCCTGGACGCCTCGGATGTGGCGGGCAGCGGTGTGCCGCTGTCAGCCGGCGACTTCGTGAGGTGGTGCCGGCAGGTGCTCGACCTGCTTGATCAGGTTCGTAACGCTGCCCCCGAGGCGGCCGTCCGACGCGCTGCACAACGGGCGATCGACGACATCCGGCGCGGCGTCGTTGCTGTTGACAGCGGGTAGGGTGTTGCAAACGCTACTGTTGGGGCGTTTCAGAGGGACATTCGAGGAGAGACGATGACCGGACCGCAGGGATCTGAGCCGAACCCTTGGCAGGCCTCGGGGGCCGACAACCCTGCCAGCGGCGACGCCGCCGGTTCCTGGCAGCCGGCGGGCAGTGAGGCCCCGGCCTGGCAGCCGCCCGCCTACCCGCCCCAGCAGTACCCGCAGTACGGCCAGGCCCCGACGCCGGGCTATCCGGCTCAGCCCTACGGCACCCCCGGCGAGTACAACCCGGCGGCTTACGGTCAGCCCGGCCAGTACGGTCAGCCCGGCCAGTACGGTCAGCCTGGCCAGTACGGCCAGTACGGTGTTCCCCCGCAGTACGGGCAGTATCCGCCGCCGCCCGGGCAGTACCCGCCCCCGCCCGGGCAGTACCCGCCGTACTTGCCGCCGGGCGCGGAGGAGGCCGGGAAGAAATCGACGCGTGCGATGGGCACCATCCTCGGTGCGCTTGCCGCGGTGGCCCTGCTGGTGGTGCTGCTGCTCGGCTTCTGGAAGCCTGGCTTCTTCGTCACCACCAAGTTGGACGTCGACAAGGCCCAGCAGGGTGTGCAGCAGATCCTCACCGACGAGTCCAATGGCTACGGCGCCAAGAACGTCAAGGACGTCAAGTGCAACAACGGCCAGAACCCGACGGTGAAGAAGGGCGACACCTTCACCTGTGAGGTCAGCATCGACGGCACCAAGCGCCAGGTGACGGTGACCTTCCAGGACGACAAGGGGACCTACGAGGTGGGTAGGCCGAAGTAGCAGTCAGCTATTCCTCGGGCAGTAACCGTTCGGGGTGGTGGTAGTCGTTGGTGCCACCGGGGAGCGGGATTTGCGGCGGGGGAATCCATTCGGTCGTGCCGTCGGGCCGTTTCCTGGTCGTCCAACCGCCCGTGGTGACTAATGCATGGTGTTGTCCGCAGCCGAAGGTCAGGTCGTTGATATTGGTCTGGCCGCCCTCTGCCCACTCGTCGCAGTGGTGAACCTCGGAGAGATAGCCGGGCATGTCGCATCCCGGGAAGCTGCAGCCGCGCTCTTTGCCGTGCAGGACCACCCGCTGATCCGCGGAGGCGATCCGCTTTGAACGCCCCAGGTAGAGCGCACGCTCCGTGTGTTTGTCGAACACACACAGGTAGTGGTACGCGTGCGAGGCCATCCGGATAACGTCTCGCATCGGTAGCAGGCTGCCGCCGCCGGTGACGGCCACGCCTGCGCCAGTATGCAGTTGGTCGAGGGTGGTCGAGACGATGACCGTCACGGGAAGTCCGTTGTGTTGCCCGAGTTTCGGGTCGCCGAGTTGTCCGCGCAATACGGCGGCCAAGCCGTCGTGTTGACGTTGGGGATGGGTGCGGGCGTCACGGTCGGCGGCGTCTTGGGTCGGTTCCCCGCTGACGGTGGGGGTGTGGTCGGCTGGATTACACATGCCGGGTGCGGCGAGCTTTGCCATCACGGCATCGAGCATGGCGCGTAGTTCGGGGGTGGCGACAAGCCTGCCGATGCTCATGCCGTCGGGGCGTTGACGTCCGCACCAGGTGAAGCCGCGGTGGGTGGCGCGGTATTCGTCGGAGAAGTGGCCGTCGGGGTTGAGCTTGATGGCGAGGCGGTCGGCGACTTTCTCAAGTTGGTCGGGCCGCAGGACGGTGGCTTTGTCAGCGAGGAAGGTTTCGGCCCTGTCCACCTCTGCAGGGTGGATGTCCACGGGGAGGTCTTTGAGGAATTTCTGGATGGTGCGCAGATGCTCCGGGTCGAGCAGGCCGGCATCCCAAGCCTTGGCGGTGGCGGGCAGGGGAGGAGGAAGGACCTGGCCGTCCAGGGAGGTGCGGGACTGGAGTTGGCTGGCGTCTCGGATGCGGCGGCGGGCCTCCGTAGGCGTGATTCGCACGACGTCGGCGATGATCCGGGCGGTAGCCCTGCCCAACGCCGGATCCCTACTTCGATCCACTGAGCCAACCAGATCCAGGGCAGCGGCCGTGGCGCGGCGGCGGACGGTTTCCAGGCGGTCCAGGGCCTCCAACCGGCCTCGGGTCGGGACTGCATCCCAGTCCAGTCCACCGAGTGCCTGGACCGCCGCATCCAGCGCGGCTAACACATCGGTGGTCGAACTCATGTTCGAAACATACGCCCGTGGTCCGACGCGAGGATCCGTTGATTGCCAGGCCTGTGGATGAAGCACGGACTGGGGATACAGCGTCCCGTTGCAGAATTTCGTCGCGTTACAGCGAGTCCAACGCCTTCTGGAGCCGCGCGACCGGCGAGCTGATTCCGTACCGCTCAGCGAGTTCGACGACCCGGTGCGGGTCGGCGGCCTGCAGCGGCAGTCGATCGTCACCCGACAGCCGCACCGGGGCGTCGCAGGCCACCCGTACGACCGGTTGCGCCGATTCGATGTAATCGCCGGCCGCCAAGATCTTCGCCCGGAATGCTTTGGGCAGCTTCGATTTCGGGTCATCAGCTGCCTCGAGGATGGCCTTCAACGAGCCGTATTGGCTCAGCATGGCGGCCGCGCTCTTCTCGCCGACACCGGCCACCCCCGGCAGCCCGTCGGACGGATCACCGCGCAGCAGCGCCAACTCGGCATAGGCGGCCCCGGCCCGGTGCAACGGCACCCCGTAGCGCTGCGCCACCTCGGCAGGCCCGAACATCGTCGCCTTCGACAGCCCGCGGCCGATGTAGAGCACCCGCACCTCGACCGGATCGTCGGCGACCAACTGCAGGAGGTCGCGGTCGCCACTGACCACCACCACCCGGCCACGTCGCTCCGCGGCGGCCAGCGTGCCGAGCACGTCGTCGGCCTCGTAGCCTTGGGCGCCGGCGGTGGCGATACCGAAGGCGTCCAGAACCTCCAGGATCACCTCAACCTGGGGACTCAGATCGTCGGGCACCTCTTCGGCGTACCCCGCCGAGCCTTCAGGCCCTTCGTCGAGAGGGCTGCCCTCCTCCACCACTCGATGCGCCTTGTAGGACGGGATCAACTCCACCCGCCAGGCCGGCCGCCAGTCCAGATCCAGGCACACCACCAGGCGGCAGGGGCGTTCCCGGGTGATCAACGTGGCCACGCTGTCGAGGAACCCGCGAACCGCGTTGACCGGCCGCCCGTCCGGTCCGGTGATCGAACTCGGCACCCCGAAGTAGGAACGGAACCACATGCTGGCGCCGTCGAGCAGGAGCACCGGTGCGGACATAGCCCTAAACGCTAGCCTCACTGTCATGAATGCCGACGGACGGTTCAGCAGCGACACCTACGCCCGCAGGCTCTCCGCGGCCGCGAAGGGTGCGGCAAAGGCAGGCCTGGCCGGCTTGGTCGTCACCCCCGGATACGACCTGCGTTACCTGACCGGTTCGCGGGCGCAGACCTTCGAACGCCTCACCGCGCTGGTGATCCCGGCTTCCGGCGGGCAGGAGCGCAGCGACTCGGGATTTGGTGGTGGTCAACCGACGGTGGTGCTGCCGCGGATGGAACTGGCCACGCTGAAGGAATCCGCGGTCGGCGAGCTGGGCCTGAATCTTCGGGACTGGGTCGACGGTGAGGACCCCTACGGGCTGGTCGCCGACGCCGTGGGCGGGCACGCGCGGGTGGCGGTGACAGACTCGATGCCCGCGCTGCACCTGCTGCCGTTGGCCGGCCGTTTGGGTGCGACGCCGGTGCTCGCAACCGGTGTGCTGGCCGCCCTGCGGATGATTAAGGACTCCGAAGAGATCGAAGCGCTGCAGCGTGCGGGTGCGGCGATCGACCGGGTGCACGCCCGCGTCCCGCAGTTCCTCAAGCCCGGACGGACCGAGGCCGAAGTCGCTGCCGACATCACCGAAGCCATTCTGGCCGAGGGGCATTCGGAGGCGGCCTTCGTCATCGTCGGTTCCGGTCCGCACGGCGCCGACCCGCATCACGAATGCTCCGACCGTCAGCTCGAGCGCGGCGACGTCGTCGTGGTCGACATCGGCGGTCCGGTCGAGCCGGGCTACAACTCCGACTGCACCCGCACCTACAGCATCGGGCAACCCAGCGCCGAGATCGCCGAGCAGTATGCGGTGCTGCAACGTGCCCAGGCGGCTGCGGTGGCCGCTGTGCGGCCGGGCGTGACCGCCGAGCAGATCGATTCCGCCGCGCGCGACGTGCTGGCCGACGCCGGATTGGCCGAGTACTTCGTGCACCGCACCGGCCATGGCATCGGGCTTTCGGTGCATGAGGAGCCCTACATCGTCGCGGGCAACGACATGACGCTGGCCGAAGGCATGGCGTTCTCGGTCGAGCCGGGCGTCTACCTACCCGGCCGCTGGGGTGCGCGTATCGAGGACATCGTGATCGTCACCGCTGACGGGGCGCTGGCGGTCAACAATCGGCCGCATGACCTAACTGTCGTCGACTGACCGGTCGAGAAGGGTCGAGGAACCCAGGACCCGCTTGACGAGCACCTCGATCACCACTCGCTTCGGGTTGGGCCGCGGCGTCCGGTAGCGCTGGGCGTAGCGCAGTTCCGCGTCCCGGATGGCCTCCGGATCGCGATTTACGTGAGCGATGCCCTCCAGAGAGAGCCACCGCGCGCCGTCCACCTGGGACAGCACGCCGATCTTGCTTCGTTCGGCATTGATCGCCTTCTGCGAGCCATCGCTGGTGATGACCCGGGCGATGTGGGTGATCGGATCGAAGGTGAATCCCACTGCCACCACATGCGGAGAGCCGTCAGCGCGCAGTGTGGTGAGCATCGCCAGATGACGCTCAGTGAGGAATTCAAGGGCGTCGCTGGTCAGCCTGGTGGTTGCCATCGGCGATCACGCTAGCGCAAGGAATAATCCACGCCATGAAGGACACGGTCGCCACGGCAAGTCGGGTGGTGGTGATTTTCGGCGGCCGCAGCGAGATCGGGCTGGAACTCGCCGGCAGGCTTGCGCTGGGTGCGACGGTGGTCCTCGCCGCCCGGGATTCCCGCCGGCTCGGACCGGAGGTCGCGGCAGTGCGGGCCGCCGGTGCGGCCGCGGTACATCCGGTCGAGTTCGACGCCGATGATCTGGACTCGCATGGACCGCTGGTCGAGCGGCTGGTGCGGGAATTCGGGGCCATCGACATCGCAGTGCTGGCCTTCGGAATCCTCGGCGACCAGTCCCGTGCCCAAGCCGATGCCGCTCATGCCGCGGCCATCGTGCATACCGACTACGTCGCGCAGGTCACTCTGCTGACCCATCTGGCCGCGGCCATGCGGGCCGCCCGGCGCGGAACGCTGGTGGTCTTCTCCTCGGTGGCCGGGGTGCGGGTGCGACGGGCCAATTACGTCTACGGGTCGGCCAAGGCGGGGCTGGACGGTTTTTCCAGCGGACTCTCCGACGCGTTGCACGGCAGTGGTGTTCGGGTGCTGATCGTGCGTCCGGGCTTCGTCATCGGCCGGATGACCGAAGGTATGCAACCGGCGCCGCTGTCCAGTACCCCCGCGCAGGTCGCCGAGGCGACGGCACGGGCACTGGAATCGGGCCGCCGAACAGTCTGGGTGCCCTGGCTGCTGCGGCCGCTGTTCTTCGGGATGCGGCTGCTGCCGCAGACGGTGTGGCGGAAGCTGCCCCGGTGATGAACGCAGTGAAGAGCCGAGTGAGGCCCCGGTGATGAACGCAGT
>CAZADG010000037.1:26778-33438 GCA_964483865.1 uncultured Mycobacterium sp. | reverse complement strand
CCTACCCGGCCGCCTACCCGGCCACCTATCCGGCCCCCTATCCCGGTCCGTTGCCGCCGCCGGTCGGCTATCCGCAACCACCGAGACGCAGCCGGGCGGTGTTGTGGACGGTGCTGGGCATGGGACTGGTGGCGGCACTCATTGCCGCCGCACTGGTCGCGAACGGGGGCCGCACGAGCGGTGGCTCGGGGGGGTTCACCGACGCCGCCGCCAAGTCCACGATCCAGAACTACCTGACGGCCCTGTCCGACAGCGACACCGAGACCGTCGCGCGCAACAACCTGTGCGGCATGTTCGACGCTGTCCGCGACCGCAAGTCGGACCTGGCGTTGGCGAGGCTGGCCAGTGATGCCTTCCGCAAGCAATTCGCACAGGCGGAGGTGGTGTCGATCGACAAGATCGTGCCGTCCTCGTCCTATCAGGCGCAGGTGTTGTTCACCATGAAGGTCGAGCCGGCGACGACGTCTCGCAAAGCACGCGACCAGGAGCAGGGCGTGGCGCAGCTGGTCCGCCAGGACGGCAACCTACTGGTGTGCAGCTACCTACTGCGAACCGCCGCCCAGTACTGAAGTCAGCTGAACGAAGTCAGTTGAACGAAGTCAGTTGAACGAGTCGCCGCAGGCGCAGGAGCCGGTGGCGTTCGGGTTGTCGATGGTGAAACCCTGCTTCTCGATGGTGTCGACGAAGTCGATCGTCGCGCCCTGCACGTAGGGTGCGCTCATCCGGTCGACTGTTAGGGTGACGCCGCCGAACTCGACGGTCAGGTCGCCGTCCAGGACGCGGTCGTCGAAGAACAGGTTGTAGCGCAGGCCGGCGCAACCACCCGGCTGTACGGCGATGCGCAGGGCCAGGTCGTCGCGGCCCTCCTGGTCAAGCAGGGCCTTGGCCTTGGTGGCCGCAGCATCGGACAGGGTGACGCCGTGGGCGGCGGTGCCCAGGTCAGTCCCAGCGGTCGAAGCGGCCGACTCGTCCGTCATTTCGTCTCCTCAAGCGGAAGTCATGGATGGGCTGAATATCAGTGGTGTTTAACCGAGCCCACTGGAGACAACGGTACCTGGTGCCCGCCCTATTCCTTTTCCCGCGATCCGTTCGGCCAGTTTTCGGCGATAAGGTTGGCCAGACCGGACAGTTGCCCGGCGGCGTCGTCGATCGCGCGCTGCACCGAACCCGCGTGGTCGGAAAGCGCATGAGCCTCGGTGATGCCGGCGCCCGCACGGGTCAGAGCCGACAACGCGACCTGGCCGGCCAGCACCAGGACCGGCAGTCCGCGCTCTCGGGCCGCAGCGGCCAGGGACCCAACCACTTTGCCGTGCAGCGATTGCTCGTCGAGCCGGCCTTCGCCGCTGATCAGCAGGTCGGCACGGGCGATCTCCTGATCCAACCCGGTGTGATCGGCGATGACGCGCGCACCAGACTCTCGGCGCCCGCCCAGTGCCAGCAGTGCCGCACCCAGCCCCCCGGCCGCTCCAGCGCCCGGCAGCCCGGCGATGGAACCCCCGGTGGCGGCCTCGAGCACTTCGGCCCACTCCTTGAGCCTGGCCTGAAGAACTTCGACGGTTCGCGGGTCGGCGCCCTTCTGCGGGCCGAAGACCGGGGCGGCCCCGGACGGTCCGAGCAGCGGATTTTCGACATCGGTGGCGGCGATCAGGTCAACCCCGGACAGCTTCCGCCGGGCGACGCCGAAGCCACCGAGGACCTCCACCATCCCGCGGCCGCCGTCCGTGCAGGCGCTGCCGCCGAGGCCGATCACGATGGCATCAGCACCGCAGCGCAGCGCCTGGTCGATCAGTTCACCAACGCCCGCGCTCTGAGCGGCCAGTGCGGTGCGCACCGTCGGCTCCCCATCCAGCAGCGCCAGCCCGCAAGCCTGCGCGCATTCGATGTAGGCCGTTGCGGTGGCCGGATCGAAGACCCACGTCGCCTCGACCTGGTCGGACAGTGGTCCGCGCACGCTGCTGCGCAGCGACCGCCAGTCGGGGTGCCGCGCCGTCAGCACGTCGATGAAACCTGGTCCTCCGTCCGACAGCGGTGCCAGGACCAGGTCGTCCCGGGGACGGCCACGATGCCACCCCGCGGCGATGGCTTCGGCGGCCTCGACGGCAGTCAAGCTGTCCCCGAAGCAGTCCGGGGCGATCAGCACGCGTAGGCCCGCAGTCATGCCAGCAGGCTACGACCGGTCCCCGGGGGCGAAGTAACCTGTCAGGGTGAAGCTGCTGGGCCGCCGCAATGATGGAGCCGATGACGCCGGATCCGAGGACACCGGCGCCGAGGCGGAGACCGCCGCCACCGCGGAAACGACGGCGACGACCGCCCGCACCACCTCTCCCAAGGGCCGGCCCACCCCGAAGCGCACCGACAAGACCAAGAAGCGCGGCCCGGTTGCGCCCGCCCCCTTGACTGCTGCGGAGGCGCGTCAACGGCGCAAGGCGATGCGCAACTCGATGACCAAGGAGGAGCGCAAGGCCGAGAAGGTCCGGCAGCGCGCCGCCATGGCAACCCAGCGCGAGCGGATGATGTCCGGCGAGGAGGCCTACCTGCTGCCTCGCGACAAGGGCCCGGTTCGCGGCTACGTACGTGACCTGGTCGACGCGCGGCGCAACCTGCTCGGCCTGTTCCTGCCGCTGTCGCTCATCCTGATCTTCCTGATGCTCGCCCTGCCCAAGCTGGCCTATTACTCGCCGCCCTTCACCCTGGCGCTGATGGCGGCCATGCTGATCGACGGTGTCCTGTTGTGGCGCAAGGTCAACAACGCGGTGGAAGCCAAGTTCCCGGACAACACCGAGTCCCGCCGCAAGCTCGGCCTCTACGCGGTGGCCAGAGCAACCCAGCTGCGTCGGTCCCGGATACCGCGGCCCCGGGTCGACCGTGGCGCCAAGGTCGCCTGACGGCGACGTGCGGACGTTGGTGCTGGGCGGTATCCGGTCCGGCAAGTCGCACTGGGCCGAGTCGGCGTTCCGCCCAGGCTCCTCTGTGCGTTACATCGCCACCGGTGCGAGCCAGGGAGGCGACGCCGCCTGGGCGCAGCGGGTCGCCGCCCACCGCGAACGGCGACCACCAACCTGGAGCACAGTGGAAACCGTCGATATAGCCGGACAACTCCGGCGCGACCCCGACCGCCCGACTCTGGTCGACGACCTCGGCGGCTGGCTCACCGCCGTGCTGGACCGCCGCGGCTGGGACGCCGGGCCGATCACCTCGGAAGTCGATGAACTGGTCGACGCCGTGGACCGCTCCGGTGCCGAACTGGTCCTCGTCAGCCCGGAGGTCGGTATGACGGTGGTGCCCGCCACCGAATCCGGGCGTCGCTTCGCCGACGAACTGGGTGCGCTCAATCGCCGCCTTGCCGACTGCTGCGAGCGGGTGGTCCTGGTGGTCGCCGGACAACCGCTCCGAATCAAGCCGACGGGGACGGCGCTTTGATGGAGTTCGCCGAAATCGCCACACCGGACGGTAGAGTCGCCGCCGCCGCTCGCCGACGTCAGGACATGCTGACCAAGCCTCGCGGCGCGCTGGGCCGGTTGGAGGATCTGTCGATCTGGGTTTCCTCGTGCCAAGGGGAATGTCCGCCAAGGCAATTCGAGCGCGCCCGGATCGTGGTGTTCGCCGGCGACCACGGGGTCACCCAGCACGGCGTGTCGGCCTACCCAGCCGAGGTCACCGCTCAGATGGTGGACAACATCGAAGCCGGCGGCGCGGCGATCAACGTGCTCGCCGAACTGGCCGGCGCAACCGTCCGCGCGGTGGATATGGCGGTGGACCGGGACGCGGTCGCGGCCTACCGGGTGCGACGTTCCAGTGGCAACATCGCCGTGCAGGACGCGTTGAGCAGCGACGAGACTGTCGCCGCGATCGAGACCGGCGCCCGGATCGCCGATGAGGAGGTCGACGCGGGCGCAGATCTGCTCATCGCGGGCGATATGGGAATCGGGAATACCACTGCCGCAACGACTCTGGTGGCGGCCGTCACCGGAACCGAACCGGTGCTCGCGGTGGGTCGCGGCACCGGCATCGACGACGCGGCCTGGTCGCGTAAGACCGCAGCAGTCCGCGATGCGCTCTACCGGTCCCGTTCGGTGCGCACCGACCCGGTCGGACTGCTGGCTGCGTGCGGGGGCGCCGATCTGGCTGCCATGGCCGGCTTCTGTGCGCAGGCCGCGGCTCGGCGGACCCCCCTGCTGCTGGATGGCTTGGTGGTCACCGCCGCCGCCCTGTTGGCCGAACAGCTCGCGCCTGGGGCACGGCTGTGGTGGCAAGCCGGGCACCGCTCGTCCGAACCGGCGCACACCCTCGCCCTGACCCACCTGCGCCTGGAACCCATCCTCGATCTGGGCCTGCGATTGGGTGAGGGCACCGGAGCGACGCTGGCGCTTCCGGTCGTACGCGCCGCGGTGGCCACCCTGGCGTCGATGGCGACCTTCGCCGACGCCGGCGTTTCCGGCCCCGAGGCATGATCGGTTCGCTGGCAAGCGCTTTCGCGTTCGCCACAGTGCTGCCGGTAGGCCGTCACCGTACCCCCTCCGCCGCCACCGTGACCGCCCTGCCGGTAGTAGGTGTCGCGCTCGGGGGTGCCGCAGCGGTGTCCTTGTGGGCGGGTAGCTGGGCGTTCGGGCCGCACAGCCTGCTGGCCGGGGCGCTGGCGGTCATCGCCCTGCTGGCGTTGACCCGTGGCCTGCACATCGACGGCCTTGCCGACACCGCCGACGGGCTGGGCTGTTATGGTCCGCCGCAGCGCGCGCTGGCGGTAATGCACGACGGTTCCACCGGCCCGTTCGGCGTCGCGGCGGTCGGGGTGGTCATCCTGATCCAGGTGGCGGGATTCGCAGCGCTGCCCACGGGACTCACCGGCGCAGCCGCCGTCGTCACGGCCGTCGTGACCGGCCGGGTGGCCGCCGTCCTGGCCTGTCGCCATGGTGTGCCCGCCGCGTCGGGCAGCAGCCTCGGCGCGATAGTGGCCGGCAGCCAGTCGCCGACGGTGGTGGCCGCCTGGGTGATGGCTGTTGCCGGAATCTCGGTGGCGGCGGGCGAGCGGCCCTGGCAGGGCCCGGCCGTGGTGGCGGTCGCACTGCTGAGTGCGGCCGTACTCATCCGGCATTGCGTCATGCGCTTCGGCGGAATCACCGGCGACGTGATCGGGGCAGCGGTGGAAATGGCGACCGTCCTCACGGTGATCGGACTGGCGATTCGGGCATGAGAACGCAATGCCGCGGCGCGACCTGAGCAGGGTTCGGTCTACCGGATTAGATTGACCGGCAGAACAGGTCGGTTCGAGGAGGTTCACAGTGAGTGACGCCGGCACTCCGGACGCCGCCTGGTTCATGGAGATGGCGCGGGGCAGCCAGATCGTTTTCTTTGCCATGCGGGTTCAGCCGGATATCGCCTATGAATACCTCTCCGATGCCATCGACGACGCACTGGGGATTCCCGCCGCCGAGATCCTCGCCGACGCCGACACGCTGCACAGCAGGCTGAGCGGGGATTCGGCCGAGACGTTGGCCGCCGCTTTCAGCACCGAGCCCGGTGAACAGATCTCCGTGGAGCTCAAGTGGTTTCACCGCAACGGGGAGCCGGTGCACAGCCGATGCTGGGCTCGTACCCGGCAGCGCCCAGATGGCTCGGTGATTCTTGAGGGCACGGTGAACGTGATCACCGAATTGCGCGAGATCCAAGCCGAACTCCAGCGATCCGAGGAGCGCTACAGGTTGCTGGCCGAGAACGCCTGGGAGGTTATCTGGACGATGGCGCTGGATGCCAGCATCACCTATGTCAGCTCGGCGGTGCACCGTGTCCGCGGGTTAACCCCGGCCGAGGCCATGAGCCAGTCACTGGACGAAATCCACCCGCCGGAGTCGGCTGCCAAGGTCTCGGCCTACTACGAGCAACTATTCGGTGCGATCGCCGCCGGCACCCAGCCTCCGGTTTACCGGGCCGAGCATGAGTACTACCGCAAGGACGGCTCGATCATGACCGGCGAATTGCAGGTCATCCCGCACGTGGACGCCGAGGGCAACGTGGTGGAGATCCTCGGCGTCACCCGCGATATCAGCGAACGGAAGATGTTCGAGGCGGAACTCACTCGGCTCGCCGTGACTGACCCGCTGACCGCTCTGTGGAACCGTCGGCACACTACCGAATTGCTCGCAGCGGACCTCCACCAGGCGCGACGCCACGGACAGGCGCTGAGCCTCTTGATGGTCGATGTCGACCGCTTCAAGTCCATCAACGACACCTACGGGCATCAGACCGGCGACCGGATACTCATCGAGGTAGCCGGGCGGCTGCGCGGGCAGGTCCGCACCACCGACGTCGTAGGACGTTGGGGCGGTGAGGAATTCATCGTCCTGCTCCGTTATTGCGGGCTGCCTGACGCACTGGCGACGGCGGAGAAGTTGCGGCAGAAGATCGCCGAGGCCCCTTTCGATGGCCTGCTCTCGGTGAGCGTCAGTATCGGTGCAGCCCAACTACAGGACGGCGAGGACCTCCCATCCTGGCTGGCCCGGGCCGATGCCGCGCTGTACCAGGCGAAGCGGTCCGGTCGAAACCAAGTCGCCGGGGGCTGAAGGCGAGAGCTCAGCGGAGCCGGGTCATCCACTGCCACCCGCGAAGCGTCAGCGGAGCCGGGTCATCCACTGCCACCCGCGAAGCGTCAGCGGAGCCGGGTCA
>CAZADG010000037.1:24881-26678 GCA_964483865.1 uncultured Mycobacterium sp. | reverse complement strand
TCAGCGGAGCCGGGTCATCCACTGCCACCCGCGAAGCGTCAGCGGAGCCGGGTCATCCAATCGTGCGTATCGGCGAAGGTTCCGCGCTGGATGCCGGTGAGAGTGTCGCGCAGCGCCATGGTGACTTCACCGGGCTGACCGTCTCCGACGGTGAACTCACCTTCGCCGTACTTCACCTGCGCCACCGGGGTGATCACCGCCGCGGTACCGCAGGCGAAGACCTCGGTGATCTCGCCGGTGGCGACACCCTTTCGCCACTCCTCGACATCGATCTTGCGCTCCTCCACCGCGAACCCGGCGTCACCGGCGAGCTGCAGGAGTGAATCGCGGGTGATGCCGGGCAGCAGCGAACCACTCAACTCGGGGGTAACCAGCCGTGCCGAGCCGCCGCTGCCGAAGACGAAGAACAGGTTCATCCCGCCCATCTCCTCGATGTAGCGGCGCTCGATCGCGTCCAGCCAGACCACCTGGTCGCAACCATGCTCGGCGGCTTCGGCCTGGGCCAGCAGCGAGGCCGCATAGTTTCCGCCGAACTTCGCCGCACCGGTGCCACCCGGGCTGGCGCGGACATATTCGGTGGACAGCCATACGCTGACAGGTTTGATCCCGCCCTTGAAGTAGGCGCCGGCCGGCGAGGCGATCACCAGATATCGGTACTGGGCCGAGGGCCGCACCCCCAGTCCCGGTTCGGTCGCGATGATGAAGGGACGCAGGTAGAGCGACTGCTCTCCACCGGCCGCCGGAACCCACCCGTGGTCGACGGCGATCAGTTGGCGCAGCGATTCGATGAAAGCTTCCTCGGGCAGTTCGGGAATGGCCAGCCGCCGTGCGGAGGCCCGTAGTCGGGCCGCGTTAGCCTCGGGCCGGAACGACACGATCGACCCATCGGCCCACCGGTAGGCCTTGAGCCCCTCGAAGACCTCCTGGGCGTAGTGCAGCACGATCGCCGAGGGATCCAGCTCGATGGGCCCGTAGGGCACCACCTGCGCGTCATACCAACCAAGGTTGCGGTCGTAGAGAACCGACACCATGTGGTCTGTGCAGAACTGACCGAATCCGGGGTCAGCGAGGATCGCGGTGCGGTCGGCCTCGCTCGCCGGGCGGGCGTTGCGCTGCACCGTGAACGGTAGCGTGGCCTGGGACATAGCGAGGATTCTATAACCGCCGTCAGCGGGTCTTGACGTCGACGAACGGCGGCTTGAGCACTTCGCAGTCCAGCAAACGTCCGCGGACGTCGACGCTGACGACGTCGCCGTCGGCCACCACAGCGTCGGTGTCGATCAGCGCCAGGGCGATCCCGGTGCCCGTCGTCGGCGAGAAGGTTCCCGACGTGGTGCGGCCGATCGGTTGGGAATCCCGCAGCACCACCATCTCCGCCCTCGGCACACCCCGGCCGACCGCCCGCAGGCCGCGCAGAACCCGACGGGGCCCAGTCTGCTTTTCGGCCAGCAGTGCCTCGCGGCCCCAGAAGGCGTCCTTGGACCACCCGACCGCCCACCCGCAGCGGGCCTGGAGTGGGGAGATTTCCACCGATAGTTCGTGGCCGTGCAGCGGGTAACCCATCTCGGTGCGAAGCGTGTCGCGGGCACCCAGGCCGGCCAGTTGCCCGCCGTGACCCTCTACCTGGGCCGCCAGGGCGTCGAACACCTCCGGCGCGCCATCCCACGGCGGCAGCAACTCGTAGCCGTGCTCACCGGTGTAGCCGGTTCGGCACACCCGGACCGGAACCCCGGCGTAGTCGGCGTCGACATAGCCCATGTAGTCCAATTCGGTGGGCAGGCCCAGTGCGGTCAGAAC
>CAZADG010000037.1:0-24781 GCA_964483865.1 uncultured Mycobacterium sp. | reverse complement strand
CCGAACGGCGCGAAGGTGGCGCCGCGGTCACGGTGCCGACTCTCGAGGGGGCCGTGCAACAAGTCTTCGTCAGTCACGAGGCAACCCTAAACCGGGCCCGATTAGGGTGTCGCTGGTGAGCACCCAACCCGGTTACACCGCCCCCTCCGTCACCGTCGCCACGTCGATCCCCAAACGATCCGGTTCGTCGGTTCTTCTGGTCCCGGTCGTCAGCAGCCCGGATGACGATGGCGCACCGAGGGTCGTGGGTGGACCCTTCCTGGACGCCGAGGCCATCGGCGAGATCGAGGTGGCCCTCACGGCGATCGGCGGCAAGGGCGGTCCAGAGCAGATCACCCGTCTGCATATCCCGTCACTGCCGGTGGGCAGCGTGCTGACGGTCGGCCTGGGAGCGCCGCGCGACGAATGGCCGGCCGAGACGATCCGGCGCGCCTCAGGGACCGCCGCCCGGGCACTCAACGGGGTCACGTCGGTGGTGACCACGCTGTCGGAATTGCACCTCGGTGCCGCGGTCGAGGGGCTGATCCTCGGCGGCTATCAGATGCACGAGTTCCGCAGCGAGAAGACCGCCCCCAAAGAGCCCGGCATATCGACGATCACCGCGCTGTCGACCGTCGCGGGCGCCAAGAGCCAGGCCGCCCGCGCGGTGGCGATCGCCACCGCGGTGGCCACCGCCAGGGATCTGGTGAACACCCCGCCGAGCCATCTGCATCCCGACGAATTCGCCAGGCGGGCAAAGATTCTCGGCACGGGCGCTGGTCTTGAGGTCGATGTACTCGATGAGAAGGCGCTGGCAAAACAGGGCTACGGCGGAGTCATCGGCGTGGGCCAGGGATCGGTGAACCCGCCGCGTCTGGTCCGGCTGACGTACCGGGGCGCGAAGAACAAGAAGGCGCCCAAGGTGGCACTGGTGGGCAAGGGCATCACCTTCGACACCGGCGGAATCTCCATCAAGCCGGCAGCCCAGATGCATCACATGACCTCGGATATGGCCGGTGCCGCCGCGGTGATCGCGACGATGGTGCTGGTAGCCGACCAGAAGCTGCCGATCGACGTCATCGCCACCGTTCCGATGGCCGAGAACATGCCGTCGGCCACTGCGCAACGACCCGGCGATGTGTTGACCCAGTACGGCGGAATCACCGTCGAGGTGCTCAACACCGATGCCGAGGGCCGGTTGATCCTGGCCGACGCAATCGTTCGGGCCTGTGAGGACTCCCCGGACTACCTCATCGAGACCTCCACCCTGACCGGCGCGCAGACGGTCGCCCTGGGCGCACGCATTCCAGGCGTGATGGGCAGCGACGAGTTCCGGGACCGGGTAGCGGCGCTGTCCCAGCGGGAAGGCGAGAACGGCTGGCCCATGCCGCTTCCCGACGAACTCAAAGACGATCTCAAGTCGACAGTGGCCGACCTGGCAAACATCAGTTCGCAGCGCTTCGCCGGGATGCTGGTGGCCGGGGTGTTCCTGCGGGAGTTCGTCGCCGAGGGCGTGCAGTGGGCGCACCTCGACGTCGCCGGGCCGGCCTACAACACCTCCGGGCCGTGGGGTTATACCCCCAAGGGCGGCACCGGGGTTCCGGTTCGGACGCTGTTCGCGACGTGTGAAGACATCGCGGCGAACGGGTAGCACCGCAAACCCCGTCCCCAGCGCGTTTCGTCACCGTATCCTCGGCCCATGGCCTCGATCTTCGACAAGAACCGGACACTGGAGCAACGCCGCCAGGCCGTCGCCAACATGTACGACTTCCTGGTGAAGGGCGGCATCGCCGACACCACACGGATGCCGTCGGAGGTCATCCACGAGGCCCGCAAGGCGACCCTGCATCGTTATCTTCCGACCACCGACACGGTCAAGGGCGACCCGATTCTGCTGGTGCCACCACTGGGCGCGCAGTCGGTGTGCTTCGATCTGCGGCGCGGGAACTCGCTCACCGAGCACCTGCTGAACGAGGGCCGTCAGGTCTACCTGGTGGATTACGGCGCGATCGCGCTGTCCGACCGCGATATCGGCCTCGAGCATTGGATCGCCGACGCGGTGCCCGAGGCCATCAGGCGGGTGTCGGAGGACACCGGCGGCAAGCCGGTGAATCTGCTCGGCTGGTGCCTGGGCGGGGTGATCGCCATCCTCACCACCGCCGCCTTTCCGGACCTGCCGATCAAGTCGGTGATCATGGTCGCCAGCCCGTTCGACGTCAGCAAGAACCCGATGGCGGCGCCGGTGCGGGCCGTCGGCAAGTACACCGACGGCAAGATCCTCGGCACGTTCTTCAAGGTCTTGGGCGGCGTGCCGGCCCAGATCGTGGGGCCTGCGTTCAAGGCGACGTCGCTCACCACCTATCTGAAGAAGCCGATCACACTGCTCCGGCACCGCGACGACCGGGAGTGGCTGGGCCACGTCGAGGCGGTCGACGGACTGATGAACAGCATGTTGGCCTATCCGGGACGCGCCACATTGCAGGTGTACCAACGGATAATCCAGCGCAACGAACTGGCCGACGGCAAGGTGCAGGGTCCTAACCGAATGGTGGACCTCGCCGACGTGAAGGTTCCGGTGATGAACATCGCCGGCACCACCGACGTGCTGGTGCCCGTCGACGTCGCCCTGCATGTCGGCACGCTGCTGCCCAACTCGCCCGACGTGCGCCTGGAGACCGCCCCCGGCGGGCACCTCGGGGTCCTGACCGGGCGCGCGGCGGTGAACACCACCTGGAAGATGATCGACGAGTTCCTCGACGCGCACTCGCCCTAGAAGAACACCACCATCACCTGCGCCAGGAACACCTTGGCAATCATCGACACCGGGAACAGCACCGCGTAGCCCACCGCCGCTGAAGTCCCTCGGACTCAAGCGCTTTGACCAATCCGGGACCCGCCCCGCTGCCGACGGCGACAAGGAAGATCAGGAGAGAGGACAGTCAGCGAACCAATGCACGTTCGCTTTCAGACCACTTTTCCGCGGGCCGTGCTGCGCAAAACCGGTGGCAGAAACCTGGAGGTGCCATACAGCAGATAAGCCTCCGGGGTAACCGGGCGCACCGCCTTGTTCGCCTGCACCGCCGACAAGATGGCGGCCGCCACCTTCTCCGGGCCGTACCGCCGTAGTTCGAACATTCGCTCCAACTGGGCGCGCCGGGCCGGAACTGCGGACTGCCGGCCCTCAGGGGTGTGGAAGCCGGTGGCCGACACGATATTGGTATTGATCAACCCCGGGCAGATCGTGGTCAGGCCCACCCCGGCAGCATCGAGTTCGGCACGCAGGCAATCGGAGAACATGTACACCGCCGCCTTGGAGGTGCAGTAGGCATTGAGCGAACTCAGCGGGGCGTAGGCCGCCATCGAGGCGACGTTGACGATGTGACCTCCGGTCCCGCGCTCGACCAGTCGCCGTGCAAAGGCGCGGCAGCCGTTGACAACTCCGCCGAGGTTCACGTCAAGCACCCGATCGAACTGCTCTGCGGGAGTGTCCAGGAATGCCCCGGCCGCACCGATGCCGGCGTTGTTGACCACGACGTCAGGCACGCCGTGCTCGCGGCAGAGCTGCTCAGCGAAGCGCTCTACGGCGCCGGCGTCGGCGACGTCGAGCGCATAGGAGTGCGCCACTCCACCGCCCTCGATGATGCGGGCTGCGGTCGCAGCGGCACGGGCCTCGTCGATGTCACTGACAACCAGCTCCGCGCCCTGGGCGGCGAACGCCAACGCAGTCGCCTGCCCGATGCCACTGCCGGCTCCGGTGACCGTGACGAGCATGTCGCCGAAGTCTTTCCGCGGCCGGCCGACTTCGGCTCGGAGCAGCGCCCGGCCGGCCGGCGCCCCGTCAAGGTATCGGGCGAACTCGTCCACGGCCGCGGCCACCACCTGCGGGTGCGTCATCGGCGACCAGTGGCCGGCGCGGATGTCGCGACGCCAGAGCCGCGGCACCCATCGCGGCGTGTCGTCGTACACGTGCGGACGGACGAACGTGTCCTCGGTGTTGACCAGCAACTGCACCGGAACCGATACGTACCGGTCCCGCACCGGAGCCCTCAGCGCACGAAAGAAGTTGGCCCGGTAGATCTTCAGACCGTGGGTGGCGTCGGCGACGAAGGTTGGGCCCTGGTGGCGCTGCTGCGCAGGGATTCCGGCGGTGATCAGGTGGCGGTTCATCCACCCGGCCAGGAACATCCGCATCGCGGCCGGGGCGAGCACCGGGATCGAGAAGCCGATCATGTAACTGAAGTGGGCGGCCTGGGCGAAGGCCCGGGCGAACCGCCGCGGGCGGTAGGGCCGGGCCAGTCCGTGCCGGATGAATCGGCTCAGGTGCCCCGGGTCGGGACCGGAGACCGAGGTGTAGGACGCGACCCGGTCGGCCGCATCCGCCCGGGTGACGTATTCCCACATGGTCGCCGCACCCCAGTCGTGGCCGACCGCGTGAACCTTCTCACCGGGACACACCTGCGAGACGACGGCGTCGAAGTCGTCGGCCAGGGTCTCCACGCGGTAGGCCGCCACGTCGTCGGGCACCGCCGACTCCCCGGCGCCCCGGTTGTCGTAGCGGATGATCCGGTAGTCGTCGACCAGCAATGGCACCACGCCGTCCCAGAGCACGTGCGAATCCGGCCAGCCGTGCACCAGCACCACGGTGGGCCCGTCCGGATTGCCCTCCTCGTAGACCGCGAGCCGGGTTCCGTCATGGGACTCGATGTGGCGGGTCGGCATCCGACGATTATTGCCCGTCGAATTCGGCGCGTTGGGCGCGACGGCGGGCGATCCGGCGTCGGGCGTCGTGGTCGCGCATCCGCTGCGGGTAGCCGACCTTCTGCACGTCGTAGACGGGGATGCCCAACCGTTCCCCGATTCGCCGGGCACCGGCAGGTCCCCCGGCCTGGCGGCGGGTCCACTCCCCGTCCGCGGCGACCAGCACGACCGTCATCGGGGTGACGGGGGTCTGGGGTTCCACAAACGCCTCGACCCCGGTGCGCTCGGCCGCCCACTGGCGCAGGTACCGCAGGTCGGGGACTCCGCGGGGGTTGTTCGCCGCATTTCGCTGCTTCCGCCGGATCCTGTCGAACAGGCCCACCGTCCCGATCTCCTCTCGAACCGTTCACCGTCGCAATGGTGTACGTCGATGGTGCCAGAGAAAAAGACCTTGCCGCTTACGCGCCGATGACGGTCGGACAATGACAGGATTAGGGCACCACAGGTCGATCGATCAGGGAGTCAACAGATATGGCCGTCTCCGTCCAGATGCCCGCACTCGGTGAGAGCGTCACCGAGGGCACCGTCACCCGCTGGTTGAAGCAGGAGGGTGACACCGTGGAGGTGGACGAGCCGCTGCTGGAGGTGTCCACCGACAAGGTCGACACCGAGATCCCGGCCCCAGCCTCCGGGGTGTTGAGCAAGATCATCGCCCGCGAGGACGACACCGTCGCAGTCGGCGGCGAACTGGCCGTCATCTCCGACGCTGGTGAGGCGCCCGTCGCGGCTCCAGCACCGGCACCGGAGCCTGCCCCGGTCGAGCAACCCGCCGCACCGGCCCCCGCGGTCGCCGAGGCCCCGGCACCCGCCGCACCATCGCCCGCCGCCGCACCGGCCACCTCGGGCGATTCGACCTCGGTGGTGATGCCCGAACTTGGCGAGTCAGTCACCGAGGGCACCGTCACCCGGTGGCTGAAGAAGGTCGGCGACACGGTGGCCGTCGACGAACCGCTGGTCGAGGTCTCCACCGACAAGGTCGACACCGAGATCCCGTCACCCGCGGCCGGCACTCTGCTCAGCATCACCGCTGAGGAGGATGTCACGGTGAAGGTCGGCGGCGAACTGGCCCGGATCGGCGCAGCCGGTTCCGCGCCGGCACCGCCGGCTCCCCCGCCCGCCCCGAAGCCGGCACCTGAACCCACCCCCGCTCCCCCGCCGCCGCCGGCACCCACAGCGGAGCAGTCGCCCGCACCGGCACCGGCACCGGCACCGCCCGCGCCGGCAGCCTCGGCCGGGGATGGCGGCCCCTACGTCACCCCGCTGGTACGAAAGTTGGCCGCCGAGAACGGCGTTGACCTCTCCTCTGTGAAGGGCACCGGCGTGGGCGGCCGGATCCGCAAGCAGGATGTGCTGGCTGCGGCCGATGCCAAGAAGGCCCCGGCTACAGCGCCGGCGGCGCCCACCGCCAAGGCCGCGCCGGCCGCTCCCGCTGCTGCGGCTGCGTCCCCCCTGGCGCACCTGCGCGGCACAAC
Source organism: uncultured Mycobacterium sp. (assembly GCA_964483865.1). Lineage (GTDB taxonomy): Bacteria > Actinomycetota > Actinomycetes > Mycobacteriales > Mycobacteriaceae > Mycobacterium. The sequence goes on along the minus strand of CAZADG010000037.1, from coordinate 18,572 downwards.
CCAGAAGGCCAACCGGATCCGGCAGATCACCGCCCGAAAGACCCGCGAGTCGCTGCAGGCCACCGCCCAACTCACCCAGACCCACGAAGTGGACATGACCAAGATCGTGGGGCTGCGGGCGCGGGCGAAGAGGGACTTCGCCGAGCGTGAGGGTGTCAACCTGACCTACCTACCGTTCATCGCCCGGGCGGTGATCGACGCGCTCAAGGCACACCCGAACATCAACGCGAGCTACAACGAGGACACCGGTGAGATCACCTACTACGACGCCGAGCACCTGGGCTTCGCAGTGGACACCGAGCAGGGCCTGCTCTCCCCGGTGGTACACAACGCGGGCGATCTGTCACTTGCCGGGCTGGCCCGCGCCATCAACGACATCGCCGCCCGGGCCCGTTCCGGCAACCTCAAACCGGACGAACTATCCGGCGGCACCTTCACGATCACGAACATCGGCAGCCAGGGTGCGCTGTTCGACACGCCCATCCTGGTCCCGCCACAGGCCGCGATGCTGGGCACCGGCGCGATCGTGAAGCGTCCGCGGGTGATCGTCGACGAATTCGGCAACGAATCGATCGGCGTCCGCTCGATCTGCTACCTGCCGATGACCTACGACCATCGACTCATCGACGGCGCCGACGCCGGCCGCTTCCTCACCACGGTCCGCAAACGACTGGAGGAAGCCGCCTTCGAGGGCGAACTCGGACTCTAAAGAGTGGGCGAACAGATCGAGAACATGACCGTCGCGGTAGCCGGCTCGTCCGGCCTGATCGGCTCGGCGCTGGTCGCCGCTCTGCGCTCGGCCGACCACCGGGTGATCAGGATCGTGCGACGGGCGGCGAGCAACCGCGACGAGTTGTACTGGAATCCCGACAGCGGCGACTTCGACCCGGCCGGCCTTGAGGGGGTCGACGCCGTCGTGAATCTCTGCGGGGTCGGCGTCGGCGACAAGCGCTGGTCCGGAGCCTTCAAGCAGAGCCTGCGCGACAGCCGGATCGACCCCACCGAGGTGATTTCGGCGGCAGTGGTCCGAGCCGGCGTTCCCACCCTGGTGAACGCCAGCGCGGTCGGCTTCTACGGCGACACCGGCAGCCGCATCGTCGATGAAACCGCCCCCGCCGGAACGGGTTTCCTCGCGCAGCTCTGCTTGGACTGGGAGGCCTCCACGGCTCCCGCGCGTAACGCCGGGGTCCGGGTGGTCCTGGCCCGCACCGGGCTGGTGCTCTCCCCCGGCGGTGGTCTGCTCAGTAAGCTCAAGCCGCTTTTCGCCCTCGGCCTGGGCGGACGGCTGGCCGGCGGACGCCAGTACATGCCGTGGATCAGTCTCGAGGACGAGATCCGGGCGATGCTGTTCGCGATCAGAACGAGCGAGATTTCCGGACCGGTCAACTTCACCGGCCCCGCGCCGGTGACCAACGCGGAATTCACCGCCGCGCTGGGCCGGGCGCTCAACCGCCCGGCGCCGTGGCCGATTCCCGGCTTCGCGCTCAAGACGCTGCTCGGGGAGTTCGCAGAGGAGGGCCTGCTGGGTGGGCAGCGCGCCATCCCCGCCGCCCTGGAGCGAGCCGGATTCATCTTCCATCACAACACCATCGGCGAGGCTCTGGTCTACGCCACCGGGTCGACGCGAAGGTAGTACCGTCGGAGTGATGCGGCCATCGATCCGCTCCAACGACACTCCGGTACAAATCCGGCAACTGGGGACCCTCGACTATCGTGCTGCCTGGGATCTGCAGCGTGAGACCGCCGAAGCCCGGTTAGCCGGCGGCCCGGACACTCTGCTGCTGCTCGAACACTCGCCGGTGTACACCGCCGGCAAGCGCACTGAGGCGCACGAGCGTCCCGACCCTCGTCTTTCCGGGGGCACACCCGTGATCGACACCGACCGGGGTGGGAAGATCACCTGGCACGGGCCCGGGCAACTGGTGGGCTATCCGATCATCGGGCTGGGCGAGCAGCTCGATGTGGTGAATTTCGTTCGGCGCCTTGAACAGTCGTTGATTGTCGTGTGCGCGGGATACGGGCTCGACGCCGGCCGGGTGGAGGGCCGCTCCGGGGTGTGGCTCCCACCCGGGTCCGGGCGACCCGCCCGCAAGATCGCCGCCATCGGCATCCGGGTGGCGCGCGGAACCACACAGCACGGCTTCGCGCTGAACTGCGACTGCGATCTGAGGGCGTTCTCGTCGATCGTGCCCTGCGGGATCACCGATGCCGGGGTGACCTCGCTGACCGCCGAACTCGGCCAGCGGGTCGGCGTCGCCGACGTCCGCGACCAGGTGGCCGAGGCGGTATGCGACGCCCTCGACGGACGGCTGCCGGTGTCAGACGCGGTGGCACCGGCGCGCTAGGGGCTACCGGCGACCGACACCCACCGGACCCACCGGGCCGAGAACGGGATCGACGCCCACCGGACCAACCACACCACCGACACCCACCGGACCCACCGGGCCGAGAACGGGATCGACGCCCACCGGACCAACCACACCACCGACACCGACCGGACCCACCGGGCCGACCACCGGACCGGCGATCGGGACGCACACGAGGGTGGCCTCGTCCCAGACGAAACCGACGGCGCAATCAGCGTTGTTGGCCGTGCTGCTCGAAGGCGAGACCAGCGAGGCCAGCGGGATCACCGCCGACAGCAGCGCGAAGCCGGCAACGGCCAGGCCGCGTCCCACAAAGAAAGTCCCATCCGACATTGCTGCTCTCCCTCATCGTGTCGGTCCACGCCCTAGATAAGGCGAACATACAAGGCATATCAGACTTGTGAGGCTCTTCGCGCAACCTGCGACCACCTCGAGCAGTACAACCGCTCCCGTAACATCGCACCCATGAGCGTTGATCGGGAGGGCCGCAAGCTATTGCGGCTCGAGGTGCGCAACGCCGAGACGCCGATCGAACGTAAACCGCCGTGGATCAAGACCCGCGCCCGGATGGGACCGGAGTACACCGCGCTCAAGGGCTTGGTCCGTCGCGAGGGTCTGCACACCGTGTGTGAGGAGGCGGGCTGCCCCAACATTTTCGAGTGCTGGGAGGACCGCGAGGCCACCTTCCTGATCGGCGGTGAACAGTGCACACGGCGCTGCGACTTCTGCCAGATCGACACCGGTAAACCCGCCGAACTCGACCGCGACGAACCCCGCCGGGTCGCCGAGAGCGTGGCCGCGATGGGCCTGAAGTACGCCACCGTCACCGGAGTGGCCCGCGACGACCTGCCCGACGGCGGCGCCTGGCTCTACGCCGAAACGGTGCGCGCCATCAAAGCGCTCAACCCGTCCACCGGGGTGGAACTACTGGCCCCGGACTTCAACGGCGAACCGCACCTGCTGCGGGAGGTCTTCGAGTCCCGCCCGGAGGTGTTCGCCCACAACCTCGAAACCGTGCCCCGCATCTTCAAGCGGATCCGGCCGGCGTTCCGCTACCAACGCAGCCTCGACGTGCTGACCGCCGCCCGCGAGTTCGGCCTGGTCACCAAGAGCAACCTGATCCTCGGCATGGGCGAGACCATCGACGAGGTGCACACCGCACTGGCCGACCTGCACCGGTCGGGGTGCGACATCGTCACCATCACCCAGTACCTGCGGCCCTCGCAGCGTCACCACCCGGTGGAACGCTGGGTGCACCCCGACGAGTTCGTCGATCTGGCCGGCTACGCCGAGGGCCTCGGATTCGCCGGGGTCCTGGCCGGACCGCTGGTCCGCTCCTCCTACCGGGCGGGCCGGCTTTACGAGCAGGCTTCGCAGGCATCGCGGCATTAACGACGCCGGCCGTCCGTATCCTGATCAATTATGGCGAAGACCCGCACCCCCGCTGAGCAGAAGGCTGCGAAAGAAGCAGCGAAGGCTGCCCGTAAAGAGGCCTCCAAGCAACGCCGCAAACAGTTGTGGCAGGCGTTTCAGATGCAACGCAAAGAGGACAAGTGGCTGCTGCCCCTCATGATCGGTGCGTTTCTGCTGGTCTCCGCCCTGTCGGTGGCCGCGGGACTGTGGTTCGGCGGATTCTCCAAGTACTTCTTCATCGTGTCGGGCATCGTGCTGGGCGTGCTGGTCGCGTTCATCGTCTTCGGCCGGCGCGCCCAGAAGTCGATCTACCGCAAGGCCGAGGGCCAGGCCGGGGCGGGCGCCTGGGTGTTGGAGAACATGCGCGGCAAGTGGCGGGTCACCAAGACCGTCGCGGTCAACGGCCATTTCGACGCCGTGCACCGGGTCATCGGCCGCCCCGGGGTGATCTTCGTCGGTGAGGGTTCTCCGGCGCGGGTCAAGTCGCTGCTGGCCCAGGAGAAGAAGCGCACCGCGCGCCTGATCGGCGAGGTGCCGATCTATGACGTCATCATCGGCGACGCCGAAGGCGAGGTGCCGCTGGCCAAGCTGGAGCGCCATCTCGGCAAGCTGCCGGTGAACATCACCACCAAGCGGATGGACGATCTCGAGTCCAAGCTCACCGCGCTGGGCACCAAAGTCAATCCCGCGGCAATGCCGAAGGGCCCGTTGCCGGCGCAGGCGAAGATGCGCGGGGTGCAGCGCACGGTGCGGCGCCGGTAGCGTCCGCGATCAGCGCCGGACGACCGCCGTCGCCGTCAGCCGGTCCTGGATTCCGCGGCCCTCGACATCGGTGAACAGCGCCGGCAGTACCAGCGCGATCAACAGGCCGCGCGCCACGGCGCGGCCGACGCCGACGTGCAGGCGGTTATCCACCGAGGCGACCCGCAGGCCCAGCAGGTACTGACCGGGGGTGAAACCGAACAGCCGCACCGACCCGACGCCCAGGACGAACCAGATCAGCAGAATCGCCGTCGACAGGTGATTCGCGCCGAACAGTCCGAGGGAAACCCCCAGCAGAGCCAGCCCGTAGGACATCAGCCAGTCCACCAGCAGGCCGATGGCCCGGCGTCCCGGCCGTGCCAGGGAGCCGGGTCCCCGTTCCGGTAGGCCCAGCTGCTGCCCCGGGTAGCCCTCACTCGAGCTCAGCGATTGCGGACCGGACAGCCAGGACCCGATTTCACGTGCCATGCCCCAAGGATAGGGGCTGCGGCGATGCGTAACCTCCGGGAAACATTCGGTTGACGGACGTGCAACATCGGCTCCCTAGCGTCAGCGCCGGGTCAGGGTCGCCCCAGACACTGCGCACGATCAGGCTGCATCAATAAGGAGTAACTACGTGGCGAAGCACAAGACAGCCGACGACATCATCAAGCTGATCAAGGACGAGAAGGTCGAGTACGTCGACATCCGGTTCTGTGACCTGCCCGGTGTGGTCCAGCACTTCTCGATCCCGGCGTCGGCGTTCGACGAGAGCGTCTTCGAGGACGGACTGGCGTTCGACGGCTCGTCCGTCCGCGGTTTCCAGTCCATCCACGAGTCGGACATGATGCTGCTGCCCGACCCCCAGACCGCCGTCATCGACCCGTTCCGGGCCGCCAAGACGCTGAATCTGAATTTCTTCGTCCACGATCCGTTCACCCGTGAGCCCTACTCCCGCGATCCGCGCAACGTCGCGCGCAAGGCGGAGAACTATCTGGCGTCCACCGGTATCGCGGACACCTGCTTCTTCGGCGCTGAGGCAGAGTTCTACATCTTCGACTCGGTGTCGTTCGACTCCAAGATGAACGGCACCTTCTACGAGGTCGACTCGGAGTCGGGCTGGTGGAACAGCGGTGAGCCGTTCGAAGCCGACGGCAGCGCAAACCGCGGCTACAAGGTCCGCCCGAAGGGCGGCTACTTCCCCGTCGCACCGTATGACCATTACGTCGACCTGCGCGACGAGATGTCGACGAACCTGATCAACGCCGGTTTCACCCTCGAGCGCGGTCACCACGAGGTCGGCACCGCCGGTCAGGCTGAGATCAACTACAAGTTCAACACCCTGCTGCACGCCGCCGACGACGTGCTGCTGTTCAAATACATCATCAAGAACACCGCGTGGCAGAACGGCAAGACCGTCACGTTCATGCCCAAGCCGCTGTTCGGTGACAACGGCTCGGGGATGCATGCCCACCAGTCGCTGTGGAAGGACGGCAAGCCGCTGTTCCACGACGAGTCCGGCTACGCCGGCCTGTCCGACATCGCCCGGCACTACATCGGCGGCATCCTGCACCACGCCCCGTCGCTGCTGGCGTTCACCAACCCGACGGTGAACTCCTACAAGCGTCTGGTGCCGGGCTACGAGGCTCCGATCAACCTGGTGTACAGCCAACGCAACCGGTCGGCCTGCGTGCGTATCCCGATCACCGGCAACAACCCCAAGGCCAAGCGCCTGGAGTTCCGCTGCCCGGACAGCTCGGGCAACCCGTACCTGGCGTTCGCGGCGATGCTGATGGCCGGCATCGACGGCATCAAGAAGAAGATCGAGCCGCTGGCGCCGATCGACAAGGACCTCTACGAGTTGCCGCCGGACGAGGCCGCCAACATCCCGCAGGCACCGACCTCGCTGGCAGCCGTCATCGACCGCCTGGAGGCCGATCACGACTACCTGACCGAGGGCGGCGTGTTCACCTCCGACCTGATCGAGACCTGGATCTCCTACAAGCGGGAGAACGAGATCCTGCCGGTGCAGATCCGCCCCCACCCCTACGAGTTTGCGCTCTACTACGACGTGTAACCACGCATCGCCAGAAGGGGCCCACCCGCCACGCGGGTGGGTCCCTTCTGCGTCGCGGCGGGGAGCACCGAGATACCCGCGATAGGCTCGGCGGGAATTCCCAAGGAGCGTGAATGACACTGGCAACCGCTGTTTCGGCGTGGGGGGCCCTCGTTGTGAGCGGAGCGGTGCTGGCCGCACCCGCCATCGCCGCCCCCCCGGCCACACTGACCACGGTGGGCACCTACACCTTCGATGCCGAAGACGGAGAAACCGCCACCTGGACTCTCACGGCCTGCCCGGGCGATCCTCCGGGCTGTGTGCGGGTCTTCGAGAGCGGCAACCCCAAAAGAGCCTCGTGGAACGGGGAGGCCCACTACTCGGTCGGCTCCTGGATTCTGTTCGTCCAGCAGTCCGACGCCATCCTGTGCGAGGACGGGACGACGGTTCCGGGTCGCAACACCTACTCCTGGAACGACGTGACGTTGTCCGGCAACGTCAGCATCCTGACCAGGGGCGCGTGCGGAAAAGAACCGGGCAGCCTGTCCATTCCGTTCACGCTGGCCAAAACCGGCCCGGCACCGATGCCCGACTCGGCACCGGCATCGCCGGACGCCACTCCGCCGGAAACACCACCGTCGGCACAGCCGATGATTCCGCCGGCACCGGAACTCATCGTCCCGTTGCCGGCGGAGTCGGCCGCGATCTAGACGCACTCCAAAAGCGTGCCGTCGACCTCACCGACGGCTCCCACCGTGCCGTGCACGACGATCTTGCCATCGACGGGATCCACTGTGGCACAGATGATGGCGCACTGACCGTCGTTGACCCGGCGGGCGATCACCGGGGATCGTTCGAGGAGCGAAAGACCGGTCTCGACGATATGCGCCGACGTCACCGCTTCGACGGAATCGACGACAGTGCCGCGCCGCACGATAGAGCCGATCGCCTGTTCGACGACGGTACGCGCGGCCCCATCAGGAAGGGCGGCCTCGGTCCAGGCCTGCATCGCCGCATGCATCGCGGAGCAATTGGCATGGCCGAGCACGACGATCAGCGGCGCACCGCTGGTCTCCAATGCGTAATCCAGGCTGGCCATCACCGCGCTGTCCACGGCGTGGCCCCAGGTGCTGATGTCGATCAGCGAATCTGCGCTCTGCCCAAAGAACGCCGCGCTGGGCGCCTTGGTGTCCGCGCAGCGGAACACCACGGCGAGCGAGCGGTCGTCAAGGGCTTTCTTTCCCGAACGCAGATACTGCCAAGCGATCAGGGGGTCGTAGGTCGCGGCGGTGGACACGGCGGGTTCCCTTCTCTCGTTTCTCAACTGAAGTACTCGGGCCGGCTGACGAACGTCTCCGTCACGAACATCACCCCGGGCGAGGAATCGAGCAGCGGCCGCAGGCCGGCCAGCAGCGCTTCGGCCCGCTCCAACGGGACCACGGTGATGATCAACTCGAGGGCCGCCTGCTGGTTGAACAGCAGCCGACCCTGGTGATAGCCGTGGTGCCCGAGTCCGGAAACTCCGGAGAGACTGGTGAATCCGGTGGCACCGACACTCTGGATGAGCTCGCGCACTGCCGACGCATCGGCTCCTGAGACGACGACCTCGATCTTGGTCATCTTGGTCAGTGCCGGCAATGCCGTGCTTGTGGGTGTGGATGTAGACGACGTCATCAGACCATCTCCTCGCTATGGGTGGGTTGGATACTTTCGCTGCTGCGTTCTTCGGACCAAGGCCGCCATCCCGCCCGGGTCCAGCGCTGCCACGGCTGGTCGGCATCCTCGCGAGCCGCCAGGGCGACCCAGTCGTTACCGAACATCTGCTGCAGCACCGGGTTTCGTTCGACGATCATGTCGATCCGCTCCAACGGGGCCTGGACTACCGCGAGGAGCCTCAGCGGCTCGTGCAGGAGACGCTCGCCGTCACTCACTGACTGCCACGGCAGGCCGAGTTGGAGGTCGCCGGTGTGACCGGCGATGACCCCGGCCGTGCCGACCACGTTGTGGATGGTCTTGGTGCCGGCACCGAAGACCTGCGGCGAGACCGTGGAGAAGTAGTACTGGCAACTGATCCACTGGGCGACCACCAGTGGGGCGGTCAGGATCGTCTCCAGCGCCGAGGCGTCCTTGTCGACCGCGGCCTCGTAGGAGTGCAGGAATGTCCTTCTGCCCAGATCGATTCCGCGCGTTACCTCGCGCGGAGCGACGATGAAGGCCGCATTGCCTGCCAGGCCCCACTCCGGATACACCTGCGCCCAGTCAGACGAGCGTGTCGCCACGTGGCGGGCCGCGCGATTCGGAGAGAGTTCGCGGGATACCCCGGGCAGCACACGACAGCGCTCGGCCGCCAGTCGAGCGCCGGCCTCATCGACATCGCGTTCCAACCGCTCGATGTCCGCGGCGTACTCGTCCGGAACCAGATGCAGGTCGAGCAGCTCGATCCGGTCGACGGCGGTGTCATGCTGCGCGGCAACGAACCAGGTCTGCGTCGGAATGTCGATACCTACGCTGCGCAGCCCGGCACGCACCTCGGGTCGGTTGAGGATGGCGACCGCGGTACGCGAGTTCGGACCACCCGCCTGGCCGCCGCAGGCTCCGCAATCGAGTGACGCCTGATACGGGTTGTTCTCCGTGGTGCTGCCGTGTGCGCACAGCACCACCAACCGGCCGAACCCTTGGGTCAGACCCATCGTCGTTAGCGCGACCTGGGCGAAAAGCACCTGCTCCTGCTGCGGCATCCCATCGAGGTCGATCACTGTGGGCGCAGCCGGGGCGACCGCGTCGCGCAGGCGTCGCCGAAGGCCGGCGCTGGCTGCCGGTGCCAGAGTTTTCGCCGCCGAGAGCGGTGCGGCGGCCCAGCCGGCGGCTTCAGCCAGCGTGAACGGGGCCGCGAACGCCTCCTTGGCGGAGTGGAACGCCGATTCCGCGCCGGCCAGTGTGGTGACCCCCGCGACCCGCCGTGCGGCGACCTCGACGGCATCCGGGGCAGGGGCCTCGGCGACGTCGAAGTTCGGCGAGATCAGCACCGGACACAGGTCATTGGGCTGGCCGCCGAGCATGTCGGTGTAGCGGATGGCGACGGCGAAGAAGCCGGCGAAACCGTACGTCTCGTAGCCCTCAAGGGACTCCAGGTGACGGCGGAAGCCCTCCGAGCGGGTGTCAATGCAGCTGACGAACTGGGTGTGTGCGCTGCCGCGGGGTGCCGGCCGGTGCTCGGCGATTCCGGCCAGCAGGGTGTCCCGGTAGTTCGCCTCGAAGGCGTTCTGCCACAGAAGTTCCCGCGCCGTGACTGGAAGCGCGGTCAACACCCGCGCCGCACCGACGAGCTCGTCCTCGGTGACGCCGGTCAGCCCCAACGCTTTGACCAGATGAGCGGCACGCTCACGCGCCGAAGGCAATTCGACCGGCGGCGCCTCGACCGCCGGCCTCGGGGCTCGACGCTGGTGCTCCAGCAGTACCGCCTCGTAGGTCAGCCGCATCGCGAGGTAGTCCAGCACGCCGACGCCGACACCTCGGCTCCCGGCCCACTGCACGTGGGCGGCCCAGCCGGGCATCCGGGTCAGGTGCGCCTGCAGATAGGAGATGCGGTCCTCCTCGGTGACCCCGAGCGTGGACAGGGCCTCAAGCGCGGCGTCCTCGGGACGCTCGGGTGTCCGGCGCAGCGCGGACCGCGCAGCCCGCGACACGGTCCGGTCGCTGGGAGCCAGCATCCGCCACGCCGCGTAGAAGCCGCTCTCCCGGCCCGGCATCGACCACGAGGCACCGCCGAAGAAAGCCGCGCACCACTTGGAAGTCTGGGTGTCGACCGTCTCGGCGATCACCGGTGCGTGGATCTCTGCGCGGGTCTGGAAGCGACGCACCGCCGCCGGGGACGGGTCCCCGTTGAGCAGATCGGCCCGCAGCAGTTCCAATGGGCTGATCCGTCGCTTGCCGAGGCGCATGCTGGGTTCCGAGGTCAGACTCGGGTAGCGCCGGGTCAGCACCCGGTCAAGATCGCCGTCGGTGATTCGACCTTCCCGGTACAGCGCCCGGAAGGCGTTCTCTCCCAGCGTCCCCGGCATCCCATAGAGGTCGCCGGCCCGCCGGATGGCCTGATCGAAAGGCAGACCTTCAAGTCCGGCCAGTGGGTTGACCGCGATGAAAGTCTCCAGCGGGTAGTGGGTGGGAACCACCCGAGCCGCAAGGGTGACAGCGGTACGTAGCCGGGCGCGCTGGGCGTCGATTGCGTGGGTCACGAACGTGCTCCTGTCAGTCGGATGGAGGTCGGTTGAGCGGATGCGGGGCGAAGGGTGCCGCCCGGGATATGGCCGGAACTCAGGGCGCGGGCGTAGAGGGCGAACCGGAGCCGGTCGGCGCCGGGCATCCAACGGATGGCGGCCAGAGCACTGAGCAGAACTACGGCGGCGACGGTGATGGTCCACACCGCCGAGGCGGTCAACCCCGACGGGGGCAGGTCCGGGTCGAGGAAGCCGGTGACCGCGTTGATGGTGGAGACGTAGGCGACCGCAGCGACGCTGAGGAACGCCGCTCCCAGCAGCACCCCGCCGAGTCCGGGCCCGCGCTTCAGCCAGCCCCAGGTGGCGGCAGCGCCTGTGACCAGAGCAAAGAGCAGCAGCGCGTGTTCGGCGGCGTGGTCACCCGCCGGCAGCGGGACCACCGCCACCGCGGCGATGAGCGCGGCCGCCGGGAAGGCGACCGCCACGGCGGCGTTCACCAGTTGCCGAGTCCGTGTGAGCTGACGGACCGCCGGCAGCGCCTCGTGACGCCGCTGGGAGGCGATCGCCGAGCCGGAGGAGAGAAACAGCGTTGCCTTGTAAAAGCCGTGAGCCACCAGGTGGATCACCGCGGCCGCCCACAGACCCAGGCCGCAGGTGAGGATCATGAAACCCATCTGCGCTGTGGTGGAGTTCACCAGAGAGCCCTTGATATCCGGCTTGACCAGCATGATTGTCGTGCCGTACACCATCGTGGCAGCGCCGGCGAGAATGGTGACGGCACGTGCCAGTTCATCGCTGGCCAACGGAGCCAGCCTGACCAGCAGGATGCCGCCGGCGTTGACCACCCCGGCGTGAAGCAGCGCAGAGACCGGCGTCGGGGCGGCGAGGGTGGCAGGAAGCCAACGGTGAAACGGAATCTGAGCCGACCGGGACAGCGCGGCGATCACCACCAGGAGTGCGACGACCGGCAGCACGGCACCCGCGCTTCGACCCGGTTCCAGTTCTCGCAGGTCGATCCGGCCCCAAGTCGCGGTGACCAGCGCCACCGCGATCCACAGGGCCAGATCCCCAACCGCGAATGCCGCAGCCGTCCGGCGAACTCCATCGCGGGCAGCGGGCAGATGCCAGTAGGTGCCGAGCAGGAGGCACAGCGCCAAACCGGCTAGCGACCAGAACAGTGCCAGAGTGATCAGGGTGGTGGCGGTGGCCAGACCGGCGGACGCGACCGTGAGCAGTCCAGCGCCCCCGACAAACCATGCCTGTCTCGGATCGCCGGCCAGGTACCGGATCGCGTAGGTCTGGACGATGGCGCTTACACCGAACACCAGCAGCAGCAGCACCGCCGCCAGGCGATCGACGTCGAACTCCACCAGTAGAAGTGATGCGCCTGCGCTACGGCCCTGACCGGCGCCGACGGCCAAGATCAGAGCGCCGAGCAATCCCAACCAAGCCGTGATGGCGCCCGCTTGGGCACAGCGCCGGGGTGTTCGCCGACCGACCGTGAATGCTCCTGCCGCCACAAGTGCCGGCGCGGTCAGCATGGCCACTAGCAATCCGCTCTCGGTAGTCCACATGCGATGCAGATTACGTGCTTTCTGCTACGTATGTCAAACTTCTTGAATGAAGTTTCGGGCTTTTCTTTCTGGGCAGTCAGGCATGGGCGCCACCTGCGTAAAAGTAGAATGTGGGTATGAGCCAGTGGACGTTCCTGACCAATCACGCTCACACCCTGGTCTGCATCGCCCGCGACCCCGGAATGCGGCTGCGCGATGTGGCCGAGCGCGTTGGGGTGACCGAACGCGCTGCTCAACGCATCGTCAGCGATCTTGTCGATGCCGGATATCTAGACCGCCACAAGGACGGCCGGCGCAATACCTATCTGGTTCGCGCAGATCGACCGCTGCGCCATCCGGTCGAACACGGCCACGATATCGGTGAAATCCTGGCGGTCCTCGATGGAGCCCCCCGGATCAGCTGAGGTCTCTCCCTACCGCGACCAGGAGATCGCGGTCGGGACCCGGCACGGAAAACAGCACCAATTCGCCGTGGCGTTCCACCAGCAACTGCACGCCTCGCTGGTGACCCCCCCGGACTTGGACACCGACCAGTTCGGGACCTTCACCGGGGAGGTCGAACGCACCGATTGCGCCGTGACTGCGGCGCGCGCCAAATCTCGGCTGGCCATGGACGTCACCGGTCTACCCTTCGGGCTGGCTAGCGAGGCGAGTTACGGACTGCTCGCCGGAGGCTGGCCCGGCCACGAGGAGATCCTGCTGTTCTGCGACGACAGGCTGGGAATCGAAGTCCTGGAGGGATCTCGCAGCGCGTTCGTCCCGGGTGCGAGCCATCGGGTAGCCAGTCCTGACGATCTACCCGACTCGGCATTGGCGGAGTTACCCCACCAGGCCCTGACCGTGCGGCCCTCCCGATCCGGGCCGGATATCCGCGTCAAAGGCATCACCGACGTCGCGGGGCTGACCTCGGCAATCGTCGCGGCTGCCGCACGGTCCGCCGATGGGCTGGCCCTCGTCGAGCCGGATCTGCGGGCTCATCACAATCCGAGCCGCCGCCGCGTACTGGAACGCCTGTCGCTGAAGCTGGCCCGCCGACTGGCCACCCGCTGCCCGGTCTGCCGGTGCCCGGGCTTCGGCCGGGTCGACGCCGAGACCGGACTGCCGTGCACAGCCTGCGGAACTCCGACTCCGTTGGTCCGCACCGAGATTCACGGTTGCGCGGCGTGCCCGCATCGGGCACGCCGACCGGTACTCGGCGGCGCCGATCCCGGGTGCTGCCCGAGGTGCAACCCGTGAGGATCAAGCGCCGGGTGCCAGATCGGAGCGGAATCGACGCATCCCGTCGATCTTGTCGCTCAACGACGCATCGGGCCCTGAGTAGAACATCCACGGCATGGTGAGAATGGCGTCGATTCCGGCTTGCTCGGCTCGTTGGTAATGTTCCGGCAGGTACGCGTCGATCAAAGGCGTGATGACGGTGAAGTCGTCCATCCCCAAACCCTTCCCGGACCGCAACTCGCGGATCCGACCGATCGACGCAATAGCCTGATCCAGTCCGATCAGGTCGCCGATCCAGCCGTCGTTGCGGGCCGCGCGGCGCAGGGCCACATCGGACAGGCCGCCGGAATAGACCGGTATCGGTGGCGGCGTGGGCGTCATCTCCAGGCGCGGAGTCCGGTAGAAGTCCCCCTCGAACTCACTCCACCCGGGCTGCCAGAGAACTTTGAACAACTCGATCATCTCGTCGGTGCGCTTGCCGCGCCGGGCGAACTGCTGGCCGAGCAGGTCGAACTCCTCCTGGCACCAGCCGACACCGATACCGAGCTCCACCCTGCCACCGGACAGCACCGCGGCCGTACCGATCGCCTTGGCCGCCGAATAGGGATCCCGCATCGCCGGGATGTAGACAGTGGTGACGAACTTCAGTCGCCTGGTGACCTGGGCTAGCGCGCCGACCAATACCCAGGGGTCGAGCCAGTCGGTGAACGGCTGCCACCGCCGCTGGCCGTCCGGCGTGTACGGGTACGGGGTGGCCAGGGTCTCCAGGTTCACGACGTGATCAGGGATCGCGATGCCCTCGTAGCCGAGTTCGTCGGCCGCCTTTGCGATCTCGACGACTTCACCTGCCTTGAGGAAAGCGCTGCTGACATAGAACTTCATTGGCGCGCCCACGCCGGTGTGATGAACACTCCTTGAGCCTGTACTGTCGGTCCCTCGGCATCACTGATGACGCCGCGGGCGTAGGTCTTGTGGTCCTCGAAGCGCTCCACGAAAGCCTCCGCCCGCAACGAACCCAACGGTGTGCCGCGCAGATATCTGACGGTGAAAGTGCCGGTGAACCTCGGTTTGGTCAGACCGCCACTGGCCGCCTCCCCCAACAGGTGGTCGAGCACCAACGCCAAGATGCCGCCGTGCACCAATCCGGGCGGACCCTCATAGGCCGCACCGAGGGTGAACTCGCTCCACCAACGGCCGTCGGACTCGTGGTGGATGACCAGCGGCGGCGCCACCGGATTTCGCTGACCGGCAGCCGGATTTGTGAACAGCAACGGCCTGCCGGTGTCGGCGTGCCGCAGCGAATGACAGCCGTCTGAGTTGAGCGGCTTGAGGCTCTCGGTGACGGCATTGACCGCTTCGGTCGCCGCCTGGATGACATCCTCATCCGCCCCGGTTCGGACGGTCGCGTCGATCAGCCCGCGCACCGCCTCGGCCAACGGCCTGTAAAGGTTCTGCAGCCGGTCGAATTCCTCACCGCTGATGAACTGCGCTTCCCACTGCTCGTCCGGCATGTCTCAGCTCCCGAAGACCCTGCCGACAACAGCTTTCGCGCGGCGAGTCACCCGCAGGTAATTGTCCAGAAACGCCCCGCCGTCACCGTCTGGCCACCCGGCGGCGGCGGCGACGGCGTTGAGTTGGCGTCCCGGTCCGGGCAGTTGATCGGTCGGCCGGCCCCGCACCAGGACCAGGGCGTTGCGGGCCCGCGTTGCGGTGAGCCATGCCTCACGCAACTGCGCGACGTCCGCCTCGGGGATCAGCCCCGACGCCTCGACGGCGTCCAGCGCCTCCAGCGTCGAGGTGGTGTGCAGGGCGGGCACGTCGTTGCCGTGTCGAAGCTGCAGCAACTGGACGGTCCACTCGACATCGGCCAGGCCGCCGCGACCCAGTTTGGTGTGGGTGTTGGGGTCGGCACCGCGCGGCAGACGCTCGGCGTCTACCCGAGCCTTGATCCGGCGGATCTCACGGACCGCCTCCGGTGCGAGTCCCCCGTCCGGATAGCGGGTCTGGTCGGCGAGAGCCATGAACCGGGCGCCCAGATCCGGGTCGCCGGCCACCGGCCTTGCTCGCAACAACGCCTGTACCTCCCACGGCTGGGCCCATTGCCCGTAGTAGACACCGTAGGAGCCCAGCGTGCGGACCAGCGGGCCGCTGCGGCCCTCCGGCCGCAGGTTCGCGTCGACTTCCAGCGGGGGGTCATCGCTGGGCGACCCGAGCAGCGTGCGCAGCTGTTCGGCGATTGTCACCGACCACTTCACCGCCCGGGTCTCGTCCACACCTGGCGAGGGTTCGCAGACGAACATCACGTCCGCATCCGAGCCGTAGCCCAGCTCCCCGCCGCCGAGTCGACCCATCCCGATCACAGCGATGGCCGCCGGCACCACACCGTCGGCGGGCGTGTGCCCCCTGATGACCGCATCCAGCGCACACTGCAGCACCGCGACCCACACCGATGTCAACGCCGTGCAGACGCTCTCGACGTCAAGCATGCCGAGCAGATCTGCGGACGCGACCCGCGCGAGTTCACGACGGCGCAGGGTGCGTGCAGCGGCGATCGCCCGCGTCGGCTCGGGATGACGCCCCGCCGAGGCGATCAGCGCCCGCGCCACCCCGTCCGGTTCGACATCGAGCAGTTTGGGGCCGGTGGGCCCGTCGGCGTAGGACTGGATCACCTCGGGGGCGCGCATCAGCAATTCCGGCACGAACGCCGAAGTCCCGAGCACCCGCATCAGCCGCTTCGCCACGGCGCTCTCGTCACGCAGTGTGCTCAGGTACCACCGGTGATCGGATAGCGCCTCGCTGATCCGCCGGTAGGCCAGCAGACCACTGTCAGGATCCGGAGTGTCCGACAACCAGTCCAGCAGTCTGGGCAACAGCACCGCCTGCACCCGGCCGCGCCGGCCGCTGGAATTGACCAGCGCGCCCAAATGGGTGAGCGCGCTCTGCGGGCCTTCGTATCCCAGCGCGGCCAATTGTCTTTCGGCCGCCTCCGTCGACATGCCCGGCGCGAAGCCCAGCGACGGCCCGACCGATTCGAGCAGCGGTTGGTAGAAGAGCTTGGCATGCAGCTTGGACACCCGGAGGCTCTGACGTTTGAGTTCCTCCCGGAGCACACCGAGCGCGCCGTGGGTGCCGTCGGGCCGGATGTGGGCCGCCCGCGCCAGCCACCGCAATGCCTCGTCGTCATCCGGCGCGGGCAGTAGGTGGGTGCGTTTGAGGCGCTGCAACTGCAGCCGATGCTCGAGCAGGCGCAGAAACTCGTAGGAGGCGGTGAGATTCGCCGCGTCGTCACGGCCCACATAGCCGCCTGAACCGAGGGCCGCCAGCGCGTCCACCGTCGAGGCCACATGCAACGCCGGGTCGGTCCGACCATGCACCAGCTGCAGCAACTGGACGGCGAACTCGACATCCCGCAGGCCACCGGTGCCCAGCTTGATCTCCCGATCGCGCACGTCCGCCGGCACCAGCGATTCGACCCGTCGGCGCATGGCCTGGACTTCCGGAACGAAATCCTCACGCTCGCAGGCGGTCCAGACCATCGGCATCAGTGCGTCGACATAGCGCTGACCGAGTTCGGCATCACCCACGGCCGGTCGGGCTTTCAGCAACGCCTGGAACTCCCAGGTCTTGGCCCACCGCTGGTAGTAGGCGATGTGGGAGTCGAGGGTTCGCACCAGTGCGCCGGCCTTGCCCTCCGGACGTAGCGCGGCGTCGACCTCGAAGAAGGCCTCCGATCCCAACCGCATCATCTCCCCCGCCACCCGGGTGGTTATCGGGTCGGCCTCTTCGCCGACGAAGATGATGTCCACGTCACTGACGTAATTGAGTTCTCGCGCACCGCATTTGCCCATCGCAATGACGGCAAGCCGCGGCGGGTGATCGGATTTGCAGACGTTCGCGACGGCCACCTGCAGCGCCGCGCCCAGCGCCGCATCGGCCAGATCGGACAGGTGGGCGCCGACGGTCGAAAACTGCAGCACCGGCTCGTTCTCCACCGTCGGCGCCAGGTCGAGGGCGGCCAGCACCATCAACTGGTTGCGGTACAGCGTCCGCAACTTGGGCATGACGATCGTCGGCTCGGGCCCGAATTCGGCGACGCAGTCGGAGAACTCGCTGCGCAACCGGTCCGGATCCGGAAGTCTGAGATCCCCCTCGAGCAGGTGCCAAGCCTGTGGGTTGGCCACCAGGTGATCGCCGAAGGCCAGGGACGAGCCGAGCACCGAGAACAACCGGCCGCGCAGTCCGGTATCGGTCAGCAGCGCGGCGTCCAAGTCGTACCAGCCCTCCCCGAGGACTTCGGAGAGACGAACCAGGGCGTGCAGGGCGCTGTCGGCATCCGGCGACCTCGACAACGACCACAGCAGTTCGATGTGGGTCTCGTCGTCCCAGCCGAGGCCGGCCAGCCGATCCGGCGCCGACGGTTCGATCAGTCCGAGCCTGCCCGCACCCGGTACACGGGGACGCTCTGTCGCGGGTCTGGCCACACCGATGACGCTACAGAGCGGCAGTGTCTACAGCGAGAGGTAGTGCTTCAGTTCGAAGGGCGTGACATTACTGCGGTACTCCTCCCACTCCGCACGCTTGTTGCGCAGGAAGTAGTCGAAGACGTGCTCGCCGAGGGCCTCGGCGACCAGTTCGGAGTTCTCCATCTCGGCGAGCGCAACTCCGAGGCTCGACGGCAGCTCGCGGTAGCCCATGGCGCGGCGCTCCTCACGGGTCAGCGTCCACACGTTGTCCTCGGCCTGCGGGCCGAGCGTGTAGTTCTTCTCGATGCCGCGCAGACCCGCGGCCAGCAGCACCGCGAAGGTCAGGTAGGGATTGCAGGCCGAATCCGGGCTGCGCACCTCTACTCGCCGCGAGGATGCCTTGCGCGGGGTGTACATCGGTACCCGGACCAGAGCGGACCGGTTGGCCGCGCCCCAGGACGCGGCGGTTGGCGCCTCGCCGCCGTGCACCAGTCGCTTGTAGGAGTTCACCCACTGGTTGGTGA
>CAZADG010000036.1:21330-34448 GCA_964483865.1 uncultured Mycobacterium sp. | reverse complement strand
GAAGTTCAGGGTAGACATGACGCGCTCGAGATTACCCGGGGCGATCGGGTGGCGGGGGAGCGCAAGCCCACAACTGGCTGTCCCGTTTGTTTCCGCGCCTCACACAGGCTGGGCGAACACTATGCCCTCTGCGCCCCAGACTGGCGCGTTCCCGCGTTCATGCTCCTGCGCGGCTTTTTCGTCGCCGTCCGGATCAAACGCGTTGTAGACGTCGCGGTCGAGTAACCGCTCACTGTTGGCGACGATGGCGGAGCCGACCACGTACCGGCAGGAGAAGTCAGGTGCCAGTCGAAGCGTGGGGCCGCCCTGTCATGAGGTGGGGACCAGTGCTCCGGTGAGGTGGTCGTAGGCGACGTTGCAGAGCAGGCGGACGCCCGTGACGAGGGTGTCGTCGTCGGCATAGAAGTGCGGATTGTGGTTCATCGCCATGCCACGACCACCTGTGATCGGGCGGGGATTGCCGTTGTCATCCAGTTCGGTGTCTTGGACACCGAGGGTGACATAGAGGCCGCCGTAACGGTTCACGAATTCCGAGACGTCGTCATAGCCGAGGGTGGCTTGGATCGCTACGACCTTGTCGGCGCCGACGACACGCTGAAAAGTTGGCAGTGCGGCGGCGAGCCAGGGTGGCTCGTTGTGCACCGCAGGCACATTCTGCAAATAGTCGACGGTGGATGAGCAGTTGTAGGCCTGTGCACAGTGCTCGGCCAAGGTCTCCAGCCGCCTCTGCACTTCGGCCATATCGGATTCGACAGCGCAGCGGATGGTGCCCCACAGCGTGGTCGTCTGGCCGATGATGTTGAACCGTCCTACGTCTTCGACATGGCCGATGCTGACGGTGACCGGGTCGAATGCGCTGATCTGACGGTAGAGCTGCCCGATGCCGGTCAGGATGGCGCCGACCGCCGGCATGGTGTCGATCCCCGCCCAGGGGGTTGAGCCGTGGACCTGCAGACCGGTGATGACGATCTTGATCAGGCATGAGGCTGCGAACTGATTACCGGCGCGGTAGCCGATGTATCCCTTCGGATAGGGAGTCACATGGAATCCGAAGGCCATCGTGGGGGCGGGGTCATCGCAGGCGCCCGCGTCGATCATGGCGCGTGCTCCGCCGACTTCGTCGACGGGAGGGCCTTCCTCGGCTGGCTGGAAGACGACCAGCACTGTGCCCGGGAGAGATTCGCGGTTGGCGGCCAGGACGGTTGCGGCTCCCAGCAGCATCGCGGTGTGACAGTCATGGCCGCAGGCGTGCGACACCGGGAAAGGACCGCCGGGGTAGTTCTCGTCGATCACCTTGGAGGCATACGGTGCGCCGCACTCGTCGGTGACCGGAAGTGCGTCGATGTCGGCGCGCAGAGCGATCACCCGGTCGCCGGGCTGGCCACCCTTGAGGACGCCGACGACGCCGTGGCCGGCAATACCGGTGCGGACCTCGTCGAAATCCAGGGACCGCAATTGATCGGTGATCAGTGCCGCAGTGTTGACCTCCCGGTTGGACAGCTCAGGGTGCTGATGAAGATGCCGGCGCCAGGTGATCACCTGGGCGGCGACAGCACCGGCCGCGGCGTCCAGCCGGTCATAAACAGCGTTGTCAGACATGAGACTTCACCCCTCGAGTCGCTTCGGGTTAGCCGCAGATTATCCCTGAAACGCGAGCGGCGTCGCTTGCCCTTGAATGCTTACATGACGGCAGGTGAACGGATTCCCGAGCCTGTCGGCCTACCCACCGGCTGAGCCGGATGTCCGGGTTCTTCTTTTTGGGGCCGAGTGGGACGTCGCGGGATGTATCCACTAGGGCATGGTCCGTCAGGTCAGCGATATCACCGATACCGATCCGGACCAGTTGTTGCTGACGTAGATGTACTGGCCGTCTGAGCTGACCGCCAGATTTTTGGGGTTACGACCGACCTGGATTTGGCGAATGACGTCATTGCTGGCCGCATCGACCACAGACACCCAACCCACCCATGCGCCCACGGCCGAAACGAACTCTTCGTAGGCGACGTAGACGTACTTGCCGTCGGGACTGACCGCGGCGGCATTGAGAGTGGTTTGCCCGATATAGATCTCGCCCGTGAGGGTATTGGTGGCGGAGTTGAAGACTCCGACGGAGCGCGGGCCCGCACCCGCTCGGTAGAGCAACTTGCCGTCGGGGCTGACCGCGACGTTGCCGTCGGATGACCGGTAGCTCTGGCTCGGGACCACGGTGTTGGTGGCAGCGTCCACCACTGAAATCCCGGTCCCGATAGCAACGTAGACCCTGGCGCCATCCGGGCTGACCGACACCCGGGATGCTGGGTTGTTGGCACCTCCTACCCCACTGATGGTGGTGGTGACGGTTCCGGTGGCGGTGTCGATCACGTCTAGCACGCCGCCGTCGGTGCCGACGGGACCGCGGTTGCTGGCGACATAGAGCTTCGCGCCGTCGGGGCTGACTGCCAGCCCCCCGATGTTCCCGTGGCTGACGCGGATAGTGCCGGTCAGGACGGGAACGCCGGTCGTCGTACTGAATACCTGCACCGCAGCGCCGGGTGTGGTCGCATACAACGTCTCACCGCTGGGGCTGATCGCGATCTGGTAGAGCCTCGTGGACAACCGCGTCTTGGTGACGACTTGCTTGGTCGCGGTGTCGATGACCGACATCGCAGGTTCTCTGGCGTCGTTGCTGCTGTTGACGACGTAGACCTTCGCGCTATCTGGGCTGAATACCAGCCCGTTCGGATAGCGGCCGACGTCGATGGTGTTGGTGACGACGAAGGTGGGAGTGTCGGTGGTGGGGACGACCGGGACGGTCACGGTCACGATGCTCGCAGCCAGTCCATCGCTGGCGGTCACGGCAAACGTATCCTCCGACGCACTAGTGGAAGTCGAGGTGTAGATGAACGCACCGTTGAAATCCACATCGACCACCCCGTAGGTGGGTGCGACGGAGACGGTGTAGGTCATTGGCAACCATGTGGGTGCACTGATGTTGAGTGACCCGGTGACCACTCCGGTGATCGGATCGGGGGTGCCGATCGTTGGGGTACTGGCGACCGGAACCAGCCTTAAGCGGGTCTCGACGGACCGGAGCAACCCCCATGCCAGCGCGCCGAGTGGATTGACCGGGGCGGTCGGTGAGTTGAGTCCCAGCGCCGACAGCACCCCCACCAGTAGACCTAGCACCGGATTGCGGCTCGGCCACTGTTGACTGATGGCTCTAGTCGCCGTCACTGTCGCCTGAGCGGGTGTGACGACTGTCGCTGCGGGCATCGCTGCCGGCGCCGCACCGGCCAATGAGTCCGGTGGTCGCGCGCTTGGTGCGGCTGCGGAATCGGGGGACAGTGAGGTGCCCGCTCGGACTGCCGTGACAGGGAACGCCGCCAGCTGTGCGAACCTCTCCCGAGGCGGTCGCGGGTCGGGGATAGGTGTGGCACGTGAGCGTTCCGCCCGCGCCGCAGCAGGGCCCGGCGCCCGGTCGGTCATCGCTGCCGGGAGCCGACGCAGGGCCGATTCGCCTAACTGCTGACCGTCGCTGAAACCGGCGGCCTCCTCCGAATACTCGAACACCTCCTCAGGTCTTGCTGCGGTATCCGTAACGTCGCCCTGAGCGAGCACGGCCACCTTGAGCGCACTGTGGGAGCCGCCCCCTCCGGAATCCAACGGTTCATCGCCCTGGCCCCGAGGATGGCGCGGCCCTCGAGCGGGATGCCGCGGGGAACGAGGAGAAGCTCCAGCATTGCCATCGTTACTGCCGTGGGCTGAATTCGAGACTGGCGAGCCGGTCGTTGCGCCCGCCGACCGCGATGACGATGCCCTGTCCGGCGTGCTGGACCCGCCAGCGTCTTCAGCCGATGCCACCCCCGCTGTCGCAATGAGGGCCACCCCGACCCCGGCCGAAGCGGCTCCGAGCTGCAACCACTGAACCACCGGTAGCTGGCTTGCCCAACCTTGCCGCTTACCCCGTCCCATCACCATGAACCTAGCCTTCCAGAGCGCTTGAAGCTCTTTGGCTGAATTCACACATCGCTTTCGGAGCATGGGTTCTCGGAGCCGAGGCACCGGCACAAGCCGTGCCGATCAAGAACCGCCCCCCGAATTCCGCCGGTCGAAGCTGCCGCTGTCTCCCAGGCCGCCGGCGTGGCCGCTGCGGACCGCACAGCGCCCGACTCTTCCGAGGTGTCGTCGGGCGAGCACCAACAAAAGGGTCGGCGTATCAACGCGTCGCGGCCAGGGCGCACTGTCGCCGCGCCTGCCGATGGCCTTGCCGAGATGTTCGAATCCTTTAGGCGCACTCACTACCGGCGGAAGCTGAATCAGCGTCGGGTGCGGATGTCGAACCCCCAGGGAACCTCAAGCCGATGTCGGCTCAGCAGTTCCGCATCGGCAAGGATCGAGCCGATGTCACCGTCGGCGACGATCGACCCGCCATCCATGACCACTGCCCGGTCGCACAATTGCGCGGCATAGGGCAGATCGTGAGTGACGATCAGCAGGGTTGTCTCCAGGGCGCCCAAGGTCTCGGCCAATTCGCGGCGGGCAACCGGATCAAGGTTGGCCGATGGTTCGTCCAGTACGAGGACATCGGGTCGGCAGGCCAGCACCGTGGCCAGTGCGGCGCGGCGGCGTTGGCCCATTGACAGGTGCGCTGGGCTGCGCTCGGCGTGCTCAGTCAACGACACGGCGGTCAACGCCGTCCACACCCGTTCGGACAGTGCCTCACCGCGCAGTCCGAAGTTGGCCGGCCCGAACGCCACATCCTGGGCCACCGTGGGCATGAACAGCTGATCGTCGGGGTCCTGGAAGACCACCCCGACGTGTTGGCGGATCTGGCGCAGAGTACGCCGGGTGACCGGAACATCTCCGATCTCGACGGTGCCCGAGGTCGCTGTGAGCACGCCGTTGAGATGCAGCATCAGCGAGGTCTTGCCCGCGCCATTGGGGCCGAGGACGGCGACGCGTTCACCAGGCTGCACGGTCAGGTCGACGCCGGCGAGTGCCAGATGCCCATCGGGGTAGACGTGACGCAGGCCTTGGACCCTCACCGCGGGGGTCATCGCCAGATCCACGCCGAGGCAGCCACTCCCATCGCCGCGACAGCAGGTAGCAGGGCCGTCGCCCACGTTCCGACCGAGGTGCGCGCGGCCGCACCCGGACCGAGAGCAAGTTCGGGAACCGTGCCACCGTAGCCGCGCGCGAGCATGGCGAGGTAAACCCGTTCGCCGCGCTCGTAGGACCGCAGGAACAGTGTCCCAACACTTTTGGCGATCGCGCCGGCCTGATGCAGGGTGCGCGGGGAGTCGCCGCGGGACAGCCTGGCCATCCGCATTCGGCTCGCTTCGGCGCTGAGAATGTCGACATAGCGGATCATCAACGCCAGAACCGATGTCACTGTGGCGGGCATCCCGAGTCGGGACAGCGCCATTGGCAGGGCGCGCGCCGGCGTGGTCGCAGCCACGGTCAGTGATGCCGCGACGCCCAGCGTGCCTTTGACGATGATGCCCCACGCTGCATACAGGCCCGACACCGACAGCGACAGTCCGGCCACCTCGGTCCGCTCCCCGCCGTCGGCGAACGGAAGCAGCACGGCCAGAATGAGAAACGGCGCCTCGATGAGCATCCGCGGCAGCATCCAGCCCAGCGGGATGCGGGCCAGCCGCCAGGTCCCGAGCACGATCGCCGCGTAGACGCCGAACGGCCAGAGCGCCTCACGGGGAGTGGCCACCACCGCCAGCACGAACACCAGCAGGCCAACGATTTTCACTTCGGCCGGAAGCCGGTGGACGATCGAACAGCCGTCGCGATACAACGGGTGCGAGTGCTCGCCGCCCACGTCAGGCCCCGGGGTCTGCGGTTGAGTTCGCGCTCCCGCGGCCGCGGGAGAGTGCCCAGAACAACGCACCCGCTGCGGCCAGGGTGACCGCCACACCGATCACGCCGGCCAGACCGCCACTGCCCTGGGCGCCCGTCACGGTGTAATCGGCCAGCGGGGAGGCGGCCAGGGCGTGGTCGCCAGCACTCTGGGCGATGCACTGCCCGCTCAGTTGTTCCGCGCCGTCGTGTTCGACGACCTGGCAGCCGCGCAGCGTCGCCGAATCAAGGCCATCGGGGCTGGAACTGGCCAGGTAGGACACGCCGCCGGCGATCAGCAGCGTGATGACCAGGAACGCGATGCGGAATCTCCCGTCGGCGTTCATGCGGCGACCTCTGTCGCGCGCCTGTCCCGCTGCAGGAGGTACACCAGATCGGGACGGGTTCCGGCCACCGCCATCACGGTCGTTGCGGTGATGACACCCTCCCCGATTCCGATCAGTACGTGGGTGCCGAACATGTAGGCCGCCACGGAATCCAGCGATGACTGCGTGGCGCCGCCGATCGCGTACTCGACGACGAAACCCATTGCAGCGCAGACGGTCCCGGCAACTGCCGAGACGAATCCGACGACGCCGAGCGCCCGGGTCTGCAGGCCCAACCGACTCCTGCGCAGTACTGCCGCGGCGACGACCGCCGTCGCATACCCTGCCGCGACACTGATCAGCGCAATGTTGGTGATGTTGGTTCCCAGGGCGCTGACGCCTCCGTCGGCGAACAGTAGTGACTGCACCACCAGCACAATTCCGATGCAGAGCGCGCCGGTAAAGGGGCCCACCAGAATGGCGGCCAGTGCACCCCCGAGGAGGTGGCCGCTCACCCCGGGAAGAATCGGGAAGTTCACCATCTGTACGGCGAAGATGAAGGCTGCGACCAAGCCCGCCAGGGGAACGGTGCGCTCGTCGAGTTCGCTGCGGGCCCGGCGGGCACAGAATGCCAGTCCCGCGGCGGCTACGACGCCGAACACGACAGACGTCGGCGCGTTGACGATGCCGTCGCTCATGTGCACGTTTCGCACACTAGGCTTCGCGGAAATATCTGTCTAGCTGTTCAGATATTCAGATGTCAGTGTCGGTCCGGTCAGGAGTGCGCTGCGCCGATCCAGTGCAGGAGATCGTGGATGGTGTGGTCAGCGAGTCGGTAGTGGACCTGTCGGCCCGCCCTCGCGGAGGTGACCCACCCCTGCTGGCGCAGGATGCGCAACGCCTGAGACACCGCGTTCTCCGATCGCCCCAGAGCCTGGGCCAACTCTCCGACACAGATGTCTGGGACCCGGTGTAGGGACAGCAGGATCTCCAGTCGGTGGGGATCGGACAACAGATCGAAGCGTTGGGTCCACCCGTTGATGTCGACATCGGCCAACGCTGAGGAGACTCTGTCCACCTGTTCGCCAAACGTGGCCACACAGTGCAATTTAGCCCAGTCGGCCGGCGATGAGGGCGTGTCGGCAGCGCGGCGGGGACGGGAGAGGACTCCCGAGGTCGGCGCTCACCCCTCCCAGCCGGCAGCACCCGTGGTTGCCGGCGGGGCCTCTTCCAGGTAGACGTCGCTGCGGGCGGCGATCTCCATCGCAAGGTACGGCGGCACACTCAGTTTGCCGCGCAACAATTCGGCTGTGATCCAGCGGTGCTCGCCGATGATCTCGTCGGCGAGGTCGGTAATCGACGCCACGTCGAGCCGGCCGACGAGATCTTCCTGTGACGCGATCACGAAACCGAGATCCCGCCCGTAGCAGGGCGCGTCGACCGCGTAGGGAATGACGAACGGGAACACCGCGGCCAGAGTGCGGACCACCTTCGCGTGCAACGCCACCTCGATCGGCGACGCCGGACCTGCCTGCACGGCAAGCACGCCGTGTGGCCGCAACACCCGCGCGATCTCGGTGAAGTACTCGACGGTGAAACAGAACGTCGACGGGCCGCCCTGGACCGGGTCGGTCATATCGGAGATGACCACGTCCAGACAGGCGTCGGGAAGGGAGCGCAGAAACGCCACCGCATCGGCGTGCAGGAGGCTGACCCGAGGATCGTCGAAAGCGCCCCTGTGGTGTTTGGGCAGGTAATCCCGGCAAGCCGCCACGACCTCGGCGTCGATGTCGACCATTGTCGCGTGCTCCACCGAACGCCAGCGCAACACCTCGCGGAGGCAGGCGCCTTCGCCGCCCCCGAGGATCAGTACGTCGCGTATCGGCGCGGCTGTGGCGGAGGCGTAGCACGCCGGATGAACGATGCCCTCGTGGTAGATGAACTCGTCAGCTTCGGTGCTCTGTACGACACCGTCGAGCACGAGCATGCGGCCCCACGTCTCCGAGCGCCCGATCAGATAGTCCTGGAACGGGGTCGACCCGCTGGCGTAGACCTCGGCGAGGTCGTGCTCGTAACGATCCGCCGGGGTGATGAACTCCGCGAATCGAAAAGCCGGATCATTGGGACCCCCGGGAACGACGCGGGGCACGGTCGCGCGTCGTACGTTCGTCGGCGCCAGGCCTTCGACGATCAGGTCGACGAGGCGCTCCGCGTTCGCTGGGCCGCAGGTATACGCGTCCAGTGTGGCACCACCCCACTCGGGCCAGGTGTGTATCGAGACATGAGACTCCGCAAGCACGACGACTGCCGTCACACCCTGCGGTGCGAACGCGTGGTGATGGCGGGAAAGCACTGTTGCTCCCGCCGACTCAGCGGCGCGGGAGAGAAGGTCTTCGAGCCCTCGGCCGTCGTTGAGCAGCGGTGACGTCGATCCGCTGATGTCGGCCAAGACGTGGCTGCCGACTGTTCGAGAGGCCATGAACGCAGGACATTAGCAGTCGGTGCTGCCTGTAACCGACCGATTGTCGGGTGTGGATACTGGACGGCTGTGAGGACAAGTCGCCGGGAAGTTCTTGCAGTCGCGGGGGCGGTGGTCCTTGTACTGGCTGCGTTTGTCGTACCGCATCTGCACCTGGAAACGGTGACGCCCCTCATCAACGCCACCCCCGCGCGGATCAAGGCCTTCGCCGACACGGCGCCGATCTTCGGTTGGTGGAACGCCCATGTTGGGTGGGGCACGGTCCCGGCATTGGCAATCGCGGTGGCGGCTGTGCGGTGGGGTGTCACTCTCGCGCAGCGGCTGACGTGGCGCCGGCTCCTACTGGTGACGTGGGCGACGTCCTGTTCGTGGGCATTCGCCCTGGCGATGGTTGACGGCTGGCAGCGCGGATTCGCGGGTCGGCTGACCGCAAAGCACGAGTACCTGCGCCAAGTACCGACCGTCACCGACGCCGGCCAGGCGGTTCGCGAGTTCGCGCGCCGGATCCCGGACTTCCAACCCGATTCCTGGATCACCCACGTCAGCGGCCATCCGCCCGGGGCGTTGTTGACCTTCGTCTGGCTCGACCGCGTCGGCCTGGGCGGTGGCGCATGGGCGGGGCTGTGGTGCTTGCTCATCGGTTCGAGTGCTGCGGCTGCGGTCGTCGTTGCGGTGCGGGCCCTGACCGACGAGAGGACGGCCCGGCTGGCCGCGCCCTTCGTCGCGGTGGCGCCGACGGCAATCTGGATCGCGGTCTCGGCCGACGGCTACTTCGCGGGTGTGGCGGCGTGGGGCATCGCACTGCTCGCGCTGGCGGTCCGCGAGACGGTCCGCAAGCCGCTGTGGGCGGCGGCCGGTTCAGGCCTTCTGCTGGGGTGGGGCGTGTTCCTCAACTACGGACTGGTACTCATGGCCTTCCCGGCGCTAGCGGTGCTTCTGTGCGCGGCGGACCGGCGCACCGCGCTGCGCACACTGGGTGTAGCGGTCGGGGTCGCCCTCTTGATGGTCGCGGTGTTCGCCGTCGCCGGCTTCTGGTGGTTCGACGGTTACATCGGCGTACAGCAACGCTATTGGCAGGGCATCGCCAGCGATCGGCCCTTCCAGTACTGGGGTTGGGCGAATTTCGCCTCGGTGGTGTGCGCCATCGGGCTGGGCAGCGTCGCAGGGGTGGCGCGTGCCTTTGACGCAGCCGCCATCCGGAGTCGCAATGGGCTGAACCTCCTCGTGCTGGGGGCCTTGGTCGCGATCATCGCCGCTGACCTGTCGATGCTGTCCAAGGCCGAGACGGAACGGATCTGGCTGCCCTTCGAGGTGTGGCTCATCGCCGCCCCCGCGTTGCTTCCCCTCCGGTCACACCGATGGTGGCTTGGCGTCAACGCCGCCGGCGCCCTGCTGCTGAACCACCTGATCCTGACGAACTGGTAGCAGTCGACTGCCGACCAGATACAGCAACGTGGCCCCCCACACGACGGCGAGCGAAACCCACAGGCCCCAGTGGTAGTCGCGGTCGAGTGCGGACGGGTTGTCCGGTCGCAGGCCCGGTTTGTCGTAGACCGGGATCGCCAGAAGCACCACGACGGCGGTGCACAGCGCGGCCACCATGACCGGTGCCCACCAGGACCGGGGCAGAATGCGTCGGCCGGCGAAGCCGAGGGCCACGCAGACTGGGGCGAACACCGCGTCATGCAGTATCACCCCGGCGACGGCCCAGACGGCGATACGGATCAGGATGTGCCGCGGGTTGTCCCACAGCAGGGCGGCGCCGTAGCCGCCCAGCGCCACCCCTGCCGCGATCAGTAGCACGCGAACGGCGGTCATGTGACCACCTCGATCCGCGACAACCATTTGGTCTGCAGCACCCCGGGTCGTGACGGCGAGATGAGTCGGCACGGATAACCGTGATCGGGCAGGAGTGTTTCGCCGTTGATCTTCGTCGCGATGAGCGTCTTGGGGTCGCGGGCGAAACGGGCGGGGACCACCGTGCGGGAGTATGGCCCCGGCCGCTCCAGGGAGATCATCCGCACGTCGGATTCTGGTGAACCGCCAACCGCCTCAACCAATTCCGCCAACCGCACACCAGTCCAATCCGCGCTGGCGCTCCATCCCTCCACGCATGCGATGGGAAGGCGATGAGTGACCTGGGGCAGGGCTTCGAGTTCGTCGAGGGTGAAGGATCTGGTGGTGGTGCCGTTGGTCACCGTCAGTCGGTAGTCCGGCGACTGCGAGCTGCGCAGTACACCGGCCGCCCAGGCGGTCTGGTTCACCGGCATGCCCTGCGGACCGTTGCCGGAACGGGGGGCCAGCACCGAGACTTTCCGCAGCCACGGCACCGTCTGCCCGGCGGTGAGCGCGGTCGCGAGGGTGGCGGCCAACCCGGTGCCGACCAGCACGGTCCGCCGGGTCGGCCCGGTGCGCAACTCTCCGCTCGGGATGTCGTCGAGTGGCTCGCCGAGCGCCCTGCGGATCACCGGCAACTTCACCGCGATGTGCACCAACAGTGCTCCCATCGCGACGTAGGCCATGGCGTAGTGGTTGGTGGTGAAGAAGAAGTCGAACGCGTACCACTTGGCGATGTTCATCACTCCGGTGGTGAACTGGAACAGCATGGAGGCCATCAGGACGAAGATCGACGCCCGCTCCAGTTGCCGGGCCAGGCCGCCGATGATGGGGCGCTCGAACAGCTTCGGATAGACAGACCAGAGCTTGACCACCAGCAGTGGGATTGCGGCGATGCCGGAGATGATGTGCAGGCCCTGCGTGACACGGTAGAGCCACACGGGTGCGGTGGGCCAGAAGAACCACGGTTGAGGATGCTGCAGGAAGTGACTGATCAGTCCGGTCACGAAACAGATGACGACAGCCACCCCGAGAGCGACGCCGACCCGCGTTGTCACGGCGGTGCTACGCAAGGCCTGCTCGCCATGGCTCACGGCGCGAGCGTAGCTACATTGCGTTGACGTCGCTGGTCGAAACAGCAAATCGGCTCCGGGGACGACAGGCCGCCCGAACGACGGGGATGTCGGAGAGGGTGTCGACGTCGGCGAGTGGCTCGGCCAGCAATACCGACGCACCTGTGCGGCCCAGTGCCGCATACGTCAGTGCCCCGGTATCAGGTTGGGACATCGGAACCTCGAGGAGGCACTGCGCGGTATCCGGGTGCGCCACGCCCAGCAGCCACCAGCCACCATCGTGCGCATGTCCCAACACAGCGTGCGCGTCGACGAGTAGGTCAGCGCATCTCGTGAGCAGGGCGGCATCCGCCTGAGGGGTGTCCATTCCGATCTGCAGCACCGCATCACAGCCCGAGGTCGCGGCGGCATCGGCATGGGCGTTGGCCAGTCGCTCGGCGAACGTGGCCCCGCGCTGCTCGATCACGGCGAACGCCGAGAGCCGTTCACGAATAGATGCGGCCCGGCAGGCGGCGTCGAGATCCCCGGTCAGGGCGACGACGCGCGCGGCGGCTGGGGTATCGGCCACGGCGTCGAGGGTGTCGAGTAGGGCGGCGGCGGCAATATCGGCGGCCCGGTAGTCGCCGAGCGTGGCAGCCAGCCGGGTCTTGGCCAGGCCCGGGACAGGGGCCTTGGCCACCACCAGCACCGTCGGGAGGGAGGCCATCACGAGATGACCTTCCAGAAGTCCAGCGCGGCGGTCAGGCTGCCGCGAACCGAACCGCTGACTTTGGACACTCCTCCGGTTCGCGGACCGTAGGCGACGTCGACCTCGACCACCCTCCAGTCCGCCGCGGCGGCACGGACCAGCAGTTCCAGCGGGTACCCCGAGCGGCGGTCGGTGACACCGAGTTCCAGCAGTGCCTCGCGGCGTGCCACGCGCATCGGTGCGATGTCGTGAACCGGCAGCCGATGGCGGGTGCGCAACCGCCAGCACACCGCCGCGGTGCCCAGCCGAGCGTGCCAGGGCCACCGAAGGCCCGGCCGGGGCCTGCGCCGCCCGATCACCATGTCCGCGCCGCGGTCCAACTCGGCGACCAGTCGGGGAAGTTCCGCCGGATCCAGGGATCCGTCGCCGTCCAGCACGGCGACCACCGCCGTCCGCGCGGCAGTGACGCCCGCGTGAACCGCCGATCCGTAGCCCGGCCGCATTTCGGTGATCACCTCCGCGCCGTGGCGACGCGCCACGTCAGCGGTGTCGTCGGTGCTGTTGTTGTCCACGACCAGTGGCCGGTAGCCGGACGGGATCGCCGCGAGCACCGCAGGCAGCGACTCGGCTTCATTGAGACAGGGCAGCACCACCGTCACAGCGCACTCGGACATCCCTCACCCTCTCAGCGGCGCCGCGGCGAACTCGCGCAGACCCTCTGCCGGACTCACCTGCGCGCGAAACCCCAACTGTGCTGCGGCACGCGCCGGGTCGGCAACGATATGGCGCACGTCACCGCTGCGGTACTGACCGGTGACCACCGGACTGGCGCCACCTCGCGACCGGCACAGGATCGCGGCGACTTCTCCGATCGCGACCGGCTGGCC
>CAZADG010000036.1:0-21230 GCA_964483865.1 uncultured Mycobacterium sp. | reverse complement strand
CACCTCGCGACCGGCACAGGATCGCGGCGACTTCTCCGATCGCGACCGGCTGGCCTGAACAGACGTTAGCGGGAAGGAATCCCGATACGTCCGACTCCAACGCCGCGAGGTTGGCGGCCGCGACGTCATCGACGTGGACGAAGTCCCGCATCTGGCCGCCATCCTCGAAAACCCTTGGTGGCTGGCCGTTTTCCAGAGATGAGCGAAAAATCGCAGCCACGCCGGAGTACGGGGTATCGCGTGGCATTCCGGGGCCGTAGACGTTGTGGTAACGCAACGCGACGACACTGCCGGCGCCGGCCTCCGCCCATGCCAATGCGTAGTTCTCCTGCGCCAGCTTGCTGGCGGCGTAGAGGCTGCGCGGCCGCAGCGGGGCGTCTTCGCCGACCAGCATCCAGCCCACCGGCTCGCCTCCGATGGGACATCGGTGGTCGAACACCCCGGAATCGAGGTCGGAGCGGGTGCGTGGGGCGGGATCCACCTCACCGTGCTCGGGGCAGCGGTAGCGGCCCTGACCGTAGACCACCATCGAGGACGCCAGGACGAGTTTGCGGACGCCGGTTTCGAACATCTGCGCCAGCAGCACCGCGGTACCGACATCGTTATGGGAGGCGTAGGACGGAGCATCGGCGGCATTGACCCCCGCACCGACGACGGCGGCCTGGTGGCAGACCGCGTCGATCCCGGCCAGCGCTGCACGGACCGCATCGGCGTCGCGGACGTCGAGCAGCCGGCAGCCGGGCGGCACCGCCGCGTCCGGGCCGTGGGCGGCGGAGAGCATCGCGTCCACCGCGACCACCTCATGTCCGGCAGCCCGCAGAGTGAGGCCGATCCGGCTTCCGATGAACCCGGCCGCGCCGGTGAGCAGCACCCTCATGGCAGGTCGAACGGCAACTCGACGCCCTCGTGTGCCAGGCAGTGGGTGCAGACGCGATCGGAGGCGACCCGGTCGATGGCGCTGTGGACCAGCTCCTTGAACGGTCCGATGTTGCGTTCGAATTCGGCGAACACGTCGACCGCTCGCACACCCGCGCCGAGGGCCAAGCCCGCGTCGACATCGGTGACCAAAGCTATTGCCGCATAACACATCTCCAGTTCCCGGGCTAGAACCGCTTCCGGGTATCCGGTCATATTGACCAGGGTGAAGCCCTGTCGGGCGAACCACTGGCTCTCGGCTCGGGTGGAGAAGCGCGGGCCCTGGATGACCACCATCGTCGCGCCGTCGACCACCCCGGGAGCCTGGGTGGCCACAGCGCGCAGGGTCGGGCAGTACGGGTCGGCGAACTCCACGTGGATCCCGCCGGAGTCGAAATAGGTATCCGCTCTGCCGCGGGTGCGATCAACAAGCTGGTCGGGAACCACGATGGAACCCGGGCCCAACTCTGCGCTGAGACTGCCCACCGCGCAGGGGCCGAACACCCTCCGCACGCCGAGAGCGCGCAACGCCCACATGTTGGCGCGATAGGGAACCGAATGTGGGGAGTACTCGTGGCTGAGCCCGTGTCGGGGGAGGAACGCGACCTCGTGGCAGCCGACCCGGCCGACGGTGATCGGAGCGCTCGGCTTCCCATAGGGGGTGTCGACGATCAGGCTGCGCGCGTCTGAGTCGAAGAAGGAATAGAACCCGCTTCCGCCGATCACACCGATCACCGCAACATTGTGGGCCACTGCCGCCTCGACCGATGCCTCGGCCCCGTGTCCATCCGTCGGAGGAATCGGGTCACCGCCCACTTTATGACCGGCTGGGGCATGACCTGGGACCCGTTGGGCTGCGGTGAGTCCGACCAGCCGATGGACCCGGCGCTGTGGACGATCGAGCGGCTGGTCGACGAGATGGAGGCCGTACGGGTCGGTCTGGGGCCGCGGCAGGATGAGCAGTTCGGCGGTCGACGACACCGCGCAAGGCTATGCGTTTTCCCCCGAGGAGAGCCGCGGGGCAAGGATTATCGCAACTATGACTGGCCCAAGCGGGGCCGATAATCGGCGACCTCGGCCTCAGCGGCGAGCAACGCAGCCAGTTCGCCCTCCTGCTGCGCCACGAACACACCGACCACTTGCCGACAGACCTCGGGCACGCTCACCCCGCGGATATCGGCGATGCGTTTCAGCCCGACCAGCATTGACGTGGACACGTGGAACTGCACAACGAACTGACCGCACGAACCATCCTCAGGCGGCAACCCCGGACCCACCACCACAGGTTCATCCACCCCGTACTCGCCCATCTCGGCACGCCGAGCGCGCTCAACGACCCCGCCATGAGCGCCGCCGCCGTCGGCCGGGTCCGGGAATTCCGCATGACTGAACAAACCCATTCCCCCACGCTAGACCTCACACAATTCTCGGGCTGCCAACCAGGGACCTGGGTGGCTTTGAAGGGACTCCGGTCGGACCGGGGTGAAGCGCCCTAGCGGACCGGCGCCCAGGCGTCCCAGCTGTTCCCGAAGTCCAGGGTGTATTGCGTGATCGGCGCGTTGGCCATGAGTTCACGGAATCCCTCGCGGCGACCCCACGATTCCGCGACCAGGAAGTCGTTGTTCCGCCATGACAGGAAGTACGACTCCGGGATCGGCTGACCCTCGTTCTCGGGGGCCAGCACGGCGACAGCGAACAACCCGATCGCCGCGGTGGCCCGCAGCCACACCCGGCCGTTCGCGATGCTGAACATCGGCACGCCCTCGCCTGGCGGGACCACCTGGCAGCCGGCTGGCATCTCGGATTCGTCGACGTGCAGGTACCGGTAGACGGCGTACATCACGTCGGCGATGTCCGGGCGTCCGTCGGGCTGGTCACTGGCGATCGGGAGCGGAAACCGTGAACCTGCCAGGTCGATGTCGGCGGCGGCCAAAGCGGTGAAGATGTCGACGTCGTCTCGGATGGTCTGCCGGAACGCCGCCGCCGGGTCGAGGGCCGGATACCGCTTGTCAGCGGTCTTGCTCACCGCCTCGGTGGCATGCCACATCGCCGGACGCCACTCCCCACGGCTCCAATGATCCAGTCCGCTTCGCACTTCGTCCCCGACAGTCATGGTTTCTGACCCTAGGCGATGGTCAGTCCGCCGTCGACGACGACCGTCTGACCGGTGACATAACCCCCGGCCGGTGAGGCCAGCCAGACCGCGGTGGCGGCCAGTTCGGCGGCGTCGCCAAGCCGACCCATGACGACCCTCGGCAACAGCGAATCGAGGTATCCAGGTTTGAGTTCGTCGGTCATCTCGCTGGCGAAGAACCCCGGCGCCAGCGCATTGACCCGGATGCCCTTGCGACCGCTCCACTGCTGCGCCAGATCCCGGGTCAGGCCGATCACACCGGCCTTGGACGCGCTGTAGGCGGCCTGCGGCAGAGCGGCGGTGGTCAGGCCCAGCACGCTGGCGATATTGATGATCGAACTGCCCGGATGCATGACCCGCCCACAGGCCTGTGCCATCCAGTAGGAGCCGTTGAGGTTCACGTCGATGACGGAGCGGAACTCCTCGGCGGTCTCCCGGGTGGCCGGCACCGCGGTGCCCACCCCGGCGTTGTTGATCAGAACATCCACCCGGCCGAATTGCGCGACGGCGGCGTCCACCAACTCCTGGCACTGCTCGGGATCGGCGACATCGGTCTTTCGGGTGTACACCCGCCGGCCGGCCCCCTCCACGAGCGCGGCGGTGGCGGTCATCTTCTCCACCCGCCGCGCCCCCAGGACCAGATCGGCACCGGCCTCTGCGAACGCCTGCGCAAAGGACACCCCCAGGCCCGATGAGGCGCCGGTGACGATGACGACCTTGCCGTCGAGGCGGAACAAATCGAGGACACTCACTTCCGAGTCCCCCCTGGATCCCTCAAGATCTGCCGGGCGATCGCGTACTTGTGCACCTCGGTGGGGCCGTCGTAGAGCCGGAAGGCCCGCATGTCGGAGAAGATCATCCCGACCGGGGTCTCGTCGGAAATGCCCATCCCGCCGAGCACCTGTACGCACCGGTCTGCGACCTTGAACAACTCCTCGGAGACGTAGGCCTTCACCATCGAACTCTCGTGGCGTCCCTTGGCCCCACCGTCCAGAGTCCAGCACGCCCACCAGATCGCCAGCCGGCATTGCTGGATCGCAATCGCGTTGTCCGCCAACATGAACGACACACCCTGGTGCTCGCCGAGCGGCTTGCCGAAGGCGGTACGAGTGCGGGCGTGCTCGACGGCGATGGACTGCACCCGCTCAGCCGCGCCCAACCACCGCATGCAATGGGTGAGCCGGGCCGGTGCCAGTCGCATCTGGGCGTAGCGCAGCGCCTGGCCGACTTCGCCGAGCACGGCAGCGGCCGGCAGTCGCAGCCCGTTGAACCGCACCACCCCGTGACCTTGCACGTAATTTCGGTCCATGGTGTCCATCACCCGCTCCAGCTCGATGCCCGGCGTGCGGCCGTCGCAGAGGAACAGGGTGGGTCCGCCCGCGTTGTGCTCGTTCGGTGCGACTCGGGCCATGATGATCCACGTTCGGGCCCCGTCGGCGCCGGTGATCAGCCACTTGCGGCCGTTGATGACGTACTCGCTGCCGTCAAACACAGCTTCGGTCTTGAGTTGCCCGGGATCCGAGCCTGCGCCGTCAGGTTCGGTCATGGCGAACACCGACCGCTGCCGTCCGTCGATTACCGGGACCAGGAACTCTTCGGCCTGCGACTCGTTGGCGATCTTGGACAGGATGAACATGTTGCCCTCGTCGGGGGCGGCGCAGTTCATCGCCACCGGACCGAGCGTCGACCAACCGGCCGCCTCGAACAGCACCGCCTGCTCGCGGTGCGTCGGCTCCCACCCGCCGAACCGCCGCGGCGCCTGAACGGTGAGAAGGCCCGCCTTTCGGGCCAACTCGACCATCTCCGTGCGCATGTCCTCGTTGGGGCCGTGCCGGGTCAGTCGCGGATCCCGTTCAAAGGGAACGATTTCCTCGGCGACGAACGCGCGGATCTCATCGCGGCGTGCCGCGAGTTCCGCCGGTATCTCGAAGTCGATCATTCAGGCTCCCTCCATGATCGCCACAGCGCGCTGGAAAAGCCGAACCGTAGCGGTGTGTAAAACATCGCCAATCTCCCTGGGCGCCTTGCCCGCAGCGGCACGCGCGTTGGTGCCCTCCAGGATGATTCCGAGTTTGAAACAGGCCATCACCGTGTACCAGTCGATAGTGGACAGATCGCGACTGGTGTTGGCCGCGTAACGCTCCACCAGTTCGTCCGCGGTGGCCAGGCCGCCGGCGCTCATCAACTGGTTGGGCAGCACCGGTTCGTGGCCGGGCCGATACCAGGTGGCCAGCATCCAGCCCAGATCGAGAAGCGGATCGCCGATGGTGCACATCTCCCAGTCCACGATGGCCACCACCTCGGGGCCGGTCGGGCAGAACATCACATTGGCGGCGTGGTAGTCGCCATGCATGATGCCGGGGGAGAAGGCGGCCGGTTGATTCTTGCGCAGCCAGGCGGCGACGGCGTCGACGTCGCCGATGTCGGGTCCCGCATAGTTCTCGAAGGCGGAGTAGGACTCGAGTTCTGAAAGCCACCGTGGCACTTGACGATCCAGGAAGCCGTCCGGTTTGCCGAAGTCGCCGAGGCCGACCGCGCGGTAGTCGAGGGCGCCGAGTCGGGCGGCGGCGTCGGCCATCGACAGACCCATCTCGTGCCGCACGTGCCCGTCGTGAGCGTGCAGTTCGGGCAGTCCAGCGCCGGCGTTGAACCCGTCGACCGGTTCCATCAGATAGAACACGGCGTCGCCCAATACGGAGGTGTCCTCGCACACCGCGATGAGCGGTGCGTGCGGCACATCGGTTCCGGCCAGTGCGTGCAACACCCGTGTCTCGCGCAGGATCACCGAGTTGCTCACCGGGCGCAGGTGTCGCGGCCCGCGACGGAACACGTATTCCTTCTCCCCGCCCCGCGCGGACCGGCGCAACCGCAACATGATGTTCTGGGTTCCGCCGGTGATCTCCTCGACGCCCGTGATCGGACCCTCGCCCAGACCCTGCGCCGACATCCAGGCGTCGACCTTAGCCAGATCCGCGGTCAGGTGGTTGGGGTCCACGCTGGCGAAGCTACCTCACCGGTGATATCCGGAGTCTTTCGACCACGGCAAGCGGCTGTCGATGGTGTAGAACACCGCCCAGCCCACCAGTGTGCCCAACGCGATGGACAGAATGGCCGATCCGGTGGCTGCCAGGCTGGTGACGCCGACTCCACCGCCGGCTGCGGCCTGCCCCACCGCCACAAAGCTCAGTGCGCCGGGGACCAGCGACCAGAACGCCGCCAGCAGCATCACGATGGGCGGCGGCGAGGTCTTGATCCGTGCGGCGAGCATGGCGAACGGAACCGAGAGGAACGCCCCGACGAATCCGGAGTGGCTGGCCGACATCATGGTTCCCGCGGCCGCCTGGGCCAGCAGTGCGACCGCGATCGAGGCCATCAGCCAGAGCAGTGAGCCCGGAGGCGCGGACAGATAGATGTACAGGCCCACCGACACCACCACGATGGCCACGTAGAGCGACCAGTTGCCCATGAGCGTCGACTGCGTCGGGCTGTCCACCCACCCGGTGAGGTGGAGGCCGATGGCCACCCCGAACAGCAGCATCGCCAACTGCGACATGCCATAGATCAGCCGGCTGGAACCCGAGACGATCTGGGAACTGGCCAGTTCCATCGCGCCGATGGTCAGCGACATGCCCGGCAGGGTGGCCACCAGCGCGGGACTGATCACCCGCAGCAGTCCGTCGTCGGCGGCGGCGTCGAGAAATTTGATCGCCAGAACAGTCACGGCCATCGCCGCCAGCGTCGGCAGGATCGGGGTCAGAGAGGGGAAGGGGCGGCTCAACTGGACGATCCCGCCAACGACCAGTCCGAGGATCAGGTAGGCGGGCAGCGCCGACCAGGTTGGGTTGATCACCATGCCGAAACCGATTGTGGTGACTGCATATCCGAGGATCGTGGCCAGGGTGCCGAATCGGGGCGCCATAGTGCGGGCTTTCATGACTGCAGCCACCGCGGCCTTCGGACTGATGGCGCCGGCGGATGCCAGGCTGGCGATGTCGTCGATGCGGCCGGCCGCGTCGAGTTGCAGCGATGATCGGGTCGATCCTTCGATCTGGTAGCCCTCGTCGCCGATCTGGATCATCACCATCGTCGGCAGCGCCACCACGCGGACCGGTCGAGTGGTGTATCGGCGGGCGATCTGCTCCAGCCTCGACTCCACGATCGGCGTCGGCTGGGATACCTCGACGAGCGCGATCCCGATCTCGCGCAGCATCGCCGCGACCTCCCGCGGGTCGTGGCTGTCCGGTGGACACAACGCCGCGGGCGGGGTCTTGCGGACTGCATCGATGATGCGCCGCCGGCCCTGTCTCACGGAGTGGCCGCTTGCTGGGCCTGCTTTTCCTGCCGCATCTTCTCGCCCTGCCAGGGCCAGTATCCGGTCACTTCCAGTTGTAGCGAGTAGCTCAGGAAGGTGCGGATCAACACGATGCCGCCCAGCACCGCGACGGTTTTGGGTTCGGGGGTGACGGCGACGGTCCGGATGATGTCCGCGGCGACGAGGAACTCCAGACCCAGCAGGATCGAGGCACCGAGTTGCCGGCGGAAGGGCCGGTAGGCGTCGACCCTGCGGCTCAGGTTGACCGCGGCGTTGACGGCCGCGATGAGTGCGCCGACGGCAATGACGGAGACGCCGACCGCGTCGATCGCTTTGCCGACGATCTCGATGAATTCGGTGAGGCCCACCGAACGGAGTGTAGGAGCCGGGCACCCCCCGTCGAGTGAGGAACCACGCAGACGTCCACTCGGGAACCGTCTGCGTGGTTCCTCACTCAGCGGAGGGACGGTGTGCGGTTCAAAGCCGACACACAGCGACGGCACAGGGTCGGCCCATGGCACCTCTCATACTTGAACCATGGGTTCACCCGAGCGGGTTGCGATGAGCCGGCCCGACGGCAGTCCGGTCAGCATCCTGGTGGTCGACGACGAACCCGTCCTCGCCGAGATGATCTCGATGGCGCTGCGCTACGAGGGCTGGAACATCACGACGGCCGGCGATGGCGCCTCTGCGCTGGCCGCCGCGCGTGACTCCCGCCCGGATGCCGTGGTGCTCGACGTGATGCTGCCCGATATGGACGGCCTGGCGGTGCTCGGCGCGCTGCGCCGCCAGCACCCCGAACTGCCGGTGCTGCTGCTGACCGCCAAAGATGCCGTCGAGGATCGAATCGCCGGATTGAGCGCCGGCGGCGACGACTACGTCACCAAGCCGTTCTCGCTGGAGGAAGTGGTGCTGCGACTGCGAGCGC
The DNA here is from genome assembly GCA_964483865.1 of uncultured Mycobacterium sp. GTDB lineage: Bacteria > Actinomycetota > Actinomycetes > Mycobacteriales > Mycobacteriaceae > Mycobacterium. The sequence goes on along the minus strand of CAZADG010000036.1, from coordinate 12,941 downwards.
TGTTGCGCCGCAGTGGAATCAGCGCCTCGGGCAACGGTGCCCAGATCGTCGTCGGTGACCTGGTGCTCGACGAGGACAGCCACGAGGTCACCCGGGCGGGTGAGCCGATCACGTTGACCTCCACCGAATTCGAGCTACTTCGGTTCCTGATGCGCAACCCGAAGCGGGTGCTGTCCAAGGCCCAGATCCTCGACCGGGTCTGGAGTTACGACTTCGGCGGCCGGTCCAACATCGTCGAGCTCTACATCTCCTATCTGCGAAAGAAGATCGACAGCGGGCGCCCGCCGATGATCCACACGCTGCGCGGGGCCGGATATGTCATCAAGCCGGCCGCCTAGGTCACTGCGGGTCCGGCTGCTGGCCGGCCAGATCGCGCTGTTGGCCGCCGTCTGCGTCGGCATCGCGGGGGTCACCGAATTCGCTTTGTATCGCTACCTGGTTGGGGAACTCGACAACCAGCTGCTGCAGATCACCCAGCGCTCGTCCGGGATGGAGCGCCGACCGCCGCCGCCATTCCCGCCCGACGGCCGGATACCGCCGCCGATTCCGCCACCCCGGTCAGGGCCGGGACCGGAGTTCCTCGACGCACCCGGGCAGCCGATCGGGATGGTCGCCGCGATCGTCAGTGACGGGACGACGACGAAGGCCGGGTCGCTCAACCGCACCGGTGACCGCGATGCGGTGACACCGGCCGCGGCCGGACAACTTGCGGCCGCCGCGTCGTACCGCCGCCCCGCCTCGGTGAATCTCGACGGGCTGGGCCGCTACCGGATCGCGGCGGCGCCGGGCCGCCGACCGGGCAACACCGTGGTCGTCGGTCTGAGCATGCGTGCCCTCCAGCAGACGCTGATGCGGGTTGCGCTGATCTTCGCGGTCGTGACAGCACTGGCAGTGGCGGTCGCCGCGCTGGCCGGCCGGGCGTTGATCCGCCGCGCGTTGGTCCCGCTCGACAGGGTCGCGGCCACCGCCGGCAGCGTCGCCGATCTACCACTGGACCGCGGCGAGGTGGCGCTGCCGATGCGGGTCGCCGACACCGACGCCAATCCCGGCACAGAGGTCGGCCGCCTGGGCCTGGCGGTCAACCGGATGCTCGATCACATCGCGGCCGCGCTCTCGACCCGGCAGGCCAGCGAGAGCCGGGTGCGCCAGTTCGTCGCCGACGCCAGCCACGAGCTTCGGACCCCACTGGCGGCGATCCGCGGCTACACCGAGTTGGCCCAGCGCAGGCGCTCGGAGGTGCCCGACGACGTGGCGCACGCAATGAGCAGGGTGGAATCCGAGGCGGCGCGGATGACCCACCTCGTCGAGGATCTGCTGCTGTTGGCCCGGCTGGATTCCGGCCGGCCGCTGGAACGCCGGCCCGTGGACCTGGCCCGGCTGTGCGCGGACGCGGTCAGTGACGCCCACGCCGCCGGACGCGAGCACCGCTGGAATCTCGAAGTGCCCGGGGAGCCGGTTCTGGTGCTCGGCGATGAGGCGCGGCTGCATCAGGTGCTGGCCAACCTGTTGGCCAACGCGAGAGTCCACACACCGGCCGGGACGACGGTCACCACGTCGGTATCTGCCGATTCGGAAGCCGCGGTGCTGTGCGTCGCCGACGACGGACCGGGCATTCCTGCCCATCTTCAGTCGGAGGTCTTCGAGCGGTTCGCCCGCGCCGACACCGCCCGTACCCACCGGGGTGACTCGGCCGATGGGTCCACCGGGTTGGGTCTGGCCATCGTGTCGGCGGTCGTACGTGCGCACGGCGGCAGCATCTCGGTGGCAAGCGTGCCCGGCGACACTGAGTTCACCGTGCGCCTGCCGGTGTTCTCCGGCGAAGCCGAGCCTGCTCGGGATCGCCCTCATCGACCCCGGTGACCGACCCCCTGTCCCGCACGCCGGCCTTGCGGGAACAAATCCGGGGTGGGAACAATTCCGGAATGGACCACAAAGCCCCGACACCAGTGATCGAATCCCACAACCGTGGCCACGTCGCCGCCCTGCCTTTCGATGACACCCGTGATTTCGACGACGCGGACCGGGGCTTCCTCGGAGCGTTGGAACCGTGCGTGGTCACCGCTGCGGACGGTCGTGTGGTGTGGGACAACGACGTCTACGACTTCCTGGGTGGCTCCGAGGCCACCGAAGCGCCGACGTCGGTACACCCCAGCCTCTGGCGGCAGTCGGCGCTGAGCGCCAAGCAGGGTCTCTACGAGGTCGTCGAGGGCATCTATCAGGTCCGCGGACTCGACCTGTCCAACATCACCTTCATCGAGGGCGACACCGGGGTGATCGTCATTGACCCCCTGGTGTGCACCGAGACCGCAGCCGCCGCGCTGGGCCTCTACCGCAAGCACCGCGGCGACCGTCCGGTGAGCGCGGTGATCTACACCCACAGCCACGTCGACCACTTCGGAGGTGTCCTCGGGGTCACCACTCAGGCCGACGTGGATGCCGGCAAGGTGCCGGTGTTGGCCCCGGAGGGGTTCATAGGCCACGCGGTGCAGGAGAACGTCTACGCCGGGACGGCGATGACACGGCGGGCCGCGTACATGTACGGAACCGCACTGGACCGGGGGCCGCGGGGTCAGGTCGGATGCGGCCTGGGCCAGGCGCCCTCGACCGGTGAGGTGGCCATCATCGTCCCGACCATCGACATCACCACCACCGGGGAGACTCACACCATCGACGGAGTGGAGATCGAATTCCAGATGGCTCCCGGGACCGAGGCTCCGGCCGAAATGCACTTCTACTTCCCGAAATTCCGCGCTTTGTGCATGGCGGAGAACGCCACCCACAACCTGCACAACCTGCTCACTCTGCGCGGTGCGCTGGTTCGTGACCCGCATGCCTGGTCGGGGTATCTCACGGAGTCCATCGACACCTTTGCCGATCGCTCCGACGTGGTTTTCGCCTCGCACCACTGGCCTACCTGGGGGCGGGATCGGATCGTGGAATACCTTTCGCTGCAACGGGATCTGTACGCCTACCTCCATGACCAGACGTTGCGCCAACTCAACCAGGGCTACACCGGTATCGAGATCGCCGAGAACTTCGCGATGCCGCCGGCGCTGGAAAAAGCCTGGCACACCCACGGGTACTACGGCTCGGTCAACCACAACGTCAAAGCGGTCTACCAGCGCTACATGGGCTGGTTCGACGGTAACCCGGGCCGGTTGTGGCAGCACCCGCCACAGGAGGCCGGCCCGCGCTACGTGGCCGCGATGGGCGGGATGGACCGGGTGGTCCAGATCGCGCGGGAGGCTTTCGACTCCGGTGACTACCGTTGGGCGGCAACGCTGTTGGACCACGCCACCTTCACCGACGAGAACCATACCGGTGCCCGCGAGTTGTACGCCGACACCCTCGAACAGCTGGGGTATGGCGCGGAGTGCGCGACTTGGCGCAACTTCTTCCTGTCCGGTTCCACCGAACTGCGCACCGGAAACTTCGGCACACCGGTGAGCACCCAGGCCCCAACGATGCTGAGCCAACTGACCCCTGAGCAGATGTTCGACATCCTGGCCATCTCGGTGAACGGGCCGCGGGCCTGGGATGTGGACATCGCACTGGACGTCACCTTCGCCGACCTGGGAGACAACTACCGGCTCACGCTCCGCAACGGGGTGCTGGTCTACCGCAAGCGGGCGGCCGACCCCGAATCGGCCACCGCGACGGTGAAACTGGTGGCCAAGATGCGTCTGTTGGCGGCGGCGATGGGTGACCTGAGTTCGCCGGGGATGGAGGTCAGCGGTGACGCCGCGGCGCTGCAGACCCTGATGGGGGTGATGGACAAACCCGATCCGGACTTCAACATCATCACCCCCTAGGGAGATGCGCTGGTGTCGCGCCGACGGTCCGTCTCAGCCTTGCGGCTGGACGTAACCCACGGGGTCGACCGACTGCAGCCGATCGTTGAGTTGCATGGCAATCGCCTGGCGACCGATGGCCAGAATCCTGAGGTTGTCCTCCTGCAATCGGACCTGGGCGTCGGCAACCTGCAGGCCATGCACCAGTTCCTTGATCTCGTCGGACAGCCCGTTGAAGAGGTACTGCTTGTTCTCGAAGGTGAGAATGGGCTGCTCTTCAGGCTGCTCCGAACCCAGGGGCGGCACGTCCAGGATGTCCACCCGACGACCCTAGCGCGGACCGGGCCGGGGTAGTGGCTGTACCCCCTACCGCCGCGGTGAGGCCGGAGGTGCTGGAGCCCAGCCGACATCGGCACGCCCTACAATTCGCACAAACACAGACTAGGAACATCTGATGAGCAACCACCACGTGAACCTCAGCGCCGACGAAAACGAGTTGGTCGACCAGACCGCCCCCGAGGCGCTGGCCCGAATGGACGCGAAGTCGGTGAAGGACCTGCAGAGCCGACTGCGCAAGGCGCGGGAGAAGAACTTCGACCTATTGCGCCGTCAGGGTGCGGCGCGGGTGGAGGCCGAGGGTGGGCGCGGTGCGGCCGAGCAAGCCAATCAGAAGCGCGGCGACAAGGTCGACGTTCTCGACGAGGCACTGGCTCGGGTCAACGAACGCCTCGACGCCCTGCGCGACGAGGAGTAGACCTCACGGGAAGCCGCCGTCGGCGCGCAGGATCGAACCCGTGGTGAAACTCGAGGCGTCCGACATCAGGAAAAGCGCCGCTCCGACGATCTCCGCCGGTTCGCCGGCGCGCTGTAGCGCGTAGTCGGCGAACGGGTTCACGTCGGCGCCCTCGTGATCGGCGAAGTCCCACGCCTTGGCGATGTCGGTGAGGAACGGCCCGGGCATCAGCGTGTTCACCCGCACCGTCGGGCCGTAGGCCTTGGCCAGCCCCTCGGTCAGCGCGTTGAGTCCGGCCTTGGCCGCGGCGTAAGGAAGGAAGAACGGCTGCGGCCGCAGCGAACCGTGGGTGCTCACGTTGACGATCACCCCGCCGCCTGCGGCGACCATGCGTTCACCGGCCAGGGCCGACAACCGGAACGGCCCTTTGAGATTCAGGTTGACCACCGTGTCGAACAGCTTCTCGGTGACCTCGGTCAGCGAGCCGAAGGTCGGCGACATGCCGGCGTTGTTGACCAGAACGTCGAGCTTCCCGAATCGGTCGTAGACGGCGTCCACTAGTCCGTCGAGTTCGTCCCACCGTCCGACGTGAACTCCGTACGGCATTGCCCTGCGCCCGGTTTCGGCCTCGATCTCGGCGGCGGTGGCCACACAGTTGTCGTACTTACGGCTGGCGATCACCACATCGGCGCCGGCCCGGGCCGCGGCGAACGCCATCTCGCGGCCCAGGCCGCGGCTGCCTCCGGTCACCAGGACCACTCGGTCGGTGAGGTCGAACAGCTTGTCGGCGTAGCCGGTCTTGTCCACGGCTCTATGGTTGCACCCATGCAGGTGCTCCTTGTCCGGCATGCGCTGCCGCTGCGCACCGAGTCCGGCCAGGGTTCGGACCCGGAGCTGACCGACGCCGGCTGGGAGCAGGCCCGCCGGTTGCCCGCCGCGCTTGCCCGTTTCCCGATCAGCCGGCTGGTCAGCAGCCCGCAGCGCCGCGCGGTGCAGACTGCCGAACCGGTGGCCGCCGTGACCGGTCTGATGATCCACACCGATGAGCGTCTCGCCGAGTACGACCGTGGGATGTCGCACTACATTCCGCTGGAGCAGGTCCGTTCCGAGCGCCCCGGGGACTGGGAACGGATGTCACGCGGTCAGCTACCGCCCGCGGTGGACGCCGAGGGATTCCGCGCCCGGGTCTGGGCCGGACTGCGCGATGTCGTCACGACCGCCGACCACGACGACACCGTCGCGATCTTCAGTCATGGCGGGGTGATCAACGTCGTGCTGCACGAGGTGCTCGGCACCGCCAATCCGCTGTCGTTCCCGATCGACTACGCCTCGATCACCCTGCTGCGGTACTCACGGAAGGGAAGTTTCACCGTCGGCGGCGTCAACGCCATCGAGCACGTGTGGGACCTGTTGCCCCACCGGCTTCGCTAACCCTTGAGGGCGAACTGAAGGTTCTTCTTCGCCGCCCGGCGCAGCTGGAACATCCGCGCCGCACTGACCAGGCTGGTGAGCAGCCCGCCGGCGACCGCCGCAAGCAGGATCGCCACCCCCAACGGCAGGCTCCAGTGCCACGTCAGGAAGGTGAAGTCCACCGACGCGGTGTTCTGCGTGATGAAAATCAGCAGCACGATCAGGACCAGGAACCCCGCGATCAGCGACGACCACAGCGCCGCGGCGCGGGTGAACTTGACATCCTCGACCGCCCCGTCGGGCACCGGGGCCTTGGTCACCGTCTTGGGCTCCGGGGCCGGAGGCGGTCCGGGCTCGACCGGTTCGCCCGGCGAAACGTGCGGTTCGCGGCTCATGACGTCATCTTTGCCTTTCGCGGCTGGGAAGGAAACCACCAAACCGACAACGGGACGGTAACGGAACCGCGCAAAGGCTTAGGGTCAAGCTAGTTTGTGAATTGGATAGTGGGTGAATCGGGCCGCGCGGACGATGGATGGCGCGCGGACAACAGGGAGAAGACGACCTCGATGAAACCGTCGCTACGCAGGCTGTTCTCCGCTGCTGTGCTGATGCTCGCCACCACTGCCACGGTGTCTGGTTGCGGCAGTTCCAACCCGCTGGGCGGTGGGGCGACATCCGGTGACCTGAAATCGGTCGTGATCGGCTCGGCGGACTTCCCCGAATCCAAGATCGTCGCCGAGATCTACGCGCAGGCACTGCAGGCCAATGGGTTCACCGTCGTCAGACAGTTCGGGATCGGCAGCCGCGAAACTTACATCCCGGCACTGCGGGATCACTCCATCGACCTGATCCCGGAGTACACCGGAAACCTGCTGCAGTACTTCAGCCCCGAGAGCACCGCCTCGCGACCCGGTGACGTCGAGTTGGCGCTACGTCGGTCACTGCCCGGTGATCTGGCCATCCTCAATCCTGCCCCGGCCAACGACACCGACACCGTGACCGTCACCGAGGCGACCGCCCAGCGCTGGAACCTCAAGAGCATCGCCGACTTGGTGCCGTATGCCGCGGAACTGAAGTTCGGCGCACCCTCTGAGTTCATCAACCGCGAGCAGGGGCTGCCCGGACTCAAGGCCAAGTACGGTCTGGTCATCAAGCCGGACAACTTCGTCGCGATCAGCGACGGCGGGGGGCCGGCGACGGTCAAGGCGCTCTCCGGCGGAACCGTCACCGCCGCAAACATCTTCAGCACGTCTCCGGCGATCCCGCAGAACAAGTTCGTGGTACTCGAGGATCCCAAGAACAACTTCCGCCCCGGAAATGTTGTGCCACTGGTCAGTTCGCAGAAGATGTCCGAGGAAATCAAGCGGGTACTCGATGCGGTGTCGGCGCGGCTGACCACCGAAGGTCTGACGGAGTTGAACGCCTCGGTGTCCGGCAACTCCGGGGTAGACCCCGACGAGGCCGCCCGTCAGTGGGTGGCTGCAAACGACTTCAACACCCCGGTCGGGGAATAGATGATCACGTTCACCGGAGTCACCAAGCGGTATCCGGACGGCACGGTCGCCGTCGACGACCTGTCGCTGGAGGTTCCCGAGGGCTGCCTGACCGTCTTCGTCGGCCCATCCGGGTGCGGCAAGACCACCTCCATGCGGATGATCAACCGGATGGTCGACCCGACGTCGGGGACGGTGGCTGTGGACGGCCGAGACGTCGCCGGCGTCGACCCAGTCACACTGCGACTCGGTATCGGCTACGTGATCCAAAGCGGCGGACTGATGCCGCATCAGCGGGTGATCGACAACGTCGCCACGGTGCCGGTGCTGCTGGGGCAGTCGCGGCGGGCGGCGCGGCGGGCAGCCTACGAGGTGTTGGAGCGCGTCGGGCTGGATCCCAAGCTGGCCGAACGGTATCCGGCACAGCTCTCCGGCGGCCAGCAGCAGCGGGTCGGGGTGGCCCGTGCGCTGGCCGCCGATCCGCCGATCCTGCTGATGGACGAACCGTTCTCCGCCGTCGACCCGGTGGTCCGCGACGAGTTGCAGGCCGAGATTCTCCGGCTGCAAAGCGAACTCCGCAAGACCATCGTGTTCGTCACCCACGACATCGACGAGGCGGTGAAACTCGGCGACGCGGTCGCCGTCTTCGGGGTGGGCGGTGCCCTGCAGCAGTACGACCCACCTCAGCGACTGCTGTCCAACCCGGCCAACGACTTCGTGGCCGGTTTCGTCGGAGCCGACCGGGGCTACCGGCTGCTCCAGTTCTTCAGCGCGGAAAGCCTTGATCTGCAGCCTGTTCCGACGGTAACCGAGGAGGAGATCGACGGTTTGAGCCTCGCTCCCGACGAGTGGCGGCTGGTCACGTCCGACGACGGCTCCCCCTTCGGCTGGATCGACGCCGATGGGGTCGAACGGCACCACGATGGCGCCAGCCTCTACGACAGTGTGACGGCTGGCGGGTCGCTGTTCCATCCGGACGGCACCCTGCGCTCGGCTCTGGACGCGGCACTGTCCTCTCCGTCGGGTATCGGGGTGGCCGTCGATGGCCGTGGAGCGGTGATCGGCGGTGCCGCGGCCGAGGACGTGATCGACTCGATGGAGTCCCAGCGGCATCACAGCGACGAGGCCGATGAGCTGGCCGAGGAAGAGGCCTACGACCTGGCTGAACTGGAGACCGGGCCGGAGGATGAGATCCGGCAGGCCGACGAGGACACCGAGGCCGAAGCCGACGACGAAGACCTCGATACGTCAGAGGATGAGGCCGAGCCGGCCGAGAAGTCCGGGACGGACTGAATCCCGTTGCGCTACCTGCTCACCCACCTCGACACCGCCTGGACGCTGACCCTGATGCACCTGCGGTTGTCGCTGATTCCGGTGTTGCTCGGCCTGCTGATCGCCGTTCCGTTGGGGGCATTCGTGTGGCGCCGGAGGGTGCTGCGCCGACTGACCACCCTGACGGCGAGCATCATTTTCACCATTCCGTCGCTGGCGCTGTTCGTGGTGTTGCCGCTGATCATCCCGACTCGCATCCTCGATGAGGCCAACGTCGTCGTCGCGCTGACGCTCTACACCACCGCCCTGCTGGTGCGCGCGGTACCCGAGGCGCTCGACGCGGTGCCTGCACACGTCCGCGACGCCGCCACCGCCATCGGCTACACCCGACTGGGACAGTTGCTGAAAGTGGAACTCCCGCTGTCACTTCCGGTTCTCACCGCGGGACTGCGGGTGGTCGCCGTCACCAACATCTCGATGGTCGCCGTCGGCTCGGTGATCGGGATCGGCGGTCTGGGAACGTGGTTCACCGAGGGTTACCAGGCCGATAAGAGTGATCAGATCGTGGCAGGCATCATCGCCATCTTCGTGCTGGCGGTCATCGTCGACGTGCTGATCCTGATGGCCGGTCGACTCCTCACTCCCTGGAGCAGAACTGGGCGCGGGGCCGGCCGGGTCGAGGCGGCGGCATGAACTTCCTGCAGCAGGCGCTGACCTATATCTTCACTGCCGAGAACTGGTCGGGCCGGGCGGGTCTGGGCGCCAGAATCATCGAGCACCTGCAGTACACCGGGGTGGCGGTCGCGGTGTCCGCGCTCATCGCCATCCCCATCGGGCTGCTCATCGGCCACACCCACCGCGGCTCGTTCCTGGTGGTCACCACGGTCAACGCGTTGCGGGCCCTGCCGACACTCGGGGTGCTGCTGCTCGCGGTGCTGCTGTGGGGCCTGGGACTGCTGCCCCCCACCGTGGCCCTGACTCTGCTGGGTGTCCCGCCACTGCTGGCCGGTACCTACGCGGGCATCGCCAATGTCGATCCCAAGGTCGTCGACGCCGCCCGTTCGATGGGCATGACCGAGTGGCGGGTGCTGACCCGGGTAGAGGTCCCCAATGCGCTGCCCTTGATCCTCGGTGGCCTGCGGACCGCCACTCTGCAGATCGTGGCGACCGCGACGATCGCCGCCTACGCCAGCCTCGGCGGACTGGGCCGCTACCTCATCGACGGGATCAAGGTCCGGCAGTTCTATCTCGCCTTGGTGGGCGCGCTGCTGGTGACCGTTCTGGCTCTGCTTCTCGACGGCCTGCTGGCGGCGGCGGTGTGGGCCTCAGTGCCCGGGACCGGGCGGTTGCGACGCCGACTACCCCAGCCTCTGCTCGACGACGAGGTGGTTCTCGAGGTCCGTCCGGCCGGTCGGGCACCGGACTACAGCAGTCGCGACGCGTCCCTTACGGTAGAAGGGTGGTGACTGGAGCCGATGGTGCCGGCGGTCGGACGTGGCCGGCCATGTTGACCTGGCGCTCGCACGACGCCTGTCGGATCGAGTCCGCGCGGGTTGCCGTGTCGGGCAACCGGATCAAGGCTCACGGCCGGATCGTCGCCGCCGCATGCGGTGCCCACCCCGCGTTCAGCGCGTCCTATGACCTGGTGACCGACGACAGCGGCGCGACCAAGCGGTTGTCGCTCGACGTCAGCCTCGCCGAGCGAGAACGACAATTGTCAATCGCCCGCGACGAGGAGAACATGTGGCTCATCACCGACCACGAAGGTGAGTCACGGGCCGCCTACGGCGGTGCCCTCGACGTCGATATGGTGCTCAGCCCGTTCTTCAACGCACTGCCGATCCGGCGGACCGGTCTGTACCGAACGGCGGAGACCGTGACGCTCCCGGTCGTCTACGTGTACCTGCCTGACCTGACCGTCTCGGCCGCGGAGATCAGCTACACCAGCGCGGGAATCGGCGCCGCCATCAAGCTGCAATCGCCGGTCGCCGAGACCTCCATCGTCGTCGACGACGACGGCTTCATCATCGACTATCCGGGCCTGGCAGAGCGGATCTGATCACCCCTCCGGCCCGCCCGGCCTTGGCGAGTTCGTCGCGCCAGTTCTCCCCGCCGATGGACACGGTGACGATATCCGGGCGCGGGAAGCTCTCGAATCGCACCCGCGCCGCGTGACCGGCCTCGACCAGTTCGGCCACCGAGTCCCTCTCCGCCAGCGACCGGCGGGCGTTGGCCAGTAGCTCCAGCGCATGGTCGAGTGCGGGCAGGAGCTCATCGGCATTGGCCTCGCACATGGCGCGAACCAGATCGGGGGCGGTCCCGGCCACCCGGGTGCCGTCCCGGAACGACCCGGCCGCCAGTGAGAAGGCCAGCGGTACATCGCCGGCTGTGGCTGCCAGCGCCTCGGCCAGCAGGTGCGGCAGATGGGAGATGCTGGCTGCTGCGGCGTCGTGCTCGTCGGACTTCGCCGGCACCACCACCCCGCCGCAGTCGAGCGCCAGGTTCATCACCTGCGACCAGATGGTGGCGTCGACGTGTTCGTCGACGCTGATCACCCACGGCGCCCCGCGGAACAGGCCGGCGTTGCCTGCAAGCCAGCCGGAGTAGGCGGTGCCGGCCATCGGATGTCCGCCGACGTAACGGTCCAACAGCCCGGCAGATCGGATCTCGCGCAGCACCGGACCCTTGACACTGATGACATCGGTGAGCGGACACTCGGCGGCCTGCTCTTTGAGGTGGCCCAGCAACTGGGTGACTGCCGGCATCGGCACGGCCAGCACGATCAGCGCCTGACGTTCGGCGGCCCAGGACAGCGCCTCGCCGAGGTGGGTGGTTGCCGAGAAACCGTCGGCGCGGGCCGCTTCGACACCTTCCAGGGAACGGTTGTACCCGAACGCTTCACGCCCCGAGGCGACCGCTGCGCGCATCACCGACCCACCGATCAGGCCCAGCCCGAGTACGCAAATCGGTGTCGTCGTCACGCCTTCCAGGTTGGCACATCAACCGGTTCGGCCGCCCGCAGACAGCGGCCGCACGTCGGCCGCGCTGGTCAACCCGCCTGCTCAGCGACTAGCGTATGCGGCCATGGCTGCACAACGCGCGGAGCGGGGGCAAGGGTCGGGGGGCCCGGGCTCGGGTCCCTCCGACAACCCCTACGGGTTCGCGGTGGCCGTCGTCCGGGAGGGTGCTACCTGGCGCTGTTCGCCGATGAGCGCCAAGGCGCTGGTCAGTCTCGACGCAGCCGAAACCGAGTTGCGGGAACTACGAAGTGCCGGGGCCGTATTCGGGCTGCTCGACGTCGACGACGAATTCTTCCTCATCGTGCGCCCAGCCCCGTCGGGCACCAGGCTGCTGCTCTCGGACGCCACTGCAGCCCTGGACTACGACATCGCCGCCGAGGCGCTGGAGAAACTCGACGCCGACATCGCCGGCGAGGACCTCGAGGACAGCGACCCGTTCGAGCAGGGCGACCTCGGAGTGCTGGCCGACGTCGGGCTGCCCGACGCGGTGCTCAGCGTGATCCTGTCCGAGACAGATCTGTACGCCGACGAACACATCGGCCGAATCGCCCGCGAGATGGGCTTCGCCGACGAGTTGTCGGCCGTGCTCGACCGCCTCGAGCGGTGAGCCTCCGCGCCGGCGACGACGAAGCACTGATCCGCGCCGCGATCGCCGCCGCGGGGCAGGTCGGCCCGGATGACGTCCCCATCGGCGCGGTGGTGTTCGATGCCGACGGCATGGAGTTGGCCCGGGCGGCCAATGCCCGCGAGGCGCTGGGCGATCCCACCGCGCACGCGGAGATTCTCGCGTTGCGTGCCGCGGCCCGGGTGCACGGCGACGGCTGGCGGCTCGAAGGCGCCACGCTCGCGGTGACCGTCGAGCCGTGCACCATGTGCGCCGGAGCGCTGGTCATGGCCCGCATCGGACGACTGGTGTTCGGCGCGTGGGAACCCAAGACCGGCGCGGTCGGCTCGCTGTGGGACGCGGTGCGCGACCGGCGCCTCACCCACCGGCCACAGGTTCGCGGCGGCGTGCTGGCCGGCGAGTGCGCCGCCCTGCTGGAGAATTTCTTCTCCGCGCACCGTGATTTGGGCTAGCCCGGTGCGGACCGTAAGCTTTGCGGCGGTGGCGTGTCCGAGCGGCCTAAGGAGCACGCCTCGAAAGCGTGTGACGGGTAACCCCCGTCCGAGGGTTCAAATCCCTCCGCCACCGCCATTTTTACCCGGCCTGTCAGAGCAGTTC
>CAZADG010000035.1:0-35422 GCA_964483865.1 uncultured Mycobacterium sp. | reverse complement strand
ACGAGCGTCCGCCTGAAAAGCGGAAGGTCGCCGGTTCGATCCCGGCCCTGGCCACGTCACTTACTCCTTTCGGCTGCCTTGACCAGCCCGCCGCCGATGATCAGCCGCTGAATCTCGCTGGTTCCCTCGTACAGCCGCAACAACCGCACCTCGCGGTAGATCCGCTCCACCGGAACCCCTCGCATATAGCCGGTACCGCCGTGGATCTGGACCGCAAGGTCGGCCACCCGGCCGGCCATCTCAGTGCAGAACAGTTTGGCTACCGACGGCGCTATCCGGCGGTCCTGGTCCGTAAGCCAGGCCCGGGCGGCGTCGCGTACCAGGGCGCGGCCAGCCATCACCTGGGTCTGCTGGTCGGCCAGCATCGCCTGCACCAGTTGAAAGGTGCCCACCGGGGTTCCGCCCTGGGTCGCACTCGCTGCGAAGGCCACCGACTCGTCCAGCGCCCGCTGCGCCGCTCCGACCGCCAGTGCGGCGATGTGGATGCGGCCGCGCGCCAGAGACGTCAAGGCTGCCCGGTAGCCGACGTCCTCGCTGCCGCCGATCAGGGCGTCGGACCCCACCCGCACGTCGGTGAAGTACACATCGGAGGTCCAGGCCCCCTCCTGGCCCATCTTCGCGTCCTTGACGCCCACCTCGACCCCAGGCGTGTCGGCGGGCACCAGGAACACCGCGATGCCGGCGCCGTTCGCATCCGCGGGTCTGGTTCGGGCGAACACCACGAACAGGTCGGCCACCGGCGCGTTGGTGATCCAACGCTTCTGGCCGGAGATCACCCATCCGTCTGCACCCCCGGCGGCGTCGTGCACCGCCTTGGTCCGCAATCCGGACGGATTGGAGCCGGCACCGGGCTCGGTGAGTGCGAACGACGCAACGACGTCGCCGGTCGCCATCGGCTCCAGCCAGCGGGCTTTCTGCTCCCCGGTCCCGAAACCCACCAGAACCTGTCCGGCGATGCCGTTGTTCGTGCCGAACATCGACCGCACCGCCAGAGATGTGTAGCCCAACTCCAGAGCGAGCTCGACGTCCTGGGTGATGTCAAGGCCTAGGCCGCCCCACTGCTGGGGGATGGCGTAGCCGAACAAGCCCATCGTCTTGGCCCGCTCCCGGATGTCCGCGGGCACGGCGTCGTCGTCGGCGATCTCAGACTCCCGTGGCAGCACCACCGAGCGGACGAACTGGCGGGTCTGGGCCAGAATCTGCCGGAAGTCGTCGTCGCTGACCACAGGCTCTGGTGTCATCAGCTCATCAAATACGATGACGAGCACGAGGCGATCAGGAGGGCGATCGGATGGCGCTGCTGGCCGGACGGACCGCGATCGTCACAGGGGGTGCCCAGGGACTGGGGTATGCCATCGCCGAAGCGTTCATCGGCGAGGGCGCGCGCGTGGTGCTCGGCGATCTCGATCTGGACCGGACCCGGCAGGCTGCCGATGCTCTGGGCGGGGCGGATGTTGCCCGCGCGGTGCGCTGTGACGTCACCTCGTGCGGCGACGTCGACGCTCTGGTTGCCGCCGCCGTCGCCGACTTCGGGGGCTTGGACATCATGGTGAACAACGCAGGTATCACCCGCGACGCGACCCTGCGAAAGATGACTGAGGAGCAGTTCGACGAGGTGATCGCGGTGCACCTCAAAGGCACCTGGAACGGCACCAGGGCGGCGGCCGCGGTGATGCGCGAACAAGGCAGCGGCGCCATCATCAACATGTCGTCGATCTCAGGCAAAGTCGGCCTGGTCGGGCAGACCAATTATTCGGCGGCGAAGGCCGGCATCGTCGGGCTGACGAAAGCCGCAGCCAAGGAACTCGCCCACCTCGGTGTCCGGGTGAACGCGATCCAACCCGGCCTGATCCGATCGGCGATGACAGAGGCTATGCCGCAACGCATTTGGGATGCGAAACTCGCCGAGGTGCCGATGGGCAGGGCTGGCGAACCCCGCGAGGTGGCGACCGTCGCCCTGTTCCTCGCCTCCGATCTGTCGTCCTACATGACGGGCACCGTCCTGGAAGTCACCGGGGGGCGGCATTTATGACTCGCTGCGCTGATGACTAGTCTTGCCCAGACGTTGGGCCTGACCGAGTTTCAGACCGAAATCATCTCCACGGTAAAGCATTTCGTGGACAAGGAGATCATCCCCAACGCCCAGGAACTCGAGCACTCCGATACCTATCCGCAGGCCATCGTCGACCAGATGCGCGAGATGGGCCTGTTCGGCCTGATGATCCCCACCGAATACGGCGGAGTGGGGGAGTCGCTGCTGACCTACGCGCTGTGCGTCGAGGAACTCGCGCGCGGCTGGATGAGCATCTCCGGGGTGATCAACACCCACTTCATCGTCGCCTACATGATCCGTCAGCACGGCACCGACGAGCAGAAGCGCCACTTCCTGCCGCGGATGGCGACCGGGGAGATCCGCGGCGCCTTCTCGATGTCGGAACCAGATGTGGGATCCGACGTCGCCGCCATTCGTACCAGGGCGACCCGGCAACCGGACGGCACCTACATCCTCGATGGCCAGAAGATGTGGCTCACCAACGGTGCCAGTTCCACCCTGGTGGCCGTGCTGGTCCGTACCGACGAGGGCGCCGACACCGCGCACCGCAACCTGACCGCCTTCCTGATCGAAAAGCCCAGCGGCTTCGGGCAAGTCGCGCCGGGGCTGACCATTCCCGGCAGGATCGACAAACTCGGTTACAAGGGCATCGACACCACCGAACTGATCTTCTCCGGTTACCTCGCCAGCGACGTCGACGTACTCGGCGGCGAACCGGGGCGCGGATTCGCGCAGATGATGGACGGAGTCGAGGTCGGCCGGGTCAACGTGGCCGCCCGTGCCTGCGGGGTGGCGCTCCGGGCGTTCGAACTGGCGGTGCGCTACGCCCAGCAGCGCAGCACCTTCGGCAAGCCGATCGCGCAGCACCAGGCGATCGCCTTCCAACTCGCCGAGATGGCCACCAAAGTCGAAGCGGCACATCTGATGATGGTCAACGCGGCTCGGCTCAAGGATTCCGGCCGGCGCAACGACCTCGAGGCGGGGATGGCGAAGTATCTGGCCAGTGAGTTCTGTGCTGAAGTGACCCAGCAGAGCTTTCGCATCCACGGCGGCTACGGCTACTCCAAGGAGTACGAGATCGAACGGTTGATGCGCGACGCCCCGTTCCTGCTGATCGGCGAGGGCACCAGCGAGATCCAGAAGACCATCATCAGCAAGAGACTGCTCAACGACTACCGGATGTGACCATGACGACCGACCGCAAGACTGAATTCCGTACTACGTACTGCCGGATTTGCGAGTCGTTGTGCGGCATGGTCGCCGAAGTCGACGACGGCCGACTGGTCTCGCTTCGTCCGGACAAGGACCATCCGCTCTCGGCCGGATTCGCCTGCCAGAAGGGCATTGCGTTCACAGAGGTGGTCAACGACCCCGACCGGGTCACCACCCCGCTGCGGCGACGTCCCGACGGTTCCTTCGAGGCGGTCGGCTGGGACGAGGCGATGGCTGATATCGCCAGGCGGCTCGGCGCGATCCACCGGCAGTACGGATCGGAGGCGGTCGGCTGGTACTTCGGCAATCCTGGTGCCTTCAGCTATTCGCATCTGATGGCAGTGGTGTTGTTCGTCAACGGCCTCGGGCTTGGCACGCACCTGTACACCGCTTCCTCCCAGGACACTCACAGTCGGCTCATGGCCAGCCAGCTTCTGTACGGAATCCCCTCAGCGGTGCCGATACCCGACCTCAACCGCACTGAACTACTCGTCGTCATGGGCGCAAACCCGGTGGTGTCCCACGGCAGCGTGCTGACGGCTCCGCGAATCAGGGACCGGATGCATGATGTGGTCAAGCGCGGCGGCCGCGTCATCGTCGTCGACCCACGCAAGACCGAGACCGCAGCGCAGTTCGAATGGCTGGGTATCGTCCCCGATACCGACGCACTGCTGCTGCTGTCCCTGCTGCAGGTGATGTTCGAAGAGGACCTGGTCAACCGGCAATCGGTTGCGGCCCAGGCCGAGGGCCTGGGCTGGCTGGCCGAACAGTGTGCGCCGTTCGCCCCAGAGCGCACCGAAGCCGCCACCGGCGTCCCCGCCGACACCACCCGCGCCCTGGCCCGGGATCTGGCCGCCACCCCGCGGGCCGCGATCTACGGTCGGATCGGAACCTGCGCCGGACGATCCGGCACGCTGACCTCGTACCTGATCGACGCAGTCAACCTCGTCGCCGGCAACGTCGATGTTCCCGGCGGGTCGGTCTTCGGATCCTTCGGCGTGCCGGGGGAGAGCTTGGCCTTTACCGCGCTGGGCGCATTCCTGCGCTACGACTATCGCCGGAAGCGTTCCCGGGTAGGTGGATTCGGCTACCTGGTCCACACCGAGCCCGCCACCATGCTGGCCAAGGAGATCACCACGACGGGGGACGGCCAGATCAGGGCGCTGTTCGTCAGCGCCGGCAATCCGGTGCTGTCGGTCCCGAACGGGGCCGAACTCGCCGAGGCGATGGCCGGACTGGAACTTTCGGTTGCCCTGGACTTCTATCTCACCGAGACCACGGCAGAGTGCGATTACGTCCTGCCTGTCACCACGATGTACGAGCGCGACGATTTTCCCCTGCTGTTCCAGCCGTTTCATGCGACGCCGTTCCGGCAGATCACCGAGGCCGTCGTTCCGCCGCAGGGACAGGCACGCACCGAGTGGCGGATCGTCGATGACCTGATGCGCCGGATGTCCACCCGATCACCGGCGTTCGCCGCCGTCGCGGTGGCCAGGGCGGCAGCAGGACTGTTCGGCCGTCAACTCAGCCCGCGGCCGCTGGTCGACACGATGATTCGGATCGGGCGTGGCGGGGATTGGTTCGGGCTGCGCCGTGGCGGCCTGTCTTTCCGGAACCTCGCGCAGCGCCACCCACACGGCGCGGTCCTTGACGCGGAACTGCCCACCGGCACGCTGCGTAGTGCCGTCGCCTACCCCGGTCGCAGGATTCGACTGCGGCACAAGGAGATCGCTGCCGAGATCGACGAACTGCACCGCCGGCCCGAACCGACCGGCTTTCCACTGCGGCTGATCGGCATGCGGGAGGCCCGATCGGAGAATTCCTGGATGCACAACTCTCCTCTGCTGATGCGGGGCGACCGTGGACCGAGGGCGCTGTTGCACGCCGAAGACGCCCGACGGCGCGGTATCGCCGATGGCGATGACATCGCAGTGCGCTCCCCGTACGGCAAGATCGAACTGCCGGCCACCCTCACCGAAGACCTCGTCGTCGGCACTGTCGCGATCCCGCATGGCTGGGGCCACAGCGGGAAGGGCGGTTGGCGGATAGCGAACAAGGTCGGCGGCGTCAACGTCAATGATCTGACGTCCAACGATCCCGAGGATGTCGAAGGGCTCTCCGGGATGGCCTGGCTGAGTGGAGTTCCCGTCGAGGTGGAGCGCACATGAACCCCGAATCCCGCGATTTCGGCGCGGTGGAGACCGCGGGGCGAAGGGAAACGCTCCGACGTGTCGATGAGTTGGGCTACTACCTGCTTGCCGGCGCCGGCGGGGAGGGGCCATCGACTCTGATGCGGGAGGCCCGCCGTGGCGAGGAACTCGGGTTCGGTACCGCTTTCATCTCCGAGCGCTGGAACGTCAAGGAGGCCGCTTCGCTCACCGGGGCGGCGTGTGCGGTTACCGAACGCATGCAGATCGCCACTGCCGCAACCAATCCCAACACCCGACATCCGCTGATCACCGGTTCGTGGGCCGCCACTATGCATCGGCTCTCGGGTGGGCGGTTCACCCTGGGGGTGGGCCGCGGTATCGCCGCAATCTACGGGGCGTTCGGCATCCCTCCGGTCAGCACCGCGCAACTCGAGGACTTCGCGATGATGATGCGCCGACTCTGGCGCGGCGAGGTGATCGTCGGCCACGACGGGCCGATGGGCAAGTACCCGGTCCTGGTCCTCGATCCCGCCTTCAACGAGGACATCCGACTGGCACTGGTCGCGTTCGGCCCCAGGACGCTGAAACTGGGCGGCCGCCTCTTCGACGACGTCATCCTGCACACCTACTTCACCCCCGAGACCTTGACTCGCTGTGTGCGCACGGTCAAGGATGCCGCCGAACAGGCCGGCCGCGACCCCGCGGCGGTTCGGGTGTGGTCGTGCTTCGCCACCGTCGGGGATCATCTGTCCGAGGAATTGCGGATGAAGAAGACGGTGGCCCGTCTGGCCACCTACCTCCAGGGTTACGGCGACCTGATGGTCACCACCAATGACTGGGATCCGGCTGTTCTGCAACGGTTCCGGACCGATGCGGTAGTGCAGTCCATCAGTGGGGGAATCGACCACAAAGCCACCGCCGAACAGATCGAACACATCTCCACTCTCATCCCGGACGAGTGGCTCGAACCCGCGGCGACCGGTTCGGCGCAGCAGTGTGTGGCACGGATCCGCCGTGAATTCGACTACGGCGCCGACGCGGTCATCATGCACGGGGCGACTCCGGACGAGTTGGAGCCGGTGGTCACGGAGTACCGCCTGACGGTGCAGTGAGCCGCTACTGTCACGGCTATGGCAGCAAGTGATTCCCGAGAAGTGGTCATCGAAGCGACGCCTGCGGAGATTCTCGACGTCATCGCCGATGTCGAAAACGCTCCGTCCTGGTCTCCGCAGTACCAGCACGCCGAAGTGCTCGAGACCTACGAGGACGGTCGGCCCAAGCGGGTCAAGATGAAGGTCAAGGCCGCCGGGCTGACCGACGAGATGGAGGTCGAGTACCGCTGGAGCGGGAACTCCGCCGGCTGGACGCTGATCAACTCCAGTCAGCTCAAGGCCCAGGACGCGATGTACACGCTGAGTCCGGCGGGGGACAAGACCGGGGACAAGACGAGGGTCCGATTCGATCTGACGGTGGACCCGTCGATCCCGCTGCCCGGTTTCCTGCTCAAGCGCACGCTCAAGGGCGCCATGGAAACCGCCACCGACGGGCTGCGCAAGCAGGTCCTCAAGGTCAAGAGGGGCTGAGCGAGCTCAACCGCTGGATCGCCTCATCGAGGGTATCCATACGTTTACAGAACGCGAAGCGCACCAGAGGGTTCCACACCTTCGGCGCTCCGACGGGATCGCAGAACGCCGTCATCGGGATGGCCGCCACCCCGGCGCGGTGCGGAAGCAACTCGCAGAACTGGGCGCTGTCGTCGTAGCCCAGCGGCCGCGGGTCGGCACAGATGAAGTAGGTGCCGGCGCTGTCGTGCACCTCGAACCCGATTTCGGTCAGCGCGGAGGCAAGCTTGTCGCGCTTGCGCTGTAACGAGTCCCGCAGCGCGTCGACCCAGGCGTCCTCGTGGTCGAGGGCATAGGCCACCGCCGGCTGGAACGGCGCGCCGCCGACATAGCTCAGATACTGCTTGGCCGCCCGCACCCCGGCGATCAGGTCCGGAGCTCCGCAGGCCCAGCCGATCTTCCAGCCCGTGCAGTTGAACATCTTGGCCGCGCTGGAGATCGTCACGGTCCGGTCGGCCATCCCGGGATAGGACCCGATCGGCCGGTGGGCGCGGCCGTCGAAGGTCAGCCGCTCGTAGACCTCGTCGGAGATCACCAACAGATCGGCATCGACGGCGACCTCGGCAAGGGCGCGGCATTCGGCGTCGGAGAGCACCATGCCGGTGGGGTTGTGGGGGGAGTTGACGATCATCGCCCGGGTGCGGGGGGTGATCGCCGCGCGCACCGCGTCCACGTCCAGGGCGAATCCTCGCCCGTGCGGGACCATGGGCACGGCCACCCGGTGTGCCCCGGCCATCGCGATGTTGGGCGCGTAGGTGTCGAAGTACGGTTCGATGACGAGCACTTCGGAGCCGGGTTCGACCAGGCCGATGACGGCGGACGCGATGGCTTCGCTGGCGCCGACGGTGACGAGTACTTCGGTCTCCGGGTCGAACTCCTGGCTGTAGCGCCGACGGCGCTGGGCGGCGATAGCCTGCCGTAACTCCGCGATCCCCGCACCGGGCGGGTATTGGTTGACTCCGTCGGCGATCGCCTGGCGCGCGGCCTCCAGCATGGCCGCCGGACCGTCCTCGTCGGGGAAACCCTGTCCGAGGTTCACCGCGCCGAGGCTGGCGGCCAGGGCCGACATCTTGGCGAAGATGTTCACCGAGAAGGGGCGGAGGCGGTGGACCGTCATGGCTGACGAGCCTAACGACCCTGCCTGATGACCCTGCCGCGCGTCGCTCCAGCACCACGTCGGACACCGAGCGTCGCGCTGGAGCGACGCTCGGCGGGGAGCGTGCGATAGCTCCCAACCAACAGGTTGGCCGGGGAGATTGTTACTGTTCAGTAGCAAGGGACTAGGCTCCTAGCCGCACCCCGTACCAAATCACTTCACGAGGGAAAAACCATGTCCGAAGAAGCCTTCATCTACGAGGCCATCCGAACCCCCCGCGGCAAGGGCAAGAACGGCGCCCTGACCGAGGTCAAGCCGCTGAACCTGATCACCGGCCTGATCGGCGAGCTCCGCAGCCGTCACCCCAACCTGGACGAGAACATGATCAGCGACGTCGTCCTGGGCTGCGTCTCGCCGGTCGGCGACCAGGGCGGTGACATCGCCCGCACCGCGGTCATCGCCGCGGGTATGCCCGACACCGTCGGCGGCGTCCAGCTCAACCGGTTCTGCGCCTCCGGCCTGGAGGCCGTCAACACCGCCGCCCAGAAGGTCCGCTCCGGCTGGGATGACCTGGTCATCGCCGGTGGTGTGGAGTCGATGAGCCGTGTCCCGATGGGCTCCGACGGCGGCGCCATGATGGCGGACCCGGTCACCAACTACGACGCATTCATCGTTCCGCAGGGCATCGGCGCCGACCTGATCGCCACCCTGGAGGGCTTCAGCCGCGACGACGTCGACGCCTATGCGGTGCAGTCCCAGGAGCGCGCCGCGGCCGCGTGGTCCGGCGGCTACTTCGCCAAGTCGGTGGTCCCGGTCCGCGACCAGAACGGTCTGCTGATCCTCGACCACGACGAGCACATGCGCCCCGGCACCACCATGGAGAGCCTGGCCAAGCTCAAGCCCGCCTTCGAGGGCTTGGCCGCGATGGCCGGCTTCGACGATGTGGCCATGCAGAAGTACCACTGGATCGAGCGCATCAACCACGTCCACACCGGCGGCAACAGCTCGGGCATCGTCGACGGTGCCGCCCTGGTGCTCGTCGGCAACGAGAAGGCCGGCAAGGCCTGTGGCCTGACCCCGCGGGCCCGCGTCGTGGCGACCGCGACCAGCGGTGCCGACCCGACGATCATGCTCGTCGGCCCCACCCCTGCCACCGAAAAGGCCTTGGCCACCGCAGGTTTGACCGTCGATGACATCGACCTGTTCGAGCTCAACGAGGCGTTCGCCTCGGTGGTGCTGAAGTTCCAGAAGGACCTCAACATCCCCAACGAGAAGCTCAACGTCAACGGTGGCGCCATCGCGATGGGCCACCCGCTGGGCGCCACGGGCGCCATGATCACCGGCACCATGGTCGACGAGCTTGAGCGCCGCGGCGCCAAGCGCGCGCTGATCACGCTGTGCATCGGCGGCGGTATGGGTGTCGCCACCATCATCGAGCGCGTCTAAGCGTCAAGTACTAGGAGCAAAGCGAAAACCATGGCAGAGAACACCATTCAGTGGGACAAGGATGCCGACGGCATCGTCACCCTGACGCTCGACGACCCCACCGGTGGGGCCAACGTGATGAACGAGCACTACAAGGAGTCCATGCACAAGGCTGTCGAACGCCTTGAGGCCGAGAAGGATTCGATCACCGGTGTCGTCATCACCAGCGCCAAGAAGACCTTCTTCGCCGGCGGTGACCTCAAGAGCATCATCGCGATCACCCCCGAGCATGCCGGGGAGGCGTTCACCGAGGTCGAGGAGATCAAAGCCGACCTGCGCAAGCTGGAGACCCTCGGCGTTCCGGTCGTCGCGGCCATCAACGGCGCGGCGCTTGGCGGCGGCCTGGAGATCGCCCTGGCCTGTCACAGGCGCATCGCCGCGGACGTCAAGGGCAGCGCCATCGGCCTGCCCGAGGTCAGCCTGGGTCTGCTGCCCGGCGGTGGCGGGGTCACCCGCACCGTGCGGATGATGGGCATCCAGAACGCCTTCGTCAACGTCCTGTCCCAGGGCACCCGGTTCAACCCGAAGAAGGCCAAGGACGCGGGCCTGGTCGACGAACTCGTCGGCAGCGTGGAGGAACTGGTCCCGGCCGCCAAGGCGTGGATCAAGGCCAACCCCGACAAGCACACCCAGCCGTGGGACGCCCAAGGCTACAAGATGCCCGGCGGCACCCCGGCCAGCCCGGCGCTGGCGGCGATCCTGCCGTCGTTCCCGTCGTTGCTGCGCAAGCAGATCAAGGGCGCGAACATGCCGGCGCCGCGGGCCATTTTGGCCGCCGCGGTCGAGGGTGCGCAGGTGGACTTCGACACCGCCAG
This sequence comes from uncultured Mycobacterium sp., assembly GCA_964483865.1. GTDB lineage: Bacteria > Actinomycetota > Actinomycetes > Mycobacteriales > Mycobacteriaceae > Mycobacterium. The sequence goes on along the minus strand of CAZADG010000035.1, from coordinate 24,989 downwards.
CCGCATCGAGAGCCGCTACTTCACCGAACTGGCCACCGGGCATGTCGCCAAGAACATGATCCAGGCGTTCTTCTTCGACCTGCAGGCCATCAACGCCGGCGGATCGCGCCCGGAGGGCATCGGCCAGACCCCGATCACCAAGATCGGCGTGCTGGGCGCGGGCATGATGGGCGCCGGCATCGCCTACGTCTCGGCCAAGGCCGGATTCGACGTCGTCCTCAAGGACGTCACCCTCGAGGCCGCGCAGAAGGGCAAGGGCTACTCGGAGAAGCTGGAGGCCAAGGCACTCGAGCGGGGCCGCACCACCAAAGAGCGCTCCGACGCGCTGCTGGCCCGGATCACCCCGACCGGCGACGCCGCGGACTTCAAGGGCGTCGACTTCGTCATCGAGGCCGTCTTCGAGAACCAGGAACTCAAGCACAAGGTTTTCCAGGAGATCGAGGACATCGTCGAGCCCAACGCCATCCTGGGCTCCAACACCTCCACCATGCCCATCACCGGGCTGGCCACCGGGGTCAAGCGCCAGGAGGACTTCATCGGCATCCACTTCTTCTCCCCGGTCGACAAGATGCCGCTGGTGGAGATCATCAAGGGTGAGAAGACCTCTGACGAGGCACTGGCCCGGGTGTTCGACTACACCCTGGCCATCGGCAAGACCCCGATCGTGGTCAACGACAGCCGCGGCTTCTACACCAGCCGTGTTATCGGCACCTTCATCAACGAGGCGCTGGCCATGCTGGGCGAGGGTGTGGAGCCGGCCAGCATCGAGCACGCCGGCAGCCAGGCGGGCTACCCGGCCCCGCCGCTGCAGCTCTCCGACGAGCTCAACATGGAGTTGATGCACAAGATCGCGGTCGCTTCACGCAAGGGCATCGAGGACGCCGGTGGGACCTACACCCCGCACCCGGCCGAGGCCGTTGTCGAGAAGATGATCGCGCTCGGCCGCCCGTCGCGGCTGTCCGGTGCCGGCTTCTACGAGTACGTCGACGGCAGCCGCACCCAGCTGTGGTCGGGACTGCGCGAGGAGTTCAAGTCGGGCAGCTCGAAGATCCCACTGCAGGACATGATCGACCGGATGCTGTTCGCCGAGGCGCTGGAAACCCAGAAGTGCTTCGACGAGGGCGTCATCGAGACCACGGCAGATGCCAACATCGGCTCGATCATGGGCATCGGCTTCCCGCCGTGGACCGGTGGCGCCGCGCAGTTCATCACCGGTTACCCCGGGGGTAAGGCCGGGTTCGTGGCCCGCGCCAAGGAATTGGCCGCCAAGTACGGTGACCGCTTCAACCCGCCGGCGTCGCTGCTGAGCTGACCCCCCGCTGATCGGAACTCCCCCAAGTCCTCATCCGGACTTGGGGGAGTTCTCGTTTGGTCAGCCCGACAAGGACCCGAGGTCCGCCGAGAGCCAGTGTTGCGGACTGAGCATGATGACCACCTGTTCGCCGTAGGACTCCGCGTATGCCAGGTAGGCATCCACCTTGTCGGCGGGCACGTAGCGGGACGCCATCTCACGGTGTTGGTCGCTGCTCGCCGTGTCGATACTCGCCACGGTCCCGGAAACGCTGACATAGCGGATCGACGGTTCGCTTCGTTCGACCATCAGCGTGAAACATCCCGCCGCTTCGATCAGGCGGTGCTTGCGTGAGCCGAGGCCGGTCAGCACCCAGGGTGATCCGCCGGGCGAGTACTGGTACCACATCGGGACGGTCAGCGGCGCCCGGTCGGCCCCAGCGGCGACTGACAAGGCCGCCACACGCGGTTCGGCGAGAAACGCTTCACGTTCTTCTGGGGACAGGGCCATGGCACTACCGTACGGGCATACAGTCGGGCCTATGCGCTTCGGACTTTTCATCCCGCAAGGCTGGCGTCTCGATCTCGTCGGCATCCCGGTCGAACAGCATTGGGAGGTCATGGACGGACTCGCCCAGCACGCCGACCAGGGCCCGTGGGACTCGCTGTGGGTCTACGACCACTTCCACACCGTGCCGGTGCCCACCGCCGAGGCGACCCACGAGGCGTGGACGTTGATGGCCGCCTTCGCGGCGACGACGTCGCGCATCGCACTCGGGCAGATGTGCACCGCGATGAGCTACCGCAACCCGGCGTATCTGGCCAAGGTCGCGGCCACCACCGACATCATCTCGGGTGGCCGCGTGCAGATGGGTATTGGCGGTGGCTGGTACGAACATGAATGGCGGGCCTACGGCTACGGCTTCCCGTCGGCCGGGGTTCGCCTGGCCCGCCTCGACGAGGGTGTGCAGATCATGCGCGACGCGTGGCGCGACGGCCGAGTCACCTTCGCGGGTGAGCACTATCAGGTCGACGGCGCGATCGTGGCACCCAAACCGCTTCAGAACGGGGGGATTCCGTTGTGGATCGCCGGCGGCGGGGAGAAGGTGACGCTGAAGATCGCGGCCAAGTATGCGCAGTACACCAACTTCACCGCCGCCCCCGAGGAGTTCGCCCGAAAGTCGGAGATCCTCGCGGGTCACTGCCGTGCAGTCGGAACCGATTTCGGGGCGATCGTACGGTCGGCCAATGTCAATGCCGTCGTGGGAGCCACCCAGGACGACGTGCAACAGAGGTTGCAGAGGGTTCGCGACCGACTAGCCGCCCTCTGCGGCCCCGAGGCCGCCGACGCGATGATCGCGATGACCGCCGCCCCCGGCAACGCGACCGGCACGCCGGATCAGGTGGTCCAATCTCTCACTGCATTGAAGGATCTCGGTTGCGAGTACGTGATCTGCTACTTCCCGGAGGCGGCCTATGACCGATCCGGCATCGAGTTGTTCGAGCGCGAGGTCATTCCGGCCCTTCGAGGTTAGGCCGGCCGGCCGCTCCCGCTTGCCGCGGTTGGTGGCGGGAAGCGGAAGGCCCGCCAGCGATGTGGCGGGCCGTCTGCGCTGCGGTTCCGGGTTTCAGGGGTGTGCAATCGTCGCATCGAGATCGCTCGACAGGCTAGCGGCGTTGTAGGCGTCGTGTCCCTGCTCGACCGCTGCAGCCCACGGGATGTAGTTCGGTGCCTGCTGTGCGCGGGTGGTGGGTGCGGCCGTGAATGAGTAGCTGCCTGAGTTGTCGGTGCTGATCACCGTCGAGTTGTCGACGATGCCGGCCTCGGCGTGGGCCGCGCCGGCCAGGCCGAGCGCCGCGGCGCCCAGGATTCCGGCGGAGAGCATCGGTAGGGCGAGGAAGTGGGCGAAACGGGTGGTGGTCATGATGGCTCCTGTTCGTTGCGGGGCTGGTGTTGTCCTTGCATCTCTCATTCCAGTCCCGCAAAACAATCAAGTCCAACGACTGATTTTGATCATTTCGATCTACAAATTAGATAACGTTGCCCTGTGGAACTTCGTCAGCTCGAATACTTCGTCGCTGTCGCGACCGAGATGAACTTCACCCGAGCCGCCCAACAGGTCCACGTCGTGCAGTCCGCCCTATCAACCGCGGTCAGCAAACTGGAGAAAGAGCTCGGCGTCGAGCTGTTCGACCGATCCCGGCAGAAGATCAGAATCACGCCGGCCGGCGAGCTTTTCCGGGACCATGCCCGCCAGGTGATCCACGCGGCCCAGTTGGCCAAGGACTCGGTCAGTGACTACCGCGGTCAGCTATCCGGAACCATCGAGTTCGGGTTCCTCGTGTCATGCGGCCGACTGAACCTTCCGAAGGTGCTCGGAGAATTTCGCCGCGACTACCCGTGCGTCCGAATCCGATTGCAGCAGAGGCAAAGTCATGTCGGGCTGGGGGCCTACCTGTCGGCCATCGCCGACGGCGCGATCGACTTGGCCTTGGTTTCGGCTCCGGACTTCTTCCCGCCCGGCATTGACTTGCGAATCATCTCCGAGGAGCCACTGCTGTTCGTCTGCCGCTCCGACCACCACCTGGCCGGGCGCACCCACGTCGACATCGCCGAAATCGCCAACGAGGAGCTGATCGGCTGGCCCCCTGAGTTCGGGCTTCGCCGAATCGTCGAGGATGCTTTTACCGCTGCCGGTCTGGTACCCCGCATTCTCTACGAACTCGAGGCCGACTTCGCGACCGCGGCCGACCTCATCCGGCACGGGCTCGCCAGCATGTTCATGCCGGCCAGCGAAACGACCCGGTTTCCCGATCTCCCCGCAGTCCCCGTCCGCCCCAGCCCGTCATGGCCGGTCTACCTGGCGCAGGCCGATCACCTCCGACGGCCGGCCAGTGCCAAGCTCGCCGAACGCATCCTTGCATCAACCAATCCGGCAACCGCCGCCGAGCGCGAGCCTAGATCGCCGGCCCGAGCAGGTCGTCGGCGTCGGTGATGATGTATCCGTAGCCCTGCTCGGCGAGGAAGCGCTGCCGGTGCGCGGCGTAGTCGGCATCCAGGCTGTCCCGCGACACCACCGAGTAGAACACCGCACCCCCGCCGTCGTGTTTGGGCCGCAGCAGCCGACCCAAACGCTGCGCCTCTTCCTGACGAGAACCGAAGGTCCCCGAAACCTGCACCGCCACCGAGGCTTCCGGTAGGTCGATCGAGAAATTGGCTACTTTCGACACCACCAGGGTCTTGATCTCGCCGCGGCGAAACGCATCGAACAGCGCCTCGCGTTCGGCGTTTTTGGTCGACCCCTGGATCACCGGGGCGCCCAGTTCGGCCCCCAACTCGTCAAGCTGATCTAGGTAGGCGCCGATGACCAGCGTCGGCTCACCGGCATGCTTGGCCAGGATCGACTTCACCACCGCGATCTTGGTGCGCGCCGTCGAACACAGCTTGTAGCGCTCCTCAGGTTCGGCCACCGCGTACTGCATGCGCTCGTTATCGGTCATCGTCACCCGCACCTCGACACATTCGGCCGGGGCGATCCAACCTTGCGCCTCGATGTCTTTCCACGGCGCGTCGTACCGCTTGGGGCCGATCAGGCTGAATACGTCGCCCTCTCGACCATCCTCGCGGATCAGCGTGGCCGTGAGACCGAGGCGGCGCCGGGACTGCAGATCGGCGGTCATCCGGAAGACCGGCGCGGGCAACAGGTGCACCTCGTCGTAGATGATCAGGCCCCAGTCGCGGCTGTCGAACAACTCCAGATGCCGGTACTCGCCCTTGGTACGTCGGGTGATCACCTGGTACGTCGCGATCGTGACCGGGCGGATCTCCTTGCGTTCACCGGAGTACTCGCCGATCTCCTCCTCGGTCAAAGAGGTTCGGGCGATCAGCTCCCGCTTCCACTGCCGACCCGCAACCGTGTTGGTCACCAGGATCAACGTGGTGGCGCCGGCCTTGGCCATGGCAGCGGCACCGACGATGGTCTTACCCGCGCCGCACGGCAGCACCACCACGCCCGACCCGCCGGCCCAGAACGAATCGGCCGCCATCTGCTGGTAGTCGCGCAGTTCCCAGCCGTGCTGATCCAGGGTGATCGGGTGCGCCTCGCCGTCGACGTAGCCCGCCAGATCCTCAGCGGGCCAACCGATCTTGAGGAGCATCTGTTTGACCCGGCCGCGCTCGCTCGGGTGCACGATCACGGTGTCGTCGTCGACTCGGGCGCCCAGCATTGGGGTGATCTTCTTGTTGCGCAGCACCTCTTCCAGCACTGCGCGGTCCAGGCTGACCAGGCTCAGGCCATGGGCCGGGTGCTTGACCAGTTGCAGGCGCCCGTACCGGGCCATGGTGTCGACGATGTCGACCAGCAATGGCTGGGGGACCGCGTAGCGGGAGAAGGTGACCAGCGCATCGACCACCTGCTCGGCATCGTGCCCGGCGGCGCGGGCGTTCCACAGCGCCAACGGGGTGATCCGGTAGGTGTGCACGTGTTCGGGGGCGCGCTCGAGTTCGGCGAACGGCGCGATGGCGGCGCGGGCCGCGTTGGCCTGCTCGTGGTCCACCTCGAGCAGCACGGTCTTGTCGCTCTGGACAATGAGCGGTCCGTCCGTCACGCAGCAATCCTCAGCATCATGAGGCCATTATCCGGACTCCGCCGACATGACCGACGTCACGCGGTGCACAGCGAATTCCCTCGGCCGGCCCTGGGCGGAATCCCAGGCGGTGAGCTGCCCGCCGCGCACCGCCAAAGGCCGAACCACCCGCTGAGTGGCGACCCCGGCAGCGTCGACGTAACCGATCAAGACGTCCTGGCCGAGTACGGCCGCCTGCTGAAGCAGGGCGATCGCGACAGCCGGATCCACTCGCATCCCGGTCAGCGGTGAGGCGTCAACCCGGCGCAGTACCGACACCACGGTGGCCAGGCTCTCCGAACTCGGCCGCGACGGCGTGCGCAGCAGGCGACGTACCGGGTTGGCCGGAACGCGGGCATCGCGACGGCGAAGGTCGACGATGGCTCCCGAGGAATCTTCGGCCGCCGGTGCGAAGCCGTCCTTGCGTAGGGCGGCCAGCACCTCGGCGATGGGTGCCTGAGAGACCGCCACTGTCGGCGCTAGCAGCCGGACCTCGAGTCCGGCCAGTGCGGGTGCCGCTACGGCGTGGGACAGCAGAACCGAATCGTCGCAACGGATGAACGAGGCCGCGATGCCGACCCGCAGTTGCCCATGTCTGCGGGCCACGTCCCCGATCAGATAGCTCAACCCTTGCGGCACGGGCGTTTTGGAGTACTTCTCGAAGAAGCGCTGAACGCCGTCGGCGGTCCTGCCGGTGTCCAGGGCGTGGCGGACTGACTGTTCGCTGACCCGGTACACCATCGCCGCGCCGGCCGATTCGACCGTCGCGATCGCCGCCAACTCGTCGGCGATCTCCCGGAGCAGGGGGCCTGGCACCACCACGGTCAGATCGGCCTGGACCAGGAAGTAATCGATCGGGGCGGGCAATGCGGCGGCCATCGCATCCACGGGCGCCGCACCGCTGTTCTCCAGCAGCGCCCGCGCCGGCGTGCTCAGCGCGTTGCGCCCGGTCAGCCCGACCGCATGGGCTTCGTCGAGCAGGTGTCCGACCGGGACCGGTTGAAGCCGGGCCGCCCAACGGGGACGACGCCAGATCAGGGCGCGGGAGGCGCTGACGGCGTCGACGCCGGAACCCTCCGGCAGTTCGGCCAGCAGGCTCAGCAGCAGTCGCCGGTCCAGGGGAGCGGCGGATGAGAAGAGCGAATCAGACAGCGCCGCATACGGTTTGCCGTCGGGACTGCGGTCGCCGATCAGGCCGGGACGGGACGGCAGGTCCAGCCATGCCGTCGCCAGTTGCAGCCATCGGGCCGCCGCCGAGGCTTCGGTGAACCGGTCGGCGGCCAGCGTCGGCGCCCAGAAGGTGGCGGCATCGGGCGTCGGAACGCCCGGGACACCGCTGGCGATCAGACCGGCCGCTGCGCTCAGTTCCAGAATCAGTCCGAGCCGCTGCTCGTCGATGCCGGTGATCTTGCCGAGCCGCTTGGCTTCCCGCACGCCCAGGCCGCCGCTGCGCAGTTCGGGAACCGGAGCCGCTGACAGCGTCTCCAGAATGATCTCCACCTGGCGGATCAACTCCATCACCGCGCCGGCCGCGGACGCGTCGACATCCTTGGCGGACGTGGTTCCGACCACGGGGTTGGGCGCGGTCAACTCCGTCGGACCGGGTTCCTCCCCGCGCAGGAGCTGCCCGACAACGCGCGGCAGGAGCACGGTGTCGGTATCCACCTGGCGCAGCAGACCGGCAGCCAGCAGTCGCTGTACCGGACGGTCCGCCGGGGTGCCCGGCGCGGCGTCACGGGTACGACCGATGGGGGAGCCGACGACGAGTCTCTCCAACACCTCCCGAGCCGAGTCGTCGAGCTCGTCGAGTGCCCGCCGGAGTTCGGCGGCCGGCTCGGACTCGGCGATCGCCTGGCCCGGATACCAGGGCAGTGCCGCGCCCGCCTCCGCGGAGACCCGCAATTCGTCCTCGCCCCAGACCAGCGCACGGGTCCGCAGATCGGTGAGGGCATCAGCGAGATCGGCGCTGGAGGCCCGGTCGGCGACGAGGTGTTCCAGGACGGCGACCGGCACTGCGGCATCGTCGGCACCGAGTACGAGTAGGCCGTCGAGCACTGCCAAGCGAAGGAAATCCAGGTCGTCGGCCGCCGCCTTGATCGACTGCCGGGACGCGGCGCGGGCGGCCAGGGCGGCGATGCTGCCGGGGGCGGGTTGGGCGAGATCGGGTCGCAGCTCCAGCAGCCGGATCAACCGGTCATCGGGCAGGCCGGACAGCCAGGCGCCCAGCGGCACGCTTCGGGTGGCTTGCTGCTCGGTCATCGCTGACCAGGGTAATTCAGCAGGCTTGTGGGCGAGTTCGCCGGACAAGTGTCAGAATGATGCCGTGGCACAGAAAACGCACAAGACCCGCTACGTCGACAATGGCTGGCCGACGCGGGATCCCGATGACCATCCGGTCACTGAGCTGGCTTCCGACAGGGTGGGCGCATTGTCGCCGTTCGGGGATGTCACGTTCCCGCTGCCCGCTTCGACTCTGCCGTACGTCCACCCGGTCACCTTCGTCAACCGGTGAGCAGCGGGCGGCACCGGTTGTCGCATGTCGACGATCAGGGTGCCGCCCGGATGGTGGACGTCAGCGGTAAATCCGCGTCCAAGCGTCGCGCGACCGCAGCCGGGACCGTTCACACCAGGCCCGAGGTCCTGGGTCTGATCGCCAGCGGCGATCTTCCCAAAGGCGATGCCCTGGCCACTGCCCGGGTGGCCGGTATTCTGGCCGCCAAACGCACCAGCGACCTCATTCCGCTCTGTCATCAGATCGCGCTCAGCAGCGTCGACGTGGACTTCGAAATCGGTTCCAGCGCAATAGAAATCAGCGCGGCGGCGCGTACCACCGACCGTACCGGCGTCGAAATGGAGGCGCTGACTGCGGTCACGGTGGCTGCGCTGGCCCTCTACGACATGATCAAAGCGGTCGACCCGGAAGCGCGAATCGACAATGTCCGCGTTGTCCGCAAGGAGGGTGGCAAAACCGGAGTCTGGACGCGTTCGCAGTGAGTCGGACGGCGCGTGTGCTCATCGCCTCGACCCGTGCGGCGGCGGGAACCTACCAAGACCGCTGCGGACCGGTCATCCGGGACTGGCTCACTGACCGCGGGTTCTCCGTCCCGTCCCCGGTGGTGGTCAGCGATGGTGACCCGGTGGGGCTGGCTCTGCGAGCGGCGGTGGGCGACGGCGTCGACGTCGTCATCACTTCCGGCGGTACCGGGATCTCGCCCACCGACGGCACCCCGGAGGCCACCTGCGCGGTGTTGGACTATCAGATTCCCGGCCTGGCCGATGCCATCCGCCGTTCCGGCCTGCCGGGGGTTCCCACCTCGGTGCTGTCCCGCGGAGTATGTGGGGTGGCGGGCCGGACGCTGGTGGTGAATCTTCCCGGCTCCACCGGAGGGGTGCGTGACGGACTCGGCGTGCTGGACGGGGTCCTCGAACATGCGTTGGACCAGTTGGCCGGAGGAGACCACCGATGACCCGGATCGTTCGCGCGGCGGTGACCGGGGACAGGCTGCTGCTGACCGAGCATGAACATCTCGTCGCGCACGAATCCGCGGGGGCGATTGTGGGATTCGCCGGCATGGTGCGAAACCATGACGGCGGCCGGGAGGTGCTTCGCCTCGAATACTCCGCGCACCCGCATGCCGAACAGGTCCTCTTCGAGGTGCTTGCCGAGGTTGCGGCCCACGCGCCCGGGGTGCGGGCCATTGCGGCCAGCCATCGCGTGGGCACCCTTCAGATCGGTGACGCCGCCCTGGTGGCCGCGGTCTCCGCCGACCACCGTGACGCCGCGTTCACGGTATGCGCGCGGCTTGTCGACACCGTTAAAGAACGGCTGCCGGTGTGGAAACACCAGTTCTTCGCCGACGGCAGCGACGAATGGGTGAACTGGGCCTGAGGCGGGACCAGGTGCCGACGCCTAGCCTGCCGGCGGGGGCGGCGGCGGGGCGGCGGGACTGGGCGCAGGGGCCGGTACCGGTACGGGTGCCTGGGCAGGGCCGTCGGTCGGGATGGGGCCGGTGAAGGACCGCTGGGCCAAGGCCAACAGCAGTTCCTCGCGGTCGATATCGTCGTTCTTCCAGGCGTTCCACAGGTCCTTCAGATACGACACGTTCGGGTTGCCGCCGGGAGCACCCGGGTCGGTGCTGGTTCCTGGTGGGGGGCTGTCCGGGCTCGGCAGGTGTGAAACGCCGTCGGCGGGAGCGGCGGGAGCGGCGACGACGGCAGTCGTGTCCGCGGGGGCAGCGGGAGCGGCGACGACGGCAGTCGTGTCCGCGGGGGCAGCGGGTGCGACGACGACGGCAGTCGTGTCCGCGGGGGCAGCGGGAGCGGCGACGACGGCAGTCGTGTCCGCCGGGGCCGTGGCTGCGGGAGCCGTTGGCACCACCGGCGGCAGCGCGGGGTCTGCCGGTTCGAGCGGCACCGGACCCATCAGGCTGGCCGAAACGATGTTCGGCACGTCGGGCTCGTCGATGACGACCGTGTCTGAGATGGAGATGATCTCCGGCTGTGGGGCAGCGGGGGCCGGATCCTCTGCTTCGGGCGCGGGGACGGCCGGCGCGGGCTCGGCGGCAGCCGGTGCTGGAGCCGCAGGGGCAGCGCCGGCGGGGTCGGCCGCCGATGCGTCCTGCGGAACCGGCGGAACCGCGGGAACCGGGTTATCCATCGGCTGGGGGTTATCCAGCGGCACGGCGGGGGTCTCGGCGGGGGTCTCGGCCTCGAGTTCGACAGACGTCTCGGTAACCACCTCACGCTCGGTCGGACCGGACAGGCCGCGCCCGCAGGTCGGCCAGGCGCCCTTGCCCTGTCCGGCCAGCACTTTCTCGGCGATCGCGATCTGTTCGTCGCGGGTGGCCAGATGAGCGGCCGACGCGTACTGGCCGCCGCCGTAGCCCAGCCAGGTACTGGGGGCGAACTGCAGTCCGCCCTGGTAGCCGTTGCCGGTGTTGATCGACCAGTTGCCGCTTGATTCGCAGGCTGCGACGACATCCCACTCGGAGTCTGTCGCGGCCTGCGCCTGGGCGGCCAACCCGATGGCGCTGCCACTCACCACTGCTCCGGTGACCGCGATCTTGGCCACGCTGAAGGAAGAAGTCGTGGGTTGACGATGCCGTCCACTCATAAGGTCGGTCCTCTCTGGGCACGCGCCTGCGAGGTCAGCTGTCGGGATCGGGCTGATGCGATTGCCCGGCCGCGGCACAGGGCCGGCGGGTCGCCCGCCTCCATCCGGTGGTTCTCGTTGTTCTCTCCGCTCCAGTGGATGGAGCTCGGCGCGGTGAGCGGAGAGGGCCTGCGGTTCTACTCGATTGGCAGGCCACCGAGAACGGTATCGGCTGTCCAGCAAACCGGCATCATCGGAAAAAACAGGCGTTTCCCCAGTTGGCAAACTTTAAAGGGGTTCTAAACCCCCAGCATCTCCCCTGGTGGGAGGTCGACGTGATCGCGGTGTGGCCACCCCGTGATCCACGCGTGATGTGAGCTAAATCACGACTAGCCGCCCGCGAACGGGGGCAGTACATCCAGGATCTGATGGGGGCGCAGCACAGTCGTTCGGGCGCGAACCGCAACCCCGTCGCAAAGGAATGAACACTTCTGTAACACCGGTAGCATTTTGCCACTCTGGCCACATAGTTCACGGATGGCGTCCTCGAGGGTGGCGCCGGATTTGAGGTGAAGCAGGCCGCTGTCGACGCCGGCCGCGTCCCGGGCCGCAGCAAAGTATCGGACGGTGATGGTCATCGAGGGGGTGACATCGGTCATAGTCGGACCTCGGATCGGGTCATATCAGCCCCCGATCGCGCTCATCGGGCGGCGCGGCTGAACGAATCCGGGGTCGTTGATGCCGTGCCCGGCGGCCTTGGCCCACATCGCGGTGCGCCAGGCCAGTTCGATCTCGGCATCCTCGGCACCGGCTCGCAGCAGCCCGCGCAGATCGGTCTCCTCGGTTGCGAACAGGCAGTTGCGGACCTGGCCGTCGGCGGTCAACCGGGTGCGGTCACAGGCGGCGCAGAAAGCCTCCGACACCGAGGCGATGATGCCGACGGTCGCTGGGCCACCGTCCACCTGCCACAGCCGGGCCGGGGCCGATCCACGTGGGGTCGGGTCGGGGCGCAGGTCGAAGGACTGCTGCAGCGCCGTGAGAACGGCTTCGGCACTGACCGCCGATTCCCGACTCCACTGGTGCTCAGCGTCCAGTGGCATCTGCTCGATGATCCGCAACTGGTAGCCGTATCGCAGGCAGAACTCGAGCAGTTCGACGGCGTCGGTCACGCGGTCCAGTACCGCGTTCACCTTCACCGGACCGAGACCGGCGGCGGCGGCCGCGGCCAGGCCGTCGAGTACCGCATCCAGCCGCCGGCGGCGGGTGATCGCGGCGAAATGATCCGCGTCCACGGTGTCCAGCGACACGTTGACCCTGTTCAGTCCGGCTGCGGCCAATCCGGCGGCTCGCGGCGCCAAACCGACGCCGTTTGTGGTTAAGGCGATCTCCGGGCGAGGCCGCAGGCTGGCCGCCGCCGCCACCACCTCCTCGAGGCGCCGATACAACAGCGGCTCTCCGCCGGTGAACCGGATGCTCGTCACCCCCAATCGGGTGACCGCCAATCGCAGTAGCCGGGTCAGTTCGGTGACTGTCAGCAAGTCGTCCGCGGGCAGCCAGTCCAAGCCCTCGGCGGGCATGCAGTACGTGCAACGAAGATTGCATCGGTCGGTCAGCGAGACGCGCAGGTCGGTGGCGGCGCGTCCGAATGTGTCGACCAGTGGGCCCTGCCGCGGCATCCCCTCGGCCGCCGACCCCGGGTTCCGGCGGACGGCGGGAAGACCCAGCGTGGTGAGCGTCACGGGCGACTCCGGGATGCGGCAGCGGTCCACTCCCGGGCGTGATCGACCGGGACGATCTCCTTGCCGAGTGGCATCAGCGACACCGGGATCAACTTGAGGTTGGCCAGCGCCAACGGGATGCCGACGATGGTGACTGCCATGGCGATCGCGCTGACGATGTGACCGATGGCCAGCCATACGCCGAACAGCACCACCCAGATGACGTTGCCCACCAGTGCGCCGGGCCGCGATCCGGGCTTGTCGACGATGGTGCGCCCGAACGGCCACAGCGCGAACAGAGCGATGCGGGCCGCGGCGAAGCCGAAGGGAATCGTGACGATCAGAAGGAAGCAGACCAGCGCCGCCAATAGGTAGCCGAGTGCCAGCCACAGGCCGCCGAAGAGCAACCAGATGATGTTCAGGACCAGGCGCATGTTTTCCTCCAGCGGTCGGGCCCTCCAGCGGTCACGCCAGCCTAGCGAACCAAACTGGGGAACCCGGCCCGGCGGCGGTTGAGTAGGATCGCTTGCGCGCGGTTTCGCGTGCTCAAGGGTGACGTCAGACAAGCAGGTGAGATCCAGTGCCGACCGGCAAGGTGAAGTGGTACGACGCCGAAAAGGGTTTCGGCTTCCTCTCCCAGGAGGGCGGCGAGGACGTGTACGTCCGGGCCTCGGCCCTGCCTGCCGGTGTCGAAGGGCTCAAGGCGGGTCAGAAGGTGGAGTTCGGCATGGCCGCCGGCCGCCGCGGCCCGCAGGCACTGAGCGTCACGCTGATCGACCCGCCGCCGACGCTGGCCCAGCGCCCGCGTCGGGAGAGCCCGCCCGCCGCCGAGCACAAGCACTCGCCGGATGAATTGCATGGCATGGTCGAGGACATGATCACGCTGCTCGAGGGCGCCGTCCAGCCTGAGTTGCGCCGTGGCCGCTATCCCGACAAGAAGGTCGCGCGCCGCGTCTCCGAGGTGGTCAAGGCCGTCGCTCGGGAACTCGACGCCTGACGCCGAACGTCGACTTGTTGGCGTGATTTCGCCAATTATGCGTAAACAACTCCACGTTCGTCAGACGGGCGCACCGGCAGCGCGGAGCGCCTCGTAGACCCGCGCGACAACGACCCAAGGCCGGTTTCGCAGCAGCGATGCACTGACGCGAATGATTCGCCACCCAAGCCCTTCCAGTTCGGCTAACCGGTCGATGTCTTTGGTCCGTTGCGCCGGATCGGTCCAGTGCTGCGCGCCGTCGAACTCGACGCCGACCCGCCACTGCTTCCACCCCATATCGATTCGGGCGACGAAGGCACCGCGTTCCTCGACGACGATCTGCGTCTGAGGCCTCGGTAATCCGGCATTGATGAGCGCCAATCGAGTGCGGGTCTCGTAGGGGGACTCCGAGCCGCCGTCCATCAGGAGCAGGGCTCGGCGCAACTGCACAATGCCGCGAGCGCCTGTGTGAAGTCTTGCGATTGCGTCCACGTCCGGTGGCGTGAAACCTGTGGCTCGCGCAAGAGCGTCCAGATGGATGAGGGCGTCGGTCAGCCGAAGGCCTCGCCCGATGTCGTACGCGGTTCGTGCGGGAGTTGTCAGCCTCATCCCGTTCCTGGACGTGATCTCCTCGGTGTTCAGCGCGTCACTGTGGACGACGATGCCCCGAGGCTTGTCTCGACTGCTCCGATTGAGCTCTGCAGGTAAGTCGTCATCGATCCACCTGCTGCCCAGGACAGCCGCGGCCGAGCGGCCGGCGATAACCGCTTGGCGATCGGACCAGAGCCATGCGGCTATGGCGCGGCTGACCGCGGTGAGCGGCTCGCCTCTGCGGATGTAGACATTCCGGTGGATCGCCTCGAAATCCGTCTTGAGTCGGTAACGCGTGACGAATCCCGCGTCGAGTGCTTCGGTGGCCCGGAATGGGCCATACAGGGTTTCCATGGCGACACCGTGTGGGGCGCAACTGACACATTCGGGGCGGCGATGCCGAACGTGGGGTTGTTGTCCACAAAACCCACTTTTTCCACAAACAAGTCGACGGTCGGCCTAGTGCGTCAGTCCCACGTCAACCGCACCGACCACTCGGCGTGCGGCAGGTCGAACAATTCTCCATCCTGGTCCTGCACCAGGGTCATCAACTGGACGACGAGGCCGACCAGTTTGCCGCGCTGCGGGTCGACGGTGGGCACCGTGACTGCTAACCGCGTGCCCGGCCGGTAAGCGGTGGTGGTTGTGTCGCGCTCGTCCTGGTACACCCTCAACAGCCGCCAGGGTGCGCTGCCTATCGCGGCCGGCACCGACAGTTGGACCGGGTATCGGTCGTTGACCGAGAGTTGGCCCTGGCCGCCGTCTTTGACGCAGTCGTTGAGGTCAACCACATTGCAATACAGGTAAGGGTCGACGCGGACGGTTGTTCCGCGCGAGTAGGCGCTGATCTGCGGCAGCGGCGTTCCATGGCCGCGGGTCAACAGCCAGGCACCGACTCCGGCGCCCGCGGCGGTCAGCACCACAAGCGCGGAGAGGATCCAGGCCAGATGTCGTTTCAACGGAGTGCCACCGCCCGCCTACCCTCAGGTTCGGCCACTACCGGCCGGTTACCGCCGAAGCCGGGGATCAATGAACCGCCGCGGTAGCTCACCACCGTCTGCGCCAGCCCCGGAATCAAGAGCGCGGCGATCGCGGTGAAGCCCACCCATAGATCGGTGTACACCAGAACTCCCATCGCGCCGCCCAGCACCCACGCAAGCTGTAGCACCGATTCGGAGCGGCCGAAGGCCGACGCGCGTGATTCCTCCGGTAGATCATCCTGCAGCGAGGCGTCCAGCGAGGCCTTGGCGATGGCGCTGGCCGCGGAGGTGACGAAGGTCGCCACCGCAGCGACGATGAGCGTGCCCGCCACCGCGGCGATCACCGCCATCACGGTGACCGCGACCGCGGCGCGCACCACCAGGACCGCCGGCCGGCCCAGTTGCAGCCGGGCGGCGGCGAAGTTTCCGCCGAAATTGCCGATGCCCGCCGCAGCCCCGATAGTCCCGAGTATCCCCAGCTGAACCCAGCCACTGGCGTCCTGGGCCTTGGCGACGAATGCCGGGTACAGGAACAGGAAACCGACCATCGCCTTGATGGTGCAGTTACCCCAGAGCGCGGTGATGATGTTGCGGCCCAACGGTTGTCGCCGCGGTCCGGTTCGGCTGATGACCTCGGTGGGCTGCTCGTCGAGCCAGTCCCATTCCCCGCCGTGGCCGTGGTAGGTCAGCGTTGCCGGGACCTCGCCCTCGGTGACCTCCACCCACTTCGGGATCCGCATCGTCAGTGAGGCGCCCGCCAGGGTGATGAAGACGACGACGAACAGCGCACCTGGTAGGTGCAGCAGCGTAGAGAAGACGTACTCCATCCCGGCGGCGATGCCGCCGCCCACCACGGTGCCGCCGATCAGACCGAACATGGTCAGGCGGGAGTTCACCCGGACCAGGTCAATCGTCGGGGGCATCACCCGGGGAGTGACAGCGCTGCGCAGAACCGAGAAGGACTTCGACAGCACCATCATTCCCAGTGCGCAGGGATAGAGCACCCACGACGGATAGCCTCCGGTGGCCGGGTCGTAGTTCACGATCAGCACCACCGCCAGCAGGGTTCGCAGCAGAAAGGACGTCGCCAGTGCCGCGCGCCGGCCGTGCTGAAGTCTGTCCAGTGCAGGCCCGATCAACGGGGCGATCACTGCGAACGGTGCGATGGTGATGAGCAGGTACAGCGCCACCCGGCCCTTGCTCTCCCCGGTCGCCGCCGCGAAAAACAGCGTGTTGGCCAGTGCGACGGCCATCGCCGAGTCCACCGCGAAGTTGGCCACCACCGGCCATGTCAGCGCGGTCAGCCCCGACTTGTCGGCCCCGTCGGCGGTCGCGGCGCGGTGCACCATCGAGTACATCCGGGAACCCATCTCGGCCGCCGCGCCGCTCAAACCTGCGCGTTCACCGCTTTCCGGCGTACCGGGGTCCTCGGGGTCGGAGTAGTGATAGGCAGTCCGGCGATCCCCCAACGGGGGCAGGTAGCGGTTGCCGCGGCCATCGTCGGAGCCGTCGGGACGGACGCGCGGTTCGTCGCTGGGATAGTTCGCCATGCCGGGGTGCTGGCGGTCACGGCGGATCGGTCCGGGCCGCCCACCCGGGCCAGAACCAGGGCCCGGGTATCCACGTCGTCCAGACACGCTCCCGATTGTCCCTCATGGTGGCGGTGGCGGTGTGGAGCCGACCGGTGTGGTCGTGCGGTAACCCGGTGAGGCAAGATTGTCAGCGATGGACAGCCCGACCGACACCGCCGAACCTTCGGCAGCGGCTCCCACCGCGCCGACGGCAGAGGTGGCTGCCCTGCTTACCGGCGCGGCCGACCTGGCGCGTGAGGCGATCGTGGAGTTCAGTGGCGAGACGGTCGGCGCGTATCTGGGCGTGGCCATCGAGGACGAGGCGTCCGCCACCCATCGGTTTTTGACCAGCATGCCCGGCTACCAGGGATGGCAGTGGGCTGTCGTGGTCGCCGCGATCCCGGCTGCTGACCACGTCACCATCAGCGAGGTCGTCCTGGTGCCCGGTCCCACCGCTCTGCTGGCCCCACCGTGGGTCCCGTGGGAGAAGCGGGTCAAGCCGGGGGATCTCGGGCCAGGCGACCTGCTGGCTCCGCTTCCCGACGACCCGCGACTGGTGCCCGGCTTCCTCGCGACCGGCGATCCGCTGATCGATGACACCGCCCTCGAGGTGGGTTTCGGCCGCCGTCGCGTGCTCAGTGCGGTGGGCCGCGACGACGCCGCGCAGCGGTGGCACGACGGCGAGCACGGACCGGACTCTGCGATGGCACGGGCCACCAAGAGGGTGTGCCGCGACTGCGGGTTCATGGTTCCGCTGGCCGGCGCGCTCGGGGCGATGTTCGGTGTCTGTTGTAACGAACTGTCCGCCGATGGGCAGGTCGTCGACATCTTCTACGGCTGTGGCGCGCACTCCGACACCCCGGCCCCGCAAGGCGCCGGGTCGCCGGCCTTCGAGCCCTATGACGACGGGGTACTCGAGGTGGTGACACGAGAGGCAGTGGCCGAACCTGCCGAGCCGCCGACGGTGACCGAGCCGCTGGCCACCATCGAGATCGACGTGACGGCTGTCGAGATCGACGTCGCCGCCACCCCCGCCGAGGACGAATCACCGGCCGAGGGTGCGTTCGGGGGTTTCGACGAGGATTCCTGGACCGGCTACGCGTTCGACGGTGAGGTCGACGCCGAGACTCCCGGAGATTCCGGCTAGCGCCCCTCGGCGGCGGCCTTGATCCGGGCCAGCCCCTGGTTCATCCCCTCGAGCAGTTCCCTCTCGAAATTCTCCATACCGCCCAGCGCTGTCTTGGTCGCCGCAGCCGACAGCGCCGTCACTCCGTTCTCGGCATGCCGCGTCTCGATCAGGCGGGTTCCGGTGGCGGTGGGCTCCAGCTCATAGCTCCACACCGTGGTGTTGAGCGGAATCCGGAAAGCGAACTTGCGCTCCGGGACAACCTCGGTGATCACCGACGTTGTGGGCCAGAACAGCAATCCGCGACGGTTGAGGTTCACGGTGCGGGTGCCCGGACGAATCGGGCCGAGCGCCTTCATGATTCGGCACTGCGGACTCCACTGCGGCATCCGGCCGGGGTCGGAAACCAGGCTCCACACCGTGCTGACCGGTGCGTTGATCTCGATCTCAGCCTTGATGATCGGCGCTGCCATGGTTCTCCTTCGCTAGTGCTTACTCGGTTCGAGCCCGGTTTGCGCCCCGCGGGCCCCACGGCGCGCCGCGGCGCGCTGCCACAGAAAAAGCGAGAGCCCGAAAACACCGACCCCGAGTCCGGCGACCGTGACCGGACGCCAGCCCTCCAGCGAGGGAACGGCGAATGAGGCCACCGCGGCCAGTGCCCACAGCACGGCCCCGGTGGCGATCACCGGCCGGGGATCGAGCAGCGAGGCAGGCAATTCCGGGGGGAGCTGTTCGGTGGTTGGGTCTTGCGGGGTCATCGTCATCACCGTAACCGACCCGTCGGCGCGTACGTTATCGCCCATGCGGGCCAACGTCATCGACATCACCGACCCCAGTGATACGCGGGTGGATGACTTCCGTGACCTCAATAGCGTCGACCGCCGACCGGACCTGCCCAGCGGCAAGGGCCTGGTGATCGCCGAGGGAGTGTTGGTGGCCCAGCGAATGCTGGCATCCCGGTTCACCCCCCATGCCTTCCTGGGTACCGATCGGCGGCTGACCGAACTGGCCGATGATCTTCACGGCGTGGACATCCCGTTCTACCGGGCCTCGGCGGAGGTGATGGCCGACGTGGTGGGTTTCCACCTCAACCGTGGCGTTCTGGCCGCTGCCCGCCGCCCGCCCGAACTAAGCCTCGATCAGATGCTGTCCGGCGCCCGCACGGTCGCGGTACTCGAGGGCGTCAACGACCATGAGAACCTAGGTTCAATCTTCCGCAACGCGGCCGGGTTGGCGGTCGACGGGGTGATCTTCGGGGCCGGCTGTGCCGACCCGCTGTACCGCCGGGCCGTGCGGGTATCGATGGGTCACGTGCTTCTGGTCCCCTTCGCCAAGGCCGCGCAGTGGCCAAGGGATCTCGATGTGTTACGCAACAACGGCTTTCGGTTGCTGGCGATGACACCTGACCGGAAGTCCGCCGCTCTGGCCGAGGTGGTCGAGGGTCTGGGCGAAGAGAAAGTCGCGGTGCTGGTGGGCGCCGAGGGACCTGGCCTGACCGAGACTGCGATGCGGGCGGCCGACGCCAGGGTCCGGATCCCGATGTCGCGCGGCACCGACTCGCTCAACGTGGCCACCGCCGCGGCGCTCGCCTTCTACGAACGGGCGCGGTGCCGCGGTGGGCGAGGGCGATAACCTCGAGGCTGTGCCCGACGAAACTGTGTCCGAGCCAACGCCCTGGGGAACCGGGCTGACGGTGGCGGCGTTCGTGGCGGCGGTGGTCGCCACCGCGATCGTGGTGCTCAGTCTCGGGATGACGCGGGTGAATCCGGTTGTGTCGATCGGATTGAACCTGGTTGCCGTGGGTGGTCTGGCGCCGACATTGTGGGACTGGCGGAAAATGCCGGTCCGCCGGTGGTTTGTCTTGGGCGCCGCCGTGGGCGTGGCCGTCGGATGGACCGCGACGCTGGCTCTGATGTTGGGCTAGCGGTCACCGCTGGAGCGCACGCCCAGCAGCACGTCCTCCCAGGCGGGAATTGCCGGCTTGCGGCCCGACCGTTTGGCCGGAACCGGGTTCGGCTTTGCTTTTGCCTGCTCAGCTGCGGCGGCCCGGGCCGCGGGCCCGGCCAGGGCGGGCGGCACGGCCACCGGCGCCGACTCTTCCTGCGGTGCGGCCGGCACGTCGAACTCCAGTTGCGCAACCGGGGCCACCGGGCGAAGCGGACGCTCGAACTCCGGGTCGATCAGAGCACTTGCTTCCTCGTCGATTGCGGTGACGGTTCCGCCGTGCGCACCCGGGGTGAACCGGAAGTGTGCGACATTCTCCGAGAGGCCGGCCTGCCAGCCCATCCGGACCGTCCAGCGGCCGTCCTCGTTGCGCCAGGCGTCCCAGTTGGTGTCCTTGGCGCTCAGTCCACGTGCGGCCAGAGCGGTAGTGATCGTCTCCAGCAAGGTCTCCACCGTCGGACCCTCGGCGAGGACAGGGTGGGCGGCGGTGGCCAACTCGGCGGCTCGTTCACGTTCAAGGAGCACCGGATGGGCGAATCGCTCGATCTTGGACACGTCCATACCCGAGCTCTGCGCGAGTTCCTGAACGGAGGCGCCGGCCCGGATGCGGGCCTGAATGTCTTTGGGACGTAACACGGCTCTGACCTCGCTGTCTCGGGAAACCTGCGGGAGCCGGGCGGCATCACCGCGCACCGCGGCGCGCAGCCGGTCGTCCAGCCGAACGAGGAACTTGTCGGCAGGGTTGCCACCCTCACAGATGATGTGGTTGCCGCCGACATCGAGTCCTATGAGTGTGAGCTCCCGCATGTCGACCTCCTTCGAACCGGACCATAACGCGACGGTCCTTGACATAACGGATCGGACACGCCCGTGTTACAGATGAGGTTACAGAGGTATCAGAGGTGTTCGACCACCCAGTCCACACAGTGGGTCAACGCGCTGACATCGTCGGGGTCGACAGCCGGGAACATCGCCACCCGCAGTTGGTTGCGGCCCAGCTTGCGGTACGGCTCGGTGTCGACGATGCCGTTGGCGCGCAAGGTCGCGGCGACTGCGCTCGCATCCACGGAATCGTTGAAGTCGACCGTGCCGACCACCTGTGATCGCAGCGCCGGGTCGGCGACGAACGGGGTGGCGTAGGAGGACGCCTCGGCCCACCCGTAGAGCCGCGACGAGGAGTCCGCGGTGCGCTTGACAGCCCAGTCCAACCCGCCGTTGCCCAGCATCCAGTCGATCTGCTCGGCCAGCAGCACCAGCGTTCCGATCGCCGGGGTGTTGTAGGTCTGGTTCTTCAGGCTGTTGTCCACTGCAATCGGCAGGGAGAGGAACTCCGGAACCCAGCGGCCGGATGCGGCGATCTGCTCGACCCGGGCCAGTGCCGCCGGCGACATCACGGCGAGCCACAGGCCGCCGTCGCTGGCGAAGTTCTTCTGCGGCGCGAAGTAGTACGCGTCGACCTCGGTGATGTCGACCGGCAGACCGCCGGCACCGGAGGTTGCGTCGATGAGCACCAGTGCGTCGCCCGATCCCTCGGGACGGTGCACCGGAACCGCCACCCCGGTGGAGGTCTCGTTGTGGGCCCAGGCGATGGCGTCCACGCCGGGATCCGAGGTGGGCTTGGGTGCGCTGCCGGCGTCGGCCTTGATGACGATGGGATCGCCGACGAACGGGTTGGCCGCCACCGCGGAGGCGAACTTGGAACTGAACTCCCCGTAGGTCAGGTGCAGGGAGCGGGATTCGATGAGCCCGAACGCGGCGGCGTCCCAGAAGGCCGTCGCACCGCCGTTGCCGAGGATGACCTCGTATCCCTCGGGTGCGGAGAAGAGCTCGCGTAGCCCGTCACGGACCCGCCCGACCAGGTTCTTCACCGGTGCCTGCCGGTGTGAGGTGCCGAACAGGCCGGCGGCGGTCGTGGTGAGCGCCGTCAGTTGTTCGGGCCGCACTTTGGACGGTCCGCAACCGAAACGTCCGTCGGAGGGCTTGAGGTCAGCGGGAATCGTGAGCTGGGCGGGATCGGCCATGCGACAAGCCTAGGGAGGGAGTTGCCGGGAAAAAAATCGAGACCGAATTGGCGATGGACAGTACCCGATACCTGCGGTACCGTCTGACTATCAGCTGTACAAAACCCACCCCTATGTAAAGCGTGCGGGAGGTTGTCATGGCGAGGACCAAAATGGTCAGGCGTTGGCGGCGCAACATGGAGGTGCGCGACGACACCGCGTACGTCGACATGCTGACCACGCTGTCGGAGGGTTCGGTACGCCGGAACTTCAACCCCTATACCGACATCGACTGGGACGCCCCGGAGTACGCCGTCACCGCCGACGACGAACGCTGGATCCTGCCCGACACCGATCCGCTGGGCGGTCACCCCTGGTACCAGGCCCAACCGGTCGCCACGCGGATCGCCATCGGCCAGTGGCGCCAGGCGAACGTCGCCAAGGTGGGACTGCAGTTCGAGTCGATCCTGATCCGCGGCCTGATGAACTACGCGTTCTGGGTGCCCAACGGATCACCGGAGTACCGCTACTGCACCCACGAGGCGATCGAAGAGGGCAACCACACCTTGATGTTCCAGGAGATGGTCAACCGGATCGGCGTCGACGTCCCCGGGATGCCGCGGCTGCTGCGCTGGGTCTCCCCGCTGATCCCGTTGGTTCCCGGTCCGCTGCCCATCCCGTTCTTCTTCGGGGTACTCGCCGGCGAAGAACCCATCGACCACACCCAGAAGCAGGTGCTTCGCGAGGGCAAAGAACTGCATCCGATCATGGAGAAGGTGATGGCCATCCATGTGGCCGAGGAGGCCCGGCACATCTCCTTCGCCCACGAATACCTCCGCAAGCGCTTGCCTCACCTCAACCGCCGGCAGCGACTGCTGCTGTCGGTCAACGTCCCGCTCATCATGCGGATCCTCTGCCAAGCCATCCTGGTGCCGCCGCGCAGCTTCTTCCGCGAGTACGGAATTCCGCTCGAGATCCGCAGGGAACTGTTCTTCCGGTCCCCGGAGTCACGCAAGTGGTTGCAGGACATGTTCGGTGACGTCCGGATGCTCTGTCACGACACCGGCATGATGAACCCGCTGGCGCGATTGGTCTGGCGCCTGTGCAAGATCGACGGCGCGCCCAGCCGGTTCCGCAGCGAACCGCAGCGCCGCCATCTGGCTGCCGCCTGACGGCACGTCACCGCGATGCCCCACGTCATCACGCAATCGTGCTGCAGCGACGGTTCCTGCGTGTACGCGTGCCCGGTCAACTGCATCCATCCCAGTCCGGACGAGCCCGAATTCGCCTCCGCCGAGATGCTCTACATCGACCCGGTTGCCTGCGTGGACTGCGGCGCCTGCGTGACGGCCTGCCCGGTCGGCGCGATCCGCCACGACAGCCGGCTGACCCAGCAGCAGTTGCCGTTCATCGCGGTCAATGCCGACCACTACCCGCCGCGGCCGGCAGGGGTGAAACTTCCGCCGACCTCGAAGCTGGCACCCGTGCTGCCCGCACCGCAGGTGCGCGGCCGCGGATTGACGGTGGCCGTCGTCGGTTCCGGGCCGGCCGGGATGTACGCCGCCGACGAACTGTTGACCCAGAGCGGCGTAGCGGTCAACGTCTTCGACAAGTTGCCGACGCCCTACGGGTTGGTGCGGGCCGGGGTAGCGCCGGATCACCAGAGCACCAAGTCGGTCACCGCCCTGTTCGACCGGATCGGTGATTCCCGCCGATTCACCTACTATCTCAACGTTGAAGTGGGAAAACACCTTTCGCACTCCGAGCTGTTGGACCACCACCATGCGGTGATCTACGCCGTCGGTGCGTCCGGCGATCGTCGTCTCGACATCGACGGCATGGGGCTACCCGGAACCGGCAGTGCCACCGAGATGGTCGCCTGGATCAACGGACACCCCGAGTTCGCAGCTCGCCGAATCGACCTCGGTCATCGGCGAGTGGTGGTCATCGGTAACGGCAATGTGGCGCTCGATGTCGCGCGCATTCTGACCAGTGACCCGCAGAGCCTGGCGGCAACCGACATCTCCGATTCGGCGCTGCAGACGCTGCGGAGTTCGGCGGTGCGCGAGGTGGTGGTCGCCGCCCGGCGGGACCCGGCCCACTCCGCCTTCACCCTGCCGGAGCTGATCGGGTTGATCGGGACCGCCGACGTCGTGCTCGATGCGGCCGACCATGCCCTGGTGCGCGCCGATCTGCAGACCGTCCGAGATCCGGTTACCCGCGCGAAACTGGAGATCCTGGCGGGCCTGCCGGATGCCGCCACCGCACCGGTGGGGCGGCGAATCCGGTTGGCCTACCGGCTCACTCCCCGGCGAATCCTCGGCAGCGGCCGGGCCGAGGGTGTCGAGTTCACCCGAACCGACTCCGGTGACAGCGCGACGGTCGACGCGGGCCTGGTGCTCACCTCGATCGGCTACCGCGGTGTCCCGGTGCCCGACCTGCCCTTCGACCAGAACGCCGCAGTAGTGCCCAACAACGCCGGCCGCGTCGTCGACCCGGCGAGCGGTCGCCCGGTCCCCGGCGCGTACGTCACCGGCTGGATCAAACGCGGCCCTACCGGTTTCATCGGCAGCAACAAGTCCTGCGCCATCCAGACCGTGGCCACCCTGGTGGACGACTTCAACGCCGGGCTGCTCGACGGCCCGTCGCGGCGCCCCGCGGCGTTGGCGAAACTGGTGCGCGAACGGCAGCCCGACGTCGTGGACGCCGACGGGTGGCGCGCCATCGACGCCGCCGAGGTCGCCCGGGGTGCGGCGCAGGGTCGACCGCGGATGAAATTCACCTCGGTGGACGACATGCTGACCGCGGCTCGGTGTCCCTCGGCGGGCGGACGCACTCTCACATGGAAATGGCGCGGCTGACCGGCTTCGCGTCTGCTCGCAGGGTGTTACGGGGTGTGGTTGACCTCGTCCCAGCCCGGTACCGAATCCGCCGGCCGCGGGCCGGGCCCGACGTAGACCGCCGCCGGCCGGACCAGCTTGCCGAGCCGCTTCTGCTCCAGGATGTGGGCACACCATCCGGCGGTGCGCCCGCAGGTGAACATCGCCGGCATCATCGCCGGTGGAACCTCGGCGA
>CAZADG010000034.1:5599-38398 GCA_964483865.1 uncultured Mycobacterium sp. | reverse complement strand
GCCGATGATACTACCCCGACGGGTGGAAAAGTAGGACACCGCCGAACACAAATTAAAGTCCTGGGCCCCCCATTGATATGGGGGGCCCAGGCATTTTTATTTCCAGCAATGCGAATTGTCAGCCGAATAATGTGGCTTCGGCCGGCGTATTCTTTTTCTCGAGCCTCAGCAGAATTCTCTTCCGGTCCAATCCGCCGCCATATCCAGTGAGTCCGCCGGTCGATCCGATTACCCGGTGGCACGGCACGATAATGCTGATCGGGTTGCGCCCGTTAGCGAGGCCGACTGCTCGGGAGGCGCCCGGCGAGCCGATCTGTTCGGCGATCTCGCCGTAGGAGCGGGTTTCACCGTAGGGAATCGTGATCAGTGCGTTCCAGACCCGGCGCTGGAATTCCGTCCCCTTCAGTTCGACCTCGACGTCGAAATCGGTGAGCGAGCCGGCGAAATACGCGTCAAGCTGCTCGACGACATCATCGAATGCCCCGTCGTCGGCCGCTTCCCACGCGGACCGATCCGGCTCGTGGCTCTGGTCGGCCATGCGCAGATGAGTGAGTGTCGACCCGACGCCCGCGAGCGTGAGCGGCCCCACCGGACTGTCGATCACCCGATAGCGAGTCATCTTCCGATGCTTGCACAGCCGGGTCCCACCGGCGAGGGGTGACCGAATGACGAATTCAAGTACCCGGTACCGACGGTATTGACAACCGGCGGTACCGGGTTTTACGTTCGACACCACCGAACCTCCGCCCGAAGGGGTACCCCTGGTGACAGCATCCATCTCACGGACCCGCGAGGAGTTCTCCGAGCGCCTGCTGAACGGGTCGGTAAAGAAGTCCTACGACTCAGTCGTCGACATCGACTGGGACGCTCCGCTGGATCCGGACAAGTTCTTCCTCCCGCCGCAGATGATCACCATCTACGGCACTCCGGAGTGGGGTGCGATGACCCGCGACCAGCAGCGTGAACTCTCCCGCCAGCAACTGGTCAACATGCTCTCCGCCGGCATTTGGTTCGAGAACATCCTCAACCAGGGCATTCTGCGCAGCATCATGCACGCCAACCCCACGGCCAAAGCCACTCAGTACATGCTCACCGAGATGGGTGACGAGACCCGCCACATGGTGATGTTCGGAAAGACCATCGACCGGGTCGGCGGCATCCCGGTGCGTCCGAGCCTGATGCA
The DNA here is from genome assembly GCA_964483865.1 of uncultured Mycobacterium sp. Taxonomy (GTDB): domain Bacteria; phylum Actinomycetota; class Actinomycetes; order Mycobacteriales; family Mycobacteriaceae; genus Mycobacterium. Next base: position 37,215 of record CAZADG010000034.1, on the reverse strand, counting down.
GCGCATCGTCATCAACGCGCTGCCCTTCACCTTCCGCGGTCCGGTGCTGTGGATCGCAGCCCTGGTCGGCGAAGAGATCTTCGATGCCTTGCAGCGCCAGATCCTCGAGGATCCCGACCTGCAACCGATCGTCCGACGTCTGATGCGCATCCATGTCACCGAAGAAGCCCGCCATATCCAGTTCGCCCGTGATGATCTGCGGAAGTCCGTGCCGGCCATGGCCTGGTACCGCAAGGTATTCCTGGCCAACCTGCATGGGGTCGGCGGCCCGTTCTACCGGATGCTCTTCACCCTGCCGATCTATCACTACCGTGCCGGAATGGATGGTGGGCGGATGCGGCAGATCGCCCGGGCCAATCCGCACTTCCGCCAGAAGTGCAGGGAGTCCTTTGCCCCACTGGCTGTGTTCTTCGAAGAGGTCGGGCTGATGGGGCGATTGAGTCGGCGGATGTGGCGCAGGGCTGGATTCCTGTGAGCGCCATCGTCGTTGGCGCGGGACTGCCCCCGGGGCTCGAGGTGGTGAAGTGCACCCTGCTGGCGGATCGCTCGGAAGCGCACTTCGACAGTGCGGCTGAGTCCTGGACGGTGGCCGCTTCTGACGGCACGCTCGCGACTGCAACCGTCGTGGTCGACGCCAGGCCGTCGCCCAACCCGGTGATCGCCAGCCACGGCGTTCCGAACTACTTCCGCATCCCCGGGCCCGATGTTCGTCGACAGGCCCGTTACGTCACCCGGTGTCTGCGTCTCATCGAGCGGTCCGGCGCCGCCCGGATGGAGGCCAGGAGTGCCGTCTTCCTGCACCGCTGGCGTCCCGACCCGGTCGGACGAAGGTTCTCTCTGACCGGCGCACTGCCGGAGCGGGACGACCTCTACGACGGTCCCGCAACGGTCACCGTCGGCGGACGGTCCGTGACCAGCCGGGTTCGGCTGGTCGGCCACCTCGATGCCATCGACGGGCTCTACCACTGGCAGGGGATGGTGTTCCACGCCCTGCCCGACGGGGCGGTGGGGCGCTCGGCGGGAGTGACACTGACGATCCAGGATCGCTCCGTCGGCGCCAAAGTGGTCGAAAAGACGCCGTGGGGCACTCACACGATCTCCGGAGTCGGCGAGCCGCCCTTCATCTGACCCGGGTTTGCCACCGCGAAATCGCTGGGTGGAAAACACGCGATTACATGCGGTTTGCCCAGCAACGCCCGGTTGCCGATGTCAGGCCAACATCAGGCCGGCAGGGTCAACCTTGACCGCGACACGAATCGTTGGTCAATAATCATGCGGAACGGAATCACTTCCCCATACGATCTGGGCACGATCCGCATGCAGTCAGACAGGTATTTAGGAGGACTTTTTATGGCCAAGGAACGCGACACCATGGTTCCCGGCGTGGCTGGCAAGCTTGAGTGGTTGCGCGACTCGGTGAAGGCCCACCCCGAGGGTGCGGCCGACTCGACCTGGGCGTGGATCGACGAACTGTCCAAGCGGGCCAAGACCGACGCCGCCGGCGCGGATGCGGACCTCAACGAGTTGTTCCGTCTCGGCACCCCCCCGACCGACCTGCATGGCGCCACCGAGGGCATGCTGGTCATGACCACCACCAACGAGAAGTTCGACGCCGTGGTTCGGGTGATCACCTCCATGTGGATGCCCTGGCAGGGCAAGCGGTTCGACAAGGAAGCCGCCAAGGGCGACAACCGCCTCACCAAGAGCACCGGCCTGGTCGGCAAGCTGCTCTGGCCGCTGTACAAGATGACCGATCACACCGACGGCAAGCTGGCCTTTGACTTCGAGACCTACGTCGAGCCGGGCAAGGAAGATCCCGACGTCGACGTCATGGTGATCGACTACGCCGATATCGAGAAGAACCCCAAGCTGGTCATCCGCAGTGTGCGCGACGAACTCGTCGAGCTGGTCCCGGGTGTGTACCTCGGCAAGATTCTCTTCAAGACCGATTCGGGCTACAACAAGATCGGCTACTTCGCACTGCGCCTTCCGCGCTGAAACCTGTCAATCCATTCATTCCGTCAACCAACGACAATCTTCGAAGAGGGGTAATTGATGAGCGACAAGCAGTGGTACGAGCACCCGTCCCTGCTCCTGCAGTTCCACGACTTGGCGGGCTTGCGTAAGGACCTGCGTGAGCACAACCTTTTCGAGGGCGAGGGCATGCGTCCCACGACCGACCTCGGCGCGCCCACCGAAGAGGTCAAGCGTGCCCGCACCCCGGACGGCACGTTCAATGACCTCTCCGATCCCTGGATGGGTGCGGCGGGCACCGGCTTCGGCCGCAACGCGCCGCCGCAGTACACCATCACCCACACCAAGAAGCTGCTGGATCCGGACCCCCGTCTGATCAGCCGCAAGCTGATGGCCCGCGACTCGTTCAAGCCGGCCGGCATCGTCAACACCATTGCCGCTGCGTGGATCCAGTTCGAGAACCACAACTGGTTCTTCCACGGAAACGGTGAACCGGACAAGGTCATCAACATCCCGCTCGGGGAGAACGACGACTTCCCCGAGAACCCGATGCGGATCCGTCGGACCATTCCGATGAACGGCAAGGAGATCGTCGACGGCCAGCCGGCGCCGGTGTTCGCCAACTCCGAGACCCACTGGTGGGACGGCTCGCAGCTTTACGGCAGCGGCAAGGAAAAGCAGTCTGAGGTCCGCACTTTCGTCGACGGCAAGGTCAAGGTCAACGACGACGGTCGGTTGCCCGAGAGCCTCACCCACCAAGGCATCGACCTGACCGGGATGGAGGAGAACTACTGGACCGGTGTGGGCATTCTGCACACGCTGTTCGCCCGTGAGCACAATGCGGTGTGTGACGCTTTGAAGAAGGCGTACCCCAGCTTCGACGACCAGCGGCTCTACGAGGTCGCCGTGCTCACCGTGTCGGCACTGATCGCCAAGATCCACACCGTGGACTGGACGACCACCGTGCTACGCCACCCGGCGCTGCAGATCGCCATGAACGCGAACTGGTACGGCGCTCTCGGTGAGACTTTCAAGGAGAAGATCGGCCGCGTCAGTGACAGTGAAGCCATTTCGGGCATCGTCGGCTCCCCGGCCGACCACCACGGGGCTCCCTTCTCACTCACCGAGGAGTTCACCACCGTCTACCGGCTGCACCCGCTGATCCCGGACGACTGGAACTGGTTCTCGCTGGAGTCCGGCGAGCACCTGCGCAACACGAACTTCACCGAGATCCAGGGCAAGTACACCCGCGACTTCATGCACAGCATGCAGGTGGGAGACCTCTGGTACTCGATGGGTCAGGCCAGCGCCGGCGCGATCTGCCTGCACAACTACCCGAACGCCCTGCGCAAGCTCGAACGCCTCGACGGCCAGATCACCGATCTCGCGACCCTGGATATCGTTCGTGACCGGGAGCGTGGTGTCCCGCGGTACAACGACTTCCGCGAGATGCTGCGCATGCCGCGCCGCAAGAGCATCGATGAGATCACGCCCAACAAGCAGTGGGCCAAGGAGATCAACGAGGTCTACAACGGCGACGTGGACATGGTCGACGTCCAGATCGGCATGCAGGCCGAGCAGCCGCCGAAGGGCTTCGGTTTCTCCGACACCGCGTTCCGGATCTTCATCCTGATGGCCTCTCGCCGGCTGAAGTCCGACCGGTTCTTCACCGAGGACTTCCGTCCCGAGGTGTACACCCAGGTCGGCTTCGACTGGGTGAACAACAACGGTATGAAGGACGTCATCCTGCGCCACTACCCCGAGCTGGAGGAAGCCATCGGCGGTGTGGAGCGGGTGTTCGCGCCGTGGCCCAAGCTGGGAGCTCCGGTGCCGGATAAGCCGAACCGTATCGTCCAGCTGGCCGATACCGTTCGCGCCTACATGCCCTGGGGCTAAGGGACACGTGGCACAGGACTTTCCACACGCGTCAGCACTGGAAGGCATCCGTTTCACAGCTCAGGTCGGTGTGCCCAACATCGTTCAGGGGCTGTTCAACAAGCGGGAATTGCCGGTAAAAATCGCCTCCAAGCTGGGCACCGACCATCTGGGTTACCAGTTGGTCGAGGGGCTGGTGAAGCGTCACGGGCCGGGGCCGTTCTACGTGCGGGTGGCCAAGGACGAGTCGCTGCTGATCACCCATCCCGACGATCTGAAGTTCGTGCTGGGCGGCTCCCCTGATCCGTTCGCCTCCGATCCGGAGCCGAAGGTGAAGGGGATGGCCGCCTTCCAGCCGGATGCGCTGACGATCTCGCGTGGTGATCTGTGGGCACAGCGTCGGCAGTTCGCCGACGCTGTGTGCCAGCCCGACAAGCCGGTCCACAAACTGGCCGGCGCGTGGACCGGCGTCGCGGCCGACGCCGCAGCCGAGTTGGCCGGCAAGCCGATCCGTTGGGAAGAGATCGACCGGGCGTTCCTGAAGGTGATCCGTCGGGTCGTCTTGGGCGACAGTGCCGCCGAGGACACCGGGATCACCGATGTGCTCGGGGAACTGATGTCCCAGGGCAACAAGATGCCGGGCGAGCCGGGGCCGCAGTACCCGGAGCTCATCGCCTCGATCCAGCGGTATGTCGACAAGGCCGAGAAGGGAAGCCTGGCTTCCCTGGTCGCCGGCGCACCCACCCCGCCGGGTGGTATCGCCGGGCAGATGGTGCACTGGATGTTTGCGATGAAGGCCAATCAGGCCGCCAACGTGCTGCGGGCGCTGGCGGTACTGGCCACCCACCCGGATCAGCAACGGGAGGCCCGCAACGAAGTCGGCGGCGCCGATCTTGGTACCGCCAAAGGCGTCGCCTCGCTGAAGTACCTGGCCGGCTGCCTGCTGGAGGCGATGCGGCTGTGGCCGACGGTCGGATTGCTGGTCAAGGTGGCTCACCGGGACGTCGAATTCCCGAGTGGCGCAGTCCTCCCCGAGGGCAAGCAGGCGCTGATCTACAACGTGTTCAACCACCGTAACCGGGCGCGCATCCCCTACGCCGATCGGTTTGCCCCAGGTGAGTGGGTCAGTGGCACGGCAGCACAGGACTGGTCGTTCAACTTCTTCAGTCACGGGCCGCAGAACTGTCCTGGCGCCGGCATCTCGATCTTCCTCGGACAGGCGGTCATGGCGAACCTGCTCAATGCCGGCCCCTTGTCGGTCAGCGGGGTCAACCTGGATCCGAAGAAACCGTTGCCCCATGGTGTCGACCTGTACGGGATCACCGTCCACGCCGGCTAGTCGGGGTGGCCACTCCGCCGCAACCGGAGGTACAACGAGATATGACCACCACCGCTGAGCATCTGCAGAGGGCACTCGACGGTCGCTGGCGCGACACGAAGAACACGATCCGCGAGAAGCTCTCATTGGAGATCTTCAGGCCGCACTTCACCCCGACCAAAGAGGTCGCGCGGGCCAGGGTCAACGCGCAACTGCAGATCATCGCGGCTGCTGGTCAAGCTGAGGACGGCTTCCATAAGGAGCGCGGTGGCACCGGTGACGCCGGGGCGGCGGTGACCAAGATCGAGATGCTGGCGATGTCAGATCTCTCTCTCATGGTGAAGGCCGGGGTGCTGTGGGGGCTGTTCGGCGGTGCCGTGGAGAACCTCGGCACCGAGCGTCATCACGAGCGTTACGTACGGCCGCTGATCACGCTGGATCTGTTGGGCTGTTTCGCGATGACCGAGACCGGGCACGGCAGTGACGTCCAGAATCTGGAGACCACCGCCACCTATGATCCCGAAACCGAGGAGTTCGTCATCAACTCCCCGACGCCGTCCTCCCGCAAGGACTATCTCGGCGGCGCGGCCGAGAGCGCCACGGTGGCAGCGGTTTTCGCCCAGCTGATCACCAAGGGTGAGAACCATGGGGTGCACTGCATCGTTGTGCCCATCCGGGGCCAGGACGGTAGCACTCTGCCCGGCGTCAGAATCTGGGACTGCGACTACAAGGGCGGTCTTCCCGGCGTCGACAACGGGCGAATCATGTTCGACCACGTCCGCGTTCCCCGGGAGAACCTGCTGAACCGGTTCGCCGACGTCGCGCCGGACGGCACTTACACCTCCGAGATCGAGAACTCCAACCGGCGGTTCTTCACCATGCTGGGAACACTGGTCCGCGGTCGGATCACTGTCGGCGGCAGCGCCGCCCAGGCAGCCCGGGTGGCGCTGGATATCGCGGTGCGATATGCCCTGCAGCGCAAGCAGTTCAAGGCCGCGGGTGAAGATCGCGAAGTGCCGATCATGGACTATTTGGTACATCAGCGCCGACTACTGCCCCACCTGGCGCATTCTTACGCGCTCCAGTTCGCCCAGAACGAACTGGTATCGGCGATGCACGACCAGCAGACCGCCGCGGTGCTCGATGTGGAGGCACAACGGGATATCGAGACCCGGGCCGCCGGACTCAAGGCGATCAGTACCTGGCATGCCAGTGCGGCCATCCAGGAGGCCCGGGAGGCCTGCGGCGGTGCCGGCTACCTCGCCGAGAACCGTTTGGTCGAACTGCGTGCCGACACCGACGTGTTCACCACCTTCGAAGGCGACAACCACGTCTTGCTGCAGCTGGTGGCCAAGCACCTGCTCACCGAGTACAACGATGACATCAAGAGCATGAGTCCGGTGGAGTGGGTCCGCTTCGCCGCCAACTACGCAGGGGACCGCGTCGCCAAACGGACCGCCGCCGAAACGATCATGCAGACGATCCTGGACACCCGGCAGGACAACGAGGAAGAGGGCAGCCTGTTCAACCGGGGCACCCAGGCCAAGATGTTCGAGGACCGCGAGGAGTTTCTGCTGTCGGCTCTGGCGCGCCGGTTGCAGCGTAATTCCAAGAAGATGTCGGCCTTCGACGCGTTCAACGTCGCCCAGGACCACGTCATGCACACGGCTCGTGCCCATGTCGATCGCACGGTGCTGGAGGCCTTCATCGCCGGCATCGACCGCTGTGACGACCCGGCGGCCCGTCGGATCCTCGAGATGCTCTGTGACCTCTACGCGCTGACTGTGATCGAAGCCGACAAGGCCTGGTTCATGGAGAACCGCCTGCTGTCCACCGAGCGGGCCAAGGCGGTCACCCGCGGCATCAATGAGCGGTGCCGAACACTGCGTCCGCACGCCGCTACCCTGGTCGACGCATTCGGAATTCCCGAGCAACTCAGGGATGCCGAGATGTTGCACCCCGAACGCCTACCGACACCTGGATCGTGACACGCCGTTGAACATCGCCGAGAACATCATTGACTGGCTCTACACCACACAACTCCAGATCGAGGAGCAGTGGTCCTATCTGTTGCCGACCGGGTTCACCTGGTGGGCCGACAGGTATTCGCAGACCGTGGAATTCGTCCTTGAGGAGACCGGGCCGAGCGGCGAGACCGGTTACCAGTTGGCGGTGCGTACCGAGTTGCTGCGCGACCTCGACCTCGATGAGAACGCGCTGGCACAGATCAACGCCATGCCGATGCGCGCCGCCTCGATGGCCGGCCCGGTCTACGACGCGCCGGCCCGGCGACTGGACTTGTGGTCACTGGTCAGGGTGACCGAGGACAATGGCGACTGGATCCGCTACCTGCTGGCCGCAGCCGCTGTGACCCAACTGGCCGAAACGCGACTGCTGGGGCCCCTGCTGGCCGATTCGATCGGCGCACGTCCCGCCACCAGTGATCACCCGGAGAACGGGGAGCGCGCCGACCCCCATCAGATGGCCTCGGCGGCAGGGCTTTTCGTCAGCACCGGGGATGACCCCTGTGCGTGGCCGGAGTCGGAGTTCGCCGAAGTCCTCGCGCAGTGCACAGAGCAGGTGCAGGGCTCGGCCGCCGCTCTTGATGGCGTGGGCTTCACCGTGGAATTCCCGTTCGGGGATGAGACATCGTGGTGCCGGGTGACCGGCGAGCAGGCACATCCGTTGTACGGCAACGGACTTCTGGTGCTTCAGCGGTTTCCGGTCTCGGCCTCCACCGAGTCCGAGGGTATCGCCCTTGCGCTGTCGCTGAACGGTGCCGATCTCACCCGCGAACCGGCCGGCTACGGCCTGGGCAGCTACAGCTATTCCGACGGCGCGATCCACTTCAGCGGATTCGTCCCCAACGCTCTGCACAAGGCCGGACTGCTGGCCAACCTGTACTTCTCGGCCGCTGCGCGTGCCCAACGGATGGCATCGCGGTTCGCCGAAGGCCGCTGGGAGCCCGACGCGTACTCACTCGATGCGGCCGTGCTTGAGCGCCGGCGGAAGGAGCGGCTGGAAGCCATGCCTAAGGTGGAACGTGCGATGACAGGTTGCCCGATGATGCGGGCCAGAGCAGGAGGCTGATCCGTGTCCACTCCCATCCCACTACACGGCGCGTCGGTGGCCATCACCGGCGCCGCCCGCGGAATCGGATTAGCCACCGCCCGGGCCTTCCTCGCGGAGGGCGCGCGGGTGTTCATCGGCGACCTGGACGCGGACCTCGCCAAGTCCGCGGCTGAGGAACTCGGTTGCGCCGGTGCCGGTCTCGACGTTCGGTCGCGGGAGTCGTGGGAGGACTTCCTCGCCGGCGTCGATGCTCCGTTACAGATCCTGATCAACAACGCCGGCATCATGCCTGCGGGCCGTTACGTCGATGAGCAGGACTCCGTCACCGACGCGATCATCGACGTCAACCTCAACGGCGTGCTGCGCGGCACCAAGCTGGTGCTGCCCGGCATGCTGGCGCGCGGTTCCGGACACATCGTCAATGTGGCCTCCTATCTCGGTGAGGTACCGGCGGCCGGGCTGGCCACCTACTGCGCCAGCAAGCACGCGGTGGTGGGTTTCAGCGAGGCGCTGCGTGACGAACTGGCCGGGACCGGCGTCACCGTGACGACGGTGCTGCCGTCAGCGGTGCGAACCGACCTGGTCTCCGGGGTGAAGCTCGGCGGACTGCTGCCGACCGTGGACCCTGAGGACATCGCCGAGGCCATTGTGGCGACCTGCCGCAGCCGGACCGCGATTGTCGCGGTGCCGGGGTGGATGCGCAGCTATGAGGCAGCCTCGGCGCTGCTGCCCGACAAGGTGCTCGGCGCGATCCGGGGCCGGCTGACCCGGCAACGGGTGCTGCGCACCCTGGACACCGGCGCCCGGGCCGATTACGACGAGCGGATTCGGCGCGGGGCTGGCAGCGGCCGCTAGAGATGGCCGACCTGGTTCAGCGCTATCTCGACGCGCTGGTGGCCGAATTCGCCTGCGTCGATGATGGAGCGCTGGCCGACTACATCCCCGAATTGGCCGACGTCGACCCAACCGGCTTCGGCTTGACGCTCTCCGCAGCAGACGGTTTCCTGTACGAGTCCGGCGATGCCCGAACCGAATTCACCATTCAGTCGATTTCCAAGCCCTTCACCTACGCTCTGGCGCTCAGCCTTGCGGGCGAGGATGCCGTGGACGCCAAGATCGGTGTGGAACCCTCCGGTGACGCTTTCAACGAGATCAGCGTCGACGAGCACACCAAAACCCCGAAGAACGCCATGATCAACGCGGGGGCCATCGCGGCGGTCTCGCTGGTCCCCGGCGACAACGCCGACGAACGGTTCGACAGAATCCGGGACTTCTACTCCGCGTGTGCCGGCCGGCCGTTGGAGATGGACGAAGACGTGTACCGCTCGGAGAAGGCGACCGGCAACCGCAATCGGGCGATCGCCTACATGCTGACCAGTTTCGGGGTCCTCGACGAGCCCGACGACGTCCTCGACGTCTACTTTCGTCAGTGCTCCTTTCGGGTTACCAGCGTCGACCTCGCCCGGATGGCTGCCACGCTGGCCCGCGGCGGTGTCAATCCGCAGACCGGGCGAAGGGTGGCCAGCGCGGAAGTGGTGCGCCGCACCCTCAGCGTGATGGTCACCTGCGGGATGTACAACGGGGCCGGGGACTGGGTCAGCGCAGTCGGCATGCCGGCCAAGAGTGGGGTGGGTGGCGGCATCACCGCTGTGCTGCCCGGCCAGTTGGGCATCGGGGTGTACTCGCCCCTGCTGGACGGCCGCGGAAACAGCGTGCGCGGCGTACGGGTCTGTCGGGCACTGTCGCAGCGGCTGGGTCTGCACTTTCTGACTGTCAGTAGGGAATCGCGGGCCACCATCCGGGCGGTCTATGAGGCCCGCGGCGGTATCCGGGTGTACGAGATGCACGGTGACCTGATGTTCGCCGGTGCGGAGAAGGTGCTGCGGACTATCGAGCGCGACAGCGAGGATTTGGCGGTGGGAATCCTGGACGTCACCAGGGTCGACACCATCAACGATCCGGCACGAGCCCTGTTGGCCGGGATGAGCTCATCGTTGAACGCCGCGGGGAAGAAGGGTTTCGTGGTCGACCCCGACGGCGCGGTGATCCGTCCGGGCCGAGGGTTCGACGACGTCGTGTTCAGAACACTTGACTCTGCGGTGCGGGCGGCCGAGGAGTGGCTGTCGGGCCGCTGAGTCAGTGGCCACCGATCAGGCCGGCGATCTGTACCCGGTCCTCGTATCCGCGGAGCTTCACCGGCTTGCCGAGGCGCCAGAACCGTTGTTCGCGTTCCGAAGCCGCGGCGACGGTTTCGGCAGAGGCCAGCGCCCGACCGGGTGCGGAACGGGCCAACTCCGCCAACCGGGCCGCCTCGTTGACCGGCTCGCCGATCACCGTGTATTCGAATCGCTCTTTTGCGCCGACGTTTCCGGCCACCACTTCGCCGGAGGCCACCCCGATGCGGGCCGGGCACTCCGGCACCTCTCGCCGCAACCGCTGGACGATTGCCCGGGTAGTTGCCAGGGCGTCGTCCTCAGGGTTGCTGCGCGCCACCGGCGCACCGAAGACCGCCAGTGCGGCGTCGCCCTCGAACTTGTTCACCAGGCCGTGGTTGTTGTCCACCTCTTCAACGATCACGCCGAAGAACCTGTTGAGCAATTCGACCACCTCGATGGGTGGTCGGCTGGTGACCAGCTTGGTGGATCCGACGATGTCGACGAACAGCACGGCGACGTGACGCTCCTCGCCGCCCAAGCGGGGGAGGCGCTGTTCCGCCGCCGCCGCCACCTCGCGGCCGACATGGCGCCCGAACAGATCCCGCACCCGTTCGCGCTCCCGTAGACCGTCGACCATGGTGTTGAAGCCGCGCTGCAACTCGCCGAGTTCGGTGCCGTCGAACACCACAACCTTGGAGTCCAGGTCGCCTTGCTCAACTCGTGTGAAGGCCTCCCGAACCATCCGTACCGGGGTGGCGGTGAGCCAGGCGTGAATCAACATCAGGATGAAGCCGAAGAGGAAGGCCGCCGCGGAGGTGATCAGGATGGCCACTTCCAGCTGTGTCTGACTCAGGTTGTCCAGGATGAGGGAGAACATCCCCACCAGGCCGATCCCGATCAGGGGCAGCCCGGAACACACCATCCAGATCGTCATGGTGCGACCCAGGATTCCCGGCGCGAGCCGGTGCGGGACCTCCCCGGCAGCCAGCGCCTGAGCGGCGACCGGACGTAGCGCGAACTCGGCGAACAGGTAGGAACTGGTGGCTACCAGCGCGCCGCAGAACGTCATGGCCAGCGACATCCTGGGGATGAAGTCGGTGTTGTAGCGGCCGTAGAGGACGGTGAGAAGCACCGCCCCCAGTCCCCACAACACGAGGTGAACCAGTGCGATCCGCCACGGGGTGAGGAACACGTTGTGCTGATCGGTCCGGTCCGGCGGCCGCTCCTCGATGGACCAGCGCAGGTCCCTGACGGTGCGCGTGGTGATCCACCAGGTGCCGACGGCCAGCGCCAGTGCGGTGTACGACGGCAGCACCACCGTCGGCAACCAGAACGGGACGTCACTGAACACGTTGGGAACCGGGAAGGCCACCGCCACCAGTAGCAGCGCCACCGCGAAACCGATCACGTTGATCGTGATCATGGCCACGGTCAGGATGGTTTGGATGCGAACCCGGCGCCGAACCGGGCTTTCGGTCGGAGGGCCCAGCAGCATCGAGCCGTAGGCCGGTGGCCGGGACAGCCGGCCACTCTGCTTGGTCACTCGTTCCAGAACGCGGCCGAGCCGCTGCGCCGCGTTCGTAGTCATGGTGGCGTCAGCCTAGATCCCCAGAGCGCGCCACCTAAACTGATCCGGTGCGACTCGTGATCGCCCAGTGCACCGTGGACTACCTCGGTCGGCTTACCGCCCACCTGCCCTCGGCGCGGCGACTACTCCTGGTGAAGGCCGACGGTTCGGTCAGTGTGCATGCTGACGACCGCGCCTACAAGCCGCTGAACTGGATGAGCCCGCCGTGCTGGCTCACCGAAAATCTCGACGGCGAGGCGCCGGTGTGGCTGGTGGAGAACAAGTCCGGGGAACAGCTGCGCATCACCATCACTGAGATCGAGCACGACTCCAGCCACGAATTGGGAATCGATCCCGGACTGGTCAAGGACGGCGTCGAAGCCCACCTCCAGGAACTGCTGGCCGAGCACATCGAACTGCTGGGGCAGGGTTACACGCTGGTGCGGCGGGAGTACATGACCGCGATCGGCCCGGTGGACATCCTGTGCCGAGATGCAGATGGCCGTTCGGTGGCCGTGGAGATCAAACGGCGCGGTGAGATCGACGGTGTGGAGCAGCTCACCCGCTACCTGGAATTGCTCAACCGCGACCCGCTGCTGGCTCCGGTCAGCGGGGTGTTCGCTGCCCAGCAGATCAAGCCGCAGGCCAAGACTCTTGCCGAGGACCGCGGAATCCGTTGCCTAACATTGGATTACGACTCGATGCGCGGGATGGACAGCGACGAGTTCCGGCTGTTCTGATGTTTCCGCCCCCACTGCAGCGGGTCGAGACCGGGCCGGATGGACATGACTACGAAGTTGTTCCGATTCCCGGCGCGCGAGCGGTCAAGACCTACCGGTGTCCCGGCTGCGATCACGAAATCCGCTGCGCAGTGCCGCATGTGGCGGTGTGGCGGGTCCACGACAAAGAAGGCGCCGACCGCCGCCACTGGCACACGCAGTGCTGGCGGAAGAGGGCTCACCGCGGTCCTACCCGCCGCAGGAGCTGAACGCTCAGTGCTTGGCGGGCTCGACGAGCTCCACCAGGACGCCACCGGCGTCCTTGGGATGGATGAAGTTGATCCGCGAGCCCGCCGTGCCGCGACGCGGTGCGTCGTAGAGAAGCCGCACACCGCTGTCGCGCAGTTGCGCCGATAGCGCGTCGAGGTCACTGACCCGGCAGGCCAGTTGCTGGATGCCCGGACCCCGTTTGTCGATGAACTTGGCGATGGTGCAGGTGTCATCCAGCGGCGCCATCAGTTGGATCTGGGCGCTGCCGGCCGGGGCGCCGCGTACGGCCAGCATGGCCTCCCGAACGCCCTGCTCGGCATTGATCTCCTCGTGCACCAGGATCATGCCGAGAGTGTCGTGGTACCAGGTGATTGCGGCGTCCAGATCGGGCACCGCGATGCCCACATGATCGATGGCCGTCACCAGAGCGCTCGCCAGCAGTGGGCGGGCATCGACATGCTCAGTGGTCATAACAACACGGTAACCTCTCAACCGGCTGGTTGGTCAGCGTGTTTTTCGGATCTCATCCGATGGCCACCGCCGGTGGATGCTTGAGGAGGCAGAAATGACAACGTCGGTGATCGTTGCTGGGGCCCGGACCCCGATCGGGCGCCTCATGGGCTCGCTGAAAGACTTCTCCGGCAGTGACCTGGGTGCCATCGCGATCCGCGGAGCCCTGCAGAAAGCGGGCGTTCCGGCCTCGCTTGTGGAGTACGTGATCATGGGCCAGGTGCTGACCGCCGGTGCCGGGCAGATGCCGGCCCGGCAGTCCGCAGTGGCCGCCGGGATCGGCTGGGACGTGCCCGCACTGACCATCAACAAGATGTGCCTGTCGGGTATCGACGCCATCGCACTTGCCGACCAGTTGATCCGAGCAGGCGAGTTCGACGTCGTGGTGGCAGGCGGCCAGGAGTCGATGACGAAGGCTCCGCACCTGCTGATGGACAGCCGGGCGGGCTACAAATACGGCGACGTGACTGTGCGCGACCACATGGCCTACGACGGCCTGCACGATGTGTTTACCGACCAACCTATGGGTGCGCTCACCGAGCAGCGAAACGACGCCGATAAGTTCACCCGTCTCGAGCAGGACGAGTTCGCCGCGTCGTCGCACCAGAAGGCGGCGGCTGCGTGGAAGGACGGCGTCTTCGCCGACGAGGTTGTGCCCGTGCAGATTCCGCAGCGCAAGGGCGATCCCATCGAGTTCGCCGAGGACGAGGGTATCCGCGCCAACACCACCGCCGACTCGCTGAGCGGGTTGCGTCCGGCGTTCCGCAAGGACGGCACCATCACCGCCGGTTCGGCCTCGCAGATTTCCGACGGCGCCTGCGCCGTGGTGGTGATGAACAAGGCCAAGGCCCAGGAGCTCGGACTGACCTGGCTGTGCGAGATCGGTGCGCACGGCAATGTCGCCGGCCCGGACTCGACCCTGCAGTCCCAGCCCGCCAACGCGATCAAGAGGGCTGTTCAACGAGAGGGCATCACCGTCGACCAACTCGACGTGATCGAGATCAACGAGGCCTTCGCGGCGGTGGCGCTCGCCTCGACCCGGGAGCTCGGCGTCGACCCCGACAGAGTGAATCGCAGCGGCGGCGCGATCGCCATGGGCCACCCCATCGGGATGTCCGGGGCGCGCATCACCCTGCACGCCGCGCTGGAGTTGTCCCGCCGTGGTTCGGGGTACGCGGTGGCCGCCCTATGCGGTGCCGGGGGACAGGGCGACGCCCTGATCTTGCGCGCCTGACGTCGCTTCCATGCTTTGCTGGAGGGCTTAGGCCACGACCCCGGGACCGCCCCTGTGACGTTGGTCATAGGGCGGTCCGTGACAAACTTGGCAATGTGACGCGCCCTCGCCCGAGAATCGCGCCGGTGATGACCGGTGCAGTGGATCTGTCCGGCCTGAAAAAGCCCGCCGCCGGAGGCGCCGCCAGCGGCGGTGTCGAGATCACCGAAGCCAACTTCGAAGCCGAGGTGCTGGTGCGCTCGACCGAGGTGCCGGTGGTGGTGCTGCTGTGGTCGCCGCGCAGTCAGGCGTGCTTGGACCTGCTCGACGCGCTGGGCGCACTGGCGGCCGCCGATGCCGGTCGATGGTCCCTGGCGTCGGTCAACGTGGATGCGTCGCCCCGAGTCGGTGCGATCTTCGGTGTCGAAGGAGTGCCCACCGTGATCGCACTCGCGGGCGGGCAGCCGCTGACCAGCTTCGAGGGCACGCAACCCCCCGCGCAGCTGCGGCGCTGGATCGATTCGCTGTTGGCCGCCACCGCCGGCAAGCTCACCGGTGGCGGCGAAGCCGAGCCGCCGACGGACCCCCGACTGACCGACGCCCGGGAAAAACTGGACGTCGGCGACTTCGTCGCCGCGGCGGCTGCCTATCAGGCGATTCTCGACGGTGACCCCACACACGCAGAGGCCAAGGGCGCGTTGCGCCAGATCTCCTTCCTGCAGCGGGCTTCGGCCCACGGCGCAGGCGTCGTTGCGGCGGCCGACGCCGCACCCGACGATATCGACGCGGCGTTCGCCGCAGCCGACGTCGAGGTCCTCGGTCAGGATCCGTCCGCCGGATTCGACCGGCTGATCGGTCTGATCAAACGCACCAGCGGCGACGACCGCACCAGGGTGCGGACCCGGCTGATCGAACTGTTCGAGTTGTTCGACCCGGCTGATCCCGTCGTGATCGCCGGTCGGCGCAACCTGGCTAACGCGCTGTACTGATCGCCGACGGCCGATGGTAGGTGCGGCGCCGGGATGGGTTGGGGCCCAACACTGTTCGTGACCGACTGAGTTTGTCGGACCTCCCTGCGATCATGAGGTCATGTCGGTAACCGCAACTTCCGGCGCCGCCGAGGTGACACCCGGCGAACGCCTCGATGCGCTGTTTGAGGAGTTGGCGGAGCTGACCGGTCAGCGCAACGCCATCGACGGGCGCATCGTGGACATCATTGCCGAGGTCGATCGTGACGAACTATGGGGCAACACCGGAGCCCGGTCGATCCCGGCGTTGGTGGCCTGGAAAACCGGCTGCTCATCGGCCAACGCGCAAGCGATCGCAGCTGTCGCGCACCGACTGGAGCAGTTCCCGCGCTGCGCCCAGGGGATGCGGGAGGGCCGGCTGTCGCTCGACCAGGTCGGCGTCATTGCGCAGCGCGCCGGCGAGGGGTCCGACGAGCACTACGCGGCGCTGGCCTCCGTCGCCACCGTCAACCAACTGCGTACCGCGGTCAAGCTCGAACCGCGACCCGAACCCGAACCGCGTCCTGAACCGCAGCGCTCGATCACCAAGCACGCCGACGAGAACTTCACCTGCTGGCTGATCAAACTCCCGCACGTCGAGGCCGCGATCTTCGATGCCGCACTGGCCGCTCATCGGGATGCGTTGATCGCAGAGTGGAAGCGCGACCACACCAATCCGGACAACGCCACCGATTCCTTGCCGCCGTTACCGGGCACCATCGAGGCATTCCTGCGCCTGGTCGAGGCGGGATGGGACGCTGACGCCGCCCGCCGCCCGCAGGGGCAACGCACCACGGTGGTGGTGCACGTTGACGTCGAGAAGCGCACCGGAGCTTTGCATCTCGGCCCGCTGCTCGCCGACGCCGACCGCCAGTACCTGACCTGTGATGCCACCTGTGAAGCCTGGTTCGAACGTGCCGGCAAGGTCGTCGGTGTCGGTCGGGCAGCCCGCACTGTCAACCGCAGGCTTCGCCGCGTACTGGAGCACCGCGATCGCTGCTGCGCGGTTCCGGGTTGTGGCGCCACCCGCGGCCTGCACGCCCACCACATTCGGCACTGGGAGGACGGCGGTCCCACCGAACTGGCCAACCTCGTGCTGCTGTGCCCCTATCACCACCGGCTGCACCACCGCGGTGTCATCACCATCGCCGGCACCGCGGACGCCCTGATCATCAAAGACAGCGAGGGTCACACGCTGTCCACTGCATCGCTGGCCCACCCGCCGAACAAGCCACCGCCCGCCGTCGCGCCGTGCCCGGGCCCAACCGGCGAACGGGCCGACTGGTGGTGGTACCAGCCATTCGAGCCCCAGCCGCCACCGCCTGGTAACGAGGCCTGGTAACTAGGCCGGTTCGAGCCACAGCGCCGAGTTGGGCGGCAGCACCAACTGCGCCGAGGCCGGGCGGCCGTGCCACGGCTCGTCGGTCGCCTGCACAGCCCCCATGTTGCCGATGCCCGTCCCGTTGTAGATGGTCGCGTCGCTGTTGAGCACCTCCCGCCAGGTGCCGGACTGAGGAAGGCCCAGACGGTAGCGGGTGTGCTCGCTGCCGGCGAAGTTGAAGACGCAGGCCATGACCGAGCCGTCGGCGCCATGGCGCAGGAAACTCAGCACGTTGCTCGCCGAATCGTTGGCATCGATCCAGGAGTAGCCCTCCGGCCGGGAATCCAGGCTCCACAGTGCCGACCGGTCCCGATAGACGGCGTTGACGTCGGCCATGAACCGCTGGATGCCGCCGGAGAACCCGTTCTCGTCGAGTTGCCACCAGTCCAGGCCGCGTTCCTCCGACCACTCGGCGCGCTGCCCGAAGTCCTGTCCCATGAACAACAGCTTCTTGCCGGGATGGGCCCACTGGTAGGCCAGCAGGGTGCGCAGTCCGGCCGCCTTGACGTGGTCATTGCCGGGTAGCCGCCCCCACAGTGTGCCCTTGCCGTGCACTACCTCGTCATGGCTGATAGGCAGCACGAAGTTCTCGCTGTAGGCGTACAGCATCGAGAATGTCATCTCGTGGTGGTGGTAGCTGCGGTAGATCGGGTCGCGACTGATGTAGTCCAGGGTGTCGTGCATCCAGCCCATGTTCCATTTCATTGAAAAGCCAAGTCCGCCAAGGTTGGTTGCGCGGGTTACGCCCGGCCAGGAGGTGGACTCCTCGGCGACGGTGACGATGCCTGGGGCGATCTTGTGCACGGTTGCGTTCATCTCCTGCAGGAACTGCACCGCTTCTAGGTTCTCCCGGCCACCGAAGGCATTCGGCGTCCAGCCATCGGCTGGACGCGAGTAGTCCAGATAGAGCATGGAGGCCACCGCATCGACCCGCAGACCGTCGATGTGGAATTCCTGCAGCCAGTACAGCGCGTTGGCCACGAGGAAGTTACGCACTTCCGGTCGGCCGAAGTCGAAAACGTAAGTACCCCAATCAAGTTGCTCGCCGCGGCGTGGGTCGGAGTGCTCGTAAAGGGCAGTTCCATCGAACCGGCCCAGCGCCCAGGAATCCTTGGGGAAGTGCGCCGGAACCCAATCCATGATCACGCCGATTCCGGCTTGGTGCAGACGGTCAACCAGGTAGCGGAAATCGTCTGGCGTGCCGAACCGGGAGGTGGGGGCGTAGTAAGAGGTGACCTGATATCCCCATGAGCCGCCAAACGGGTGTTCGGCCACCGGCAGCATCTCGACGTGGGTGAAACCCTGCGCCAGAACGTAATCGGTGAGCTGTTCTGCCAGTTCGATGTAGCTCAGTCCAGGCCGCCACGACCCGAGATGGACCTCGTAGGTGCTCATCGGCCCGAAAACAGGGTTGGTGGCGGCGCGGTCGGCCATCCATTCGTCGTCATTCCACCCGTAGTCCGACACGAACACCCGGGAACCGGTGCGGGGCGGGACCTCGGTGGCAAAGGCCATCGGATCGGCCCGGTCGGTGACCGCCCCGTCCACCCCGTGCACCCGGAACTTGTACAGGCCGTCGACGGAAAAGCCCGGCCAGAACAGTTCCCACACCCCGGAGGAGCCCAGCACCCGCATCGGGGCGTCGTTGCCGTCCCAGCCGTTGAACTCGCCGACCAGGCTGACGCCCTTGGCGTTGGGAGCCCACACCGCGAAGGACACCCCGTCGACCACGCCGTCCGGGGTGGTGAACGAACGGGGTTGGGCACCAAGGATTTCCCAGAGCCGTTCGTGGCGGCCCTCGGCGAAAAGGTGCAGATCCACCTCGCCGAGTGTCGGCAGGAAGCGGTAGGGGTCGGCGGTGATCAAGGTGCTGTCCGGGTAGCCGACCTCCAAGCGGTAGTCGACCAGGTCGGTGAACGGCAGCGCGACCGCGAACACGCCGGACCCGACATGCGACATCGGGTAGCGCCGGCCGCCGACCAGGGCCGCCACCTCCGAGGCGTGCGGGCGCAGTGCCCGGATGACGGTGTATCGGCCGTCCTCGTGCGCGCCGAGGATGCTGTGCGGATCGTGGTGCATCCCGGACACCAGTCGGCTCAGATCTGCCGGGTCGGGCGCGAGACGCGGACCGGTCGCGGTCACCGGATCACTCCCGGCGCAGCAGGTTGGTCCGCTGATCTGGTGGGATCGGCGGCATGTTCAGGATGTGGGCGACGGCCCGAACCGGGTCCAGCCGCACGTAATTGGATTGCCCCCACTGGTATTCCTCCCCGGTGACCTCGTCGCGAACCCAGAAGCGTTCATAGGACTCCATGCCCAAGGCGCCCATGTCCAGCCACACCATCCCGTCCTCGGCGCCGAACGGATTGAGGTTGATCACCGACAGCACCGCATCCCCGGTGACCGGGTCGAACTTGCTGAAAGCCAAGAGGGCATCGTTGTCGACGTGGTGGAAGCGGATGGTGCGCATCTGGCACAACGCAGGATGCAATCGGCGGATCTCGTTGAGCCGGGTCAGGAACGGCTCCAGTGATCTGCCTTCCTTGATGGCCAGCGCGAAGTCCCGGGGGCGCAGTTCGTATTTCTCGGAGTCGACATACTCTTCGCTGCCCGGCCGCACCGCGACGTGCTCGAACAATTCGTAGCCCGAGTAAACCCCCCACGATGAGCCCATGGTGGCGGCCAGTGCGGCCCGGATGGCGAACATTCCCGGACCGCCGTGCTGCAGGCTCTCGTGCAGGATGTCGGGGGTGTTGACGAAAAGATTGGGCCGGGCGTAGTCGGCATGTTCGGTGATCTGTCGGCCGAACTCTTCGAGCTCCCACTTCGCGGTGCGCCAGGTGAAGTACGAATAGGACTGGGTGAAGCCCAGTTTGGCCAGGCCGTAAAGCCGGGCCGGCCGGGTGAAGGCCTCGGACAGGAACAGCACATCGGGGTCGGTGCTCTTGACCTCGGCGATGAGCCAGGCCCAGAAGTTCGCCGGTTTGGTGTGCGGGTTGTCGACCCGGAAGATCCTGACGCCGTGGTCCATCCAGTGTCTGACCACCCGCAGAACCTCGTCGTACAGACCTTGGGGGTCGTTGTCGAAGTTCAGCGGATAGATGTCCTGATACTTCTTCGGTGGGTTCTCCGCGTAGGCGATCGTCCCGTCCGGCAGTTCGGTGAACCACTGTCGGTGCCGACGTGCCCACGGGTGGTCCGGGGCGCACTGCAGTGCGAGGTCGAGGGCGACTTCCAACCCGCTGTCGGCGGCGGCGGCGACGAACGCGTCGAAATCCGACAGGGTGCCCAGATCGGGATGCACGGCGTCGTGGCCGCCCTCCGCGCTGCCGATGGCCCACGGCGAACCCACATCGTCGGGTTCGGCGGTGACGGAGTTGTTGCGACCCTTGCGGTGCACCCTCCCGATCGGGTGAATCGGGGGCAGATAGACCACGTTGAAACCCATTGCCGCAACTCGGGGCAGCGCCTTGGCAGCGGTGGCGAAGGTGCCGTGCACGGGTGTGCCGTCGGCGTCCCAGCCGCCGGTGGACCGGGGGAACATCTCATACCAGGCGCTGCACCGGGCCAGCGGCCGATCCACCCACACCCCGTAGGCCTGTCCGCGGGTCAGCAGATCGCGCAGCGGATAGCGGTCCAAAAGCTCGGTCACATGGGGGGAGAGGGCGAGCGCGGCGCGGGACAACGGGTCACCGGGTCGGCGCAGTTCCTCGGCGGCCTCCAGCAGGGGGGCGCGGTCCCCGCGCGGCACCCCGGTGGCGGCCCGCTCCAGTAGTGCTGCGCCGACCAGCAGATCGTTGTGCAGATCCTCCTCGCCCTGACCCGCGTCGAGTTTGGCGATCACCGAGTGATGCCAGTTGGTGATGGGATCGCCCCAGCCATCCACCCGGAACACCCACAAGCCGACCCGGTCTGGACAGAACTGCCCGTGAAACACGTCCGGGGTCCGGCCGGACTGCATCCGGTACTGCGCGGGCTTGACCTTGAGCGCGCTCTCCGAAGCCGGTCTCGTCCGGGCGGGTGCGCTGCGCCCGACCTGGGGATAGCCGGGGCCGAGGTAGCGAACCACCAGGGTGGCTGCCACCGCCTCGTGGCCTTCCCGCCAGACCGTCGCGCAGACCGGCACGACCTCGCCGACAACGGCTTTGGCGGGGTAGATGCCGCCGGACACCACGGGGGCGACGTCGTCGACCTCGATACGACCCGGCACCCGCGCACCCTCTTTCCGTCACTGCCCGCGGCTTGGGAGTAACCGCTAGTCCGTCGGTTCCCACCGTAGTGCGCGAGGTCGGCGGGGGAACCGAAACGTCAGTAAGGTCATGACGGTGAAAGCTCTCCGCAGGTTCACCGTTCGCGCTCACCTTCCCGATCGGATCGCCGCACTGGGCCGGCTGTCAACGAACCTGCGGTGGTCCTGGGAGGTCGACGTCCAGGATCTGTTCGCCAGCATCGACCCGAAAACGTGGTCGCGTATCGGCCGGGATCCGGTCGCGTTGCTCGGCGAGGTCAGCCCGGCGCGCCTGGATGAATTGGCGGAGGACCAGGCCTTCCTGGAGCGATTAGACCGCCTGGCCGCCGACCTCGACCGGTACCTGACCGAGCCGCGCTGGTATCAGGAATGGCAGGCGCGCGGCGATCAGGTGCTGCCCAACGGGATCGGCTACTTCTCGATGGAGTTCGGGGTCGCCGAGGTGCTGCCGATCTACTCCGGCGGTCTGGGAATCCTGGCCGGCGACCACCTCAAGGCCGCCTCGGATCTGGGACTACCTCTGATCGGCGTCGGCCTGAACTACCGGTCCGGGTACTTCCGGCAGTCGTTGACCGCCGACGGTTGGCAACACGAGAACTATCCGGTGCTGGATCCGCAGGGACTGCCGCTTCGGCTGCTGTCCAACCCGGGAGGTGACCCGGTGCTCATCGAATTGGAGATGCCGGAGTCCAGGGTGCTGCGAGCCAGGGTGTGGATCGCCCAGGTCGGCCGAATTCCGCTGCTGCTGTTGGACTCTGACATCCCGGAGAACGACCACGACATGCGGCACGTCACCGATCGGCTATACGGCGGCGACCAGGAGCACCGGATCAGGCAGGAATTGCTCGCCGGAATCGGCGGTGTGCGGGCCATCCGGGCGTTCTGCGCCATCGAGGGCCATCCGGCACCGGACGTGTTCCACATGAATGAGGGCCATGCCGGATTCCTGGGCCTCGAGCGGATCCGGGAATTCATGGCCTCCGACCATCTCGACTTCGACACCGCGCTGGCCGTCGTCCGGGCATCGACGGTGTTCACCACCCATACGCCGGTTCCGGCGGGTATCGACCGCTTCCCGGTCGAACTGGTGGAGCGCTACTTCGGTGGCGAGGGCGGGGTCGGCCCGCTGCCCGGGGTGCCGGTGCGGCGGGTGCTGGGCTTCGGCGCCGAATCAGATCCGTCGAAGTTCAACATGGCCCATATGGGTCTCCGGCTCGGGCAGCGGTCCAACGGGGTATCGCAGTTGCACGGGCGGGTCAGCCGCGCGATGTTCGACGAGTTGTGGCCGGGCTTCGATGCGGCCGAGGTGCCGATCGGGTCGATCACCAACGGTGTGCATGGCCCGACCTGGGCGGCTCCGGAGTGGCTGCGACTGGCCGGGGAGTTGGCAGGCCACGCCGAGGCTCTGCGCGATCCGGTCGAGTGGCAGCGTCTGCAGCAGGTGGACAGCGGTCACATCTGGTGGATCCGCTGCCAGCTGCGGGCCAAGCTGGTTGAGGACGTACGCCGCCGGATCCGTAACTCATGGCTGGAGCGCGGGGCCATCGAGGCTGAATTGGGTTGGATCAACACGGCTTTCGATCCCGGGGTGCTGACTATCGGGTTTGCTCGCCGGGTTCCGACCTACAAGCGGTTGACCCTGATGCTGCGTGACCCGGACCGTCTCGAGGCGCTGCTTCGCGACGATAGCCGGCCCATTCAGTTGATCGTGGCGGGTAAGTCCCATCCCGCCGACGATGCGGGCAAGGCGCTCATCCAGCAGGTCGTGCGGTTCGCGGACCGACCTGAAGTCCGGCACCGTATCGCCTTCTTGCCGGACTACGACATGTCGATGGCCAGGCTGCTGTACTGGGGTTGCGACGTGTGGCTGAACAATCCGCTGCGTCCACTTGAGGCGTGCGGAACGTCCGGGATGAAAAGCGCACTCAACGGGGGGCTGAACCTGTCCATCCGGGACGGCTGGTGGGACGAGTGGTTTGACGGGGAGAACGGCTGGGAGATTCCCAGTGCGGAGGTGATGAGCGAGGAACGCCGGGACGACCTGGAGGCCCGAGCGCTCTACGACCTCCTGCAGAATTCGGTGACGCCGAAGTTCTACGACCGCGACGACAACGGCGTACCGGCCCGGTGGGTGGAAATGGTTCGGCACACCCTGCTGTCCCTGGGGCCCAAGGTGCTGGCCTCCCGGATGGTTCGCGACTACACCGAGCAGTACTACGCCCCCGCGGCGGCGTCACTGCGCCGCACGATCGAGCCGATCCACGGCCTGCCGTTCGGGCAGGCCCGGGAACTGGCCGCCTATCGGCAGCGGGTGACCGAGGCGTGGCCCTACCTGGTGATCGCCGATGTGGACAGCACCGGGCTGCCGGACACCCCACTGCTCGGCTCGGAACTGACCTTGACCGCGACGGTGATCCTGGCCGGTTTGCGACCCGACGAGGTCGTGGTGCAGGCGGTTTTGGGCAGGGTCGACTCGACCGGAACCCTGCAGAGCCCGCACTACATCGACATGGCGCACATCGGTTCCGGCGAGGGCGGCACCGAAATCTTCTCGGCGACGACCCCGCTGCCGATGGCCGGAGCGATGGGCTATACGACGCGCGTGCTGCCCAGTCACGGACTGCTGGCCGGCCCGGCTGAGTGGGGCATGGTCAAACTGGCCGGGGACGGCCATTCCGGGGACGCTGTCATGGTGGGTGAACCGCACCTGTAGGTTGCCTGAAGACGTGTGCGGAGGTTGATCAGATGGTGTCCGGGATGACACGCGGCGGGGTGGTCGTGGCGGTGGTCGGCGCGTTGGTCATCGCCGCTCCGGCCGGGGCCGAACCCGTGCCGCCGGCTCCCGCGCCGCCGACTCCTGCCCTTCCGGTGCCCGCCGTTCCGGCGGGCCCGAGCATCGCTCCCGTCGCGGTGGTCGATCCGGGGCCGGAGGCGGCGCTGGCGAATTCGGGGGACGTGCCGTCCAGCCCGCCGAACACGACCACGGCACCGGATGGCTGGACATTGACCGTCTCGGCCAAGGACGAGAGGCAGACACCCGTTGCGCCGCTGACCACCGCGATCTCGACCCGGGAGTACGAAGTGAGCGGTGTCTACAACGGCACCCTGACCGGTGGTGACGGCGAAACCCCCAAGGGCGTTTTCGAGGTCGGCTACCAGATCGGCTGCGGGATCGACATGAGCACCGCCAACGGTGTCTCCCTCACCGGCACCGCCGGGCTCAACCCGTCGATCGGATACTTCGGCCTCGACTTTCCCGGCGTCCTGCCCGACGGTCTGGTTCCCGGGATCGGTGCCAACATCAACGGTGGCATCACCGTCGGCCTCAAACCGGGCATCATCAACACCGTCCCGGTGACCAAGAAGCAGTTCGAATCCGCCGAACCGTGGGTGTCGATCAGCAGGTTCCGGGTGAAGATCGACGGGTGCGTGGGAGAGTCCTTCATCCGGTCCTATGCGACGCTGGCCAAGTCGGACAAGTCCGGCGACGCGATCCTGTCCTGGTACGGCGTCACCAAAGCGGTGTAGTCACCGGGTTGGTGCGATCACTGGAATCGCTTGTAGCAGCGATCCACGTCGCCGAGCACCCCGACCCTGAAGGCGTCGATCCGGGAGAAACCGGCGGGCACCGTTTCCCCGTTGACGTCGCTGGCGGCCAGACCGTTGGTGAGCAAACCGGACACCGCCTCGTCGAGGTCTCCGGCGGTGAGTGCCACGGCGTCACCGTCCGGCGTGGTGATCGTCTTGGACAGCTTGGTGGTGCCCACCCCGGTCAGGCAGGCCGTGCGTAGCCCGGCCTCGGCGGTGTCGAGTGCCACCCCGCCGCGCTCGTGCTGAAGGGCCATCATGAACCGCGACATCAGCACCGAGTAGGCGGTGTTGTCGCCTTGCAGTGGAGGTCCCTCGTAGCCCTCGGTGGCGGTGCCGAGGGCCTGCAGGCCGCCCAGGTCGACGGCGATGGTGTTGGTCGACGGGCAGTAGGACACCGGTGGACTGGGCCGGGCGTCGGCACAGGTCGACGCGGAGGCGGCGTCGAAGGTCAGCGTCGGCGGGTTCTTCGGAGTGAACAAAAGATTCATTGCGTCGATGACCGACCGGACCGACTTCTCGGTCACCGGCAGTTCGCCGCTCTGATCGGACGGCAGGCCCACCGGGAGTTCGCCGCGGCGTTGCTTGATCTCCTTGAGCGTGATGGACGCACACGCGGCGGCACCGTCGGTGAACCCGAACTGAAATGCCGAAATACGCTCGAAGGCCGACCCGTGCTCATCTCCGACGGAGTAGCCGTCGTCCTCCGACAGCAACGGGTCGCGGAACGAGATCATCGCCGCCAGAAGGTTGTTCAAGCCCTCGCCGGTGCTCAGCGTGAAACGCGGCGACTTGTTCTCGGCCACCCAGCGCAGGTAGACCCCGGAGAAACAATCGGCCTGCTGCTCGGTGACCAGGGTGGGTACGCCCTTGGGGTTGATGCCGGCCGACTTCTGGATGGCATGGCCGTACTCGTGGGCCAGCACCATCGTGATCGCCATGTCACCGTAGGCGTCTCGAAGCGACGGCAGCAGAATGGTGCGGTCCCAGCCGATCGTGTTGTCCCGCTCGCAGAAGCCGGCGTTGACCAGACCCTCGGTGGTCTCGTCGCAGAACGTGCCGCGGTAATCCTCGGAGTCCCAGGAGATCAACTCGCTCACCGGAGTCAGTTCGCCGTCGAAGGTGTCTGGGTAGGCGAACCGCCAGAACTCCTCGAGGTCGCTGACCGACTGGCCTGCGAGAAGGTCCACCTCACCGCCGTCGGTGCCGGTGACCTCCCGGGCCTCCGCCTTGGCATCGGGGCGTAGTCCGGTCGGGCCGTCGACCGCCTCGAGTCCGCCGACCTTGAACGGATCCTCGAACACTGAGACCGGAGTGCCGGACACGGCACTGCTGCAGGACGCGACGACGGTGGCGACACCGACCGCTCCGAATCCGCGGGCGAGCAGGCTCCTCAGCGTGCGGCGCATGCCACCACAATAGTTCGCCGCATCTCACCCACGCTCAGCCCGCCGCGGGTGTGCGCAGGCGCCGCAGTGCGTCCCTGACCAGGACCGAGTCGGTGGTGGTCCAGAATGGCGGCAGCGATGCCCGCAGGTAACCGCCATAGCGGGCGGTCGCCATGCGGGAGTCCAGCACGGCCACCACACCGCGGTCGTCGGAGCGCCGCAGCAACCGCCCGGCGCCCTGGGCGAGCAGCAGGGCCGCGTGGCTGGCGGCGACTGCCATGAAGCCGTTGCCGCCGCGGGCGGCCACCGCGCGCTGTCGGGCCGTCAGCAGGGGATCGTCCGGGCGGGGAAATGGGATCCGGTCGATGATCACCAGCGAACAGGACGGTCCCGGCACGTCGACGCCCTGCCACAGCGACAGGGTGCCGAACAACGAGGTTCGCGGGTCTGCGGTGAACTGCTCGACCAAGGCGGGCGTGCCGTCGTCGCCCTGGCAGAGCACCGGGGTGTCGAGGCGTTCCCGCATCGCCTCGGCGGCGGTCCGGGCCGCCCGCATGGAGGAGAACAAGCCGAGCGTGCGTCCGTCGCAGGCCTCGATGAGCGCGGCGATCTCATCGAGTTGAGCATCTGCCCCGACGCCGTCCCGGCCCGGTGGGGGCAGGTGGGCGGCGATGTAGAGGATGCCGGCTTTGGCGTGATCGAACGGTGAGCCGACATCGAGGCCGCGCCACTTCAGATCGCCGGTCAACCCCCAGGCATGTGCCATGGAATCGAAAGACCCGCCGACAGTCAGGGTGGCCGAGGTCAGCACCGCGGTGGATGTGCCGAACACCTGGGCGGCGAGCAGACCGGCCACCGACAGCGGCGCCACCCGCAGCACGGGGCGCGTCACCCCCGCAGTCGTCCCCCGGGGCGCTGTGCTCCTGCCCGCCGGGGTCTCCTCGTGGTCCAGCCACACCACATCGGTGCGATCCGGGATGGCCGGGCCGAACGAGTCCAGCACCCGGGCGGCGGTGTCGGCGATCTCGGTCAGCGCCGCGATCGCCTCCAGTCGGGCGGCCGCGGCCTGGGGGTCGGCCGGTTTCGGGTCGATGGCCGATCGGGCGGCAGCCGCGGCGTCGCGCAGGGTGGTCAGGTAGGTGCCCAGTTCGGCGTCCAGATAGTCGATGCGCCCGGGTTGCGCGTCGTGGATGGCCGAAGCGAAGGTGGCTACGGCGGCCTCCAGTCGGGTGAGGAGTTCCGGTTCGACGAGCCGTGCGGTGCGGCGCACCGTGACACCCAGCGGCGCCGGTGTGAGTTCGCCGGTGGCCACCGAAGTGACTCGATCGGTGAGTTCATGGGCCTCATCGATGACCAGGAAGTCGTGCTCGGGCAACACGGAGGCCTCAGCGATCGCGTCGATCGCCAGCAGCGCGTGGTTTGTGACCACGATGTCGGCCTCGGCGGCTTTGGCGCGGGCCTTCTCGGCGAAGCAGTCGACGCCGTACGGGCAGCGCGTCGCCCCGAGGCACTCCCGCGCGGAGACGCTGACCTGTGACCAGGACCGCTCCGGAACGCCGGGGCGCAGTTCATCGCGGTCGCCGGTCTCGGTTTCCGACGCCCACTGGGTGAGGCGCTGGATGTCGCGGCCCATTGCGCTGACGGCGGCCTGCGTAAACAGCTCTTCTTGTGGTGGTTCCTCGTCGGTGGGTCCGCTGTTGATCTTGTTGAGGCACAGGTAGTTTCGCCGCCCTTTCAGCAGCGCGAAGGTGGGTGTTCTGGGCAGTGCACCGGCCACCGCGTCGACCAGGCGCGGCAGATCCCGGTCCACCAGTTGGCGCTGCAGGGCGATAGTGGCGGTGGACACCACCACCGGGGCGTCATCAGTGATCGCGCGGGCGATGGCCGGAACCAGGTAGGCCAGGGACTTGCCGGTCCCGGTGCCGGCCTGCACGGCGAGGTGCTCGCCGGTGGCGAAGGCGCGGGCCACCGCCTCGGCCATCTGGAGTTGACCGGCGCGCTCGGTGCCGCTCAGTCCGGCGACCGCGCGGCTGAGCAGTTCGCCGACGGCGGGCGGCTCGTTCACCGCCGGTTGACCGTGGGGATGGCCGGCTCGCCTTGGGACAAGGCGAGCCCCTCCCACGGGAGGCTGTGCAGGCCGGCGGCGACCAGCGAACGGGCGGCATCCAGACTCGGCTCCGCCAGCACGTCGCCGTCGCGGACCAGGGGGACGGTCAGCACCCGGAAGGGCTCGGTGAGTTCCGGTGGCGCGCCTGTCGTGTGAACGAGTTCCTCCACCACCGTGCCGGACGATCGGGCCAGCCGGGCGGCCGCCTTTCGGCCACCGTGGGACTCCTTGTGCAGGCTGCGTTTCTGCACCGGCATACCGTCCACTTCGACGAGCTTGTAGACCATGCCGGCGGTCGGTGCGCCGGACCCGGTGACCACCGAGGTGCCGACCCCGTAACTGTCGACGGGCTCGGCCCGCAGCGCGGCGATGGAGTACTCGTCGAGGTCGCCGGACACCACGATCCGGGTATCGGTGGCGCCGAGTTCATCGAGTTGCTCGCGGACCTGCCGGGCCAGCACGCCGAGATCTCCGGAGTCGATCCGCACCGCGCCCACACCGGTGCCGGCCGCCGCGATCGCGTTCGCCACCCCGCGGCGGACGTCATAGGTGTCCACGAGCAGGGTGGTCGCCTCCCCGAGTGCGGCCACCTGGGCCCGGAACGCCGCCTGCTCGGACTCGTCGGTGCTCAGGTCTCGAGCGCTGTGCAGGAGGGTGAACGCGTGCGCGGAAGTGCCCAGCGCCGGGATGCCGTAGCGGGCGTTGGCGGCCAGGTTGGAGGTGCCGGTGAACCCGGCGATGTACGCGGCCCGGGCCGCGGCGACCGCCGCCTGCTCGTGGGTGCGCCGGGAACCCATCTCGATAAGCGGTCTTCCGGCGGCCGCGCTCACCATCCGGGCGGCCGCCGAGGCCACCGCGGAGTCGTGGTTGAGGATCGACAGCACCAGGGTTTCCAGCAGCACGCATTCGGCGAAGGTGCCGGTGACCGAGAGCACCGGCGAACCGGGGAAGTACAACTCGCCTTCGGCGTAGCCGTCCACGTCACCGCGGAACCGGAACCCGTGCAGGTAGTCCAGTGTCGCCGGGTCCAGGAAGTCGGCGACGGTTTCCAGTGCGGCCTCGTCGAAGGCGAAGTCGCTCAACGATTCCAGCAACCTGCCGGTTCCGGCCAGCACGCCGTAGCGGCGGCCGTTCGGCAGCCGCCGGGCGAACACCTCGAAGGTGCTGCGCCGGTAGGCGGTGCCGTCCCTCAACGCCGCCGACACCATGGTCAACTCGTATTTGTCGGTCAGCAGCGCAGGGGAGCCATGCCCGGTCACACGGCAACCGTAGCGGCTGACCGGAGCCCGGGTGGGTTTTGCCGGCGCTCGCTATCCTTGTCGCATGGGCGCGCCGACAGCACCGACCCGGCCCGGTACCAGCGGGGTTCGGGAGACCGACGTCCTGGACGCCACGGACGCTCCGTGGGTGACGATCGTCTGGGACGATCCGGTGAACTTGATGAACTACGTGACCTACGTCTTCCAGAAGCTGTTCGGCTACAGCGAACCGCATGCCACCAAGCTGATGATGCAGGTCCACAACGAGGGCAAGGCGGTGGTGTCCGCCGGAAGCCGCGAGGCCATGGAGGTCGACGTATCCAAACTGCACGCCGCCGGTTTGTGGGCGACTATGCAGCAGGACCGCTGAGCCGGTGCGCAAATGGAGACGGGTTGACACCGTCGAGGGTCCCCGGTTCGTCTCCGCGCTGGAGCCACACGAAGTGACGTTGCTGACGAACATGGCCACCTCGGTCCAGGAGATGCTCGACGAGCGCCAAGCGGGAGCGCCGTCCGACCCTCTGGAGCAGCTCACCGGAATCCGCACCGGCAACCCGGAGGCGCCGCCGGACGGCGCCCTGGCCCGCCTGCTGCCGAACTTCATCAAGGAGCGCGACGACTCCAACGGGGCGCTGCGCAGCCTGCACGAACCTGAGATCATCGACGCCAAAATGGCTGCCGCGCAACGGCTCATCGAAACGCTGCCCGCCGGCGGCGGACGGCTGGAATTGACCGAGGACGACGCGACAGCCTGGATCGCGGCGATCAACGACATGCGCCTGTCGTTGGGCACCATCCTGGGCATCGGCCCGGACGGGCCGGATGGGCTGCCGCCCGGCCACCCGATGGCGGCGCACCTGGATGTCTACCAGTGGTTGACGGTGCTGCAGGAGTATCTGGTTCTGGGACTCATGGGCAAACCCATCCGGTGACCGGGTCAATCACCGACGTCGCCGGAATCCGTGTCGGTCATCACCAGCGCTGCGATCCCGACGCCACCGTCGGCTCCATCGACGAGCCGGGCCATGGATGGGCCTGCGGCACAACAGTTGTCCTGGCTCCGCCCGGTACGGTCGGCGCAGTCGACGTCCGTGGGGGCGCGCCCGGAAGCCGGGAGACCGACCTGCTCGACCCGTCCAACAGCGTCCGCCACGTCGACGCCGTCGTCCTCACCGGGGGCAGCGCCTACGGGTTGGCGGCCGCCGACGGCGTGATGGCGTGGCTCGAGGAACAGGGCCGCGGTGTGGCGATGACCGGCGGCACGGTGCCTATCGTGCCCGCCGCGGTGATCTTCGACCTGCCGGTGGGCGCCTGGAGCGCGCGGCCCACCGCGGAGTTCGGGTACGCCGCGGCCGCTGCCGCCGGGTCCGCCTTCGCTGTGGGCAGTGCCGGCGCGGGCGTCGGCGCCCGGGCCGGGGTTCTCAAAGGGGGAGTGGGCACAGCCTCGACGTTGTTGGAATGCGGTGCCAGGGTGGGCGCGATCGTCGTGGTGAATTCCGCCGGTGAGGTATTCGATCCCGCCACCGGGCTGCCCTGGATGGCGGAAATGGCCGGCGAGTTCGGGCTGAGTGCGCCGCCGGCCGTGCAGCTCGCCGGCTACGCGGCCCGGCACTGCGAGGTGAGCCCGCTGAACACCACCATCGCGGTGATCGCCACCGACGCCGCGCTGGGTCCGACCGGCTGCCGCCGGGTCGCCATCGCCGCGCAGGACGGACTGGCCCGAACCATCCGGCCCATCCACACCCCCCTCGACGGTGACACGGTGTTCGTGCTGGCCACCGGGGCGGTCGAGGTGCCGCCGGACCCCGACACCCCGGTTGCGATGCTGCCCGAGACCGCGTTGAGCACCGTCGTCGGCGTGGCGGCGGCGGACTGTCTGGCCCGGGCGGTTATGGCCGGCGTGCTGGCCGCCGAGTCGGTGGCCGGGATCCCCAGCTACCGCGACATGTTGCCGGGCGCGTTC
>CAZADG010000034.1:0-5499 GCA_964483865.1 uncultured Mycobacterium sp. | reverse complement strand
CCCACCAAGTGGCCGGCGTGGAAAGTCGGCGGCGCGACGATCCTGACGTTCGTCGCCCTGCTCTATCTGGTCGAGATCGTCGACCAACTGACCGGCCACGCCCTGGACCGCAACGGAATCCGGCCGCTGGAAGCCGACGGACTCAAAGGCATCCTCTTCGCCCCGTTGCTGCACGCCGATTGGGGGCATCTACTGGCCAACACCGGCCCCGCGCTGGTGCTGGGTTTCCTGGTAACGCTGGCCGGTCTGGCCCGGTTCGTGTGGGCCACCGCGATCATCTGGATTGTCGGTGGACTGGGCACGTGGCTGCTCGGAGATCTTGACGGCTGCCCACTGGACACCAACCACATCGGCGCCTCCGGCCTGGTGTTCGGCTGGCTGGCCTTCCTCGTGGTCTTCGGCTGGCTGACCCGGCACCTCTGGTGGATCGGCGTCAGCCTGGTGGTGCTCTTCGTCTACGGCGGCATCCTGTGGGGTGCGGTCCCGTCGCTCAGCGGCTGTGGCGGGGTGTCCTGGCAGGGGCATCTGTCCGGCGCGGTGGCCGGGGTGCTGGCGGCCTACCTGCTCTCCAAACCGGAGCGCGAAGCCCGAGCCCGCCGCAGGGCCGCGCCGCCTCTCCCCGGGCAATTCACGTGAGTGACCGCGACGCGCCGATCGGGATCTTCGACTCCGGTGTGGGCGGGCTCACCGTCGCCCGGTCGATCATCGACCAGTTACCCGACGAGGACATCATCTACGTCGGCGACACCGCCCACGGGCCATACGGGCCGCTGACCATTTCGCAGGTCCGCGCCCATGCCCTGGCCATCGCCGACGATCTGGTGAGCCGCGGGGTCAAGGCCCTGGTGATCGCCTGTAACACCGCATCGGCGGCCTGCCTTCGGGATGCCCGGGAGCGTTATGACGTTCCGGTGGTCGAGGTGATCCTGCCGGCCGTGCGCCGGGCGGTGGCGACCACCCGGACCGGACGGATCGGCGTCATCGGCACCGAGGCCACCATCGCCTCGGGGGCCTATCAGGACGCCTTCGCCGCGGCCCGCGATGTCGAGGTGAGCGCGGTGGCCTGCCCCCGGTTCGTCGACTTCGTGGAGCGTGGCGTCACCAGCGGCCGCCAGATCCTGGGTCTGGCCGAGGGATACCTGGAACCGCTGCAGCGCGCCGAGGTGGACACCCTGGTGCTGGGCTGCACGCACTATCCGCTGCTGTCCGGGGTTGTCCAGTTGGCGATGGGAGATTCGGTGACCCTGGTGTCCAGCGCCGAGGAGACCGCCAAGGATCTGCTGCGGGTGCTCACCGAACGGGATCTGCTGCGCCCCCATCCGGAGCTACCGGCCGCAGCCCGAGTTTTCGAAGCCACCGGTGATCCGGAGGCCTTCACCGCACTCGCGGCCCGCTTCCTGGGCCCGGTGGTCACCGGGGTGCACGCCCCGAGTCGTACGTCCTGAACGACCGCCCGGAAAGCACCATCCTCCCCACCCGTCACGTGGCAAGCTTGGTTCGTGCGAATCACGGTCCTGGGCTGCTCGGGCAGTGTCGTGGGGCCGGATTCCCCGGCCTCGGGCTACCTGTTGACCGCCCCGGACACCCCGCCGCTGGCGATCGACTTCGGCGGGGGAGTGCTCGGGGCGCTGCAGCGCCACGTCGACCCCAACGAGGTCAACGTGTTGCTTTCGCATCTGCACGCCGACCACTGCCTGGATCTGCCCGGGTTGTTCGTCTGGCGGCGCTACCACCCGACGCCGGCCCCCGAACGCGGAATGATGTACGGCCCCAGCGACACGTGGACCCGGTTGGCCTCGGCTTCCTCTCCGCTGGGGGGCGGTGACCTCGACGACTTCACCGACATCTTCGAGGTCCACGAATGGGTCGACGGTGAGGCAATTCGGATCGGTGCGCTGACGGTGCTGCCGCGACTGGTAACCCACCCCACTGAGTCCTTCGGGATGCGTTTCACCGACCCCGACGGCGTCACGCTGGTCTACAGCGGCGACACCGGCTATTGCGAGTCGCTGGCTGAACTCGCCGAGGGTGCCGACGTATTCCTCTGCGAGGCGTCCTGGACCGACGCCCCGGAGCGTCCCAAGCATCTGCACCTGTCCGGCGCCGAGGCGGGCCGGGTAGCCACCCGCGCCGGGGTGGGACAACTGCTGCTCACCCACATCCCGCCATGGACGTGCCGGGAGGACATCATCAGCGAGGCCAAGGCAGAGTTCGACGGGCCGGTGCACGCGGTGGTGGCCGGCGAGACGATCGACATCCGCCGCGCCGGTTAGGGTTCTCAGCGTGACTTCACGACAGGACGGCCGACGCGACGACGAATTGCGACCGGTGGTCATCACCCGCGGCTTTACCTCCAACCCGGCGGGTTCGGTGCTGGTGGAATTCGGCGAGACCCGGGTGATGTGCACCGCCAGCGTCAACGAAGGCGTACCGCGCTGGCGCAAGGGCTCCGGGCTGGGCTGGCTGACCGCCGAGTACGCGATGTTGCCCGCCGCCACCCACACCCGCTCCGACCGCGAGTCGGTCAAGGGCCGCCTCGGTGGGCGCACCCAGGAGATCAGCCGCCTGGTGGGCCGCTCGCTGCGGGCCTGCATCGACCTGGCCGCGCTGGGCGAGAACACCATCGCGGTGGACTGCGATGTGCTGCAGGCCGACGGCGGCACCCGCACCGCGGCGATCACCGGTGCGTATGTGGCGCTCGCCGATGCGGTGACCTATCTTGCTGCGGCGGGCAGGCTTTCGGACCCCAAGCCGCTGTCGTGCGCGATCGCGGCGGTCAGCGTCGGCGTGGTCGATGGCCGGGTACGGGTGGACCTGCCGTACGAGGAGGACTCCCGCGCCGAGGTCGACATGAACGTGGTGGCCACCGACACCGGAACGCTGGTGGAGGTGCAGGGCACCGGCGAAGGGGCGACGTTCCCGCGGTCGACGCTGGACAAACTGCTCGACTCCGCACTGGCGGCGTGCGAGACGTTGTTCGCGGCCCAACGTGAGGCGTTGGCGCTGCCCTATCCCGGTGAGTTGCCGGAGGGGCCGCCGCAGAAGAAGGCGTTCGGGAGCTAGGTGAAGCTCCTGGTGGCCAGCCGCAATCGCAAGAAACTGGCCGAACTGCACAGGGTGCTCGACGCCGCCGGGATCACCGGCCTGGAGTTGCTGACTCTCGATGACGTTGCGCCTTTCGATGAGGCGCCCGAGACCGGCGCGACGTTCGAGGAGAACGCGATCGCCAAAGCCCGGGACGCGTTCGCCGCGACCGGGCTGGCGTCGATGGCCGACGACTCCGGCCTTGCGGTCGCGGCGCTCAACGGGATGCCCGGGGTGCTGTCGGCGCGCTGGTCCGGGGGTTTGGTCGACGGCGACAAGGACGTGGCGAACTACCGATTGTTGCTCGCCCAGATGGGCGACGTTCCCGACGAACGCCGCGACGCTGCATTCATCTCGGTGTGCGCGCTGGTGACCGGGCCAGGCGACGACGACGTCACCGTGGTCCGCGGTGAGTGGCCCGGGATGATCGCGCGGGAACCGTTGGGGGCGGGCGGCTTCGGCTACGACCCGGTGTTCATCCCAGTGGGGGAGACCCCGGGCGGTGAGAGAAGCGCGGCGCAGTTGACCCCGGCCGAGAAGGACTCGGTGTCGCATCGCGGGCGGGCGCTGGCGCTGGCGGTGCCAGCGCTGCGCGAACTCGCTGCCCGAGACTGAATCCCTGGCGGCATTCGGCCGATTTTGTCGCCCCTGTGGCAGCCTCGTTCAGAGGTTGAACCGTTCCTTGATTTCGCGGGTCTGCACCTGCTCGACGATGATGCCCAGCAGGGGGACAGTGCCGGCCAGCAGTACCCCGATGGTCTTGGAGATCGACCAGCGGACCTTCACCGCGAGGTTGGCGGTGAACAGCAGGTAGACGAAGTAGACCCAGCCGTGCACCACGCCGATCCAGTTCGGTGGGTTGTCCACCTTGACGATGTACTTCAGCACCATTTCGTAAACCAGGGCGATCAGCCAGATACCGGTCATCCACGCCAGGGCTCGGTACCAGTTGAGCGCCGAACGGATCTTCTCAACCGGGGTGATCGGCGGAGTGTCGGTCATGCGGTCGTCCTCTTCTGATCGGTGTTGTCTTGATCGGCGGTGCCATGGTCGGTGTGTGAACTGTCCGACTTAGCCAACTCGGCGAGGTAGGCGTTGTACTCCTGCAGGACGCGGTCCTGCGATTGGGCTGCCGGAGCTGGCCGCTCGGGCAGCAGTCCCTCAGGAAGTTCGGTGGGTGCCACCTGCTCCTGCTGCTCGGGCGGGTTCTCCTCGAGTTGGATGAACTTGCGGTAGGCGTAGACGCAGAACGCCGCGAACAACGGCCACTGCAGGGCGTAGCCGAGGTTCTGGAAACTGCCCGACGTGGACTCCCAGCGGTTCCACTGCCACCAGCCCAGGGCCAGGCAACCGGCGGCGGCGACGATCACCAGCGCGATCAGCGCGAACCGGCGACGGCGGGGTACGGGCACACCATGACGGTACCGGTGGACGAGCGCGCCTCGATTGCGAAGCCCCGGAGCGTCTTAATCGCCGCAAGATCTGCGCCGCCTCTACGCTCGACCTCCGATCACGTCTTCGGCCCAACGAATTGGTCCAGCCTTGCTGTTGCTGCCTTCCGATAGATGGCAACCATCCTTCTGGTGGGGCGGGTCCAGGGGATCCCGAGACGGTCGAGCGTGTCAGTGAAGATCCCGAGATATCCTCCGAGAAATTAGTGAAGTGGTAGCGAACGCTCTTCACACCGCGATCGTTAGCGACTACCCGGCAACCATCGCTGTGGATCAGACCGCGAATGAGATCTTTGGGCGCCCTCGCGACCAGTTCCAATTGCCACTGTTCCAAGGTGATCGCTCGGTGGTGTTTCTTGCCGGGACCGTGCTGTGGGAATAGGCATGGCCAGTGTTTCGAATACATGGAAACCTCCACGCTGTGGTCGGCACGGTGCAGAACAGCTGCTTCTTGGCTACACATCACAGAATTGATGGCTTGCCTGCACTTTTCGATTATGGCGGGGTACTTTGAGTCCAAGACGATCCTCAATCTCCAAACTCGCTTCATGCGAGAGATGCAACCGTCGCCGAGGTAGAGGCCGAGGAGATAGCAGTAGTCGGATGCAGGCAGAGTGACTGGATCATGAACTGTGCCACAAGGAATTTCACCTGAGCTTCGTTTGCTGACAACCGGTCGCCGACGCCAGTGGGAGACGGTTCCCCGCGGTACGCCGGTCTGCTTCTCAACTAAGACATCACTCATGCCGGCCGCGATGCACTTGAGCACGGCATCAAATTCTTCCGCGGACCGCAATTATCCTCCTCTCGTTTGCTGGCGAACCTAACTCCCTGCACTGACAACTTTGGATCGGCTAAGCGATAAGATTTGTTGGACGCGGGCGTGGCGAAATGGCAGACGCGATGGCTTTAGGTGCCATTGCTCGGAAGAGCGTGTGGGTTCGAGTCCCTCCGCCCGCACTGG
>CAZADG010000033.1:7628-38772 GCA_964483865.1 uncultured Mycobacterium sp. | reverse complement strand
TGGCGATGTCCTGCATGATCGTGGTCTTGCCGGCCTTGGGCGGCGAGACGATCAGTGCACGCTGACCCTTGCCGATCGGCATGATCAGGTCGATGACCCGGGTGGTCAGCTTCTCGGTGGTGGTCTCCAGGCGCAGCCGCTGGTTCGGGTAGAGCGGGGTCAGCTTGCCGAATTCGGGGCGGTTGCGCGCCGCCTCGACCGGACCGCCATTGACGCTGTCCAGCCGCACCAGCGGGTTGAACTTCTGCCGTTGATTCTGTCCGCCGCCGCCATCACCGTCGCGGGGCACCCGCACGGCGCCGGTCACCGCGTCGCCGCGCCGGAGGCCGTTCTTGCGGACCATGTTCATCGAGACATAGACGTCGTTCGGTCCGGCCAGATAGCCGGAGGTACGGACGAACGCATAGTTGTCCAGCACGTCAAGAATCCCGGCGACCGGTTGGACGACGTCGTCCTCGCGGAGTTCGGTCTCGCCTCCGCCCTCGCCGCCGGGCCGCTCGCCACGCCTACGGCGGTCCCGGAACCGGCGCCCACGCCGCCCCTGGCGATCACCGCCGTCGTCGTTCTGGCCGCCCTGCTGGCCGCTCGAGTTGGACTCCCCGCTGCTCTGCTCGGCCGCCGGGGCCTCACGGCGGTTGTCGGACCGCGATCCACCGGACTCGGTCTTAGCGCTCTCGGTCCGGTTTTCCGCCGCCGCGCCCTCGCCGTCCTGGCCCCTGTCCCGGCCCTTGACCGCGGCCGCGTCATCGGCGGACTCCGTCCGCGGGCGGGCCTTCTCCTGTGCCTTGGCGGACTCGCCGTCGTGGCCGCCGTTGCGGGATCCGCCACCGCGGACCTCGTTGATCGCGGCGATCAACTCCCCCTTCCGCATGCCCGAGGTCCCTTTCACCCCTACCTGACTGGCCAGGGCGCGCAGTTCGGGCAGCACCATCGCGGCCAGCGAGCCACCCCCCGAACCCGCCTTGGCGGGGCTGCTGCCTGGAGTCTCCGCTCCCCCGGCCGCAGAGTTGTCCGCGGTGTGGTTCTCAGCCGTGATGAGGTCCGTATCAGTCACGGAATTCCTTTCTTTCCCTCGCGTTCTCGACTCGCGGGGGTTTCTGGCGTTCAGCGGATTGGCTGGACGCTAAGTCTCACCGTTGCTCGGTGTCAGCGGGTGTCGGGCTGAGTGGCCAACAGGCCAACCGTCAGTCCACTGGATTAAACATCAAAAGTCGGTGATCGTCCTAGGTGTCGGCGCAGTGACTACGCAGCAGTTGCTGGACAACTCCGAGGATAACGCGCATCGCTGCACGAGGCAAGAAAGCCTCACCCGCGATTCTCCTGCGCGCCAACCGCGACGTCGGTATTCCAGCGCACCGGTTCGCCCACGCCGACCTCGGCAGTGGCAAACCCGTGTTCGCGAGCGAAGCCCAGCGCCTCAGCGGGCAAGTCGGCACCGTTGGTCAGCGCCAGCACTGACGGCCCGGCACCGGAGAGGACTGCCGCCACCCCGTTTTGCCGCAGTAGCTGCAGATACTGCGCCGACGCAGGCATCGCAGGGGCGCGCTGGGGTTGGTGCAACAGATCCTCGGTGGCCGCCATCAGCAAATCGGGACGCTGGGTAAGTGCGAGCACCAGCAAAGCGGCCCGGCTGACATTGAACCGAGCGGCCTCGTGGCTGACCTCGGCCGGCAGCAGCACCCGGGTCTCCGCAGTAGATGAGCGCACTTCGGGTATCCCAGGGAACAGTCGGATGTCGGGGTGCAGTCGAAGCGGCGCGGCGAAGTAGCCGGGGCCCGCGGCGCCGGCGACCGACGATTCGGTCCACGACACCACCGCCCCGCCCAGTACCGACGCCGAGGCGTTGTCCGGATGGCCCTCAAACTCTCCGGACAGCTGAATCAGCTGCTCGGGAGTGAGTGTGGACCGATCGGCCTGCGCCGCAAGGGCATTCGCGGCAGCGAGACCGCCGACCACTGCGGCCGCCGAAGATCCGAGTCCACGAGAGTGCGGAATAGCGTTGCGGCAGTTCACCTTCAGCCCAGAGGCTTCGATGCCCACGGCGGCAAGACCACGCCGAACGGCTACCGCCACCAAGTTGTCAGCTCCGGACGCCACCTGCCCACGGCCCTCGCCCTCGACCTCGACAACAGTTGAGCCAGAGGTGGTTTCGACCGTCACTTCGTCATAGAGCGCCAGCGCCAAACCGAGGCTGTCGAAACCCGGGCCGAGGTTGGCGCTGGATGCCGCGACAGTCGCACTGCCGGTCAACCCGGCGGGCAGCAGAACAGTCAACTCCGGGTTCACCTGCCCTCAGTCCAGTCCCAGCGCGGCCACCACCGCAGCCGGTTCCACGGGGA
Organism: uncultured Mycobacterium sp.; assembly: GCA_964483865.1. Classification (GTDB taxonomy): domain Bacteria; phylum Actinomycetota; class Actinomycetes; order Mycobacteriales; family Mycobacteriaceae; genus Mycobacterium. The sequence continues at coordinate 36,433 of CAZADG010000033.1, read as the reverse complement.
TCGCGGTGACGGTCGGCATGTCGCGTAGCGCGGTGTCGGGGTCCTTCAGTCCGTGGCCGGTGACCGTGCAGACCACCGTCGAACCGGGGCGTACCCAGCCGTCCTCGGCCGCCTTCAGCAGGCCGGCGACACTGGCGGCCGAGGCGGGCTCGACGAAGATCCCCTCTTCGCGGGCGAGCAGGTGGTACGCCTCCAGTAGTTCCTCGTCGGTGGCCGCCAGGAAGCGGCCGCCGGACTGCTCCTTGGCCGCCATGGCGCCGTCCCACGACGCCGGGGAGCCGATTCGGATGGCGGTGGCCAGTGTTTCGGGCTTGCTGACCGGGTGGCCGAGCACCAGGGGTGCCGCACCGGCAGCCTGGGTGCCGAGCATGCGCGGCAGGCTGTCACTCACTCCGTCGCGGTGGTACTCGGTGTAGCCCTTCCAGTACGCGGTGATGTTGCCGGCGTTGCCGACCGGCAGGGCATGGATGTCCGGGGCGTGGCCGAGGACGTCGACAATCTCGAACGCCGCGGTCTTCTGGCCCTCGATCCGCACCGGGTTGACGCTGTTGACCAGGGAGATGGTCGGGTAGTCGGCGGTCAGCTTACGAGCCAGTTCCAGGCAGTCGTCGAAGTTGCCGTCGATCTGAATGATCTTGGCGCCATGCATCACCGCCTGCGCCAGCTTGCCCATCGCGATCTTGCCTTGCGGGATAAGCACCGCGCAGGTGATGCCGGCCCTCGCGGCGTAGGCGGCGGCGCTTGCCGAGGTGTTGCCGGTCGATGCGCACAGCACGGCCTTCTGCCCCCGCGCGACCGCCTCGGTGACAGCCATGGTCATGCCACGGTCCTTGAACGACCCGGTGGGATTGAGCCCCTCGACCTTGATGTGCACGGTGCAGCCGGTCTTCTCGGACAGTCGCGGGGCGGCTACCAGCGGGGTGCCGCCCTCCTTCAGGGTCACTGGAGTCCAGTCCGCGGCCATCGGAAGGCGATCCCGGTACGCCTCGATCAGGCCCGGCCAGGAGCACCCGACACGGCCGCGGCAGTCCCCAAATCCTCGCGCACGACGCTGATCGCTCATTCGGTGGTTCCCTCCATGCGCAGCACGCTGGTGACCTCGTCGACCACATCCAGATCGGCCAGCGCGGACACGGTCTCGGAGAGAGCGGCATCGGTAGCACGGTGGGTGACCACGACGATGCGTGCCGACCCGTCGGCCATACCCTCTTGGCGCACCTCGGCGATGCTGACCTCGCGTTTACCGAATTCGGTTGCCACGGAGGCGAATACGCCGGGGCGGTCCTTGACCTTCATGCTGACGTAGTAGCGGGTGGAGATCATCCCCATCGGGGCGATCGGCAACTCTGCGTAACGGGATTCCCGCGGTCCCCGGCCGCCCTGAACCCGGTTGCGTGCGGCCATGACCACGTCGCCCATCACAGCCGAAGCGGTCGGGTTGCCACCGGCGCCCTGACCGTAGAACATCAGCCGGCCGGCGGCCTCCGCCTCGACGACCACCGCATTGAAAGCACCGTTGACTGACGCCAGCGGATGCTCGAGGGGCACCAGCGCCGGGTAGACCCGCGCGGAAACGCGTTGCTGTCCATCGGTGGTGATCCGCTCGCAGATGGCCAGCAACTTGATGGTGCAGTCCAGCGCCCGGGCGGCCTCGAAGTCGGCCGGGCTGACCTTGGTGATGCCCTCCCGATAGACGTCGTCGGCGGTGACTCTGGTGTGGAACGCGATCGAGGCCAGGATCGCCGCCTTGGCCGCGGCGTCGTAGCCCTCGACGTCGGCGGTGGGATCGGCCTCGGCGTAGCCCAGCGCGCTCGCGTCAGCCAGCGCGGAGGCATATTCGGCTCCGGTGGTTGCCATTTCGGACAGGATGTAGTTGGTGGTGCCGTTGACGATTCCGGCGACCCGAAGCACGGTGTCGCCGGCCAGCGATTGGGTCAACGGGCGGATCACCGGGATGGCCCCGGCGACGGCGGCCTCGAAGTACAGATCCGCCCGGGCACGTTCGGCCGCCTCGGCGAGTTCGCCGGTGGACTGCGACAGTAGGGCCTTGTTCGCCGTGACGACCGATTTGCCGGCTTCCAGGGCGGTCAGGATCGCCTTGCGGGCCGGCTCTACGGGACCCATCAACTCCACGACGACGTCGACGTCCTCGCGCGAAACCAGATCCTCGACGTTATCGGTCAGCATCTCCAGAGGCAGGCCGCGGTCAGCGGCGACCCGCCGCACCGCCACTCCGCGCAACTCAAGGGGCGCACCGACTCGGGCGGCCAGATCGGTCGCACTCTCCTCGATGATCCGGACCACTTCGCGCCCGACGTTGCCCAGACCGAGCACCGCGACACCAATCGGTTTGTCACTCGCGTTCGTCACCGCACCTCCAGACTGAGCAGATCGTCCACCGTTTCCCGGCGCAGAACCAGACGCGACTCCCCGTCGCGCACCGCCACCACCGCCGGCCGCCCGACCAGGTTGTACCGACTCGACATCGAGTAGCAGTACGCACCGGTGGCAGCTACCGCGAGCAGGTCACCCGGGGTCACGTCGTCGGGCACCCAGGCGTCGCGCACCACTATGTCACCGCTCTCACAGTGCTTGCCCACTATTCGGGCGAGCACCGGTGGGGCTGAACTTGCCCGGGATGCCAACCTGATGTCGTACTGCGCGCCGTACAGCGACGTGCGGATATTGTCGCTCATACCGCCGTCCACACTGATGTAGCGCCGATGCGCGGCGCCGCTCACTGCGACGTCTTTGACGGTGCCGACCTGGTAGAGGGTGATGGTGCCGGGGCCGGCGATCGCCCGGCCGGGTTCGACGACCAGCCTCGGAACGGGCAGACCGACCGCGGCGGACTCCGCGGCGACGATGGCATCCAGTTTGGCGGCCAGATCGCCGATCGGCGGAGGATCGTCCTGCGGCACGTACGAAATACCCAGTCCCCCACCCAGGTCCACGGTTCCGATCTGGGCTGTCCGGTCCACACCGAACTCGGCGACGACATCCCGCAGTAAGCCGATCACCCGACGGGCGGCGAGTTCGAATCCGCCGACGTCGAAGATCTGCGAGCCAATGTGGCTGTGCAGTCCCACCAGTCGCAGGTTTGCGGCCGCGAAGACCCTGCGAACCGCCTCCATCGCCGCCCCGGAGGCCAAGGAGAGGCCGAACTTCTGGTCCTCATGCGCGGTCGCGATGAACTCGTGGGTATGCGCTTCCACTCCGACGGTGACGCGGACCAGGACGTTCTGCACCACCCCCGCCTGGCCGGCGATGACGTCGAGTCTGTCTATCTCGGTCAGCGAGTCCAACACAACATGACCGATGCCGGCCTTGACTGCGGCGGTCAGTTCGTCGACGGATTTGTTGTTGCCGTGTAGGGCGATCCGCTCAGCCGGGAAATCTGCGTGTAGCGCGACTGCCAACTCACCCCCGCTGGCGACATCCAGGGAGAGGCCTTCCTCGGCCACCCAGCGGGCGATCTCACTGCACAAGAACGCCTTGGCCGCGTAATGCACGTTGCGGCCGCCCCCGAAGGCGTCCGCCATCTCACGGCAGCGGCTGCGGAAGTCGGCCTCGTCGATGACGAACAACGGGGTTCCGTAATCGTCGGCGAGTTCGGTAACCGGAACGCCGGCGATCCGCACTTGTCCATCATCGCCGCGAAAGATGTTGCGCGGCCAGACATTCGGCGCCAATGCCAACAGGTCGGCTGCGTTCAGCGGCCGGGGTGGGGTCTCCTCATGGTGGATCTCCCCAGCGTGGCGGGGCCCGGCGGGATGGACGTTCACATCCGCTCCGGGGCGCTCACGCCGAGAATTCTCAGGCCGTTGGCGATCACCTGGCGGGTGGCTTCGCACAGTGCCAGGCGGGCGCGGTGCAGGTCACCGGGTTCTTCGTCGCCCTGGGGCAGTACCCGGCACGAGTCATAGAAACGGTGGTAGTCACCGGCCAGGTCCTCCAGGTAACGACACACCCGGTGCGGTTCACGCAACGAGGCCGCCGCTGCCAGCACCCGCGGGAATTCACCGAGGTTACGGATCAGGGTGCCCTCTTTGTCGTGCGTGAGGAGATCCAGCTGGCCGGTGTCGGGGCTGACACCGAGGTCGGCGGCGTTGCGGGCCAGCGCGCACAGTCGCGCGTGGGCGTATTGCACGTAGTAGACCGGGTTTTCGCTGGATGCCGAAGACCACAGTTGCAGGTCGATGTCGATGGGTGAGTCCACCGACGACCGGGTCAGTGCGTAGCGTGCGGCGTCCACGCCGATGGCGTCGACGAGGTCGTCGAGGGTGATCACGGTGCCGGCCCGCTTGCTCATCCGCACCGGTTGACCGTCGCGGACCAGGTTCACCATCTGCCCGATCAGCACCTCGACGGTGTCCGGGTCGTCACCGAGAGCGGCGGCAGCCGCCTTCAGTCGGGCGATGTAGCCGTGGTGGTCGGCGCCGAGCATGTAGATGCACAAGTTGAAGCCGCGCTGCCGCTTGTCGAGGTAGTAGGCGAGGTCTCCAGCGATGTAGGCAGGCTGGCCGTCGCTCTTGATGACGACACGGTCCTTGTCGTCCCCGAATTCGGTGGTGCGCAGCCAGGTGGCGCCGTCTTTTTCGTAGATGGCGCCGTTGGCACGCAGCTTGGCGATCGCCTCATCGACCCGGCCGCTGGTGTGCATCGAGTCTTCGTGGGTGTAGACGTCGAAGTCGGTGCCGAACTCGTGCAGCGAGGTCTTGATGTGGTCGAACATCAGGTCCACCCCGATGGACCGGAACGTCTCGCGCTGCTCGGCCTCGGGCAGTGCCAGCGCGTCGGGCGCCTTGGCCAGCACCTGCGCCGCGATGTCGCCGATGTAGGCGCCCGCGTAACCGTCCTCGGGGGTGGGCTCGCCCTTGGCCGCGGCGATCAGCGAGTTGGTGAACCGGTCGATCTGCGCACCGTGGTCGTTGAAGTAGTACTCCCGGACCACTTGGCCGCCCTGTGTACTCAGCAGCCGGCCGAGCGCGTCACCCACGGCCGCCCACCTCGTGCCGCCGATGTGGATCGGTCCGGTGGGATTGGCCGACACGAACTCGAGGTTGATGGAGCGACCTGCCAGCAGGTCGGAGTTGCCGTAGCCGTCTCCGGACTGCAGTACGTCGGTGACGATGACGCCCTGGGCGGAAGTCTCGATGCGCAGATTCACGAAGCCGGGCCCGGCGACCTCGGCCGAGGCGATGCCGTCGGCCTCTGACAGTGCGGCCGCCAGCCACCCGGCAAGTTCGCGCGGGTTGGCGCCGACCTTCTTGGCCACCTGCAGGGCGATGTTGGTCGCGTAGTCGCCGTGCTCGGGATTTCGGGGCCGCTCGACGGTGACGGCGGCCGGCAGAGCGTCGGCATCCAGACCGTGTGCGGCCAGCACCGTCGCGGCGGTGCGGCGCAACAGCTCGGCGAGATCGGCGGGGGTCACGGGGGTTCATCCTATGCGTTAGGCTGAGACCGCCCGACGGCGCAGCATGGTGCGCCCCCGTAGCTCAGGGGATAGAGCGTCTGCCTCCGGAGCAGAAGGCCGCAGGTTCGAATCCTGCCGGGGGCACCAGGTCAGATCGCGATCGTTTCCCATACTTCGCTGCCATCCCAGCGCCAGTTCGGGCCGCCACGGCCGGGTACGGGACCTTCGCTAGTCCCCGGTCATCAACCGCACCGAATCCGGCAGGGGCACGGCCGGGTCGCAGTCCGGGGCACGCAACGGCGTGCCGTAGGTGGTCAGGATCGGCACCACCCCGGCCCACCCGCCGGCGGCGATGTCCTCGGCCTCGTCCTCAGGCCACCCGTCGCCGATCTTCAACGACCAGTTGTCCGGTCCAATCGTCAGCCGGAGCACGAGGGTGGCGGCGAGTTCACGCGTGGTGCTGGCGCGTAGCTCGGCGACGCGACCGGGGATGAACGCGTCAGTCAGTTCCTGCAGGTAGCGGTTCTTCTCGTCATCGGCCACAGCCTCGAACCGGCCGAAGAGCACAGCGCTTCGGTAGCGGAACGAGGACTCGAACCCGCTGCGGGCCACCACGATTCCGTCCAGCGCGGTCACCGCCACCGACACCGGCGCACCTCCGGCGAGTCCGCGCATCCACGGCGACCCGGTGGAGCCGTGGATGACAAGTTCGTCGCCCAGGCGCGCGAAACCGATGGGCAGCGCCACCGGATGACCGTCGCGGACGAAGGCCACGGTGGCCAACAGCGTGCTGTCGAGCACCGTATCGAGGGTCTCGCGGTTGCGGTCCTGTTTCTCCCGGAGTCGGGACACTTCGGTGCTCGGCTGTTGCATACCGATCAGCTAAGCGGATCAGCCGACGCGGCGCAGCGCCTCCGGGGTGAGATCTTTGACGCCGGGGTAGCCGTCGACGGCCATGATCAGGTCGGCCTCGGCAAGAATCGAGCGCAGGACGTGGACGATTCCGTCGGTTCCGGCGAGCGCCGCCCCGTAGGCATAGGGACGGCCGATGCCCACCGCTGCGGCGCCCAATGCCAGCGCCTTGACCACATCGGCACCCGAGCGAACCCCGGAATCGAACAGCACCGGCACGTCCCCGGCAGCGGCCACGACCTCCGGGAGACAGTCGATGGCGGGCAGACCGCCGTTCGCCTGGCGACCGCCGTGGTTGGAGCAGTAGATCCCGTCGACTCCGGCGCCGATGGCCCGGCGGGCATCCTCGGGATGGCAGATGCCCTTGAGGATCAGCGGCAACGACGTGATGGACCGCAGCCACCCCAAATCGCTCCAGGTCAGGGAGTTCCCGAAGATGCTGACCCAGTGCATGACGGCGCTGCGGGGGTCCGCGTCGATATCGGCCTGCACTGTGGAACGGAAATGCGGGTCGCTGAGGTAGTTGGCCAGACACAGCCCGCGTAGTTGCGGGAAGTTGGCGCTGGACAAATCACGCGGCCGCCAGCCTGGGATCCAGGTGTCAAGAGTGACCACGATTCCGGCGTAGCCGGCGGCCTCGGCACGAGCGACCAGACTTTCGGCGAGTTCCCGGTCGGTTGGCGTGTAAAGCTGGAAAAGCCCTGGGGTATCACCGAATTCGGCTGCCACATCCTCCAGGGGATCCATGGTCAGCGTGGACACGCACATCGGCACGCCGGTGCGGGCGGCAGCGCGGGCTGCGGCCAGGTCGCCGTGCCGGTCCTGGGTACACAGACCGATCACGCCGATGGGCGCCATGAACACCGGCGCCGGCCAGGTTCGACCCCACAGTTCGACGGACAGGTCCCGTTCGGTGGCACCGACCAGCATGCGCGGGATAAGCCCCCAGCGGTGAAATGCGGTGGCGTTGGACCGCTGTGTCAACTCGTCCCCGGCACCGCCGGCGACGTAGGACCACACCGAAGGCGACAGAGCCTGCTCTGCCCGCACCTCGAGTTCGGCGAAGGACATCGGAAGGGTGGGAAGCACCCCGGTCAGACCCTGAAGATAGATCTCCAACTGATAGTTGCCGAAGCTCACTGCACGCTCCCCTGGTCTGCGGTGCCGGACTGGAAGTCCGCGGCGACGGCCGCGGCGCGGCGCAACTGATCGAGGTCCGAACTGGTGGGAATCAGATGGATCTCGCTGGTGCCGATGGCGGCGAATCCTCTGAGTACGTCGGCAAGTTGCTCCTCGGTGCCCGCCCACCCGGTCAAGGGCGCCATCGCATCGACGACCTCGCGCGGAATCCAGTTCATGTAATGCCGCAGATGACGATGGATCTGAGCCCGGGAATCCTCGGGGGACCCGAAGGCGAACCAGAATGAGGTTGCCAGGTGCGGAGGCGGCTTGCCGGCTTCCGCCCATGCGGTGCGGCCCACGTCGAACAGTGCGCTCTGCTCGGCGAGGTCGAGGTTCAAGGTGATCCCTGCGAGGCCATCGGCCCACGGTGCGGCACTGCGTAGCGTCTTGGGTCCGACGGTGCCGACCAGCAGTCTCGGACCGGCACGCTGCACGGGCCTGGGGCCAACCGGCACAACGGAATCGGTGAGATTCTGCCCTTCCCAAACTTTCTTCATGACGGCGACCCGGTCTGCCATTTCACGCATGGTCTGGGTCGACGGATCAGCACCGACGGCCCGGTAGTCCTCGTGCCGGCCGCCCACCCCGACGCCCACCGTGAGCCGGCCACCGCTGAGCATGTCACCGGTGGCCAACGATTTCGCCAGCAGGACCGGGTCGTGCAGTTGCGGGACGACCACGGTGGTGACCAGTGGCACCCGGTCTGTCCAGGCCGCCAGCGCACCCAGCAGGGTCAGCGACTCCGGGTTGTCGAAGGCGATGCGCTCGCCCCAGCACAGCGATGAGAACGGGCCCTCGTCGACCATCCTCGCCCACTGTCGCAGCATGGCGCCGTCGAGGTCGGGTTCCATCACCGGCATGGTCATGCCTATTCGCACAAGCGCGATTGTGGCACGCGCCGGTCAGTTGCTGTGTCGCCCCCGCCGGTCTTCCTGGGTGATGTAGTCCCGCGCCATCCGGCTGACATGTTCCGGCAGTGTCCCGGCCGCGACGTCTGCGAGAGTGGTCTGCTCCAGGACAGCCCGCATGCTGGCGCGCAGAGCGCGCCACACGTCGGTCAGGGCCACTGTCGGGCCGGAGTAGGGCAGATCCCCCAAGCCGATATCGCGCACGCTCGCCAACGGTCCGTCGATACAGCGCATGACGTCGGCAATGCTGATCTGGTCGGCCGGGCGGGCCAGGGCGTAGCCGCCCTCGCGGCCACGGTGACTGCGAACCAGTCGGTCTGCGCGCAGATCGGACAGGATGTCGGCGAGGAACTGGCCGGGGATGCCCTGGGCCTTCGCGAGATCGTCGGTCTTCACCACGGCATCGGACGGGACGGAGGCCAGATAAGCCATGGCGCGCACGGCGTACTCCGCTTTCGCCGACATCCGCATTCTGCGGATTCTGCCAGGAGAGTGATCCGAGAGTCGGCTAGTTGTCGGTGCGGTCGGTGCGCGCTTTGACAGCCCGACTGATCGCTCCGCGGAGTGCACCGCTCGCCTCTCGGGGCGCCGTCGGCTGCTGGCGGCTCTGACCGAACGCGGCCAAACCGGCGAACGCACGCTTAGACGAAACAGCCTCAGCCGGTGTGGGATCGGCGTCGTTCTGACTTGACCGCAACTGGCCCGGGACGCGTGGATCCACAACGGGGCGGCGGTGCATCCGGGCGGACGGGCCGTCGTCGGCGGCACCCCCCAGGGCTAGGACGCCCGGGGTCAGAGTTGCGCCCGTCGACGGGGAGTCCTCGCGTTCGGCGAACGAGGGCGCCACAGGCAGGTACTGCTGGACAACGGTGCGGATAGCGTCGCCGGTCGACTGCTGAAGCACGGTCACCGCCGAGCCGAGGCTGTCAAGTGCGGGGCCGATATCGACGAGTTGATTCAACTGACCCACGATGGGGTTCTGCTCGACGGACAGGGCCGCGCCGGCAAGGAAGGCGGCGGCCAGGACACTGGAGTCGGAGAGGTCGCCGACATCGGCGATGACGGCAGCCAGTGCCTGCTCCACCACCGGTCGCAGATCTTCAGCGACGGGTCCCGGCGCAACGGGCCAGACCGGCACCGCCGGATCCGTCGACGGGACGAGCGGACGGGAGACAGACGTCAATTCCGGTTCGGTCACCACACGGGCACCGGCGACAAACGCGTGGAGGACTGCGCTTTTCCCCATGTCGGCGGCGTTCGCGACGAGCGTGTCGACCAAGTCTTTGAGTACGGCCAACGGATTGTTCGAAGTTGCCGGAGCGGGGCCGAGAGCCTCGATGAAGTCGTCGTCGAGCATGTCGGCAGCGTGGTTGCTGGTGTGGGCAACCTGGACCGCCGGAATCCTGACGTCGGCGTGCGGAGCGGTGACGGGGTTGGTCACCACCACGACAGCAGCGCTGAGCGCCACTCCCGTCGTGAGAATCGGACCAAACGCGCCGGGCACTACGCACCGCCTTTCTGCTCGAAGAATTCCAGCATACCTGAGAAATAGCTGAGACTGCAATTGAGGCTAGAAGCAGTGGTGCCCCTCCCTGCCAGGGAGGGGCACCACCATCACCTATCAGCGAGCGCCGCGGGAGTGCTTCCCGGACGCTCCGGCACGGTCCGCACGCTTCGAAGCCTTCGGACCCGCGCTCTCGGAATCGGCGCCACCCTTGGCGTTGCTGGCCGCCCGAGGGGACGAACCAACGGCCGGACCCACGTCCACGGCGTCACCACTGTCGACGGCCTTCGAGGCGTCGACAGCCTTCGGGGCGTCGCCGAGATCATCCGTCGCAGGCGCCTCGACGGACTTCGGGGCGTCGCCGAGGTCGTCCGCCGCGGGGGCCTCGACGGCTGCCACTGGAGCAACCGAGGCCGGGGCTTCGGCCTCCGACGCCGCCGCCGGAGCGGGGTCCACGGCAGCGGCACCGGACGGCACGAAGAAGTCCGGGTTCGAGATGCCGCCTTCGCCCAGACTCTTCTGGCCGCCGAGGCGCTGCAGTTCGCTGGTGACGATAGCGCGACCACTGGCGATGGTGACCTCCTCGACGTCCTCGACCACCTCGGTGATGCCGGGCCCGATGGTCAGTTTGATGGCGTTACCGAGCAGCCCGTCGAAGCCCACCAGGCCCAAGGTGGCGTCATTCCAGGCGTCCGCGAGGTTGCCACCGGCGATGTCCTGGATGACCGTCTGGACGGTGGCGACAAGGTTGTTCGCCATATACGTCAGACCGGGTACCAGTGAGTCGCCGATCAGCTCTCGCACCAGGTAGGGCACGAATTCGGTGGCGACGATCCGCACGTTCTGGATGGCGTTCTGGACGATGTAGCCGGCCGCGGCCGCCGCGTAGCTGAGGCCGTTCGTGATCGGTTCGACGATACCGGTTACCAGCGCGTCGAGGGCGGCCTGGGGATCACCGGCGATCAGTTCCTGGACCGCGGTGACAGCGGTCGGGAGTGCATAGAACACGGAGTCTGCGACACCGGCGCCAAGCGTGATGGCGCCATCGGCCACGGCGTAGCCGTAGCCCGACAAATTGTTCACCAGGCCGCTCAGCGGGCCGGTGGAGAACTGGTTGACCAGGTCGGGAATGATGCCCGCGTTGAGAGGTGCGTACAGGGCCTGTTCGCCGTAGAAGAAGTCCGGCCACACGAAGTCGGGGAACGACTGGTTGAGGGTGTAGTAGTTGACGTCGTCGAGCCGGTAGAGAAGCGGCTCGAGCGGATTGTAAAACTCCGACCACAGCGCCGACAGCTGTACGGAAGCGGCCACGCGCTGCATTGAGGGCACTGCTGCGGACTGGGTGATCGGGGTGATGGCGACTGCGGTGGCGCCAAGGGCGGCGACGCCGGCCACCATCTGGGAGCGGAGTGAAACGTTCATGGGAGTTCTTTTCCTTCCAGCGTTGGCAAGAGCGACACTTACAATAGCTGAGAGAAAGCTGAATTGCACTCAGGTTTTTTCTATAGCTGTGTGTGTGCGCGGCGGGCCGCCCCCATGCGCATGTCGCGCCGGAATTCCGGGGTGTTCGCTGCGAGCCTTCGTGGGCGGGTCGGCGGGTACGGAGCGTTGAACATCCGCGTGGCCAGGTTCCGCCTGAAAATCGTCACCACGCCCACGGGGCAACAGCCCGATCGGGCAGTCTGCGCCTAACCGGGCGTCAGCGCCGCCAGCACAGACTCGGCGTGCTGGGGTCGGCAGACCACCAGATCGGGCAGCAGCGGATCTGCCTGGTTGTAGCGCAGCGGCGAACCGTCAATGCGGGAGGTGTGCAAACCTGCGGCCCGGGCCACCGCGACCGGGGCCGCAGAGTCCCACTCGTATTGCCCGCCGGAATGCACGTACACCTCGGCTCTGCCCTGAACTACGGCGGCGACCTTCGCGCCGGCGGAACCCATCTCGACCAGGGTGCCGCCCAGGTGTTCGCAGACCCGGTGCGCTTCGGCGGGCGGCCGGGTCCGTGAAACGAGGATGCGCGGCGTCGCGGGCGGCACGGGCAGACCCGGAACGGCGGGGGTGGACAGCGTGACGCCCTGGGCAGGCAGTGCCACCGCCCCGGCGGCCAGTTCGCCGCCTTCCCACAACGCCACATGCACAGCCCAGTCGTCGCGGTCGAGTTCGGAGAACTCCCGGGTTCCGTCGAGCGGGTCGACGATCCAGACCCGCTCGGCGCTCAATCGCGCACCATCGTCTGCGCCCTCTTCGGACAGCACTGCGTCCGCCGGCCGGGCAGTCGCCAGCTCTCGCATCAGGAACTCGTGCGAACGCTTGTCGCCCTGATCCTTGCGCTCCGAGGCCGACGCGTCGGCCAGCTCGGTCCGTACGCCCAGCAACAAGCGGCCTGCTTCAGTGGCCAGCCATGCGGCGAGTTCGTGATCGTTCACGCCGGCGATTCCAACAGGTCCACCACCTGCTGGGCAAGTTCGGCAGCGCTGTGATCGGGCGTCAGTCGCAGATCCGCGTTCTTGGGACGCTGGTAGGGACTGTCGATGCCGGTGAAGTGGGTGATCTCGCCACGCCGCGCCTTGGCATAAAGCCCCTTGGGGTCGCGCTGTTCGCAATCCTCCAGTGGTGTGTCGACGAATACCTCGAAGAACTCGATCCCGGCATCGCCGTGCACGGTACGGGCCAGTTCCCGGTGTTCCCGTAGTGGGCTGATGGCGGGCACCAGGACGGTCAGACCGGCATCGGCCATCAGGGTCGCGACGTGGGCCAGCCGGCGGAGGTTCTCGGCCCGGTCGGCCATCGAGAATCCGAGATCGGAGTTGAGCCCGTGTCGCAAGTTGTCACCGTCCAGAATGTATGCCGGACAACCGTGTTCGAGAAGCAACTGCTCGACGATGACGGCGATCGACGATTTGCCTGAGCCGGACAGACCGGTGAACCAGACGGTGCGACCCTTGGTTAGGCGGTCGGTGACCAGCGACTCATGCCGCACGGTGTTGGGAGACGACGTCCGCACGGTGGCCGGAACGGTGTCGCGGACCATGCCGGCCGCAACGGTGACATTGGTCTCCGGATGGATGAGGATGAACGAGCCGGTGGACGTGTTGCGGGCGTACTCGTCGAGTAGCAATGGAACGGTGGTGCGCAGGCTGACCCGGCCGAGTTCATTGAGTTTCAACGCCGTTGCGCTTTTGTCCCGATGCAGGGAGTTGACGTCGAGCCGATAGTCCAGCGCAGTGACACGCGCCCGGGTGGTGCGGGTGGTCTGCTTGATGATGTACTCGCGGCCCGGCTCCAGGGTCGCGTCGTCCGCCATCCACGCCACCATCGCATCGAACTCCCGGGTGGCCTGCGGCTGGTTCTGCGGACGGGCCAGCATGTCGCCGCGGGAGATGTCGATCTCGTCGGCGAGACTGATCGCCACCGCCATCGGCGGGAATGCCTCCGCCACCGGACCATTCGGCCCGTCGATCGCGGTGATACGGCTGCTCTTGCCGGCCGGCAGCACCACCACCTCGTCGCCGGTGCGGATTACGCCACTGGCGACCGTCCCGGCGTAGCTGCGATGGTCGGCGTGCTCGAGGGTCTGCGGTCGGATGACGTACTGCACCGGAAAACGGACGTCGACCAGGTTGCGGTCGCCGGCGATGTAGACATCCTCAAGATGCCTCAGCAGAGGAGGCCCGTCGTACCAGGGCGCCGCTTCAGACTTGGTCACCACATTGTCGCCGTGCAACGCCGACATCGGGATGGTGGTGACATCGTGGACGTCCAGGCGGGCGGCGAAGTCGTGGAACTCGTCGCGGATCTCGTTGAAACGCTGCTGATCCCAGTCGATGAGGTCCATCTTGTTGACCGCCAGGACGAGGTGCTGCACCCCCAGCAGCGAGGCCAGGAAGGCGTGCCGCCGGGACTGCTCGAGCAGGCCGTGTCGGGCGTCGACAAGGACGATGACCAGTTGCGCGGTGGACGCGCCGGTGACCATGTTGCGGGTGTACTGAATGTGGCCCGGCGTGTCGGCGATGATGAATTTCCGCTTGGCGGTGGCGAAGTAGCGGTAGGCCACGTCGATAGTGATGCCCTGTTCGCGCTCGGATCGCAGGCCGTCGGTCACCAGCGCGAGGTCGGTGTAGTCGTTGCCACGTTCGCGGGACGTGCGCTCCACCGCTGCCATCTGGTCCTCCATGACAGCCTTGGAGTCATAGAGCAAACGGCCGATCAACGTGGACTTGCCGTCATCCACACTTCCAGCGGTTGCCAATCGCAACAGGGTGCTCATCAGAAATATCCCTCCCGCTTGCGGTCCTCCATGCCGGCCTCGGAGATGCGGTCGTCGGCGCGGGTGGCACCGCGTTCGGTGAGCCTTGACACTGCGGTCTCGGCGATGACGTCCTCGACGGAAGCAGCGGTGGACTCGACGCAGCCGGTACAGGTGACGTCGCCGACGGTGCGGAACCGCACCGAAGTCTCGAAAACGTCCTCTCCGGCTGTGGGCTGCATGAACTCGTGGACCGCAAGCAGCATGCCGTCGCGACGGAAGACCGGTCGGCGGTGTGCGTAATAGATGGACGGCAACTGAATGTCCTCTGCGCCGATGTAGGCCCAGATGTCGTATTCGGTCCAGTTCGACAGCGGAAACGCCCGGATGTGCTCTCCCTTGCGGTAACGGCCGTTGTAGAGGTTCCACAGTTCGGGGCGCTGGGCTTTCGGGTCCCACTGACCGAACTCGTCACGGAAGCTGAACACCCGTTCCTTGGCCCGGGCCTTCTCCTCGTCACGGCGTGCCCCGCCGAAGGCCGCGTCGAAGCGGTTCTCCCGGATGGCGCGCAACAGCGTGACGGTCTGCAGCGGATTGCGGGAGGGCCCGTTGTCCACCACCCGGCCCGCGTCGATGTCCTCCTGCACGCTGGCCACCACCAGGCGCAGTCCGTGACTGTCCACCAACTGATCGCGGGTGGCGATCACCTCGTCGAAATTGTGGCCGGTGTCGACGTGCATGACCGGGAACGGCAACCGGGCCGGAGCGAAGGCCTTCGTCGCCAGGTGCAGCATCACGATGGAGTCCTTGCCGCCGGAGAACAGCAGCACCGGCCGCTCGAATTCGGCGGCGACCTCCCGGATGATATGGATAGCCTCCGCCTCCAGCGAGCGCAGATGGCTCAGTTCGTATTGCCCGGCCCGCGGTTGGGTCGCCACCGAGTTCGCCATGGTTTCCTCGTAAAGTTGGTAGTTTTGGCCGAATTAAACAGCCTCGCCACCATTAACCCACCAGCCGAGGTGGCGTGTCAAAGCGCCATCAGGGGACGCCGAAAGTGCGCCCAGATCGCAATTTCGCTCCGAATGGCGATCCCGTCGCACTCTCGGAGGAACTAGAGGCTGACCTCGTGCAGCTTGCCGGTGGCGACGTCGAAGACGAACCCTCGCGCCGAGGAATGCATCGTGACGAACGGGCTGCTCTGGATGCGCCGCAGCGACTGCCGGACGTCCTCCTCGACGTCCGGGAATGCCTCCGCCGCCCATTCGGGCTTGATCCCGGTGTCTTTTTGGATGTCGCGCTTGAAGTCGTCGTCGGTGAAGGTCAGCATTCCGCAGTCGGTGTGGTGGATCAGGATGATCTCGCGGGTTCCCAGCAGGCGCTGGCTGATGGCCAGCGAGCGGATCTCGTCGTCGGTCACCACCCCGCCGGCGTTGCGGATGACGTGCGCCTCGCCCTCGTTCAGGCCCAGGATGCCGTAGACGTTCATCCGGGCGTCCATGCAGGCGACCACCGCGACGTGCTTGCTCGGCGGCAGCGGCAACGGGCCGGAGAAGTTCTTGGCGTACTCGGCATTGTTGGCCAGGTACTCGTCGGTCACGCTCACAGTCGCACTCCTGTGGTCAACGGGTCAGTCGTCGAGATGGTATCGACCGATCCCGCCGGCGTCATGACTGGCGTGAGCTATAGGGGTCTCAGTCCAGCGGCGGAGGCGGCGGAGTGGCGGTGACGATCGGACGGAACGACGCCGAACGGCGAACGGATGTGGTCATGTTCGAGGCTTGTAGCCGTGCCCAACGCCGGTAAACGCCGTCGATCTCCTACCCTGTGCTGATGCGTACAGGGGTCGGCAGATGATCCGGTTCCTGGCACGTCGGCTGCTCAACTACCTGGTGCTATTGGCGCTGGCGTCATTCCTGACCTTCGCTCTCACGTCCTACACCTTCACGCCGTTGAACAGCCTGCTGCAGCGCAACCCGCGGCCGCCGCAGGCGGTGATCGACGCCAAGGCCGCCGAACTGGATCTCGATAAGCCGATCCCGCTGCGCTACGCGCACTGGGTGTCCGGAGCGGTGCGCGGCGACTTCGGCACGACGGTCAACGGTCAACCGGTCGCCGAGGAACTCGGTCGCCGCATCGGGGTCAGCCTGCGGTTGTTGGTGATCGGCTCGGTGCTCGGCACCATCATCGGCGTGGTGGTCGGCGCCTGGGGCGCGGTCCGGCAATACCGGCTTTCCGACCGCGTGGTGACCGTGCTGTCGCTGCTGATCATCAGCACGCCGACGTTCGTGTTGGCCAACCTGCTCATCCTGGGGGCACTTCACGTCAACTGGGCGACGGGCCTGCAGATCTTCGAGTACACCGGCGAGACCTCAGCGGTCCCGGTCGGCGGTGCCTGGAATCAGTTCCTCGACCGCCTGCAGCATCTGGTGCTGCCGACGACGACGCTGGCCCTGATCTCGATCGCCGGCTACAGCCGCTATCAGCGCAACGCCATGCTCGACGTCCTGGGGCAGGACTTCATCCGGACCGCCCGCGCCAAGGGCCTGACCCGCCGCCAGGCGCTATTCAAACACGGACTGCGAACGGCGTTGATCCCGATGGCGACGCTGTTCGCGTACAGCGTGGCCGGACTGGTCACCGGGGCGGTGTTCGTCGAGAAGATCTTCGGCTGGCACGGGATGGGCGAATGGGTCGTGCAGGGTATCGCCACCCAGGACACCAACATCATTGCGGCGATCACCTTGTTCTCCGGGGCGGTGGTGCTGCTGGCCGGTCTGCTTTCCGACGTCATCTACGCGGTCCTCGACCCGCGGGTGCGGGTGACATGACCGCCACCCAACCCGTCGTCGTCGCGGAGACGTTCGTCTCGCGACGCACCCTAGTGACCCGCCGCTTCCGGCAGAACAAACTGGCAGTGGCGGCACTGGTCGTGCTGATAGTGCTGTTCGCGGCCTGCTATGCGGTCCCACCTCTGCTTCCCTACTCCCACACCGACATCGACTTCTACGAATTGCAGACCCCGCCCAGCCCGAGACACTGGTTCGGCACCAACGCAATCGGACAGGACGTGCTCGCGCAGGTACTGCGCGGCATGCAGAAGTCGATGCTGATCGGTGTGTGTGTGGCCGTGATCTCTGCACTGATCGCCGCGACCGTCGGAGCGATCGCCGGGTACTTCGGAGGCTGGCGCGACCGCGTCCTGATGTGGTTCGTCGACCTACTGCTGGTGGTGCCCAGCTTCATCCTGATCGCGATCATCACCCCCCGAACCAAGAACTCGGCGAACGTCGCACTCCTGATCGTTCTGCTGGCAGCCTTCAGTTGGATGATCAGCTCTCGCATGGTGCGGGGCCTGACGATGAGCCTGCGGGAACGCGAATACGTCCAGGCCGCGCGCTACATGGGGGTGCCGAGCCGACGGATCATCGCCCGCCACATCCTCCCGAACGTCGCCTCGATCCTGATCATCGACACCGCCCTCAACGTCGGCGTGGCGATCCTGGCCGAAACCGGTTTGAGCTTCCTCGGTTTCGGCGTGCAGCCCCCCGATGTGTCGTTGGGCACCCTGATCGCCGACGGCACCAAGTCGGCGACCACCTTCCCCTGGGTATTCCTGTTTCCGGCCGGGGTGCTGGTTCTGATCATCCTGTGCGCCAATCTGATCGGCGACGGCCTGCGGGACGCGTTCGACCCCGGCAGCACCAACCTGCAACGACGGAAGACCAAGCGGTGAGCCTGCTTTCGGTCCGGAATCTGACGGTGAGCTTCCCCACCGATAACGGGGAACTGAAAGCGGTACGCGGGCTGAGCTATGACATCGCACCGCGCGAGGTGGTGGCGATGGTCGGCGAGTCCGGGTCGGGCAAGTCGGCGGCGGCGATGGCCGTCATCGGACTGCTGCCGGAGTACGCGACGGTGTCGGGGTCGGCGCTGATGGACGGCCAGGAACTTCTTGGCCTCGCCGACGAGGAGATGTCAAAGATCCGCGGCCTGCGCATCGGCACGGTGTTCCAGGACCCGATGTCGGCGCTCACCCCCGTCTACACCGTCGGCGACCAGATCGCCGAGGCCATCCGGGTGCACAACCCAGACGTCAGCCGGGCCGAGGCGCGCAAGCGGGCCATCGGACTGCTCGAACTGGTGGGCATCGTCCAGCCGGATCAGCGGGCCCGCGCGTTCCCGCATGAACTGTCCGGCGGTGAGCGCCAACGCGTGGTAATCGCCATCGCGATCTCCTGCGATCCCGACCTGATCATCTGCGACGAGCCCACCACCGCACTCGACGTCACCGTGCAGGCCCAGATCCTCGAGGTGCTCAAGACCGCCCGCGACGTCACCGGCGCGGGGGTGCTGATCATCACCCACGACCTCGGGGTGGTCGCAGAGTTCGCCGACCGAGCGCTCGTGATGTACGCCGGGCGAGCCGTCGAGGTCGCCACGGTGCCGCAGCTTTACGCCGACCGCCGGATGCCCTACACCGCAGGGCTGTTGGGTTCGGTCCCCCGCCTCGACGCCCCACGCGGAGAGCGTCTGGTGCCGATCCCCGGCGCGCCCCCCTCCCTCGTAACCCTGCCACCCGGCTGCCCGTTCGCACCACGCTGCCCGCTCGCCATCGACGATTGCCTGGCTGCCGAGCCGGCCCTGCTGACAATCGCGCCCGGGCACTGGGCGGCCTGTATCCGCACCGAGCAGGTGTCCGGGCGCAGCGCCGCCGAAATCTACGGTGTGGCAACCGAACCGGTCGACGTCGATGACGGCGACACACCCGAGGTGGTGGTCAGAGTGCGTGACCTGTCTCGCACCTATCGGTTGACCAAGGGAGTCGTGTTCCGCCGTCAAATCGGCGAGGTCCGGGCCGTGGACCAGGTCAGCTTCGAGGTGCAGCGAGGCCGCACCCTGGGCATCGTGGGCGAGTCCGGGTCAGGGAAATCCACCATCCTGCACGAGATACTGGAATTGACGGCGCCACAGGCGGGCACCATCGAGGTACTCGGCGAAGACGTCGCCACGCTCAGCCCGCATCGGCGTCGGGAACTTCGCGGCGACGTTCAGGTGGTGTTCCAGGACCCGGTGGCCGCACTGGACCCACGGATGCCGGTATTCGATATTCTCGCTGAACCCCTGGGCGCCAACGGTTTCGACAAAAAGGCCACCGACACAAGGGTTGCAGAACTACTGGAGCTCGTCGGGCTGCGTCGCGCCGACGCCAGCCGCTACCCCGGCGAGTTCTCCGGCGGCCAGAAGCAGCGCATCGGCATCGCCCGCGCGCTGGCGCTGAAGCCCAAGATCCTGGCCCTC
This sequence comes from uncultured Mycobacterium sp., assembly GCA_964483865.1. Taxonomy (GTDB): domain Bacteria; phylum Actinomycetota; class Actinomycetes; order Mycobacteriales; family Mycobacteriaceae; genus Mycobacterium. The sequence goes on along the minus strand of CAZADG010000033.1, from coordinate 16,970 downwards.
GACGAGCCGGTCTCCGCGCTGGACGTCTCCATCCAGGCCGGGATCATCAATCTGCTGCTGGATCTGCAGCGCGAGTTCGACCTGTCCTATCTCTTCGTCTCTCATGACCTGTCGGTGGTCAAACACCTGGCCCACCAGGTGGCGGTGATGTACCGGGGCGCGATCGTCGAATACGGCGACAGCGAGAAAGTTTTCGCAGACCCCCAACATGAGTACACCCGGCGGTTGCTGTCCGCGATCCCCCAACCGGACCCCTCGCGCCGCTAGTCACTTGGCGGTCGCGGGACCGGCCTGCATCGGCGGCGGGCAGGCCCGGTGGTCCTGGAGGTCCTCACCACCGAAGGTGTCGCCGGGACTGACCCGTGCAGCCAGGATCACGAATCCACGGGCCGAGCCCGACACGACCAGGGTGTGGCTGCCCATATCCGCGGCCGCGCCCGGAAGCCCGGTGGCCAGCAATTCGAAGGGGTCTGCCTCGAGGTCTTCGCCGTCGACGGCGATCGCGCTGTAGTTCCGTCCCACCAGTGGGACCGGAAACGGCGCCCACGCCGAACCGAGTGCGTCGGCGTAGCGGGCCAGTGCCTCGTGCACGTCGGCTCTCACGCAGTCGACGTGCAGATGAAGTTGGTCCTGGGTTCGGGCCACTGCGGAGTTGACGGCGACCGACAGCCAGTCGCGGGGCAGCGCGCCGCCGGCGGCGGCCTCGGTGAACGATCTGACCCGCCAGGCGTCGGCGAAATAGTTCGGGGTGGCCGGGTCGAGCAGGATCGGGCTCTCGATGCCGGGGATCGGGGCGGTCGGGATGAGCAGGTACTGCCGGGCGCCGTCGTAGTCCTTGAGAACGGCGTAGCCGTCGTCCGGACCGGCGGAGAGGTCAACTGCTGCACAGGGCGAGGGGTCGGCTCGCTGCACCAGGCCGGGTACGCACTGGTCGTGCACCAGCCGCCACAGAACGTCGGCGTCGGCGTGCGCCGGAGGCGCCTGAGTGCCGGCGCACAGCACGGCGACTACGACGCACAGCCCGGTCCTGCGCCGCGATCGCACTGGCCAACGATACTTTGGGGGCCGGGGTCGTCAGCAATCAGCGACCCGCGATCCTCGGAGGAGATGAACCGTGACCTCAACCGTCCGCCGGCGCGGCAGCCGGATCGCCGCGTTGGCCTCAGCCGCCATGCTCGTGGTGGCCGGCTGCGCCGCACCCAACCGCGACGCCGGTTCCGCCGGCGGCAACGCCGAACTCGGCAAGAGCAGCGATATCAACCCGCAGGACCCGGCGACCCTGAAGAAGGGTGGCAACCTCAGGCTGGCGATCGGGGCGCTGCCGTCGAACTTCAACACCCTCAACATCGACGGCAACGAGGCCGACAACGGCTCGATGCAGCGCCCGACCATGCCGCGGTCGTTCGTCATAGCCCCAGACGGATCGATGAAGGTCAACACCGACTACTTCACGTCGGTGGAGCTGACCAAGACCGATCCGCAGGTGGTCACCTACACGATCAACCCGAAGGCCACCTGGTCCGACGGTGCGCCGATCACCTGGGAGGACATCGCTTCACAGATCAACGCCACCAGCGGCAAGGACGAGGCGTTCGCGATCGCCTCCCCCAACGGTGCCGACCGGGTGGCCTCGGTGACCCGCGGCGTCGACGACCGGCAGGCTGTGGTGACCTTCGCCCAGCACTATCCGGAGTGGCGCGGCATGTTCGCCGGGAACACCATGCTGCTGCCCAAGAGCATGACGGCCAACCCGGATGTGTTCAACAAGGGTCAACTCGACAAGCCCGGACCGTCGGCGGGTCCGTTCATGGTGACCTCGGTGGACCGGACCGCGCAGCGCGTGACGTTGTCCCGCAACCCGAAATGGTGGGGAACACCGCCACTGCTGGACTCCATCACCTTCCTGGCCCTCGATGACGCAGCCCGGATTCCGGCGCTGCAGAACAACACCATTGACGCCTCCGGCATCGCCTCGCTCGATGAGCTGAAGATCGCCCAGGGCACCCAGGGTGTCCAGATCCGCCGGGCACCCGGGCCGAGTTGGTATCACCTGACCTTCAACGGGGCCCCGGGTTCGATCCTGTCCGACAAGGCGCTGCGCCAGGCGGTGGCCAAGGGTATCGACCGGCAGGCCATCGTGAATGTGGCGCAGCGGGGCTTGGTGGACAACCCGACCCCGCTGGGCAACCACATCTTCGTCGCCGGCCAGGAGGGCTACCAGGACAACAGCGCCGTGGTCGCGTTCGACCCGGAGAAAGCAAAGTCCGAACTCGACGCGCTGGGCTGGAAACAGAACGGCCAGTTCCGCGAGAAGGACGGCAAGCAGCTGGTGATCCGGGACGTGCTCTACGACTCCCAGAGCGGGCGGCAGGTGGCTCAGGTGGCCCAGAACAGCCTGGCCCAGATCGGGGTGAAGCTTGAGTTGGACGTCAAGCCCGCCAACGGTTTCTTCACCAACTACGTCAACGTCGGCGATTTCGACATCACCCAATTCTCCTGGGTCGGCGACGCGTTCGCGCTGTGCTGCCTCAACCAGATCTTCACCACCGGAGCGGAAAGCAACTTCGGCAAGATCTCCTCGCCCGGCATCGACGCCAAGGTCGAGGAGGTCCTGGATGAGCTGGACCCGACCAAGGCCCGAGCGCTGGCCAACGAGGTCGACAAGATGCTCTGGGACGAGGTGTTCAGCCTGGCGTTGTTCCAGTCGCCGGGCAACGTGGCGGTGCGTGACGCGCTGGCCAACTTCGGGCCCTCCGGGGTCGGCGACTTGGACTACAGCGCTATCGGTTTCATGAAGTAGCGTCGGTTTCACCGCTTTCGGGGTCGCCACTTTCGCCGCTGCCGCTCAGCATCCGGGGCAGCAACCGTGGCACGGCCGCCGGCAGCAGACCCTCCACCCGAGCCGCGGTGTGGATGGCCCACTCGATCAGCTGGAGTTCCGGGGGTGCCGGCAGCTGGTCGAGTTCGTCCCCCTGAGTCGGCAGTTCGGCGGCCCGGTCCTCACATACCGCCGCAGCGATCAGCAGCGCCGCCTTCTCCCGGGTGTCAAGGATGCTGTGGCCTGCTGTGGACAGCCGCACCAGCCCGGAATCCGGAACTAATTCGGCGATGCGCTCGGCGACCGCAGGCGGGGTGATCAGGTCGTTGCCCCCGGAGATCACCACGGTCGGCCAGCGGAAGGCCGGCATCTGGTCGACCAGGTCGAAGGGTTCCCCCTCGAAATCGGGTGGGACCTCAGACGCCGATTCCCGCATGGCCACCGCCGGATCCAGCGGCAGTCCGTCCGGGGTGCCGTGGAAGTTGAGTTCCCGAAACCCGATCGGGCCGACCAGATCGGACTCGTTGCGGTAGGGCATCTTTCGGCCGGCCATCTTGCCGACGAAACTCATCGTCGTCCACAGCAACCGCCGGTCGTCGAGCAGCAGGTCCAAGATACGGTGCAGCATCCCCGATCCGCCGATCCCGTAGAGCGCGGCCGCGAGTTGCGCGTCGCTGGGGGTCAAGCCGCCCTGTTCGGCCAGTTCTCGGACCTTAGCCGCAAGATCGGCGGATTCCGGATCCTCCCCATGCCAGAACAGCCCGCGCAGTTCACGCCGCACGATCTCGATGTCGTCGCGGTTGAGCAGGGGCGAGTCCAACACCATCGCGGCGACCAGTTCGGGGTGGCAAACCCCGACTCCGGCCGCCAGATAGCTGCCGTACGACGTTCCGTACACCACTGCTTGGGACACCCCGGCGTCGGCCAGAACCGCGGCGATGTCGTCGACCACCTGCTCGATGGTCAGGGCCTCCGGCGGCAGGTCCTCGCCGGCGTCGTCGTGGCGCGACATCCCCACTCCGCGGTGTTCGACCATGATGACGTCGAGTCCCGCGGCCGCCGCGCGGCGGCGCAGGCCCTGGTAGTGGCCGATCGACGCCATACCCGGCCCGCCCGGGACGATCACCAGCGGCTTCCCGCCTGGGGGGCCGGTGCGCACGTAGTAGAGGTCGAAATCCTCGCCCGCTTCCGGCGTCACGGGGCGACGAATCGCCCTCACCCCGGGCAGCGCCGCGAGCTTGTCGTGGGCCCGGCGGCGTTTGTCGCCCATCGTCATGCTTCCGATTCTGCCAACCCCGCAGAGAAGAAAGTCACCAGTTGCCGCCAAGGGTGGTGACGACAGGCATCGGCAGTCGTAGCGTGGAGTCACGATGAGTGAATTCATGAGCCAGACAGATGCCTTCACCTGGGCGATGGAGTCCGATCCCCGACTGCGGTCGACGGTGGTGACAGTCATCATGCTGGAGCGCTCGCCGGACTGGGACGTGGTGCGCGACCGCTTCGAGGTGCTGGCGCGTTCTCTGCCCATCTGGCGGCAGCGGGTCATCGAGTCACCACCGCCCACCCCGCCGCGGTGGGAGACGGCCCCCGACTTCGATATCAACTTCCACCTGCGCCGAGTGTCGGCGCCGGTACCGGGCAACCTCGAGGGTCTGCTGGAAATGGCGCGGGTGGCGGCGATGTCAGACTTCGACCGCGCCCGGCCACTGTGGCACGCAACCCTGATCGAAGGACTCGAAGGTGGCGCCGCGGCGGTGCTCTGCAAGTTCCACCACGCACTCACCGACGGGGTGGGCGGGGTGCAGATCGCGATGCACCTGTTCGATCTCACCGAGGAACCGAGATCCATCGAATCGGTCGAGAACCAGTCCGACCATCCCGAGGTGCACGAGCATGGCCTGCTCAGCGGCTATCTCGATGTGCTGCGCTACGACCTCGGGTTGGTGCGCCAAGCGGTCACCGGCGTGGCCGAGGCCGCGCCGAAGGCGTTGTTCGATGTCGTGCGCCATCCGTGGCACACCGCGGCCTCGGCCGGTGAGATGGCAGCCTCGGTCTACCGCACCATGCGCCCGGTCCGCGAGACCGGTTCCCCGTTGATGAAGGAACGCACCCTGACCCGCCGTCTCGGGGTTCATGAGGTGCCGCTGTCGACACTCAAGGAAGCGGCCCACCGAGGCGGGGGTGCGCTCAACGACGCATTCGTCGCCGGCATCGCCGGTGGTCTTCGTCGCTATCACGAGAAGCACGGCGTGACGGTCGGTGATCTGCACCTGACCATGCCCATCAGCGTGCGTACCGAGGATGACGACGAGGGCGGCAATCACATCACGTTGGCGCGCTTCGACGTCCCGGTCGGGGTGCCCGACCCCGCCAAGCGGATCAGCGAGACCCGGGAGCGCACCAACAAGGTGCGCAACGAGCGCTCGACCCCCTACATCCAGATCATCGCCGGTGCCATGAATCTGATGCCGCGTTCCTACATCGGCTCGGTGCTACGAAAGGTGGACTTTCTGGCCAGCGATGTGCCCGGGGTGCCAGTACCGGTGTACCTGGCCGGCGCCAAGGTCACGGTGCAGTACGCATTCGGGCCTACCATCGGCTCGGCGGTCAACGTCACCCTGCTGACGTATGTCGACACCTGCGCACTGGGCATCGACGTCGACACCGGGGCGATCCCCGACTTCGAGGCGTTCTACGACTGCCTGGTCGAGGGTTTCGACGAGGTGCTGGCGCTGGCCGATTGATGACTCGCCGCGCGGCTACGCGCTGAGTTCGATGATCTCGGCGTCGGCGACGCCGTCGTAGCGGCCGGGGGTGCAGGTCAGCACGATCACCTGGCCCCGGCCGCCGAGATCGCCGAGGATCCTGCGCATGCTGTCGAGTCGTTCGGGATCGGCGAAACCCAGGGCATCGTCAATGATCACCGGCACCGTGTCCTCCTTGGCGACCAGTGCCGCCCCGGCCAGTCGGGCCAGGATGCCCAACTGCTCCCTCGCCCCGCCGGACAGCGAGTCGTACGGCACCGTGCATCCGTCGAGGGTGCGGGTCTGGATGACCAGTTCAGTGTCGACGTCAACCTCGAAGCTGTCGCCGAACACTTCGCGTCCCAGCCGCTCCAGTTGGGTGCGGTACGGCTGCACGTAGCGTGCCCGGGTGTTGTCGCGGTGGCGGATCATGGTGCCGCGCAACAGTTGTGCGGCCTCAGCCCGCTCCTTGATCCGGGCGTGCTCGGCGCGGGCACGCTCAAGTTCGGCTTGCGCCTCGTCCAACTGGCCCTGACGACCTTCGGAGCCGATGAGGCCGAGTTCGACAGTGAGGGTGTGCAACTCGAGTTTGGCGGCCTGGTACTCACCGGTGATGGCATCGAGGTCATCCGAGGCGGCGGAAAGTTCGGCATCCACGGAAGCAGGGTCGCTGGCGTCATAGCGCTGGGCCAGATCGGCGACGGCAGCGTCGGCCGTGCGCTGTTCCTCGGCATCGGCGCTGGCCTGCGCCGCGACTGCCTCGTCGGACATGACCACCCTTAGCGCGGCCAATTGCTCACGCACGGAGACGAACTCGGTATCGGCATTCTTCAACCGCTCCCGCGCGACGGTGACCTCGGTGGCCTTCGCGGTGTACGCCGCAGTGGCCACGGCGGCAGCTTTCTGCTGGGCGGCGGCATCGGTACGGGCGGTGCGCAGCGCCTCCTCGGCGGCCGTCAGTTCGGTGATCGCCGCTTCCGGATCGACGTGCTCGCCGTTGGTGACCTTGGCGAGGAGTCCGGCAAGCTGACCGCGCAACGCTGCGATATCCTCGCCGGCGCACAGCCCTTCGAGCTTCGCGGCCTGGGTGGCGCGACGCTCGGTGAGGGTACGGCGCTTGGAGTCCAGTGCGCGGGCAGCCTGGACATCGGCCACGCCTGCGGCACTCAGTTGCCGGTTCAGAAGCTGCTGTGCCGCATCGAGTTCCGAGCGCAACTTGATTGCGCTGGCCCCCGGTTCGATGCGCACACTCAGCACCCCCGGAACCTCCACAACCACCGCGGCGGAGCCGGGCTGGGACCAGCTCTCACCGGCAGTCAGGACGCGGGCCTTGCCGTCCACGATGATGTCGAGGTCGGCGGGAGCGCTGAATTCGACGGCAGCGGCGTCAGCCTGCAATTGGGCCTCGGCGCGCTGCACCTCGGCCCACCGTAGCTCGATGTCGGTCAGCGCCTTCTCGGTGAGCGCGATGGCGGCCAGTTCCCCGGTGATTCGCTCGAGTTCCTGCTCGATGCGGTCGACGCTCGCGACCCGGGCCGTCAGCTTCTCGGCAGCCTCGCGGGCGACGCAGGCTTCGGCGGCGGACTTCGCGGTGTCGAAGCGCTGCTGCGCGGCGACCAGCGCGGTGGCGGACCGATCGGCCGCCTGAGTCGCCGTGTCCGCCACCTCTTTGGCTGTGGCCTCCTGTTCCTCGGCCCCGGCGAGCTCTAAGCGCAGACCGCCCAGCGTCTCGCCGCGGCGCTCGCTGTCTGCCACCACCTGCTGGCGCTGACTGTTGGCCAGCGCTGAGTTCGTGGCTGTCGCGGCGGCGGTGGTAGCCACCAAGCGGGCCTGACGCAACTGCTCGCGAAGTTGGGCCAGCGCCTCATGGGCCGCACGTGCAGCGGTGAGCCGCGCGGCGGCCGGAACAAGCGACTCCTCGAGTTCCCGCAGGGCGGTGGTCAACGCCTCATGGCGGGAAACCCGCTCGTTGACCTCTTCGACGGCGAGCAGCCAGCGCCCCGCATCGGCTTCGGCGGCCTTGAGCCGATCTGCGGCGGCTTTCCAGACCCCGGTCTGCTTGCCGGTGCCGGTGAAGTACTTCAGATACTCGACCTCAACCCGGTCGATCAGCAGCGACTCGTCGCCGGACGGGGTGGCATCGGTTTCACCGCCGGCGGCGTCCAGCGCCCGGGACAGTGCATCGGATCCCGACAGGTTGACCGCGTTGGTGGACGCCGCCTGAAGCACCCGCTGGGCGTCCCAGAGCTTGGTGTCCATGGTCTCGGCGAGCATGGCCCCGACCCGCTCATGCGCTTCGTCGCCGGAGAGCATCGCGCGCCGGGGCTCGATGATCTCGAGTTCCGTTATCGCCTTCTTGTGGAAGCGCTTTCGATAGACGAAACGGTAGGGACCGGTGCTGATCTCCGCCTCCACCTGCGCGCCGACGTCGGCACCGGCGGGCTTGACGGCCTTGACATCCCGGTGGGTGGAGCGATCCCGGTAGGTCAGCAGCAGATCGAGCGCCTCGAGCATCGACGACTTACCGATCTCATTGGGTCCGCAGACCACCACCACACCGTGATCGGGGAAGGTGATCTCACGGTCGGCCACGCCGCGGAAATTGGTGAGCCGCAGCCGGTGCAGAATCACGCCGCGCTCCCCTCTTTGAGTCGAAGCAGCAACCCCAGCGCACCGCGTGCGGCACCGGCGTCGGCCCCGCCGGAGCGGGCGGTCTGGACCAGTTCGGCGACCGCCTCGGCGGCGAACCCACCGATGCCCAGATCGTCGAATTCGTCATCGGACGGCATCACCGCCAGATCGGTGTTCCGCTCCCAGATCCCCAGAGCCGCGAACCGCCGGGCGTGCCGGTCTATGCAGCCTTCCAAGGCCGCCCGATCGGTGACGGTCAGCGTGCCGACGAGGCCGATCTTGACCACCGTGCGGTCCTTGTCGGGCAGCTCGTCGAGGTTGAGGCTCAGATCGGCGATATCGCGGCTGCTGTTGACCTCGCGGCGCAGGGTGAGGAACCGCCACGTTCCCACCCGGCGGGATTCGACGGTCACCGGATGCGCCGGGGTGTCGAGATCGATGTCGACCACGAGCACGTGACCGGGGTCGGCTTCCTTGTGGTCGTAGTTGGTGACCTCGGGCGACCCGGAGTACCAGACCCGCCCGCTGCCACCCACCGCGGTCCGGGAGTGCCTGTCGCCCAAGGCGACATAGTGCACAGCACCCGCGCCGATGGCGGCATCGAGGCCGGCCATGCTGATCTGCGCCGGGTTGTCCCGGTCCGGGTCGAGTGAGTCGACGGCGCCGTGTGCGAGCAGGACGCGAGCGGTGCCGTCGGCCGCCAATCCGCCGAGCACCTCGGCGGTGAGATCGGTCGTCGGTTTTTTGGAACGCCACGGCGCGGCGACGATTTCCAGGCCCGGGCGGACCTCCCAGATACCGGCGCTGTCGAGGACCGTCACGTTGTCCGGGCATTCGGCCCGGAACAGCGCGCTGGTGTACACCGAGGAGGCGTCCAGCGGGTCGTGATTGCCGGGCAGCAGATAGACCGGCACGCCAATTTCGCGCATGGCGTCGAGCGACTGGCTGATGACCTTGGGCGCGAGTTGGTTGGCGTCGAAGACATCGCCGGCCACCACGACGAATTCCGCGCCGGTCTCGGCGGCCAGTGGGCCAAGCGCGGCGACGCCCTCTCTGCGGGCGGCCGAGTAACGCGACTGCGCTTCGGCATCGAGGAAGTGCCGCGTCATACCCAACTGCCAGTCCGCGGTGTGCAGAAACTTCATGCCC
>CAZADG010000033.1:0-7528 GCA_964483865.1 uncultured Mycobacterium sp. | reverse complement strand
AGTTCCATCAGCTTGGTGGCCTGAGCGCAGGCGTCGATACCGGGAACCTGCGGGTTGATCCACCAGCCGACGACGCCACCGGCGTCGCTGGCGACGCCGCAGCCGCCATTGGGGTCGCCCGGGATCCGCATCACGATCGAGGCGATGCCGTTAATGGACCGGCTTTCGACCTGGTACTTGTAGGACTCCGCGACCTTGCGTTCGTTCTCGAGGCTGCCCTGCTCGAACCAGAAACGGGTGATGTCGATCAGGCCGGCTGGATTAAGGGCCTGCCAGCGGCAGATCGCCCCGACGAAGGTGCTCTGGATGTCCAACGGGTCCGCGCCGACCGTCTTCGCCAGGATGTCTGCGGTCAGGACGTCGCACTCCTTGAGGAGATTGGGGTACTGCTGGGCATTTCCGCCGCGGGAGCCGCCGGTTCCGGCCTTCATCGCCGTTCCTTCGACTGTCTTACCGCAGCCGCTCAGTAGTGCCGGCACCACGACGGCAGCCAGCAAGCCGGCGGTCAGCCGGCGACGCATCGGTCGGCTCATTTCGCGTTCACAATCGATTGCCGGGTCAGTTCCTTGGCCACATCGCAGGCCGGCGGGAACGGCTTTTCGGCGAAACTCACCGACCATTCGATGAAGTCGTCGTCGAGTTGGATGCCGATCTCGCACAAACTCTCCCCGAGCATCGGGTCGTCGTTCACGGCAATGAAACCGCTGCGGCCCTCAATGGTGATGTCCTCCACGCTGGTGCGGGACAGTTCCTCGGTCTTGCGTTCCCGGCCGATCGGGCTGCCCCGGAACCAGTTGAAGGAAAAGTGCGGGCCGAGGATGCCGCCACCGGCGAGCCACTGACAACCGACCGGGTTGACCGCGGTCTTGATCAACCCGGTGACCCGAGTCAATTCGGCCATGGTCTGGTCAGAAACCCCACCGCACTCGGGAAACATCGGACCGTGTTTGCCCTCTTTGGACAGAGGGGCGCTGGACCCACCCTGCGACTGCGGCTGGTCGGGATCGGCCGAGTTGGCGCACCCTGACAGAGTTCCGAGCACCGCCACGGCCGCCAGTCCCGCCGCGAATATGCGCACCGCCGTCATGCGGACCTGCTGACTGTCACAGCATGCACTGTAGCGCCAGCAGCCGCACGAACCTCCGACACACCGGCTGAACAGGCTGTTTGCCGCGTCATGGCGGTATGGGACAGTTACGAAATGCTCCTCGGCCTGGTCCGGCGCTACATCCGGCCGTACCGGCGGCTGGTGGCCGCGGTGGTGATGCTGCAAACACTGAGCACGCTGGCCTCTTTGTATCTACCGACGGTCAACGCGGCGATCATCGACGACGGGGTCGCGCAGGGAAACACCGCCGTGATCGCCCGGCTCGGCGTGGTGATGCTGGCGGTCACCGCCCTGCAGGGCGCCTGCGCCGTTGGGGCGGTGTACTTCGGATCGCGCACCGGAATGGGATTCGGCCGGGACCTGCGTGCGGCGATTTTCGGGCGGGTCCTCAGCTTCTCCCAGACCGAGACCGCACGGTTCTCCGCGCCGACACTGCTGACCCGGACCACCAACGACGTCCATCAGATCCAGACCCTGGTGCAGATCACCGCAGGCGTTCTGGTGACCGCGCCGATCATGTGCGTCGGCGGCATCGCCATGGCGGCGCATCAGGACGCCGGGTTGTCCTGGCTGCTGCTGATCAGTGTGCCGGTGCTGGCGATCGGCAACTATCTGATCGTGGCCAGGATGCTGCCGGTCTTCCGCAGTATGCAGCGGCTGATCGACGGCATCAACGGGGTCCTGCGCGAACAACTGTCCGGTATTCGGGTGGTCCGCGCGTTCGCGCGGGAACCGCTGGAGGAGCAGCGTTTCGACGACGCCAATCGCGCCGTGTCCCAAGCCGCCCTCACGGCCGGACGGTGGCAGGCATTGATGCTGCCGGTGACGACACTGACCATCAACATCTCCAGCGTCGCGCTGATCTGGTTCGGTGGCCTGGGGATCGACGCCGGACGCATGCAGGTGGGATCGCTGATCGCGTTCCTCTCCTATTTCATGCAGATCCTGATGGCGGTGCTGATGGCCACCCTCGTTCTGGTGATCCTCCCCCGCGCGTCGGTCTGCGCGGAGCGGATCACCGAGGTTCTCCACACCGAGCCCAGCGTGAGTGATCCACCCCTACCGCAGCGTCCGCCCGGCGGAATCCGGGGTGTGCTGACGCTCAAAAACGTCACCTTCCGATATCCCGGCGCGGAACGTGCTGTGCTGGAGGATGTTTCCTTCACCGCAGCCCCCGGGACCACGACGGCGATCGTCGGTGGTACCGGCTCGGGGAAATCGACGCTGGTGGCCTTGATCTGCCGCCTCTACGACGTGACCAGCGGGTCGGTGCGCCTCGATGGTGTCGACGTCCGCGAATTCGATACCGAGTACCTGTGGTCCGCGGTGGGCCTGGTACCCCAGCGCGGGTATCTGTTCTCCGGGACCGTTGCCGAGAACCTTCGCTTCGGCAAGCCGGACGCAGACGACGAGGAGATGTGGGCAGCGCTGCGGATGGCTGCCGCCGAGGACTTCGTCCGGGCGCATCCCGACGGGCTCGCAATGCCGATCGCACAGGGCGGCATCAACGTCTCCGGCGGGCAGCGACAACGGTTGGCGATCGCCCGGGCGATGATCCGCCGTCCGCGCCTTTACTTGTTCGACGACGCGCTGTCGGCCCTGGACGTCCGCACCGACGCGCAGGTCCGGGAATCGCTGGCGGCGGCTGCGGCCGGTTCGACGGTGGTCATCGTCGCGCAACGCATTTCGACGGTGGCCCACGCCGACCGAATCGTCGTCCTCGACGAGGGGCGCGTGGTAGGCGTCGGTACCCACCAGGAACTGCTCGGCGCCTGCCCCACCTACGCGCAGTTCGTGGACTCTCAGAACGTCGGCGCCGGCGAGGGTGGACGTCGATGAGCGCGCCGCCGATGCGCGCCGGGGTGCGGGCCATGCTGGCCGATCCGGCACTGGCCCGCTCGCGGGATTTCACCGGTTCGGCGCTGCGACTGCTGCGCCGACTCGCCCCCTACCGCGGGCTGACGCTTGCGCTGCTGGCGATGTCGGTCACGGGCATCGTGCTGTCGGTGATCGGCCCGCGGGTACTGGGACATGCCACCGACCTGCTGTTCAATGGGGCCATCGGCAGGCGACTTACGCCGGGAATCTCCAAGGACCAGGCAATCGCCGAGGCCCGGGCTCGGGGCGACGGACAGTTCGCGGATCTGCTGTCCGGGATGGATGTGGTGCCGGGACAGGGAGTGGACTTCCCGGCTGTCGGACGGACGCTGCTGCTTGCGCTGGCACTGTATCTGCTTGCCGGGCTTCTGATCTGGGGTCAGGCCCGGCTGCTGAACGTGATCGTCCAGCGCACTGTCACCGCCCTGCGCACAGAGGTGCAGGCCAAGATCAATCGGCTTCCGCTGTCCTACTTCGATTCCCGGCAACGCGGCGAGTTGCTCAGCCGGGTGACCAACGATGTCGACAACATCGCGACATCGGTGTCGCTGACCATCAGCCAACTGCTTACCGCGGTGCTCACCGTGGTCGCGGTGCTGGTGATGATGTTCGCCCTCTCGCCACTGCTGGCGCTGATCACCGTGGCGCTGGTGCCGGTGTTGCTGCTCCTGATCCGTGCCATTACCCGGCGGTCTCGGAAGCTTTTCGTCGCCCAGTGGGCGAACACCGGCCGTCTCAATGCCCATATCGAAGAGACCTACAGCGGTTTCACCGTGGTGAAGACATTCGGCCACCGCGACTCGGCCGAAAACGAATTCGAACACCTCAACAGCGATGTCTACCACGCAGGTTTCGGTGCACAGTTCTTCTCCGGACTGGTGTCCCCGGCAACGATGATCATCGGCAACATCGGCTACGTGGCCGTGGCGGTGATCGGCGGCTATCAGGTGGCCAACGGGCACATCACCCTGGGCAGCGTGCAAGCCTTCATTCAATACGTGCGCCAGTTCAATCAGCCGTTGACCCAACTGGCTGGCATGTACAACACCCTGCAGTCGGGTGTGGCCAGCGCCGAACGGGTCTTCGAATTCCTCGACGAACCGGAGGAATCACCCTCTGCGACAGGCGAATTGCCCACCGGTCCGGGACGGGTGGAATTCCGGGATGTGAACTTCTCCTACCGGCCGGGCACCCCGGTGATCCGCGACGTCTCGCTGATCGCCGAACCGGGTAGCACCGTGGCGATCGTCGGACCCACCGGCGCCGGCAAGACAACGTTGGTCAACTTGCTGATGCGGTTCTATGACGTCGATTCCGGCGCTCTGCTGATCGACGGGGTGGACATCCGGACAGTCAGTCGCGAGTCATTGCGTTCACGGATCGGCATGGTGCTCCAAGACGCCTGGCTGTTCGGCGGCACCATCGCCGAGAACATCGGCTACGGACGTCCCGACGCCGGTGACGAGGAGATCATCAGTGCCGCCCGCGCTGCCCGCGCCGATCGGTTCATCCGCTCGCTCCCGGACGGCTACGCCACCCGGATCGACGATGACGGGGTCAACATCAGCGCCGGCGAGAAGCAGTTGATCACCATCGCGCGGGCCTTCCTGGCCCGACCTCAAATCCTGGTTCTGGATGAGGCCACCAGTTCGGTCGACACCCGGACCGAATTGCAGATCCAGCAGGCCACTGTGGAACTGCGCAGCGGCCGAACCAGTTTCATCATCGCCCACCGACTCTCGACGATTCGCGACGCCGATCTGATCGTGGTGCTTGACGATGGCAGGATCGTTGAGCAGGGCAGCCACAGCGAATTGCTGAAGCGGCGAGGGGCTTATTGGGCGATGACACAAGTCGGGAGATGACACGCGCCTGATCTCCGGGATAATGGGCCCATGGCAGGAAAAGAGCTCGACCCCCAGCGCGCCAAGGCCGCCCGCGACGTCGTGCGCCAACACCCCGGGATGGTGTTGTTCGCGCTATCCCCGGTACTCATCGCGACCGGCGTGGTGTGGTGGCTGATCGGCCCGGGATGGGCGATCGTTCTCCTGGTAGCCGCCTTGGTCGCCGGCGGAATGGCTGTCCTGCGCAAGCGCTGAGCGGGCACGATAGACCCGCACCTCGCCGCTGATGCCCTTCAGTCGTTTGGTGCCTGCGACGGACCAGCGGAACGGGCGATCCTCGCCGATCTCGTCGCGGACCGCCTCCGACACCAGCACGGATCCGGGTCGGGCGGCCGAGGTGAGTCGGCTGGCTAGATTGACCGGCCTACCGAACCAGTCGCCGGCACGGCTGACCGCCGCACCGTAGGCGACCCCGACCCGCAGCCGCGGCAACGACTCGTCGGCCGCGGCGGCATCGACGAGGGCAAGGACGGCATCGAGCAGGTCTGCGACGTCGGGCGAGATGAACATGACGGCGTCACCGATGGTTTTGATGAACCGCACCGGCGGCTTGGCCACATCGTGGGCGAGATCAGCCAGCCGGTTGGCCAACTGCTCAAGCTGCGCCGGTGGCAGTTCCTCGCCCAGTGCGGTGAAACCGACGAGGTCGGCGAAGGACGCGCCGATCATTTTGGCCTCCGGCCGGGGTTTACCCTCCGCCCGTTCGCCGGCGTTGACGGCCTCGGTCTGCAGCTTATGCCGAAGCTGAAGCAGCAGAAGATCATTGATCATCGGGCCGAGCAACGGCACCGCTGCACCCGCCAAAGCCTCGGTGCCTTTGGCGATGTCGAGTTCGCTCACGCCTGGGTGCAGAACCGCATCCAAGGCTGCGACGTTGATGACCTCCGAGGCGTTGGCCAGACCCTGGGCGAGGACGCGGACGATGGCGAGCATGAGGTCGGGGTCCAGGCCCAGATCCAGGAACCGCTTGATGTGGGCAGCGGTGTCGGCGTCTCGCTGTAGGAACATGGGTGCGTCGAGATCGTCCACCGCGGGCAGTCCGGCGGCCCGCTGGAAGCGGATCAGCTGCTCGAGATCAAGCCCCGTCTTCTGGCTGGTCTCGCGGGCTGAGACGTGGTGGCCGTCATCTCCCAGCACCCGCCGTGCCGGCAGCAGCATCGGAGAGAACGACGACTCGATCTCGTCCTGACTGAAGCCCTGGTCGAGCAGCCAGTCGACGAGTTCGGCGCGCTCAGGCTCGGGTGTCATGACACCGCAGGCCGCCGGTCCGCCCAGGGCCGGGCCGCTTCGATCTGCGAGCTCAGCGACAGCAGCGTCGCCTCGTCCGAGGGCCTTCCGACGAGTTGGACCGAGACCGGGAGGCTTTCCCCCTCGAGGAACCACGGCACCGCGGCGGCGGGCTGGCCGGTCGCGTTGAAGATCGCGTTGAAGGGCACCCGGGCGGCTACCAGCGACAGGGTGGAGAACCCGCCGCGATGGTGGTATCGCCCGATCTTCGAAGGGCCGGTGGCCGTGCCCGGGGTGATCAGCACGTCGACGTGGTCGAAGATCGACTGCACCCGGGCGGCCAGCGTCGACTCGGCGGCCCGGACCTTCTCGATCTGACGGTCGGAGATCAATGAACCCAACCGGGCGATCTGGCGGGTGCGCGACTCCAGCCGCTCAGGATGCGCCAGTTTCTGGACGTCGTCGTAAGTCCCGCGCCACATCCGCGGCAACACATGGCCGTACATCGCCCAGGCCGGATAGTCCGGGTCTCGCCACAACACCTCGTGCCCGAGGTCGCGCAGCAGACTCTCCACCCCGTCGAGGGCTCGCTGCTGGGCCCGTCCCACCCGCGCCACCATGGTGGGTGGAAGCTTGGCGCTCAACGCGATTCGCAACCGGCCCGGCTTACGGGCGGCCGCCTTCACGAACCCGCCCCGGGGCGCTTTGCCAGTATGCGTGGCGTCGAGGAACAGCGCCGCGTCCTCCACGGTGCGGGTCAGCGGACCGTTAACGCTCAGACCCAGCCAAGCGTCCTCGTGCGGCGACATCGGCACCCGGTCGCGCTGCGGCTTGAGTCCGTACAAGCCGCACCAGGTAGCCGGGATACGGATCGAGCCTGCACCGTCGGAACCCAGTGCCATCGGGGCCAGGCCGGCGGCCACGGCCGCGGCGCTGCCGCCGCTGCTGCCGCCGGGGGTGTAGGCCAGATCCCAGGGGTTGTGAGTGGCGCCGAACGCGACGGTTTCGGTGAACGGCCACAACATCAGCTCCGGGACCGCGGTCTTGCCGAGGATCACCGCCCCGGCCTGCCGAAGCCGGCGCACCACTTCGGCGTCGGCAGTGGCCGGCAGGTCATAGGCGTTGCTGCCCAAACAGGTGTACTCACCGTCGACATCGACATCGTCCTTGATGGCGACCGGCACCCCGAGCAGTGGCAACCGCTCCCCAGCGTCCAGCAGGTCCTGGGCGGCGGCAGCCTCTCGGCGGGCCTTGTCGGCCATCACCACGCGGTAGCTGCGCAGCTCAGGATCCACCCGGTTGATGCGTTCCAGGTAGCGCTCCAGCAGAGCGGGTGCGGTGATCGCGCCGTCGGCGAGCATGCGGGCCTGCTCGGCGGCACCGGCGAAGGCGAGGTCGGTGGCGTCCACTG
>CAZADG010000032.1:0-38875 GCA_964483865.1 uncultured Mycobacterium sp. | reverse complement strand
TCACGCTCGCCACGTGGTCCTCCACTATTCGATGGTCTTGGGCCCGGGTTTTCCCGGGCCGGGTTCATCAGGTTTCGGCATTCGTCCTGCCCTGGCGCCGTCGTCGCGGGTGCCGGCACAGGGATTGTCCGCCTGCCACTTGGCACTCTATACGGGAGAGTGCTAGCACTCAAGAGGGGGGTGTGCAGATTCGCTGCCGGCGAAGTCGATTACCCCTGTGCGCTGATCGGCGGGAGTGTGCAGATCACCTTCCCGGTGTCCAGCAGCTGCAGGTACGACGGGTAGGAGTTGTTCTCGGGTTGGGGCATGTCATCCAGCGCGGCACCGCTTTCGTCTACCTCGCCGCCGCGCAGATAACCGGACTTACGGGATTTTTAGGGCGATCCGTCACAATTCCGATCAGCGATCTAAGGCTGCCGGGTCGATCAGCAGGTGATCTGACACGTCTCCGGTCATCTCTACGTCGGCGATGCGCTGGGTGAAGTACCAGCCCTGCTCGTCTTTGGAGAAGGCGTCGAAGTACCGGCCGATGACGATCGGCTGCAGCGCAATGCGGGCGGTGGCCTGCACAACACAGAACGTGGACCGGGCGGTCGCGATAGCCCCGTCGATCTCCACGATCGGGTTGAGCACCAGGTGACGCGTTTTGGGGGTGCCGCACTCGAAGCGTTTCGTCGTCATCGCGAACAGGCCGGCGATGGTGCGAGCGCCGGCCACCGCGGGTGTTCGCGGCCCACCGAAGGAGGCCCGGTCCAGCAGTCCGCCCACACCGTCGAAGTCGCCGGCGTCGATGAGTTCGGCGTAGCGATAGATCAACTCGGTGATGGCCGCGCGGTCGCTCTCACTCACGCGACCTGCCCGCGGATGACCGGCAGACCCGGGTCGCTGGCCACCTCCAGCTTCGACGGGGCCGCGCCGGCGGCGACAAGGTGGGCGGCGAAGGAGGCGATCATCGCCCCGTTGTCGGTGCACAGCCGCGGACGCGGGATCCGCAGCGTCAGCCCCGCTGCGGCACAACGCTGTTCGGCCAGCTCCCGCAACCGTGAGTTGGCCGCCACCCCACCGGCGATGAGCAGGCTCGACACCCCAAGGTCGGTGGCCGCCCGCACCGCCTTGACGGTGAGCACGTCGGCGACGGCCTCCTGGAAGCCGGCCGCCACGTCGGCGGGGTTAGCGTCCGGGTGCGACTCGACATAGCGCGCGACGGCAGTCTTGAGTCCGGAGAAACTGAAGGCGTAGGGGGCATCGCGGGGTCCGGTCATTCCGCGGGGGAAGGGGATGGCGTCCCGGTCACCGGTGCGGGCGAGGTCGTCGAGGACCCGGCCGCCGGGGTAACCGAGGCCGAGCAGGCGTGCCACCTTGTCGTAGGCCTCTCCCGCGGCGTCGTCGACGGTGCTGCCCAACTCAACGATCGGCTCGGCCAGCGACCGTACGTGCAGCAGATGGGTATGGCCGCCGGAGACCAAGAGGCCGACGCTCTCGGGTAGCGGCCCGTGGTCGTAGACATCGGCGGCCAGATGCCCACCGAGATGATTGACCGCATAGAACGGCACGCCCCATGCCGCGGCATAGGCCTTGGCCGCCGCCACCCCGACCATCAGCGCACCAGCCAGACCGGGCCCGATGGTGGCGGCCACCACGTCGGGCCGGTCGATGCCGGCGATCTCCAGGGCTCGACGCATGGTGGGCACCAGCGCCTCCAGGTGCGCACGTGAGGCTACCTCCGGGACCACACCGCCGAACCGGGCGTGTTCGTCCACGCTGGAGGCCACCTCGTCGGCCAACAGGGTGACAGTGCCGTCGGCGTCAAGCCCGGCGATGCCGACTCCTGTTTCGTCGCAGGATGTTTCGATGGCGAGGATGGTCTTCGGTTGTGCAGTCATGCCGGATCCCGTCGCATCGTGTAGGCGTCGGCACCGCTGGCGCGGTAATACCGCTTGCGAAGACCGACCGTGATGAACCCCAGACTCTGGTAGAGCGCAAGGGCGGGTTCGTTGTCGGTGCGGACTTCCAGGAACACCACGCCGTCGGCTTCGATCGAGGAGAGCAGCCGCTCCATCATTCCGCGGCCGATGCCATGCCGTTGGTAGTCCGGGTCAACACCGATGGTGTGGATCTCGTACTCGAAAGGCGGGGTGCGACCGAGCCGGGCGATCCCGGCGTAGCCGACCAGGGTGTCGTCCACCCGCGCGGCGACGTAACGGTTGTGCCGGGCGGCCAGTTCGCGGACGAAGGCGGCCTCCGGCCAAGGGTCATCGCCGCCGAACAGCAGCACCTCCAGTTCCGCGCACCGGGCGGCGTCGCGGCGGGTCAGTTCGTCGTAGCGCACGCTCACCGGCTCAGCCCTCGCTCGGCCAGGGTCTTGGCGTCGGGGCGGCGCAGATACAGCGGCACCGGCACGGCCGGCGTACCGGCCCAATCCCCCACCGCTGCAACCAGACCGGCGGGATCGGGCCACTCCGGGCCGGTTTCCGGCAGGTGGAACAGTGCCCGGTGCTCGGCGGAGCCGGCAACCCATTGGACGGCGTCGGTGTCGACATCGGCCGCCGCTGCCACGTCCGGCCCGTGTACCCGAACACCGTCGCGGTAACGGGCCCAGTAGACCTCGCGACGCCGCGCGTCGGTGACCACCAGCACCGCACCGCTGGTCTGACGCGCGATGGCGTCCAGTGAGCAGACACCGTGGACCGGAATGCCGAGGGCGTGGCCGTAGGCCGCAGCAGTCGCCATTCCCACCCGAAGCCCGGTGAACGGGCCGGGACCGCAGCCGACCACCACGGCATCGATGTCGGTGAACGTCAGCCCTGATTCGCCCACCGCGGCGATGACATTCGGGGTGAGCAACTCCGCGTGGGCGTGGGCGTCCACAGCGATGCGCTGCGCGAGGGTCTCGATCCGGCCGTCGTCGTAGCGACGGACGACACCGGCGATCACCGCGGGGGTCGAGGTGTCGATGGCCAGCACGGTTCGGGTCATGGCGTGTTCCACCACCAGGTCGCAGTACGGGTGTCGTCCGAACCGCGTTGCAGTTCGATGGACAGATGGCGATCAGAAAGTCGCTCGACCAATCCCTCGCCCCATTCCACCACCGCGACGGCCTCGTCGAGATCGGTGTCAAGATCGAGTGAGTCCAGCTCCGCAATCAGGTCCAGGCCCGGGTGATCGAGCAACCGGTACATGTCGACGTGCACCATCGCCGGGGAACCCGGCGTTCGGGCGCGGTGCACCCGGGCCAGGACGAACGTCGGTGAGGTGACCGGCCCCTCGACGTCCATACCTTCGGCGATTCCCCTGGCCAGCACGGTCTTTCCGGCACCCAGCGGCCCGGAGAGCACCACCACGTCGCCGGCCCGCAACGACCGGCCGAGCCGGGAACCCAGTGCCATGGTGTCCTCGACCGTCGGCAGAGCCGAGGTAGCGGCCTCGGGTCGGACCTCACTCAATCCGGTCTCGCATCCGCCGGGCGAACGCCACGAGTCGCGACGGTGTCGCCCTCTCCACCAGGCGCACCAGAGCGTCGTTGATGACCTCAGGCCGTTCCATCATCACCACATGGGCGGCGCCCGGCACGATCACCAGCAGCGAGTCGGGCAGAACGGCGGCCATCTCTTCGGAGTTCCTGACCGGGGTCAGCAGATCGCGGTCTCCGCAGGCGATCAGCGTCGGGATGCCGGCCAGCACCGGAAGAGCGGCGCTCTCGTCGTGGACCTCCAGGGCGTGCAGGAACGCCACCAAGGTGTCGATCGAGGTGTCGTGGATCATCTGCTCGGCGAACGCCACCACACTGGGGCTGATTTCGTCGTCGCCGAACGAGGCGGTCTTGAGGATCGGCCGCAGCATCGACCGGGTTGCCCCCCTCCCGCGATGAACCAGGTTGGGCGCGTAGCGGGCGGCGAACCGGACCGCCTCCAAGGCGGGGTTACGCAGGATCTCCCCGAGTGGGGAGCGTGCCACCCCTTCCGCGGCCGACGAGATGATCGCCGCTCCCACGATGCGCCGGCCGTAGTGCTGCGGGAACTGGCGGGCGTGCGAGAGCACCGTCATACCGCCCATCGAGTGCCCGACGACCACCACGGGACCGCGCGGAACCATCACTTGCAGAACGGTTTCCAGGTCCTGCCCGAGTTGCTCGACGGTGTAGGTGTCGAACGGGGCCGTTCCGGACTGACCATGGCCGCGCTGGTCATAGAACACCATCCGGACCTGTTCACCCCAACGCTGCGCCAACGCGGCCCGCTGGAAGTGGAACGAACCCATCCGCATGCAGAAGCCGTGGGCGAACACCACGGTCAGCGGCGCGGTGACCGGCCCGACCTCCCGAACCACCAGGGGCACCCCGTCGGTGGTGGTGACCACGCAGCCGCGGTCGGCCTCCAACAGCCTGAAGTCCTCGCCTTCGTAGGCGTCGTTGATGGCCTTGCGCTGCCGCAACGTCTTCGCGGCGGCGGCCGTGCCGACCGCGCTGAGTCCGGCGACCCCGGCCATCAGGCTCGCTTTCTTCACCGACGATGGGCTGCTGTCCGAATTGCCCGGCGGCAGGGCGAGTTGCCCGGCGGGACGACGGCGGCGCAGTCGGAGTCTGCGGAACCTGAAGGGCTTAGCCGGCTTACCCGCCATGGGCGTCCACCTGTAGATAGCTGCGCCGCACCCGGCCGTGCAGACTGGTGACCACCTCATAGTGGATGGTGTCGATCGCTTCAGCCCAATCCTGCGCGGTGGCTTCACCGTCTGCACCCGGCCCGAAGAGCACCGCACGATCGCCTTCGGCGACATCAGGCGCACCGGGGCCGAGATCGACGACGAATTGATCCATACATATCCGCCCCACACTGCGCCGCAGCCGACCGTTGATGAGCACGTCGATGCGGCCGCCAAGGGCCCGGAAAACACCGTCGGCGTAGCCCAGTGGGATCAGCGCGACGGAAGTGTCCCGGTCGGCGATCCAGGTGTGGCTGTAGGACACGCCTTCGCCCGCGCGCACGGTCTTCACCATCGCCACCGGACAGGTCAGGGTCATGGCCGGCCGCAATCCCATGGGGCCGCGGTCGGGCACCGGGTTGAGCCCGTAGACCGCGATTCCGGGACGGACCATGTCGAAGGCGAGGTCGGGTCGGGTCATCGCGGACGGCGAGTTGGACAGGTGCGCAACCTCGTAGTCCACGCCACGGCGGCGGGCCTCGGCGAGCATCGCGGTAAACCGTTGCGCCTGAACGTCGTTGACGGGGTTGTCGGGTTCGTCGGCGCAAGCCAGATGGGACATGATCCCGCGCACCCGAACAGCGCCGTCGATGCCGGCGCAGCTCAAGGCGTCGAGGACGTACGGGTAGTCCTCGGCGCTGACACCGTTGCGGTTCAGACCGGTGTCCGCCTTGACGGTGACGACCGCGGTCCGACCGGTACGCCGCACCGCGTCGAGGACATCGTCGACCTGCGCCAACGAGGACAACCCGATCTGGACGTCGGCGGCGAGGGCCGGCGCGAAGTCGGTGCCCGGTGGATGCAGCCACGCCAGAACCGGGGCGGTGATGCCGTCACGGCGCAGTGCCAGCGCCTCCCCGATGGTGGCGACCCCGAGTTCGGCCGCCCCCGCAGCTACCGCGGCCCGGGCCACCTCGGTGGCCCCGTGGCCGTAGCCGTCGGCTTTGACGACCGCCATGACCTCGGCCGATCCTGCCAGCTCGCGCAGAACCCGCACATTCTCGGCAATCGCTGAGAGGTCGACGACGGCCTCGCCGTTGACTGCGGCGGCGGCCGGTTGCGTCGGGGGCGTCAACGGCGTGGTCTGCATGGTCATGTCACCTGGGTCGATTGTCCCAGAAGGGTCCGGTCAGTGCGCGAACCGCTCCTGGGTGAAGTGACCACCGGGCCTGATCTCGTTGAGGTGTGCCAGCACCGCCCGCAGGTCCTCCCACAGCGATCGGGCCAGGTCCGCGGAAAATCCCTCCCGCACCACCACCCGCAGCACGGAGATGTCCTGGGCGCCGTCGGGCATCGTGTAGGCGGGCACCTGCCACCCGTAGATCCGCAGCGCCGCCGAGATGTCGAACTCGGTGTACCCGAAATCCTTGGAGAGCTTGAAGGCCACCACCGGGATCTTGGATCCATCGGAGATGACATCGAAGTGCTCGGACTTGTCGAGTTGGTCGGCGAACCAGCGCGCGGTACCTGACAGGGTCTGCATCACCTGGGTGTAGCCCGCCCGGCCCAACCGCAGGAAGTTGTAGTACTGAGCGACCACCTGATTACCCGGCCGGGAGAAGTTCAGCGTGAAAGTGGGCATGTCGCCGCCGAGGTAGTTGACCCGGAAGACCAGGTCCTCGGGCAGGTGATCGGCGTTGCGCCACACCACGAAACCCATGCCCGGGTAGGTCAGCCCGTACTTGTGTCCGCTCACGTTGATGGACACCACCCGGGGCAACCGGAAGTCCCACTTCAGGTCGGGTTGCAGGAAGGGCACCACGAAGCCGCCGCTGGCGGCGTCGACGTGCACCGGAACGTCGAGGCCGGTCTTCTTCTGCAGCTTGTCCAGCGCCGCGCAGATCTCGGCGATCGGTTCCAGTTCGCCGGTGTAGGTGGTGCCCAGGATGCCCACCACTCCGATGGTGTCTTCATCGACCGCATCGACCACCTGCTCGGGGGTGATGACGAACCGGTCCTCCCCCATAGGCAGGTAGCGGGGTTCGACTTCGAAGTATTTGCAGAACTTCTCCCACACCACCTGCACGTTGGAACCCATCACCAGATTCGGCGTGCGCTGCTTGGGGTTCTGTCCGTTCTTCTCCACCCGCTCCTTCCAGCGCCACTTGAGCGCCAGACCGCCGAGCATCACCGCTTCGGAGGACCCGATAGTGGACGCCCCCACTGCACTGGCGGCGTCGTCGTCACGCAGGTTCTCGGCGTGGAAGAGGTCGGCAACCATTGCCACACAACGCGATTCGATCGCAGCGGTGGCCGGGTATTCGTCCTTGTCGATCATGTTCTTGTCGAACGTCTCGGCCATCAGCCGTTCGGCCTCGGGGTCCATCCAGGTGGTGACGAAAGTCGCCAGGTTCAGCCGGGAACTCCCGTCGAGCATGAGTTCGTCGTGGATGAACCGGTAGGCGGCGGACGGTTCCATGGACTCGGCGGGTAACCGCAGCGAGGGAATCGGGTCGGTGGACAGCCGGCCGGTATAGGCCGGCGCGATGGACGGGGACCGGTACTTGACGTGCGGCATGGGATGTCCTTCCTGGGGTTCGACTTTCAGAGTGCAGCAAGAGCCTGGCGGATGTGGGCGAGAATGCGGGAGGCCGAGGTGGGGGCGGGCACAGGCCCGGGGTCCATTGCCGCGGCGATCGCGGCACGCGCGTGCACGAAATCGGCCGCCGCGGCGGCCGCACCGGCGGTGAGTCCGGCGGCCAGCAGGGCGCCGACGATGCCGGACAGCACGTCACCGGATCCGGCGGTGGCGGCCCAGGACGCCCCGGCCGGACTGAGGTAGGTGGGACCCTCGGGTGTGGCGATGACGGTGACGTTGCCCTTGAGCAGAACGGTCACACCAAGGGCCTCGGCTAGCCGGCGGGCCGCGGCAACCCGATCGTCGCCGACCGGGCCCAGTCCGAAGCGCTCGTACTCGCCGGCGTGCGGGGTGAGCACGGTGGGGGCCTCGCGGTTGGTGGCGAGGTGCTGGTTCGCGGCCAACAGGGTCAGTCCGTCGGCATCGGCGATCACCGGTAGGCCGGTGTCGAGAGCAAAGGTCAAGGCGGCCAGGGCAGCCTCGTCGGTGCCCAGCCCCGGCCCGACCACCCAAGCCTGGACTCGGCCGGCTTCATCCGGGGTGGGTGCGGCGACGACCTCCGGCCAGTGCGACACCACTTCGGCTGCGGCGGCGCCGACGTAACGGACCATGCCCGAGGTGGCGGCGACGGCCGCGCCGGCGCACAGGATCGCGGCACCGGGGTAGCTCCGGGAACCGGCCATGATGCCGACGACGCCCTGGGTGTACTTGTCGTCACGCGGTCCGGGAACCGGCCAAATGGCGCGAACATCGGCGGCGTGCATCCCGATCAGCTCGGTATCGGGAAGGTCGAGGCCGATGTCGACGAGTTCAACCCGGCCGCAGTCGGCCAGTGCGTGCACCGGTTTGAGTCCGCCGAAGGTGACCGTGAGGGCGGCACGGACCGCCGGTCCCGTGACCGCGCCGGTGTGCACGTCGATTCCACTGGGGATGTCCACGGCAACCACCGGCACACCGGCAGCCTCGACAGCGGCGAACACCTGGGCCGCGGCCGGCCGCAGCGGGCCGGTCCCGGAGATTCCGACCACACCGTCGATCACGAGGTCAGTGCGCCCGATCGACAAGGGCGGCGCCGCGACCACCCGGCCGCCCGCGGACCGGAACGCCGTCAGCGCCGCCGGGTGGGTGCGTTCGGGGTTGAGCAGCACCGCCGAGACGGCCGCACCTCGGCGGCGCAGGAAGGTAGCGGCCCACAGGGCGTCGCCGCCGTTGTCTCCGGACCCGACCACCACGACCACCGTGCGCCCGGAAACCCCTCCGGTGCGCCGGCGAAGCTCGGCGGCGATCGCTGTCGCGAGTCCGCCCGCAGCGCGGCGCATGAGGGCACCTGCGGGAAGGCCGGCCAGAAGCGGGGCCTCGGCGGCCCTGATCTGATCGGCCGTGTAGTAGTGCCGCATCGCCGGCTATTCGACGGTGACTGACTTGGCGAGATTCCGCGGCTTGTCCACGTCGTAGCCGCGGGCCAGGGCAACCGAAGCAGCGAACGCCTGCAGTGGCACGGTGGACAGCAGAGGTTGGAAAAGCGTTGAGACTGCCGGGATTTCAACCAGGTGGTCGGCGTAGGGCCGTACGGTCTCGTCGCCTTCCTCGGCGATCACGATGGTGACCGCACCCCGGGCCTGGATTTCCCGGATGTTGGACAGCAGCTTGGAGTGCAGCAGGGCGGCGTTCTTCGGCGAGGGCATCACGACGATGACCGGAAGCCCCTCCTCGATGAGCGCGATCGGGCCATGCTTGAGTTCGCCGGCGGCGAAGCCCTCAGCGTGCATGTAGGCCAGCTCTTTGAGCTTGAGCGCGCCCTCGAGTGCCACCGGGTAGCCGACGTGGCGGCCCAGGAACAGCACCGCCGAGGACCCGGCGTACCGCCGGCCCAACTCGGCGGCTCCCTTGAGGTGCCCGAGGACGGTGGAGATCAGTGCCGGCATGGACTCCAGTTCGCGGAACTCCCGTTCCACCTCGTCGGGGTACTTGGTGCCGCGGGCCTGGGCCAGTGCCAGACCGACGAGGTAGTTGGCGGCGACCTGCGCCAGGAAGGTCTTGGTGGCGGCGACACCGATCTCCGGCCCGGCACGGGTGTAGAGAACGGCGTCGGCTTCACGCGGGATCTGGCTGCCGTTCGTGTTGCAGATCGCCAGCACCTTGGCCTTCTGCGTCTTTGCGTGCCGGACGGCTTCGAGGGTGTCGGCGGTCTCACCGGACTGCGAGATCGCGATCACCAGGGTGCCACGGTCCAAAACCGGGTCGCGATATCGGAATTCACTGGCGAGCTCGACTTCCACCGGCAACCGGGTCCAGTGCTCGATGGCGTATTTGGCCAGGAGCCCGGAGTGGTAGGCGGTGCCGCACGCGACGATGAAGACCTTGTCCACCTCTCGTAGGTCCTGGTCCGAGAGCCGTTGTTCGTCGAGGACGATCCGGCCGCCGCTGAAGTGGCCCAGCAGGGTGTCGGAGACGGCGTCGGGCTGCTCGGCGATCTCCTTGAGCATGAAGTAGTCGTAGCCGCCCTTCTCCGCGGCCGAAAGGTCCCAGTCGATGTGGAAGGGCCTGGCGTTGGCGGCGTCGTCGTTCCCGTCGAAATCCATGATCCGGTAGCCGTCGGCGGTGATCAGCACGGCTTGGTCCTGGCCGAGCTCGACGGCTTCACGGGTGAATTCGATGAACGCCGCGACGTCGGAGCCGAGGAACATCTCTCCCTCACCGATCCCCACCACCAGCGGGGTGGACCGGCGCGCAGCGATGATGGTCCCGGGATCGGCGGCATGGGAGAAAACCAGCGTGAAATGGCCCTCCAGGCGACGCAACACCGCCAGCGCGGACCCGACGAAATCGCCGGCCGTGTCTCCCTGCCGGTAGGCGCGGGCGATCAGGTGGACGGCCACCTCGGTGTCGGTGTCACTGCTGAACTCGACCCCGTCGGCTTCGAGTTCGGTCCGCAATGCGGCGAAGTTCTCGATGATGCCGTTGTGCACCACCGCGAACTCGCCCGCGGCGTCGCGGTGCGGGTGGGCATTGCGGTCGGTGGGCCGACCGTGGGTGGCCCACCGGGTGTGGCCGATGCCGGCGGTCCCGGTCAGGGCGGAAGGATCGGTCTCGGCCAGGGCGGCCTCCAGGTTGGCAAGTCGGCCGGCCCGGCGGCGGACCGTCAGATTGCCGTGGCCGTCCAGCAGGGCTAGGCCCGCGGAGTCGTAGCCGCGGTACTCCATCCGGCGCAGCGCGTCCACGACGACGTCGGAGGCGGGACGATGCCCGACGTACGCCACGATTCCGCACATGGTCTACCAGGGTAGTCCAGCCCATCGGCACCCCCGGTCGGCTACGGTCGGGGGATGGCCCGGATCAAGTCGTTGTTCAGTGCGTTGACCCGGCGCGGCCCGCACCAGGTTCTCCGCGGCGACCTGGGCTTTGCCGGCCTCAAGGGTGTCGTTTACACCCCCGCGTCGGGCTTTCACCTGCCGGGGGTGGCATTCGGTCACGACTGGCTCAAGGAGTCCGACGACTACTCCGGCACCCTCGAGCATCTGGCCAGCTGGGGCATCGTGGCCGCCGCGCCGGACACCCAACTGGGATTCGTGCCCTCGGCGCTGGCCCTGGGGCATGATCTGGCCACCACGCTGGACGTCATCTCCGGGGTGCGACTGGGAATCGGCGAGATCAGCGTGGCCCGCGACAAGCTCGCGCTGGCCGGTCACGGCTTCGGCGCCGCCGCGGCCGTGCTGGCCGCGGCCAACGAGTCCCATGTCGCCACCGTCGCCGCGATCTTCCCGGCGGTCACCAAGCCCTCCGCCGAGGCCGCTGCAGCGACTCTGACGGTGCCCGGGCTGGTGCTCGCCACCCCGGATGATGCGAGATCCCTGCGGACCGACGCCCAGGAGGTTGCCGCGGGCTGGCCGAAAGCGTTATTGCGCATCGTTGACAAGGCCAGTGCCGCCGACCTGGCCGAGAAGCGCCGGATCACCCGTCTGCTGGGCTTTCCCGGTTCCGATAACGACACCCAGAAGAGGGTCCGTGCGTTGCTCACCGGTTTCCTGCTGTTCCAGCTCACCGGCGACAAGTCCTACAAGGAGTTCGCCGATCCCGAAGCCGAGCTGCCGCACACCGGCCAACCGGATCCGGACGCTGCGCCGGTGACAGCCGAAGACCGAATCGTCGCGCTGTTCCGCTAGCGTTCGAGTGCATGCGCACCGGCATCTTCCTTTCCTACGCGGGCGGCTTCAAAGAGACTGTCGAGCAGGTCGTCACCCTGGAAAAGCAGGGCGTGAACCTTGTCCTGGTCGCAGAGGCATACTCCTTCGACGCGGTCAGCCAGCTGGGCTATCTGGCGGCCAAGACGTCCACCATTGAACTGGGCTCGGGGGTGGTGCCGATCTACACCCGCACCCCGGCTCTGCTGGCGATGACCGCGGCCGGGCTGGATTACGTTTCCGATGGCCGGTTCCGGCTGGGCATCGGCACCTCGGGGCCTCAAGTGGTGGAGGGTTTCCACGGATTGCCCTTCGACGCCCCGCTGGGCCGCACCCGAGAGGTCGTGGAGATCTGCCGGGACGTGTGGCGCCGGGAGCGGTTGAATTATCAGGGAAGGCATTATCAGATCCCACTGCCGTCGGGGCTCGGAACCGGGCTGGGCAAAGCGCTCAAACTGATCAATCAGCCGGTACGCGAACGCATCCCGATCCACATCGCGTCACTGGGACCGAAGAATGTCGAACTGACCGCTGAGATCGCCGAGGGCTGGCAGCCGGTCTTCTTCCTGCCCGAGCGCGCGGACGACGTGTGGGGTGAGGCGTTGCGCGCCGGAAAAGCTAAGCGGGACAGCAGTCTCGGCGATCTCGACGTCATGGTTGGCGTCTCGCTGGCCGTCGGGGACAACGTCGAGGACCGCCTGCAGTGGGCCAAACCCCAACTGGCGCTGTACATCGGCGGCATGGGCGCCAAGGGGAAGAACTTCTACCACAACGTGGCAACCCGCTATGGGTTCGGCGACGTCGCCGACCGCATACAGGAGCTTTACCTGTCGGGCCGCAAGGCCGAGGCGATAGCGGCGGTGCCCGACGAACTGGTTCGGGGGGTGTCGTTGATCGGTCCACCCGGCTACGTCAAGGAACGAATCGCCGCGTTCGCCGAGGCCGGTGTGACAACCCTGCTGGCCACTCCGGTGACCGCCGACGCCACCGAATACGTCAGTTTCGTCGAGCAGTTTCAGCAGCTACTGAACTGAGCTTCACCGGCCCACCTGCGGTAGTTCGTCCGCGGCGATCTCGCACGGGGTGCTGGGGTTCGACTCCGCCGGCGATCGGGGTGGCGCCGGTTCCGCCGGTAATTGGGGCGGTACCGGCGTGGGCTCGGGGGCCGGGGTCGGATCGGGCTCCGCCGGGCGCTCCGCCGCCAACAACGGCGGCTCGGGCCTCGGCCTCGGCTGCGGCCAATCGGGCAATGCGGGGGTTGGCGGAACTGCGGCCGGGGTCGCCGGCGACGGGGTAACAGGCTCCCCAACGACTGTGGCGCGAAGTGTCGGTCCGGCCTTCTCGTCGGGCGAATCGGCCGGCGGACCGACAGGGACGTCGTCGGGCGGACCCCCGGGTGGATCGACGGGGTCGGGGCTGAGCGCGTCGGCGGCCGTCGCGACCAGCCCAACGAGTGCGCCCGCAAGATCCGGCAGGGGTGATATCGACGGCACACTCGAGGGCCAGGCCGCTGGGCCTGCGTAGGACGGCTGCGGCGCCGGGGCCTGGAGGCTCGGCGTCGGGCGTTCGTTGAGCCGGGCAGCGGTCTGACCCATATCCGGGACCGACCCGCTCTCCTCGATGACACCACGCAGTGACCTGAACTCCGCCGCCGCTTCGTGCAGGGCCGCGACCAGCTCCGCGCCAACAACGATCTGCTGGCGAAGCAGATCGTCTGCCGCGCATGCTGATTCGCTGCTCCAGCCTTCGGCCAGTAAGGCCACCGCGTCATGATGCAGAGCCAGCGCTTCTTCGGCCAGCATGCTCGCGGAGGTCAGCGCGGTGGCATCGGCGTCGATTGCGTTCAGCGCATCGCTGCTCACCGCAGAGCCCGCGCCGCGCGCGCGTCGGCATCTGTGTAGCGCTCCGCACCGATTCGCAGGACAGCCGCAGTCTCGCGGGCCGTCTGCTGCCAGTGCGCGATATCGGCCACCAGATGGTCCAACGCGGAACGCACGCCCGCGTCGGCGTCGAAGTGCAGCGCACGCAGATAACTGCCGAGCGCGCCCTGCAGCAGGTCCGCGGCAGCGTCCAGTCGCTGCGCGGCGGCGCGCAACGCCGACGGATCCACGCGGGTCGAGTCCATACCGGTTAAGACGTCGCGGCGCCCCGTCCGGTTCCGATCAATCCTGGGCGCTGACCGATCTGGCAACGCGGTGGGCGATCTGGCGGGCGGTGTCCTCGTCGGTCGCCTCGACCATGACCCGAACGATCTGCTCGGTGCCCGAGGGCCGCAGCAGGATCCGGCCAGTGTCCCCGAGTTCCTCCTCAGCCTCGGCCACCGCATTTTGGACCGCCGGAGCCTGCGCGACGGAGGCCTTGTCGGCGACCTCGACGTTGATCAACACCTGCGGGACCGAACGCATCGGCGACGCCAACGCCGCCAGCGACGATCCTGTCTGCGACATCCGCGCCATCAACCGCAGACCGGTGAGGATCCCGTCCCCGGTGGTGCCGAAGGCCGGGAGCACGATGTGCCCGGACTGCTCGCCGCCCAGACTGAACTCGCCGGAGCGCAGTTCCTCCAGCACGTAGCGGTCACCCACCGCGGTGGTCCGCACCTCGATACCGGCTTCGCGCATTGCCAGATGCAGTCCGAGGTTGCTCATGACGGTCGCGACCAGGGTGTTGGACGCCAATTCCCCGCTCTCGCGCATCGCCAGCGCAAGCACGGCCATGATGGCGTCACCGTCGATCACCTGCCCGGCGGCATCCACCGCAAGGCAACGGTCGGCGTCACCGTCATGGGCCAGGCCCAGGTCGGCCCGGTGGGAAAGAACCGCCTGCCGCAGTCCGTCCAGGTGGGTCGAACCGCAGCCGTCATTGATGTTCAGGCCGTCGGGCTGGTCGTTCATCGAGATGACCCGCGCCCCAGCCGCCGCGTACGCGCGCGGTGCAGCCGCCGAAGCGGCCCCGTTGGCGCAGTCGACGACGACGGTCAGACCGTCCAGTCGGGGGACTATCGCGCCGAGATGGTCGAGATACCGGTCGAGCGCGTCGACGGCATGCCGGACCCTGCCGATTTCGGCGCCGACCGGCCGCAGGCCCGGACCTTGGGCGACGAGATCCTCGATGCGGTCCTCGGCGTCGTCGTCGAGTTTGTGTCCGCCGGGCCCGAAGATCTTGATGCCGTTGTCGGGCATCGGGTTGTGCGACGCGGAGATCATCACGCCCAGGTCGGCCTGGTACGCCGCGGTGAGGTAGGCGACGGCGGGAGTCGGCAGCACACCGACCAGGAGCGCATCGACGCCCTCGCTGGTCAGTCCGGCGACGACGGCGGCTTCCAGCATCTCGCTGCTGGCCCGCGGGTCGCGGCCGACCACCGCGAAGCGGTGCCCCGCGGTTGCCGGCGCCAGCCGGCGCGCAGCGGCGGCACTGAGCGCCATCCCGAGTTCTGCGGTCAGGTCACGGTTGGCGACCCCGCGCACTCCGTCGGTCCCGAAAAGTCGGCCCATACCGACAAACCTCTCACACCGACCGGTTCGGAACACAACCGGCTGACCGGGAGTCGTTTCCGGTGTTTGGCGTGGATTTCCCACCTCGGACGGCCGTCACCGGCGGTTGGTCCACAGAACCGCCGGAACGGGCGCCGGCCGGAACACGTTGTGTCGCCCGTAACACAAATCGCCGGGTGTCGGAGACTCTCCGACACCCGGCGATCCTGGGTAGATCCGCTGATCAGCGCTTGCTGTACTGCGGAGCCTTGCGGGCCTTCTTGAGGCCGTACTTCTTGCGCTCGATGGCACGCGGGTCGCGGGTGAGGAAGCCGGCTTTCTTCAGCGCCGGACGGTCCTCGGGCTGCACCAGGATCAGTGCCCGGGCCAGCGCAAGGCGCAGCGCGCCGGCCTGACCCGACGGGCCGCCGCCGTCGAGGTGCGCGTACACGTCGAAGCTGTCCACCCGGTCGACGGTCACCAGCGGCGCCTTGATCAGCTGCTGGTGCACCTTGTTCGGGAAGTACGCCTCAAGGGTGCGGCCGTCGAGGTTGAACTGACCGGTGCCGGGCACCAGGCGCACGCGAACCACGGCCTCCTTGCGGCGGCCGACGGTCTGGATCGGACGGTCGATGATCACCGGCTGGCGGGGAGTGGACTCCACCACCGGCTCGGGGGCCGACTCGAAGGTCTGCACGATCTCGTCGGCAGCTTCGGTCGCCCCGGTCTCGTTGGTCTCGTTGATCTCGCTCACTGGGCCACCTGCTTGATCTCGAACGGAATCGGCTGCTGGGCGGTATGCGGATGGTCAGGCCCCGCGTACACCTTCAGCTTCCGCTGGATCTGCCGGCTGAGCTTGTTGTGCGGCAGCATTCCGACGATGGCCTTCTCGACCACCCTGTCGGGGCGCGTCTGCATCAGCTCACCGATGGTGCGCGAGCTCAAACCGCCGGGATACCCCGAGTGGCGATAGGCCTTCTTGTTGGCGAGCTTGGTGCCGGCGATGGCGACCTTGTCGGCGTTGACGATGATGACGAAGTCACCGCCGTCGACGTTGGGCGTGAATGTCGGCTTGTGCTTGCCGCGCAGCAGATTGGCTGCAGCAACGGCGAGCCGGCCGAGCACCACGTCGGTGGCGTCGATGACGTACCACGAACGCGTGGTGTCACCCGCCTTCGGCGTGTATGTGGGCACAGCGTGTACCTCTCTTTACGGGGTGGATCCCGGGCGAGCCGGGTGCCGGTCGGGCGTCGACGGTCGGGAATGGTTTCTCAGCGACCAACAGTGACCCGAGAACCCGGATTACACCGCGGAGACCCGCGGCGTACCGTACGCCAGCGGCCAAGACTACCGGTGCCGATCAGCGCAGGTCAAAACGGACCATTCTCCCTCGCCGAGGCCACGGCCCGCTCGCAGGCGATGCGCACCGCGTCGGTTCGCTGCGGCGAACTCTGGCAGCCGATGCCGATCAGGGTGGATCCGACCAGGACCACCGACCAGTCGATGACACGGCCAGGCCGGAGCTCCCGGTAGGTCACCGCGGGGTGCCCGCCAACCCGGGCTTCCGCCTGAAGATCGACGAACACCCCGGCTGGTTGATCGTTGATCCGACGCCGAAGGTCAGCGGCGACCCGGGCCGGCGTCGCCTCAGGCGCGTAGGACTGGGTGATGTGCAGCGCAGTTTCGGGATCCGCGGGCGGGGTCGCCTGCAGTCGCCGGGAACCGGGTCCACCGGTCACCCGTGTGATGGTCCACTGGGCCGGGATCTGCACCGCGATGCGACCTTCCACCACGTTCTGCGCCCGTGCCGGCCGGACCACGCTCGCCGTGCCGACCGAAAGCAGGGCCGCAACGGCGGCGGCACCCACCGCCAGCAACCGCAATCGCCGCCCCCGCGCGGGATGTCCGGCGCGGGCGTCGCACCCGGCGTCGTCCTCGGCGTCGTCTTCGGTTCCGCTGTCGGGGTCGGCGTTCCAATGCCGCCGCGGGACCGCAATCACCTCGCCGGCCACCGCATCGGCGGCGGCGACCACCCGGTCTACCCGGCTTCGGGTCCAGTCGTCTGGGTGGACCAGTGTGAGCACCCGTTCACCGCGGCCGACGGTCATCATCACCGCCCGCCACATGTCGGCGACGGCAACCGGGCGTTCGTCGTAGAGCCCGACCGGGTGGTCGATCCACTCAAGCGCCGCACGGGCCAGACGGGGATCTACCCGGCCGACCGCGCCGGAGATCACCCGCACGGTGTCGGGGCCGATCTCAAGCACCCTCACCGCCGTCAGGCTAGGGGCACCCCGGCCCCAGCCGCCGCGGTCATCCACAGGGTGCGGGGAGATCCTCGTCGATCAGGTGGTTTTCGATCGGCGCTCACGATAAGCGGCCACGTGCTGGCGATTCCCGCAGTTGCCGGTGTCACAGAACCTCCGGGAGCGGTTGCGGGACAGATCGACGAGAACCGCTTGGCAGTCGGGGGCCGCACAGGTCTTGAGCCGGCGCAGTTCCCCCGACCGGATGAGGTCGGCCAGCGCCATCGCCATCTCGGCACCCATCCGTTGGGCCAGCGGATCGTCGGTGGAGGCCAGGTGCAGATGCCATTCGGGCATCTCCGGGTGACGGGTCAGCCAGGGGGCGGCGCGGGTGTCCCCGAGCAGTGCATTGACTTCACCGACGGTCCGTTCTTCGTCATCGGCTGCCGCCCAGATCCGGCCCAGCCGACGCCGTAACCGGTGTACCTCCATCAGTTCGTGCTGGTCGCGGTCACGCCGGCCGGTCGAGCCGTACTCGGCGAGATAGTCGTCCAGAGCCGTCTGGTCGGCGAGTTGTTCGCCGGAGGCTCGGTCGCTGTTGACCAGAACACAGGCAGCCCGCAGAGTGAGTTCGGTGTCATGAGTGAAAAGCGTTTGACCCATGACCACCTCCTCGCCTAAGGTCATGACCGATCTTCACTTTACTCATGACAGGGGTGTTCAGTGTCCAATCGCTTCCGGGTCGGGATGCTGTTCGCCGTCGGATCAGCGGTGAGTTTCGGGATGTCCGGCCCACTGGCCAAGTCCCTGATGGTGGCCGGGTGGTCCCCGACGGCCGCGGTACTGGCCCGCCTGGCCGGCGGCGCACTCGTGCTGGCGGTCGTGGCTACCGTCGTGAAACCGGACTGGCTGAGCCAGGCGCGGGCGCACGCCCGCACCGTGGTGCTCTACGGGCTGATTCCGGTGGCCGGCGCCCAACTCTGCTACTACAACGCGGTGGCGCATCTCTCGGTTGGCGTGGCGCTTCTGCTCGAATACACCGCACCGGTGCTGGTGATCGGCTGGGTATGGGCCACCACCGGGCGGCGGCCGAGTGGCCGGATGCTGGGCGGTGTGGCACTCGCGGTCATCGGCATCAGCCTGGTGCTCGACGTCGCACACGGCGCCCGAGTGGACGCGGTCGGGGTGGCCTGGGGACTGGGCGCGGCGATCTGCGCGGTCTGCTATTTCATGATGTCCGACGAGGTGACCGCCGACGGCACGGGCCTGCACGCGATGACCCTGGCCGCGGGGAGCCTGATCGTCGCGACCGTCGCCGTCGGCGCTCTCGGCGCCCTCGGCGTGATGCCGTTGCGGTTCACCGCCGACGACGTGGTGATCGCCGGCGCAACGCTGCCCTGGCTGGTTCCGGTCGTGGTGCTCGGCGTGCTGGCCACCGCCATCGCCTACCTGCTCGGCATCAGCGGTGTCGCACGACTGCGGCCGAGTTTCGCCTCGCTGATGGGGCTGGGCGAGGTGCTGTTCGCGGTAGTGGCGGCGTGGCTGCTGCTCGACGAGCACATCACCACCATCCAGGCCGTCGGCGGCATCGTGGTGCTGCTGGGCTTGGCGCTGGCCCGCCCGGCCGACAACGCCCGCGAAGATCTGTCCTCGGCGCAGCCGGACTCAGTCGAGCGAATCACGGTGAGTTCGCCGGCCAGGAATCTGGAACAATCGACTCCGTGAACTCGCGCGTGATGCCCCCTAGCCTGCGAGCGGCCGGTATGGCGCTTGCGGCGATCGCTGCTGTTGTCAGCCCACTGACCGCGACTCCGGCAAGTGCCGCCGTCTGCAACGACATCGAGGTCGTGTTCGCCCGCGGCACCGGCGAGGATCCCGGCCTCGGACGGGTCGGCGAGGCCTTCGTCAACAATCTGCGGGGCATGGTCGGCGGCCGCAGCATGGGCGTCTACGCGGTCAATTACCCAGCGAGCTACGACTTCCTGGCCGCTGCGAACGGCGCCAACGACGCCAGCGCCCGCATCCAGTACATCGCGAATACCTGCCCCAACAGCAAGATCGTCCTGGGCGGCTACTCGCAGGGAGCTGCGGTGGTCGATGTCGTCGCCGCGGTCCCGATTCCGGTCGTGGGCTTCACCAACCCGCTACCGCCCTTCGCCGGGGACCACATCGCCGCCATCGCCGTATTCGGCAACCCATCAGCCAAGATCGGACTGCCGCTGACTTCCAGCCCGGTTTTCGGCGGCCGGTCCATCGATCTGTGCAACCCGGGCGACCCGATCTGCACCAGCGGCGACAGCGTGGTCGCACATCGAAGCTACGGGCCCGACGGCACTACCTGGCAAGCGGCGACCTTCGTGGCGAACCGGCTCTGAACAGCATGTTTCGCAGCCACCTCGGCAATATGTGAGTATTGCCCGATGCGTGTCATCTCGGGGATTACCGCCGCCGCCCTGGCGGTCGCGGGCGTGGCCTGCGCCGCGCCAGCACAGGCCGTCGCCTGCCCGGACGTCGAGTTGATCTTCGCCCGCGGCACCAGCGAGCCGGCCGGCCTCGGGCGGGTCGGGCAGGCGTTCAGCGATCAACTGGCGGCAAGTCTGACCGGTCGCAGCCTTGGTGTGTACGGAGTCAACTACCCCGCGAGCTATGACTTCCTGGCGGCAGCCGATGGTGCCGCCGACGTCACCAACCGCATGCTGACGGTGACGCAGAACTGCCCGAACACCCGTTTCGTGCTCGGCGGGTACTCCCAGGGTGCTGCGGTGGTGGACATGCTGCTCGGCATCCCGCCCCTGGGCGAGAAAGTGGGCGACGTCGGCTCCGGTTCCCCCCTGCCGCAGAATCTGACCAACCGGGTCGCCGCGGTCGCCGTCTTCGGTAACCCGTCAACCAAGTTCGGTAAACCGGTCACCTTCGCGGGACGCGGCATCGACCTGTGCAATAACGGTGACCCGATCTGCTCACAGGGCCGCAATCCGTTCGCGCACACAAGCTACGAAAAAACACCGCTGGTCAGCCAGGCGGCTGGCTTCGTCTCCAACCTGCTCTGACTCACCTGGCGGCACCGGCAGCCTCCGGATAGCATGACGTGGTGCGTATGAGGCGGATGTGTCGCATGGTTTCGGGGGTGATGTCCGTCACAGCAGCTGCGGCGCTGTTCCCGGCCACCCTGCCGGCGGCAGGTGCAGCACCCTGCCCGGATGTCCAGGTGGTCTTCGCGCGCGGACGCATCGAGCCGCCCGGCACCGGTCAGGTCGGACAAGCCTTCGTCAACGCGCTCCGCGCCAGGACCAACCGGGACGTGGGCTTCTACGCCGTCAACTATCCGGCCGACACCGAAGTC
Organism: uncultured Mycobacterium sp.; assembly: GCA_964483865.1. Lineage (GTDB taxonomy): Bacteria > Actinomycetota > Actinomycetes > Mycobacteriales > Mycobacteriaceae > Mycobacterium. The sequence continues at coordinate 18,356 of CAZADG010000032.1, read as the reverse complement.
TTCCTGGGCGCCAACGACATGAGCCGGCACATCCAGTCAATGGCCGCCAACTGCCCCGATACTCGCCTTGTCCTGGGCGGCTACTCACTGGGAGCGGCGGTGACCGACGTGGTGCTGGCGGTACCGGCACCGATCTTCGGCTACAAGAACCCACTCCCCCTGGGCATGAACGAGCACATCGCGGCGGTGGCGCTGTTCGGCAACGGCACCCGCAAGGTGCTGGGGCCGGTCTCCGACATCAGCCCACTGTACGGAGATAAGACCATCGATCTGTGCACCGCCGATGATCCGGTCTGCAACAACAATCTCGATCCGGAAACCTGGGCGGACAACTGGCCGGCCCATCTGCACGCGGCCTACATCGACTCCGGACTGGTCGACCAGGCGGCCGAATTTGTGGCGGCCCGGCTTTAGTCGAGTTGACGACCCAGGTTTCGCACGTCCCGGGTCACCGAGACCCGGGCCGCGAGTTCCTCGTCAGGCGGATAGTCCACGCTGACCAGCGTCAGCCCGCGGGCCGGCGCAGCGGCGAAATCGCTCGACCTGCTAGTGGCGCTCAAAAGCGTTGCGCACCAACCGGGTTCGCGTCTTGACTCACCGACCGCCAGCAGCGCGCCGACCAATGATCGCACCATGGACCAGCAGAAGGCGTCGGCACTGACGTAGGCGGTGACCAGATCGCCCTCGCGAACCCACTCGAGTCGCTGCAGTTCGCGGATCGTCGTTGCGCCCGGCCGCTGTCGGCAGAATGCCGCGAAGTCATGCAGGCCCAACAGCGACGCCGATGCGACCCTCATGGCGTCGAGATCCAGTGGTCGCGGCCAGGGCGTGACGAATCGGGCCTGTTGCGGCTCGACCCCGTAGGGGGCCAGCGACAGCCGGTAGGCGTAGTGGCGGCGAAGGGCCGAGAACCGCGCGTCGAAACCCAGTGGCGCACGCATGATTTCGCGGACCCGGACGTCCTCGGGGAGAAGCTTGGCCAGCCGGCGGATCAGTGGGGCGAATTCGGCGTCACCGGTGCGGGCTTGGCGGGGATAGGCGTTGGGGAGCGCCGCACCGGGGATGTCGAGGTGGGCCACCTGACCGGTGGCATGCACGCCGGTGTCGGTGCGGCCGGCTGCGAAAAGCCGGACCGGCTGCCGGAACACCGTCGAGAACGCCGCTTCCAGCACACCGGCGACGGTCCGCTGCTCATCCTGCACGGCCCAGCCGGCGAATTCCGTTCCGTCGTAGGCGATGTCGAGGCGGAGCCGGACCGAGTCAGTCAGATCCGGCACCGCCTGCGAACGGTCAGGACTTGTCAGACTGAGACTGTTCCTCGGCTGCGGCCTCGGCCGTCTGCGCGTCGGCGATACCGGCGTCCTCGGCTTCGAGCGCCTCCAGCGGGGTTTCCACCGCGTCCTGCGCCGTCGGCTCCTCAGCCGATTCCGTTTCCACCGCGGCCTGCGGCGCCGAGGCAGCGGCCACCGGAGCCGCCTTCTTGGCCGATCCGGCGGCTCGGCGGGCACGGTTGGCCTCGGAGACGACGGTCTTCTCGCGAACCAGTTCGATCACGGCCATCGGGGCGTTGTCGCCCTTGCGCGCCTCAACCTTGATGATGCGGGTGTAGCCGCCGTTGCGGTCGGCGAAGAAGGGACCGATCTCGGCGAACAGGGTGTGCACCACATCCTTGTCGCGGATCTTCTTCATCACCTCACGCCGGTTGTGCAGCGTGCCCTTCTTGGCGTGGGTGATGAGCTTCTCGGCGTAGGGCCGCAGCGCGCGGGCCTTGGGCTCAGTGGTCTTGATCCGGCCGTGCTCGAAAAGCGACGTGGCGAGGTTGGCCAGGATCGCCTTCTGATGCGACGAGGAACCGCCGAGGCGAGGCCCCTTGGTGGGCTTGGGCATTGCAACTATCTCCTTCAGTGGGGCCGACCCCCGTATCAGGTAGGGCCGGGACGACTCGAATGGGCGAAGCCGGGTCTGGGAAGACCCAGCCTCTAGAGCTGTTCGGTTTCGGCGTAGTCCGCGTCGTTGTCCAAGTCGTAACCGGTATCGGCGGTCCACGTTCCGGTGGCGACGTCGTAGCCGGCGACCTCCGACGGATCGAAACTGGCCGGCGAGTCCTTCAGCGACAGACCGAGCGAATGCAGCTTGATCTTGACCTCGTCGATGGACTTCTGGCCGAAGTTGCGGATGTCGAGCAGGTCGGACTCGGTGCGGCCGACCAGCTCACCGACGGTGTGAACACCCTCGCGCTTGAGGCAGTTGTACGACCGGACCGTCAGATCCAGATCGTCGATAGGCAGCGCGAACGCGGCGATGTGGTCGGCCTCCTGCGGGGAGGGGCCGATCTCGATGCCCTCAGCCTCGACATTGAGCTCCCGCGCCAGGCCGAAAAGCTCGACGAGGGTCTTGCCGGCCGAGGCCAGCGCATCACGCGCACTGATGGAGTTCTTGGTCTCGACGTCGAGCACCAGCTTGTCGAAGTCGGTGCGCTGCTCGACGCGGGTGGCCTCGACCTTGTAGGTGACCTTGAGCACCGGGGAGTAGATCGAGTCGACCGGGATGCGGCCGATCTCGGCGCCCGACGCCTTGTTCATCACGGCCGGCACGTAGCCGCGGCCGCGCTCGACGACCAGTTCGATCTCGAGCTTGCCCTTGTCGTTCAGCGTCGCGATGTGCATGTCCGGGTTGTGCACGCTGACCCCGGCCGGTGGCACGATGTCACCAGCGGTGACGGTGCCCGGGCCCTGCTTGCGCAGGTACATGGTGACCGGCTCGTCCTCGTCGGAGGAGACGACCAGACCCTTGAGGTTCAGGATGATGTCGGTGACATCCTCCTTGACGCCTGGGACGGTGGTGAACTCGTGCAGCACGCCGTCGATTCGGATGCTGGTGACAGCCGCGCCCGGGATGGACGAGAGCAGGGTGCGACGAAGCGAGTTGCCCAGGGTGTAGCCGAACCCCGGCTCCAGCGGTTCGATGATGAACTGGGAACGGTTCTCGGCGATCACTTCTTCGCTGAGCGTGGGGCGCTGTGAGATCAGCATGGTGTTTCTTCATCTCCTTCTCGGCACCCGCTATTTGATGCCGTTGGGTGTACTACGGGATTCCCCTTGACCGGGGCACGCGGGGGGAGTCCCCCCGCGCGGCGTTTACTTCGAGTAGAACTCGACGATGAGCTGCTCGGTAAGCGGCACGTCGATCTGCGCCCGCTCGGGCAACTGGTGCACCAGGATGCGCTGACGTTCGCCGACGACCTGCAGCCAGGCCGGGATCGGCCGGTCACCGGCGACCTCGCGGGCGATCTGGAAGGGCACGGTGTTCAGCGAGTTGTCCCGGACGTCGACGATGTCGTACTGCGACACCCGGTAGCTCGGGACGTTGACCTTCACACCGTTGACGGTGAAGTGGCCGTGGCTGACGAGCTGACGGGCCATCCGCCGGGTACGGGCCAGGCCGGCCCGGTAGACGACGTTGTCCAGCCGGCTCTCCAGGATGCGGAGCAGGTTCTCGCCGGTCTTGCCGGTCTGACGGTTGGCCTCTTCGTAGTAACGGCGGAACTGCTTCTCCATGACGCCGTAGGTGAAGCGGGCCTTCTGCTTCTCCTGCAGCTGGGTGCGGTATTCGCTCTCCTTGATCCGCGCGCGGCCGTGCTGGCCGGGCGGGTAGGGGCGCTTCTCGAAGGACTGGTCACCACCGACCAGGTCGACGCCGAGGCGGCGGGACTTGCGGGTGGCGGATCCGGTATAACGAGCCATTGTTCTGTGCCTCTCTTAAAACCCGACTAGACCCGACGGCGCTTGGGCGGACGGCAGCCGTTGTGCGGCTGCGGGGTGACATCGGAAATCGCGCCCACCTCGAGGCCCGCGGCCTGCAGCGAGCGGATGGCGGTTTCGCGGCCCGAGCCCGGACCCTTGACGAACACGTCGACCTTCTTGACACCGTGCTCCTGCGCCTTGCGGGCGGCGTTCTCGGCGGCCAGCTGAGCGGCGAACGGAGTCGATTTGCGCGAGCCCTTGAAACCGACATGGCCGGAAGAGGCCCATGCGATCACGTTGCCCTGAGGATCGGTGATCGAGACGATCGTGTTGTTGAACGTGCTCTTGATGTGCGCGGCACCGTGCGGGACGTTCTTCTTTTCCTTGCGCCGGGTGGTCTTGCCCTTCTTGGCGGCAGACGCGGCCTTCTTCGGAGGTGCCATGGTTACTTAGCCTTCTTCTTGCCGGCGATGGTGCGCTTGGGGCCCTTGCGGGTACGCGCATTGGTCTTGGTCCGCTGGCCACGCACCGGAAGGCCGCGGCGGTGCCGCAGGCCCTGGTAGCAGCCGATCTCAATCTTGCGGCGGATGTCGGCCTGGACCTCGCGGCGCAGGTCACCTTCTACCTTGAGATTGGCCTCGATGTAGTCGCGCAGCTGAGTCAGCTGATCGTCGCTGAGATCCTTGCTCCGCAGGTCCCGGTCAATACCGGTTGCCGCCAGGATCTCCTGGGAGCGGGTACGGCCGATGCCGAAAATGTAGGTCAGCGCGATCTCCATGCGCTTGTCGCGCGGAAGATCGACGCCCACTAGACGTGCCACAGGGCTGTATTCCTTCTTCTAGGCGGAGGTGTCGTTCCCAGACCGCTCCCGGCGGACCGCGGACATCTGTCGGGCCTTTCGGGGTCCGGCCTCCGTTCCGGACGTGACACCCCGCGCATCGGGGTGGTGGTTCTGGGAGGTCTGCATTCAGTTGTGTCGAGCCGGGGCTGTGGACGTTCTAGCCCTGACGCTGCTTGTGTCGCGGATCGTTGCAGATCACCATGACCCGCCCATGCCGGCGGATCACCCTGCACTTATCGCAGATCGGCTTAACGCTCGGGTTCACCTTCACGGCTTGTTGATCCTGTTCTCTTCCTGGTGCGGATAGCTGGGCTGAACCGGTTACTTGTACCGGTAGACGATGCGGCCACGAGTCAGGTCGTAGGGCGAAAGCTCCACGACGACACGGTCCTCGGGCAGGATGCGGATGTAGTGCTGCCGCATCTTGCCGCTGATATGGGCGAGTACCTTGTGGCCGTTCTCCAGCTCAATGCGAAACATCGCATTGGGCAGGGGTTCGACCACGCGGCCCTCGACCTCGATGGCACCGTCTTTCTTGCCCATATCCTCACTAGATTTCTACGTTGTCTGATGGGCAGCACTCGGCCGACTTCACGACGTGGGTGTTCCCTGACTGGGCACGCAAGAGCCGGCGCGATAACCGCACCGTGGCTCTACGATACCCGCTCGAAGCCTGCTCTCCAAAATGGCGCCGGGGCACCGATATGGTGGCCCGATGCGGCTTCTGGTCACCGGCGGCGCCGGATTCATCGGCGCCAACTTCGTCCGCCGCACTCTGCAGGACCGTCCCGACGTGTCGATGACAGTGCTCGACTCACTGACGTACGCCGGGAGCCGGTCCTCGCTGGACGGCCTCGGTGCCGCAATCCGACTGGTCGAGGGAGACCTCACCGACACCGCCCTGGTCGATGGACTGGTGGGCGATTCCGATGCCGTGGTGCACTTCGCCGCCGAGACGCACGTCGACAATTCGCTGGTCGACCCCGCCCCGTTCCTGCACAGCAATGTGGTGGGGACGTTCGCGGTGCTCGAGGCGGTACGCCGGCACGGGGTCCGCCTGCACCACATCTCCACGGACGAGGTCTACGGGGATCTTCCGCTTCGCCAACCGGGAGAGCGCGAATCCGTGCGCTTCACCGAAGCCACCCCCTATAACCCATCGAGTCCCTACTCGGCCACCAAAGCCTCGGCGGACATGCTGGTTCGGGCCTGGGTGCGCTCCTACGGCGTCGCCGCGACCATCTCCAACTGCTCCAACAACTACGGTCCGTTCCAGCACATCGAGAAGTTCATCCCCCGCCAGATCACCAACGTGCTCACCGGTCGGCGCCCCAAGTTGTACGGGGCCGGATCCAACGTGCGGGATTGGATCCACGTCGACGACCACAACTCGGCGGTGTGGCGGATCCTGCAGCACGGTGAACCGGGGCGCACCTACCTGATCGGGGCCGACGGCGAACGCGACAACCTCTCGGTGCTCAGGCTGATCCTGCAGTTGATGGGCAAGGACGCCGACGACTTCGACCACGTCACCGACCGGGCGGGGCATGATCTGCGCTACGCCATCGACGCCTCGGCGCTGCGTACCGAGTTGGGCTGGGCCCCGGCGCACACCGACCTCGCCGAGGGCCTTCGCGCCACCATCGACTGGTATCGCGACAACGAGTGGTGGTGGGGTCCGCTCAAGGCGCAGGTCGAGTTTCGCTACACCGAACGCGGTCAGTGACATGACGTTCCGCGAATTGGCGATCCCGGGTGCCTGGGAAATCACCCCGGAATTGCACGGTGATGGCCGGGGCACCTTCGTCGAGTGGTTCACCGAGACCGGCTTCGCGCAGATGACCGGACACCGGTTCGATCTGCGTCAAGCCAACTTCTCAACGTCGGCGACCGGCGTTCTACGGGGTCTTCACTTCGCTCAGTTGCCGCCCAGCCAGGCCAAGTACGTCACCTGCGTACAGGGTTCGGTATTCGACGTCGTCGTCGACATCCGGGTGGGCTCGCCCACCTACGGCAGGTGGGATTCGGTGCGCCTCGACGACATCGACCGGCGGACGGTCTACCTGTCCGAGGGTTTGGCGCACGGTTTCCTGGCCCTGGAGAACTCGACGGTGGTCTACCTCTGCTCGTCGCCCTACGCGCCGCACCGCGAGCACACCATCGCCGCCACCGATCCGGAGATCGGGATCGAATGGCCGCTGCCGGCCGGCGAACGACTGGTGTCCGACCGGGACGCCGTGGCACCGTCGCTGGCCGAGGTGCGTGCGGCAGGGTTACTGCCGCACTGGGATGAAGCCCAGGCGTTCATCGCCGGCCTACACCGGCCCTGAGACCCGCCTTGGCGCAGGCCAAGCCGTCTACTAGGATATGCAAGTAATCCACCTCCCCTGTTCTGAAGGCACTTCTATGACCACACAGATCCCCCACTTCATCGACGGCCGACGCAGCAACCTGGCCAGCACCCGTACCGCCGACGTCTACAACCCCAGCACCGGCAAGGTGCAGGCACAGGTGTTGTTGGCCAGCGCCGCCGATGTCGATACCGCGGTGGCCTCGGCGGTCGAGGCACAGAAGGAGTGGGCGGCCTGGAACCCGCAGAAGCGGGCCCGGGTGCTGATGAAGTTCATCGACCTGGTTAATTCGAACGCCGACGAGATCGCCGAACTGCTTTCCCTGGAGCACGGCAAGACCGTCGCCGATTCGCTCGGCGACATCCAGCGCGGCGTCGAGGTCATCGAATTCGCCACCGGCATTCCGCATTTGATGAAAGGCGAGTTCACCGAGGGCGCCGGCCCGGGTATCGACGTCTACTCCATCCGCCAACCACTCGGCGTGGTCGCCGGCATCACCCCGTTCAACTTCCCCGCGATGATCCCGCTGTGGAAGGCCGGCCCGGCCCTGGCGTGTGGCAACGCCTTCATCCTCAAGCCCTCCGAACGCGACCCCTCGGTACCGCTGCGACTCGCCGAACTGTTCCTCGAAGCGGGCCTGCCACCGGGGGTGTTCCAAGTGGTCCAGGGCGACAAGGAGGCCGTCGACGCGATCCTGAATCACCCCGACATCAAGGCCGTCGGGTTCGTCGGTTCCTCCGACATCGCGCAGTACATCTACTCCGGGGCCGCCGCGCACGGTAAGCGCGCGCAGTGCTTCGGCGGCGCCAAGAACCACATGATCGTGATGCCGGATTCGGATCTGGATCAGGCCGTCGACGCTCTCGTCGGCGCCGGCTACGGCAGCGCCGGTGAACGATGCATGGCGATCAGCGTCGCCGTTGCGGTCGGCGATGAAACCGCGGACCGGTTGCGTAACCGGCTTGCCGAGAAGGTCGAGCATTTGCGGGTCGGCCACAGCCTGGACCCCAAGGCCGACTACGGACCGCTGGTGACCGAGGCCGCCCTGGACCGGGTGCGCGGCTACATCGATGCCGGCGTTGCAGCGGGCGCTGAACTGGTCGTCGACGGCCGCGAGAAGGGCAGCGACGAACTGACTTTCGGCGACGAGAGCCTGGAGGGCGGCTTCTTCATCGGGCCCAGCCTGTTCGACCATGTCACCACCGACATGACGATCTACACCGACGAGATCTTCGGCCCGGTGGTGTGCATCGTGCGCGTCAAGAACTACGAGGAAGCGCTGAGACTTCCCAACGAACACGAGTACGGCAACGGCGTGGCGATCTTCACCCGCGACGGCGACACCGCCCGCGACTTCGTCTCGCGGGTCCAGGTCGGGATGGTCGGGGTCAATGTCCCGATCCCGGTTCCGGTGGCCTACCACACCTTCGGCGGCTGGAAGCGGTCCGGTTTCGGCGATCTCAACCAGCACGGCCCGACCTCGATCCAGTTCTACACCAAGACCAAGACGGTCACCGAACGCTGGCCGTCGGGTATCAAAGATGGGGCCGAATTCGTCATCCCCACCATGAAGTAGGGGCGACATGTCCTTCATCACCCTCGATGACGACGAACGAGTTATCACCGACACGGCCGCCGCATTCGCCGCCAAACGGCTCGCGCCGCATGCCCTGGAGTGGGACAAGACCAAACACTTCCCGGTCGATGTGCTCCGCGAGTCGGCCGAACTCGGGATGGGCGCCATCTACTGCGGGGAGGACGTGGGCGGCAGCGGACTGCGCCGGCTTGATGCGGTGCGGATATTCGAGCAACTGGCCATCGCCGACCCGGTGATCTCCTCGTTCATCTCCATCCACAACATGTGCGCCTGGATGATCGACACCTACGGCACCCCGGAGCAGCGCAAGTCCTGGGTCCCCCGACTGGCCTCGATGGAACTCATCGCCAGCTACTGTCTGACCGAGCCGGGGGCCGGTTCGGACGCCGCGGCGTTGCGCACCAAGGCCGTTCGGGACGGCGATCACTACGTGCTCGACGGCGTCAAGCAGTTCATCTCCGGGGCCGGCACCTCCGACGTCTACGTCGTCATGGCCCGCACCGGCGCCGACGGGCCCCGTGGTATCTCCGCCTTCATCGTCGAAAAGGGCACGCCCGGACTGAGTTTCGGCGCCAACGAGGAGAAAATGGGCTGGAACGCCCAGCCGACCGCCCAGGTGATCCTCGAGGGCGTCCGGGTACCCGCCGACGCACTGCTCGGCGGACCGGAGGCTGAGGGCACCGGTTTCGGCATCGCGATGAACGGCCTCAACGGTGGTCGGCTCAACATCGCCGCCTGCTCACTCGGCGGCGGGCAGGCCGCATACGACAAAGCGTCGAGCTATCTGGTGGACCGCCAGGCCTTCGGTTCGGCGCTGATCGACGAACCGACCATCCGATTCGCGTTGGCCGACATGGCCACCGCACTGGAGACCTCCCGACTGATGCTGTGGCGGGCGGCGGCCGCCCTCGACGACGACGAGGTCGACAAGGTCACCCTGTGCGCCATGGCCAAGTTGTACGTCACCGACTCCTGCTACGACGTCGCCGATCGCGCACTGCAACTGCTCGGCGGGTATGGCTACCTGCGCGAATACGGACTGGAGAAAATCGTCCGCGATCTTCGGGTGCATCGAATCCTGGAGGGCACCAACGAGATCATGCGTGTGGTGATCGGGCGATCGGAAGCTACGAGGGCGCGCGCCGGGACGTGAAGACATCGGACATGACGACATCAAAGGACACGACCATGGCAACGATCGCCTTCCTCGGGTTGGGCAACATGGGCACGCCGATGGCGGGCAACCTGGTCAACGCGGGCTACACCGTCCAAGGCTACGACCCAGTGCCGGCCGCCAGGCACGCCGCCGCCGACAAGGGCGTGACCGTGGCCGACACCGGCGCGGTGGCCGTTGAGGGCGCCGACGTGGTGATCACCATGCTGCCCAACGGGACGCTGGTCAAGGAGTGCTACGCCGAGGTGATGCCGGCCGCCGCCGAGGGCACGCTGTTCATCGACAGCTCGACCATTGCCGTCAACGACGCCCGGCAGGTGAACGGCTACGCCGAGGAGCGCGGCTTCGCCCAACTCGACGCGCCGGTCTCGGGCGGTGTCAAGGGCGCCGTGGCTGGCACGCTGGCCTTCATGGTCGGCGGCGAGGCCGACGCCCTGGAACGTGCTCGCCCGGTGCTGGATGCCATGGCGGGCAAGATCATTCACTGCGGAAAGTCCGGTTCGGGGCAAGCCGCCAAGCTGTGTAACAACATGCTGTTGGCGGTGCAGCAGATCGCCGTCGGGGAAGCTTTTGTGCTCGCCGAGAAGCTCGGCCTGTCGGCGCAGTCGCTGTTCGACGTGGTCACCGGCGCGACGGGCAACTGCTGGGCGGTGCACACCAACTGCCCGGTGCCCGGTCCCGTTCCCACCTCGCCTGCGAACAACGATTTCAAGCCCGGGTTTGCGACCGCCCTGATGAACAAGGATCTCGGGCTGGCGATGGACGCGGTGGCCTCATCCGGCGCCTCCGCCCCGCTGGGCAGCCACGCCGCGCAGATCTACGCCCGCTTCGCGGAAGAGCACGCCGGGCTCGATTTCAGCGCGGTGATCGAGACGCTGCGCTGATGGCGTCCCTCCTCGAGACGCTGCGCTGAGCCCGACATGACGCCCGGTTCGCCAGATCCGATCGCGGTGGCGCGGTCGAACTGGGTGCGTTCCGGCTGGGGGGACGTGGCAGACGGAATGGTGGCGGTCACGTCGGTCATGCGGGCCCACCAGATTTTGCTGGCCCGGGTCGAAAGTGCTCTGCGGCCTTTCGATCTCAGTTTCTCCCGGTTCGAACTGCTTCGGCTGCTGGCATTCAGCCGTACCGGGGCGCTGCCCATCACGAAGGCCTCGGACCGACTGCAGGTCCATGTCACCAGCGTCACCCACGCCATCCGGCGACTAGAGGCCGACGGGATGGTGACTCGCATCCCCCACCCCACAGACCGGCGCACCACCTTGGTGCAGATCACCGAGTCGGGGCGTTCGCTTGTAGAGTGCGCTACCGCCATCCTCAACAAGCAGGTCTTCGCCGATATCGGCATGTCCGACGAGCAGGCACGCGCGCTGGTGTCGTCCATCGACACGTTGCGACACGCCGCAGGGGATTTCTAGGCCAGCAGGTCCTCGATGCGACCGATGGTCTCGCGGGCCGTCAGCGCCTCGGCTGCCGAGGTGGCACTGCGAGCCAGCCAGCCCTGGATCTGCCGCCACTCGTGGGGACGCAGGTGGTAGCGGGCGTCGAGAGCCAGGAATTCCTCAAAGGGACCACCGCCCCACTGACAGGCCCGCGCGCTTTCCATCATCATCAACGAGTCCCGATCGAACTCGAGCGGATCGCTGAGGGTGAGTCCGAACCACGACGCGATTTCCGGAGTGGACCCGTGGTAGAACACCGCCAGACATTCAGAATCCCAATCGAAGTCGACCAGCTTCGCCCGGCCCTCGGCGAGGAAGGTGAGCCGCCTGCTGTCTGTCTGAATGCTCGGGTAGTCCACCAGCTCAGCGAGGTAGTCCGCCAAACTGCGGCCGGACGGCAACGCCGGCCCGGTCGACAGGAAGTCGTTGTCGATGTAATGGCTGAGGACCCACTGGCCCTGCGCCTCGGGGGATTCCAGCCAGTCGGCCACCTGCCGGAAAAACGGGGGCGTCCCGGCGTCGACAGCCGTCAGGTGCGCCACACCCTCGGCCAGGTCGGGTGGTAGGTCGCTGAACACACACAGAGCCAGACCCAACGGCGAGGGGTGAAGACTTCCGTACCGAGGTACGTCGGCATTGACCTCGAAGGAGAGGACCTCGCGGCCGTTCTTCCGGGCGAAAAATCCGTCGAGGCTCACTGCGTCAGGATCCGCGGCCCGTCGTCGGTCACCGCGACGGTGTGCTCCCAGTGCGCGGCGCGAGATCCATCGGCGGTGACGACGGTCCACTCATCCTCAAGGATCCGGGTGCGGGTGGTACCCAGGGTCAGCATGGGCTCAATCGCCAGGACCGACCCGGATACCAGAAGCGGTCCGCGACCTGGGTCACCCTCGTTGGGCAGGAACGGGTCCATGTGCATCTGCCGGCCTATGGCGTGACCGCCGTAGCCCTCGACGATCCCGTACCGGCGGTCATGCGCCTTCTCGGCGGCGCGGGTGCCCAATTCGATGGCGTGCGAGACGTCGGTGAGTCGATTGCCGGGGACCATGGCCGCGATCCCCGCCTCCATCGCGCGGCGGGTGGCTTCCGAGAGGGCTTCGTCGGCGCCGATGAGCGCACCAACGCCGAAGGTGACCGCCGCGTCGCCATGCCAGCCGTCCAGAATGGCCCCGCAGTCGACGGAGACCAGGTCGCCGGGCGCCAGGAGTTCGGTTGCCGACGGGATGCCGTGGACCACCCGGTCATTCACCGAGGAACAGATGCTCGCCGGGAAGCCGTGGTACCCGAGGAACGACGGCGTACCGCCGGCCTCCCTGATCACACGCTCGGCGACGTCGTCGAGATCCTTGGTGGACACCCCCGGTGCCGCGGCGTCCCGGACAGCCCGCAGCGCGGCGGCAACCACCGCGCCCGCGGCCGCCATTGCGTCGAGTTCACCGGCGGTTCGGGCCGGAACCGTTTTGCGGCTGCGCAATCCGGGCAGTGAAACCATGCGCGGCGTCAGTGGCCGAGCAGCTGCAGAGCCCGGTTGAAGACCTCGTCGAGGGTGCCGACGGCGTCTACCGTCTTCAACTCGTGCTCGTGCTCGTAATAGTCGAGCAGCGGGGCGGTCTCGTCTCGGTATACCCGGAACCGGTTGCGGATGATGTCCTCGGTGTCGTCGGCCCGGCCGCGGGCGGCCAGCCGCTCGACGAGGACATCCTCGGCAACCCTCAACTCCACAACGGCGTCCAGCTTCAGACCCCGCCGTTCCAGCATGTCGTGCAGGGCCTTGGCCTGGTCGATCGTGCGGGGGTAGCCGTCGAGAATGAAGCCTCCGGTGACATCAGGGGCGTTGAGCCGGTCGTCGACCAGATCGTTGGTCAGGCTGCTCGGCACCAGTTCTCCGGCGTCGAGGTAATGCTTGGCCCGCACGCCCAACGGCGTGCCCTCGTTGATGTTGTTTCGAAACAGTTCGCCGGTCGAGATGTGCGGGACACCCAGTTTCTCGGCCAGCCTGACCGCCTGAGTTCCCTTGCCCGCCCCCGGCGGCCCCAAAAGGACGACTCTCACTTGAGGAACCCTTCGTAGTTGCGCTGCATCAACTGGCTCTCGATCTGCTTCACGGTGTCAAGGCCGACGCCGATCATGATCAGCACCGCGGTGCCACCGAAGGGCAGGTTCTGGACGCTACCGCTGTTGCCGGCTTGGAGGAACAGGTTTGGCAGCACAGCAATGACGCCGAGGTAAATCGAGCCGGGAAGGGTGATCCGGTTCAGGACATAGCTCAAGTAGTCGGCGGTGGGCTTGCCCGGGCGGATACCGGGGATGAAGCCGCCGAACTTCTTCATCTCGTCGGCACGCTCTTCGGGATTGAACGTCACCGACACGTAGAAGTAGGTGAAGAAGATGATCAGACCGAAGTAGAACGCGACGTAGATGGGGTCAGCCGGATTCGTGAGGTGGTTGGCGACGAACCGGTCCCACCATCCGGGACTGGGGTTGCTCTTGCCGCTCTGGATCAGCTGGGTAATCAACTGCGGGATGTAGATCAGCGACGAGGCGAAAATCACCGGGATGACGCCGGCCTGGTTGACCTTGAGCGGCAGATACGTGGAGGTGCCGCCGTACATCTTGCGGCCCACCATGCGCTTGGCGTACTGGACCGGGATGCGGCGCTGGCCCTGCTCGACGAACACCACGCCGATGATGATCAACAGGGTCGCCACACACACCGCTGCGAACACCGTGCCGCCGCGGGTGTCCAGGATGGACTTGCCCTCGGCGGGGATGCGCGCGGCGATGCCGGCGAAGATCAGCAACGACATGCCGTTTCCGATGCCGCGCTCGGTGACGAGCTCGCCCATCCACATCACCAGGGCGGCACCTGCGGTCATCACCAACACAATGACGATCAACGAGAAGATCGACTTGTCGTCGAGGACCTCGACCGAGCATCCCTGCAGCAGACCGCCGTTGGCGGCCAGCGCCACGATGCTGGTGGCCTGCAGCAGCGCCAGCGCAATGGACAGGTAACGCGTGTACTGCGTCATCTTGGCCTGACCGGCCTGACCCTCCTTGCGCAATTCCTCGAAGCGAGGGATGACCACCGTGAGCAGCTGCACGATGATGCTCGCGGTGATGTAGGGCATGACGCCGACAGCGAACACCGATAGCTGTAGTAGCGCGCCGCCGGAGAACAGGTTGATCAGCGAGTAAATCTGCGCGCCTGCGCCGCCGCTGACCTCGTCGATGCACTGCTGGACGTTGCCGTAGTTCACGCCCGGGGACGGCAGCGCGGCACCGGCCCGGTAGAGGATCACTATGGCCAGCGTGAAGAGGATCTTCCGCCGCAGGTCAGCCGTCCGCAGCGACGAGATGAAAGCCGAGAGCACTCTTCCTCCTGGGCAGCCGCAGTAAGGTCGCGACGTGCCGATGGGGCTGGCCTGGCCAGCGTTGGCGGTAATCCTTCGTCAGCGCGCACACCGCACGCTCGAACAGTCTACGAGACTAACAGTTACCCCAGGCTGGCCGGGAATCGTCCCGGCGCCGACCGGCAAAATGCGCGGAGCCGGTGCGGGAATCTCGACACGATGATTATGCTGACTAACAAAACCGCCCGCCGAACATCCCGAAGGGCCCGATGACAACCATTCGTAGCGACGGCGATTCCTGGGATCTGGCCTCCAGCGTGGGCACGACCGCGACCATGGTGGCAGCCGCCCGCGCCCTGGCCAGCCGACCCGACCGCCGGTTGATCGACGACCAGTTCGCCGAGCCCCTGGTTCGCGCGGTCGGCATCCCGTTTTTCATCGACATGCTCGACGGCCGGGTAGACAGCTCAGTGTTCGGGGACGCCAGCGCCGACCGAGCCGAGGCGATGATCGCCGGAATGGCGATGCGCACCAGATTCTTCGACGACTATTTCCTGAACTCAGCGGCGTCGGGTATCCGGCAGGCGGTGATCCTGGCCTCGGGGCTGGACTCCAGGGCCTACCGACTCCGATGGGCGCCGGACACCGTCGTGTACGAGGTCGACCAGCCGGCTGTCGTCGAATTCAAGACCGCCGCCCTGGCCGACCTGGGCGCCGAACCCACCGCGACCCGCCGGACGGTCGGCATCGATCTGCGCGGCGACTGGCCCGCAGCACTGAAAGCGGCCGGATTCGACCCGGCGACACCGACCGCCTGGCTGGCCGAAGGCCTGCTGATCTATCTTCCGCCCGACGCCCAGGACCGGCTGATCGACACGATCACCGCCCTCAGCGCGGCCGGGAGCGCCGTGGCCACCGAATACGTACCGGGCATTGTGGATTTCGACGCCGAGCGGGCCCGGGAAATGTCGGCGAACCTGCGCGAGCGTGGGTTGAACCTCGACCTGCAGGCACTGATCTACCCGGGACCGCGCAGCAACGTCATGGATTACCTGAGCGGCGCGGGCTGGCAGGTCACCGGGGTTGCCGGGGACGTGCTGCTGACCCGTGCCGGATTACAGCCGCCGGAGCGTGGCGACTATGACCCGCTCGGTGAGATCACCTACGTCAGCGCAACCCGCTAGAAACGCCAGTCCCCCAGCCATAACGCCGTGCTGCCCGTCATGGCGCGCTCCCCCCCTTCAATCAGCCCGGTGACCGCCGAGCCGAGAAGTCCGGCCGCGACGTCGGGCAGCGACGCCGCCGGCTGCGAGGAAGCCTTAGGCCGCAGGTAGTCGCGCACCGAGCCGCCGGGGAACGTGGCCAGCGCGACTTTGGCGTCTGCGTCCAGACCCGCCAACACCTTGGCCCGTCGCACCGCGGTGCGAAGTCCGCCCAACTCGTCGACCAGTCCCCGTTCGAGGGCGTCGGAACCGGTCCAGATCCGTCCGCGCGCCACCGCGTCGACGTCGGCGACCGACATGCCTCGCGCCTGCGCGACCCGGAGCACGAAGTCCTCATAGAACAGGTCGGCTTCGGCTTCCACCATGGCCCGCTGGTCATCGGTGAACGGCGCATTCACCGACCAGGCGTCGGCGTTGACGTTGGTGCGCACCGAATCCGAGCCAACACCGAGACGGTCCTTCAGCTCGCGGGCAACGAGTTTCCCGGTCACCACTCCGATCGACCCGGTGACGGTACCCGGGTTGGCGACGATAGTGTCGGCGGCCATCGCGATGTAATACCCGCCGGACGCCGCGACCCCGCCCATCGAGGCGACCACCGGCTTACCCTTGCGGCGCACCAGCTGCACCTCGCGCCAGATCGTCTCCGAGCCGGTGACCGCACCCCCGGGGCTGTCGACACGCACGACCACCGCCTTGACCGCGTCGTCGGCGCCCGCCTCACGCAGTGCCGCAGCGATGGTGTCTGCCCCGGCGCTTCCCTTGGACAGCGGAAATGCCTGCGGTCCGCCGCGGCCGCTGACGATCGGGCCGGCAACCGTCACCACCGCGACGGTGGGCTTGTCTTTGCGGCCCGGAATCGAAGGCCCCCCGGCTCGGGTCTGCGCGTAGCGGGAAAGGAAAAGCCGCGGCGGCGCATCGTTGGAATCAGGATCGTCGAGGTCATCTGCCCCGGCCATCGTCGCGATCCTCAGGTAGGCCTCATCGCGAAATCCGATGCGATCCAACAGCTTCGATTCCACGGCGTCGCCGCGCAGCAACGGGGCCCGGTCGGCCAGCGCGTTCAGCGCGGCGGTATCCAACCCGCGGGCCTCGGCGATGCCCTGCCACACCTGGGTGTGCAGGCTTTCGATCAGACGGCTGTCGGCTTCCCGGTGGGCTTCGGTGTACCGGTCCTGGGTGAACAGGTTGGCCGCCGACTTGTACTCGCCACGGGCCACGAACTGCGCCTGGACTCCGGCCTTGTCCAGTGCGTCGCGCAGAAACAGCGCATTGGTGGCAAAGCCGATCAGGCCTACCGTGCCCGAAGGCTGCATCCACACCTCGCCGAATGCCGACGCCAGGTAGTAGGACAAGGTGCCGGGGTAGGTCTCGGCCCATGCCAGTGAAGGCTTGGCCTTGGTGAAGGCGACGACCGCCTCCCGCAGTTCCTGGACGGCGGCGGGTGCGGCCGCCGAAAGCTGCACTCGGGCGATCATGCCGGCCACCCGGTCGTCCTTGGCGCCGCGGTGGATGGCGGTGACGGCGTCGCGCAGGGTCATCGGCCGGCCCGCACCGGTGAGGAAGCGCATCGGGTCGAATCCGGCGGCCTCCGGCGGCGCGGACTGCAGATTCAGTTCGAGGATGCAGCCATCGGGTACGCCGTTGTGGCGGGCGGTATCCACGCGGCGGACACCGGTTTTGATGATGTCGCGGAGGTCGTCGGGAACGCCGGGCAGGAAGGAACGCATGATTTCGAGGTTACAGACGTCCGGAAACGTCAGAACCCCCGCCGAAGCGGGGGCTCTCACGTCGAATCGTTCTAGGAGACCTCGGTGGCCGATCCGCCGGCCGCGGTGATCTTCTCCCGTGCACTGCCGCTGAACTTGTGGGCGGTCACGTTGACCTTGACCGTCAGCTTGCCGTCGCCAAGCACCTTGACCAGGGTGTTCTTCCGGACCGCCCCCTTGGCGACGAGGTCCTCGAGGGTGACGTCGCCGCCGGACGGGAACAGCCGGCTGATGTCACCGAGGTTGACCACCGCGTACTCGGTGCGGAACCGGTTGCGGAAGCCCTTGAGTTTGGGCAGCCGCATGTGGATCGGCATCTGGCCACCTTCGAAGGCCACCGGGACGTTCTTGCGGGCCTTGGTG
Source organism: uncultured Mycobacterium sp. (assembly GCA_964483865.1). Lineage (GTDB taxonomy): Bacteria > Actinomycetota > Actinomycetes > Mycobacteriales > Mycobacteriaceae > Mycobacterium. The sequence continues at coordinate 500 of CAZADG010000032.1, read as the reverse complement.
CCCTTGGTGCCGCGACCGGCGGTCTTGCCCTTGGAGCCCTCGCCACGACCGACGCGGGTCTTGGCCTTCTTCTCACCGGGCGCAGGCCGCAGGTCGTGCAGCTTGATCACGTCGCTCATTTGACTTCCTCCACCTCGACGAGGTGATGCACGACGTTGATCAGCCCGCGGGTCTGCGGGTTGTCCTCGCGGACCACCGACTGCCGAATCTTCTTCAGGCCCAGCGTCCGCAGGGACTCACGCTGCTTCCAGCGCGCCCCGACGGTGCCGCGAACCTGGGTGATCTTCAACTGTGTTGATTCCGATTGGGCCATGGTTATGCGTTTCCTTCACGCGCAGCCGCCGCAGCAGCCAACTCGCTCTCACGACGCGCCTTGAGCATGCCCGCGGGCGCCACATCTTCGATGGGCAGACCGCGGCGAGCGGCCACCTCTTCGGGACGCTGGAGCATCTTCAGCGCGGCAACGGTGGCGTGCACCACGTTGATCGCGTTGTCGCTGC
>CAZADG010000031.1:0-39507 GCA_964483865.1 uncultured Mycobacterium sp. | reverse complement strand
AAGAGCCGAGTGAGGCCCCGGTGATGAACGCAGTGAAGAGCCGAGTGAGGCCCCGATGATCGTGGTGGTGGGGATCGGCGCCGATGGCATGGCGGGCCTTTCGGAGCGTTCCAAAGACGAATTACGCAGCGCCGCAGTGATTTACGGATCTCCGCGCCAACTCGAGCTGCTCGACGACACAATCGCCGCGCCGAGACGTCCCTGGCCCAGCCCGATGATGCCTGCCGTGGCGAGCCTGCTCGACGGGGCGCCGGTCGGCGACATCCACGTGGTAGCCAGCGGCGACCCTCTTCAGCACGGCATCGGTGCCACGCTGATCCGGCTGTACGGATCGGAACTGGTGCGGGTGTTACCGCAGGTGTCGTCGGTGACGCTGGCCTGCGCCCGGATGGGCTGGGCGACCCACGACACAGAGGTCATCAGCCTGGTCAGCGCCCCCGTGCACACCGCGGTGCGCCGCGGCGGCCGTGCGGTGGTGCTCTGCCGCGACGCCACCACGCCGGTCGCACTGGCCGAGCATCTCGTCGAGACCGGGCGCGGTGAGTCGGAGTTGACGGTGCTCGAACAACTCGACGGCGCGGGGGAGCGGATCCGCAGCGGACCGGCCGACGCGTGGGCCGCCGCCCCGCCGGGCGATATCGACGATCTCAACATCATCGCCGTGCGTTACCTGCCAGAGGAGCGCGACGGCGCGGCTCTGCCCGACAACGCATTCCGCCACGACGGACAGATCACCAAACAGACCATCCGGGCGGTCACCGTAGCCGCGCTGTCGGCCCGGCCCGGCCAGACGCTGTGGGACGTGGGTGCCGGCTCGGGCAGCATCGCCGTCGAATGGTGCCGCGCCGCCCGGGGGTGCCGTGCCGTCGCGTTCGAGGCCGACCCGCAGCGACAGGAACGCATCAGCGCCAACGCCCGGTCCTTCGGTGTCGACGTCGAGGTCCATGGCGCGGCACCGGATGCTTTCAGCGGGGCGCCGCGGCCCGACGCCATCTTCATCGGCGGTGGCCTGACCACCAGTGGCCTGGTCGAAGAGTGCCTCGGTCGGCTGGCCGGCGGCGGCCTTCTGGTAGCCAATGCCGTCACTGCGGAATCCGAAGCGCTTCTGGTCCAGTGGTATTCGCGGCTGGGTGGTGAGCTTCGCCGGTTCCAGCACTACCAGGGGGAGCCGCTGGGTGGCTTCACCGGGTGGCGACCGCTGATGCCGATCACCCAGTGGTCGGTGAAGCTGATCTGATGGTGTCGACGTGACGGTGTATTTCATCGGTGCGGGTCCGGGCGCCGCCGACCTGATCACCCTGCGCGGGCAACGCCTTCTCCAGCGCTGCGGAGTGTGTCTGTACGCCGGGTCGATCATGCCTGACGATCTGCTGCAATTCTGTCCGCCCGGCGCTCGGATCGTCGACACCGGTCCGCTGACCCTCGAGCAGATCGTCGCCGAATTCGAATGTGCCGAGGCCGCGGGTCGGGATGTGGCACGCCTGCACTCAGGTGACCCGTCGCTCTACAGCGCGGTCGCCGAACAATGCCGACACCTCGACGCGCTGGGCATCGGGTACGAGATCGTGCCGGGCGTAACGGCTTTCGCGGCCGCGGCCGCAGCCCTTGGGCGCGAACTCACCGTGCCGGGGATCGCGCAGACCGTGACTCTGACCCGGGTGTCCACCCTGTCGACGGCGATGCCCGAGGGCGAGGACCTTACCGCCCTGGCCGGGGCCGCAGGCACTCTGGTCATCCACCTTGCGGCGCATCGGATCGACGCGATCGTTCCGGAGCTGACCGCGGCCGGATATCGGCCGGATACCCCGGTGGCGGTGGTGGCCTTCGCCAGTTGGCCGCAGGAGATCATTCTGCGCGGCACGCTGGCCGACATCGCCGACCAGATGCGGCAGACCGGGGTAACCCGCACCGCGGTCATCATCGTCGGAGATGTGCTTGCCGCCCAAGGCTTCCGCGACAGTTACCTCTACTCGGCCGGAAGACCTCGGGGGGACCGGCACTGATGCGAGTGCTGCTTCTCGGCGGCACCGGCGAGGCCCGCGCGCTGGCTGCTGGTCTGCACCCGCGCGTCGAGGTGATCAGTTCGCTGGCAGGCCGGGTCCCCGATCCGGTGCTGCCGGTCGGGCCGGTGCGGGTGGGTGGATTCGGGGGAGTGGACGGACTGCGGACATGGTTGGCAGACAACGGGGTCGACGCGGTCGTCGACGCCACCCACCCGTTCGCCGCCACCATCACCGCCAATGCCGCCGCTGCCTGCGCTGGTCTCGGGCTCCCGCACCTGGTGCTTCACCGGCCGCCGTGGAATCTCCCGGGTGCCATCGAGGTCCGGTCCGACGAGGCGGCGGCTGATGTCATTGCCGACCGGGGCTATGCGCGGGTGTTCCTGACCACGGGGCGTTCCGGTGTCACCGCGTTCCGCGATGGCGACGCCTGGTTCCTGATCCGTGTCGTGACACCACCCGACCCGGACGCCCTTCCGCGCAGGCGCCGACTGCTGCTGTCCCGCGGTCCGTACCGCTACGAGGACGAACGTGCGCTGATGGCCGACCACGGCATACGGGCGATCGTCACCAAGAACAGCGGGGGGGCGATGACATACCCGAAACTCCAAGCGGCACAGGATCTCGGCATCGACGTGGTGATGATTCAGCGGCCGGACCTCCCGCAGGGTGTCCGGTCCGTCGGCAGCGTCGAGGCAGCCGAATCGTGGGTTCTGAGCCGCGAGGTGCTCAGCCGGGATAGCGACGCGGGGTGAACACCGTCTCGCCGTACCACTGGGTCTGCGATGAGCCGACGATCAGCAGGCATCGCATGTCAACCCGAGCCGGGTCCAGGTCGGCCAGTCGGACCACCGCCACCGACTCCTGCGGCCCGGAAACGTCCCGGCCGATCACCACGGGCGTCCCGGCATCACGATGCTCCAGCAGCAGATCCCGCATGGCGGCCACCTGCCAGGTCCGGCTCGCCGACGCCGGGTTGTAGATCGCCAGAACCAGATCCGCGGCCGCAGCGCCCGAAAGCCGCGCGGCGATCACCTCCCACGGCTTGAGCCGGTCGGACAGCGAAATCACCGCGTAGTCATGGCCCAGTGGCGCGCCAACCCGGCTGGCTACGGCCTGAGCAGCCGTCATCGCCGGGATCACCCGCACCTGGACGGCGGGCCACTGCTTGGCCTCCTCCAACACTGCGGTGGCCATCGCGAACACCCCCGGATCGCCGGAGGACACCACTGCGACCGCGCGGCCTTGCTCGGCCAACTCGCAGGCCAGCCGGGCTCGCTGCGGCTCATCGGTGTTGTCGGACGGATGCCGGCGCTGTCCGGGACTCGGTGCCACCCGGTCCAGGTACGGCCCGTATCCGATCAGGTCGGTCGCCGCAGCCAGTTCGCGGCGGCTCTGCGGGGTCATCCACTCGGTGTCGCCGGGGCCGAGGCCCACGACGGCCACCGTGCCGCCGCGCGCCACCGTCCGGCTGGTCCTGCCCCCCGGTAGCACGGCGAGCGAGAAATACGGCACCTCGGCGTCGTCGACCGCCGCCGCCGGCAGAACCCGCTGTCCGGCGGTGCTGGCCCGCTCCACATACACCGCCTCATCGAGCCGACCGGCCAGCGAAAGCGCCTCCCGCACTTGGGGATAGGTGCGACCCAGTTTGAGTACCACTGCGGCGTCGCAGTCGGCCAGCCGTCGTGCCAGTTCCCCCACGGGCATGGTGCCGGGCAGCACCGACAGCACCTCGTCGCCGGTGACCAGCGGCGTGCCGATGGCAGCCGAGGCGGCGCTGACCGAGGTGACCCCGGGCACGATCACCGCGTTGAAACGCTCGGTCAGCCGGGTGTGCATGTGCATGTAGCTGCTGTAGAACAGCGGGTCGCCCTCAGCCAGCAGAGCGACGTCCCTGCCGGCGTCGAGGTGTGCGGCGATCCGCTCGGCCGCCTCGACGTAGAAGTCCGCCATGGCTCCGTCGTAACCACCGGGGTGGTCGGTGGATTCGGTGGTGACCGGGTAGATCAGGTGTTCCTCGATCTGTCCCGGCCGCAGATACGGTTCGGCGATGCGGCGTGCGATGCTGCGCCCGTGCCGAGCGCTGTGATACGCCACCACGTCGGCCTCGCCGATAACTCGGGCAGCTTTGACGGTGACCAGTTCCGGATCACCCGGACCTAGCCCGACGCCGAAGAGGTTGCCCTTTCGCGTCATTCGCGTGCGCTCGCAATCGCATTCACCGCAGCGGCGGCCATGGCGCTGCCGCCGCGGCGGCCGCGCACCACCAGGTAGTCCATCCCACGTGGATCGGCGATCAGCTCATCCTTGGACTGCGCCGAGCCGACGAACCCCACCGGACCGCCCAGCACCGACACCGGCGCGGGAGCGCCTTCGTCGATGAGTTCCAACAGCCGGAACAGCGCGGTCGGGGCGTTGCCGATGGCCAGCACCGCGCCCTGCATCCGGTCGGCCCACAGTTGCACCCCGGCCGCCGACCGGGTGGTGTGCAGGCGCGCCGCCAGATCCGCGGCACCGGGGTCGGCCACCAGGGAGACCACCTCATTGCCCGCAGGCAGGCGGGCGGCGGTGATACCGGCGGCCACCATCGAGGAGTCGCACAGGATCGGGGCGCCGGCGGCCAGTGCGCCGTGCGTGGCGCTGACCACCCCGGCGGTGTAGGCGACATGCTCGGTCAGGTCGACCTGGCCGCAGGTGTGGATCATCCGGACCACCACCCTGGCGACATCCTCGGGGAATCCGTCGAGGTCCGCCTCGGCCCGGATCGTCGCGAACGACTGCCGGTAGATCTCGGCAGCATCGCGGATGTAGTCGAGCACGGCACCACCCTACGTTCGCCGGTACCCGCTACCGGTGGCCACCATGACCTCGGCGGCGGGCGGTCTGCCGCATGAGCGTTCGCAGCCCACGTAATGGACGGCGCCGGCGGGTGTTCCGGATTCCACGGCCCGGGTTGCGTCGGCCCGCACATCGGCCCGCGATTTCGCGCAGCCGGGACTGCCTACGCAGGCGGTGACATCCAGCCAGCGCGAGGTCTCGTCGAACACCAGACCCAGCGGCGCCAGCACTCGCAGCGCCGTGTCGGCAACGCCCGGATCGAGGTCGCACACCAGCAGGGACCGCCACGGAGTGATGACGACGGGCGCGCCGATAGCCGCGACGAATTGCGCCTGCCGCGCGGCCAGAATGCCCAGTGGCACGGCAGCGCCGAGCGTCACTTTCTCCGACGACTGCTCGATCCAGCCGACCGGCGGTCTGGCCGGCGGGAAGCGGCCACCTGCGGGGGCGACCGGCCGGAGGTCGCCGAGCAGGACATCGGGCTCATCCAATTCCGCCACCCGCCAGGCTCTGCCGCGTTCCGTCCGGACGCGTTCGGCCAGGAATCGCCGGGCCATCGCGATCAAGGTCGGCACGGAGTCCTCGGCATCCACCCGCACCCCGGTGTCGCGGCCGGCGAGCAGCAGCGCGGCCTCGTCTGACAGCACATGAATGCCCGCGTCGGCGCCCAGCCCCGACACGTCGGCGCTGCCGTCGTCCAGGCTGAACAGGAATCTCCCCGGCAACCCGGCCAACTCCGGGTCGGCCTGGATTGCGGCATCGAGTTGGTGCACCCACGGCCGGACGTCGGCCAGACCCCCGACCCGGCCCGACAGCGGCGAGGCCACGATATTGCGGACCCGCTCATGGGTCGCCGACGGCAACAGGCCGACCGCCGCCACCTGCTCGGCCACCGCGGCAGTGTCGGTGACACCCCGAATCTGCAGGTTGCCCCTACCGGTCAGTTCCAGAGTTCCGGCACCCAGGCCGTCGGCCACCGCGGCGAGGGCCTCGAGTTGCCCGGCGGTGATCATCCCGCCGGGCAGTCGCAGTCTGGCCAGGGCACCGTCGGCCGCCTGATGCACCTGCAGTGCGCCTGGGCAGGCGTCCTGGTCCCGGGTCCGGCTCACCCAACCACGGTACGAGGCGGACCGTGCCACCATGGAGGCACGGGGCCGGAGTCGCTGGGCAATCCACCGGCCGGAAAGTTGCTGGGGAGGAACCACGACCGGGACACGAGCCGAAGGCGGCGCCCGCTCGTTCGGGCGGGTGGCCGTCCTGATCGGGCTGCTGTTCCTCGCCGCGGTAGCCCTGCAGGGCACGGTGCCGGGACCTCGGACCGCACCGGTGCAGGAGGCCGAACCCGACAGTCCGGCCTCGCTGGCTGGTGTGATCGCGATGCTCGGTGTGTCGTTCGCGGTGATGGCGTTCGCCATGGTCAACCGACGGCCGGCGGCGCCCAACGCGTCCGCTTTCGAGATCCCCGACTTCGGCCGCGGGAGTGGCGGAGAGATCAACCTACGGCGGCTGCTGTTCATCGGCCTGGGCCTTCTGGTCTTGTGGCTGGCGGTTTTCGTGGCGGTCGGTCAGTTCAGGCTCGAGAGCGAATTGAGCCAGCAATCCGCGGCACCCACGACGACGGTGGCCCCGGAGAATTCGGCTCAGTCCACTGCGCCGGCCCGCCCGAAGAAGCCGCACAGTGACACCTACCGGCTGCTGGCCGGGGCCACCGGGGTGCTGCTGGTGCTGATGGTGACCGCCACCGTCGTCGCCGGCTTGCGCAACCGGTCCAAGCCGGCGTCGATAGTGCTGACCGCGGGCCCGCCGACAACGACATCTCCTCCGTCTGCAGAACCGCTGGAAGTGGCCGCCGAACGGGGACTGGCCGAGGTCGCCAACCTCGATCTGGAGCCGAGAGCGGCCATCATCGCCTGTTACGTGGCAATGGAACGGGCCCTGGCCGGTGCGCCCGGCGCGGTTCCGCAGGCTTCGGACACACCGTCGGAGGTGTTGGCCCGGGCGGTGGGCAACCGGACCATCAGCACGCGAAGCGCAGCCACCTTGGTCGACCTGTTCGCCGAAGCCCGGTTCAGCGGGCACACCATGTCCGAGGACCATCGGGACCAGGCGCAGGAAGCGTTGCGGTCGGTCCTCGCTGAAGTGCGGAGCAGCGCATGAGCAAGCTGCTGTCCGGCGGGTTCCTGGCAGTGCTGCTGGCCGAGGTCCTGGGCCTGATGCTCGGCTGGCGTTGGGCACTGCCGGTGGGCGGGCTCGCCCTGGGCCTGTTCGCGTTGCAGTTGACCGGCCGGCTGGCCAGAGGCGGCGCTGACGGAGTCGACGGTCCGGCGTCCAACGACGCGTTGGAGTCCCTGCAGCGGTGGCGGGCGCAGACCGAGGAACTGATCCGGTGGGCCGACGGAACCAGGGGCGAGTGGGATCGTCATCTGCGTCCGAAGCTGGCCCGCGACTTCATGCTGGCCACCAAGCAGAAGGAGTCCGTGGCGATGGACTCCAGCGGGCGATTCGTCTTCGGTGATGACCTGTGGCAGTGGGTCGATCCGCAGAACGTCTCCCCGTCCCGCCGCGATGAACCCGGACCGGGCCGTGACGCCCTCGATCAGATTCTGCAGCGACTGGAGTACGCATGACGACATCGGCCACCGAGACCACCACGCTCTGCGACAGCGTCCTCAACGAAGTGGAGCGGGCCGTCGTCGGCAAGCGCGGGGCCCTCACCCTGATCCTGACCACTGTGCTCGCCGGTGGCCATGTGCTCATCGAGGATCTGCCCGGCATGGGTAAGACGCTGATCGCCAGGTCATTCGCGGCCGCACTGGGACTGCGGTTCACGCGGGTGCAGTTCACCCCCGACCTGCTGCCCGCGGATCTGCTCGGCGCGACGATCTACGACATGCGGACCGCGCAGTTCGACTTTCGCCGCGGGCCGATCTTCACCAACATGCTGATGGCCGACGAGATCAACCGCACCCCGCCGAAGACTCAGGCCGCGCTCCTGGAGGCGATGGGCGAAGGGCAGGTCAGTATCGACGGCGAAACCCACCGGCTCCCTTCGCCGTTCATGGTCATCGCCACCGACAACCCGATCGAGTTCGAGGGCACCTATCCGCTGCCGGAGGCGCAACTGGACCGGTTCGCCGTCAAAGTCGCACTGAAGTACCTCTCCGAGCAGGATGAGGCGTCGATGCTGCGGCGCCGGCTCGATCGCGGAACTGCCGAGGCGGTCGTCAACGAGGTGGTCGACGCCGACCAGTTGCTGGCCATGCAGGAGGCTGTCGAGCAGGTGACCGTGCACGACGACGTCCTGCACTATGTCGTCGCACTGGCCGCCGCCACCCGCAACAACCCCCAGGTGGTGGTCGGGGCCAGCCCGCGCGCCGAACTGGATCTGGTTCAGTTGGCGCGAGCCCGGGCACTGCTGAACGGACGCGACTACGTGCTACCGGAGGATGTCAAGGCTCTCGCCGTGCCGGCGTTCGGCCACCGGATCACCCTGCGCCCGGAGATGTGGGTGCGCAGCATGCACGGCTCCGACGTGGTGGAGCAACTCCTCAAACGGCTGCCGGTCCCGCGCGCGACCGGACCGTCGTAGTCGAAGCCATGGACCAAACCCGCGTCGAGGTGGAGTTGCGTTCGCGGACAACGGAGTTGACGCGGATGCTGTTCATCTGCGCGGCGGCCGCGCTGGTCGCCGCGCTGATCTCCGGCCGGTGGACCCTGGTCGCCTTTGCGGCTCCGCTGCTGGGGGTGCTGTCTTCGGTCGGCTGGCAACGCCCGGTGCCCAGGGTGTCGGTGCGGGCCGGCCCGAAGACGCTGCGCTGCTTCGAGGGGGAACGCGAGCAGGTCGAGGCTGAACTCGACGTCACCGCTGTCGGTGGGTCCGCGGCGGTCTCCGTCGCCACACCGGAGGGGATGCGGACGGAGGCGTTGGCCTCCGACGACCAGCGTCGATGCACCGTCGAGTTGTCGGCGGAGCGTTGGGGGCGATATCCACTGCGGGCCCACGTCGAGATGGTGGCTCCAGGTGGACTGCTCGCCGCGTCGGGATCTGCCGAGATCGGCCAGGTCTTCGTCTTCCCACTGGTTCCGCCTCCGTCGACGGCGATGCCGCGAACCGAGATGCTCGACCGGATCGGTACCCACCTGACCCGCCACGTCGGACCCGGGGTGGAGTACGCCGACATCCGCGCCTACGTTCCCGGAGATCAGCTGCGCACGGTGAACTGGTCGGTCAGTGCCCGACGGGGAACCCTGCATGTGACCCAGCGCCTCACCGATCGGTCGCTGGACGTGGTCGTCCTGGTGGACATGAGCGTTCAGCCCCCCGGTCCGGCCACCGTCGCCACCCAGCGCGCCGCAGAGGGGGCGCTGCAGGTCGTTCAGTCTGCGTTGCGCAGCGGGGACCGCGCCGGTGTGGTGGGCCTAGGCGGGCAACGGCCGCGTTGGCTCGGTCCGGACATCGGCCAGCGGCAGTTCTACCGGGTGCTCGACGCGGTGCTCGGTGCCGGCGGTGATTGCCACGACACACCCGGCACGCTGGCTCCGCAGGCCGCCGTCCCGCCCGGGGCGGTCGTCATCGCTTTCTCCACCCTGCTGGACGCCGACTTCGGTCTGGCGATGATGGACCTGTCCCGTCGAGGACACGTTGTGGTGGTGGTCGATGTGTTGGAGGGTTGTCCCTTGGGCGACGACGAAGAGCCCATCCTGGTCCGGATGTGGGGTTTGCAGCGTGCGGCGATGTACCGCGACATGCGCGTGGTGGGAGTTGAGGTGTTGTCCTGGCCCGCCGAGATCACCCTCGATGTGGCGATGCGACTGCTCCCGAAAGCACGGGTCGGGTCAGGCCGGAGGCGCCGATGAACCGCCGGCCCCTCGCGCTGCTGTTCTTCTCCACAGCTCTCGGTGTGCTGATGGTGGCCGCCGCGGCTGCGCCGGCCGGCCCGTGGGGTCTGGCGGCCGTGGGATTGGCTGGTGCGGCTGTGCTGACGGGACTGTTCCTCCGGCCCGCCGCGGTGGCGGCGGTGTTACTGGCCATCGCCGCAATGGCGCTCGGCGATCCGGAACCGCTGCTGGCCGCGGTATCCGGGCTTTCAGCCACGGGCTATCTGCTCACCCGATATGCCGACGAGGCGGCGACGCTCACCGTTCCCACCGTGCTCGGGATGGTCGGTTTCACCGTGGCGGGCGCATTGGTATCAGTGGTCTCGGTACAGGTGACCTGGGCGCCGCTGGTGGCGCCGGCGGTCATGGCCGGAATCCTGATCCTGGTGGCGGCCCCGTTGGTGGCCGAGCTGTTCACCGGCCCCACCGCAGACCGTGACCCACCCGGTTAGGTACGAATAACGGGTGCCGACCGTACTGCTGCTGTCCACTTCGGATACCGACCTCATCACCGCGCGCGCCAGTGCCGCCCAGTACCTGTGGGCGAATCCTGCCCGACTGGTCGACGGTGAACTCGCCAGGTTGCTCAACGACGCGGACGTGGCAGTGGTGCGCCTGCTCGGCGGTTATCGGGCCTGGCCGGACGGCATCGACGCCGTGGCGGCGAGCGGCACCCCGATGGTGGTGGTCAGTGGTGAGCAGGCGCCCGATGCCGACCTGATGCAGCGGTCGACGGTGCCCGCGGGCATCGCCGTGCAGGCGCACTCCTACCTCGCCCAAGGCGGGGTGGAGAACCTGCGGCAGCTGCACGCCTTCCTCAGCGACACCCTGCTGATGACCGGATACGGTTTCGCCCCGCCGGCCGCCACCCCGTCGTGGGGTGTGCTGGAGCCGCGGTGCGAGGACTGTGTCGGCTGCGGGCCTGAGCGGGTCGTTGATTCGCGCCCGACGATCGCGGTGCTGTACTACCGCGCGCAGCAACTTGCCGGCAACACCGGCTACGTCCGGGCGATGTGCACCGCGATCAGACAGGCCGGTGGCCGGCCGCTGCCGGTGTACTGCACCTCGCTGCGCAACGCGCCCGACGATCTCCTGGAGCTGCTGGCCGGTGTCGATGCGATGGTGGTCACCGTGCTCGCGGCCGGCGGGGCCACCCCGGCCACCGTCGGAGCCGGCGGTGACGACGACGGCTGGGACGTCAAACACCTTGCTGCTCTTGATATCCCGATCCTGCAGGGTCTGTGTCTGACCAGTTCCCGGGCACGCTGGTCGGCGAACGACGACGGTCTGAGTCCGCTGGACGTCGCCACCCAGGTCGCGGTGCCCGAGTTCGATGGCCGCATCATCACCGTCCCGTTCTCCTTCAAGGAGATCGATGCCGACGGGCTGATCTCTTACGTCCCCGACCCGGAGCGCTGCGCCCGGGTGGCGGGTCTGGCGGTCAACCACGCCCGGCTGCGCAGGGTCCCGGCTGCCGAGAAGCGACTTGCTCTGCTGTTCTCGGCCTATCCGACCAAGCACTCGCGGATCGGTAACGCGGTCGGTCTGGACACCCCGGCCAGCGCCATTGCTCTGATGAAAGCCTTGCGGGACAGGGGTTATGAGGTCGGAGACGTGCCCGGATTGGATACCGAAGACGGCGATGCCCTCATGCACGCCCTGATCGAACGCGGCGGTCAGGATCCGGACTGGCTCACCGAAGGCCAGTTGGCCGGCAACCCGATCCGCATCCCCGCGGCCCGGTACCGGGAGTGGTTCGCCGCCCTCCCCGCCGGCCTCGCCGAGTCGATGGTGAAGCACTGGGGTCCGCCGCCGGGGGAGTTGTTCGTCGACCGCAGCTCCGTCGACACCAACGGCGATCCGGACGGCGAAATAGTCGTCGCGGCAATGCAATCCGGCAACCTGGTGATCGTGGTGCAGCCGCCCCGCGGGTTCGGGGAGAACCCGGTGGCCATCTACCACGACCCAGACCTGCCGCCCAGCCACCACTACCTGGCGACGTATCTGTGGCTGCGCCACGAGTTCGGCGCGCACGCCGCAATCCATCTGGGCAAGCACGGCAACCTCGAATGGCTGCCGGGGAAGACACTCGGTATGTCCGCGGACTGCGCCCCCGACGCTGCGCTCGGGGACCTCCCGCTGATTTATCCGTTCCTGGTCAACGATCCCGGCGAGGGCACCCAGGCCAAACGCCGGGCGCACGCCGTCCTGATCGATCACCTCATCCCTCCGATGGCGCGGGCCGAGAGCTACGGCGACATCGCCCGACTGGAACAGCTGCTGGATGAGCACGCGAACGTGGCCACCCTCGACCCGGCGAAGCTCCCCGCCGTGCGTCAGCAGATCTGGACCCTGATGCGGGCCGCGAAGATGGACCACGACTTAGGCCTTCAGGGCCTCGAAGGCCCACCCGAGGACGACCACTTCGACGCCATGCTGATGGGCGTCGACGGCTGGCTGTGCGAAATCAAGGATGTGCAGATCCGCGACGGCCTGCACATTTTGGGCGCCAACCCGGTGGGCAGTGCCGAACTCGATCTGGTGCTGTCGATCCTGCGGGCCCGCCAACTCTTCGCCGGCGAACAGCACCTGCCCGGTCTGCGGCAGGCACTGGGCCTGGCAGAGGACGGCACCGACGACCGCGCCGACGTGGACGCCGCCGAGGGCCGGGCACGCGACCTGCTGGCGGCCCTGCAGGCGGCAGGCTGGGATGCCGAACGCGTCGACGGGCTCACCGACGACCCGGCGATCGCGGCGATTCTGCGGTTTGCGGCCACCGAGGTGGTGCCGCGACTGGCCGGCACCGCCCGCGAGATCGACCAGGTGCTCGCCGCGCTGGACGGCCGATACATCCCTGCGGGCCCTTCCGGGTCGCCGCTGCGTGGGCTGGTCAACGTCCTGCCCACCGGGCGCAACTTCTACTCGGTGGACCCCAAGGCCATGCCGTCCCGGCTGGCCTGGGACACCGGGATGGCGATGGCGGAATCGCTGCTGGAGCGCTACCGAGCCGACTACGGCGAGTGGCCCCGATCGGTGGGTCTGTCCGCGTGGGGCACCTCGGCGATGCGGACCTCCGGGGACGACGTCGCCGAGATTCTCGCTCTGCTGGGCGTGCGGCCGGTATGGGACGACGCCTCGCGGCGAGTGGTCGACCTTGCGGTGATCCCACTGCCCGAACTCGGACGGCCCCGCATCGATGTCACCGTGCGGATCTCCGGTTTCTTCCGGGACGCCTTCCCGCACGTGGTGGCCATGCTCGACGACGCGGTCCGACTGGTGGCCGCCCTGGACGAACCCGAGGACCAGAACTACGTCCGCGCCCACGTACAGGCCGACATCGCCGAGCACGGTGACGAACGACGCAGCACCACAAGGATTTTCGGATCCAAACCGGGCACCTATGGTGCGGGGCTGCTGCAGTTGATCGACAGCCGCAATTGGCGCGACGACGCAGACCTGGCGCAGGTCTACACCGCCTGGGGTGGTTTCGCCTACGGTCGTGGCCTGGATGGCCGGCCCGCCGCCGACGATATGCGCCAGCAGTACCGGCGGATCGTCGTCGCCGCCAAGAACACCGACTGCCGCGAACATGACATCGCCGATTCCGACGACTACTTCCAGTATCACGGCGGCATGGTCGCGACGGTCCGCGCCCTGACCGGACAGGCGCCGGCGGCCTACATCGGTGACAACACCCGCCCCGAGGCGGTGCGCACCCGGACCCTGTCCGAGGAGACCAACCGGGTGTTCCGGTCCCGGGTGGTCAACCCGCGCTGGATGGCCGCCATGCGTCGGCACGGCTACAAGGGGGCCTTCGAGATGGCCGCCACCGTGGACTACCTGTTCGGCTACGACGCCACCGCCGGTGTGATGGCGGACTGGATGTACGAAGAACTCACCGCGCAGTACGTGCTGGAACCGGAGAACCGCAAATTCCTGGCCGAATCCAATCCGTGGGCGCTGCACGGTATGGCCGAGCGCCTGCTGGAGGCGGCCGGCCGGGGGATGTGGCAGAACCCCGAACCGGCCACCATGGACGGACTGCGGCAGGTGCTGCTGGAAACCGAGGGAGACCTCGAAGCCAGGTAGGTTTTATGCCATGGCTGCCACTTTCGATGACGTTTCCCAAGCCCAGTACGTCCTGCTCACCACCTTCACCAAGGACGGCCGGCCCAAGCCGACACCGATCTGGATCGCCCGCGACGGCGACCGTGCGCTGGTGATCACCGAAAAGAATTCGTGGAAGGTCAAACGCATCCGCAACACACCGCGGGTCACCCTGGCCGTTTGCGATATGAAGGGCAGGGTCAAGGGCGAGACGATCGAGGCTGTTGCCTCGGTGCTCGACGACTCCGAGACCGATCTCGTCTACCGGGCGATCAACAACCGGTACGGGATCATCGGGAGGGTCTTCAGCTTCTTCTCCAAGCTACGCGGCGGTGCGGGCCGGACCGTCGGCCTGGAGATCCGCCCGGTCTGAGGGCCCGGTGGGCAGGAGCGCAGCGACGCGGGTGTTGGTTCCGGTGTTACCCAACCGTGAGCAGCACCCTGGAACGCCGGGACCGTGCCGGCCGTTGAATAGGGCATGAGCAGCACCGTGATGCGTCCACTTCTTCGTTACGCGGCCCTGTACGCCCTGGTGGAACTGACGGCGCTGGCCCTGCTGATGTGGGCCTTCGGTGTGGGCTGGGCGTTGCTCATCATGGCCGTCTCATTCATGGTGGGTGTGGTGCTGGCTGCCTCCGGCCTCAAGGGTCAGGTGGGTGCCATGCGGCGGGGCCGCCGGGATCCGCACGGCGCTGTGGCCGACGGAGCGCTGGTGGGGGTGGGGTCCTTCCTGGTGTTCCTGCCCGGCATCGTCAGCACCGCAGTCGGCGCCCTGATGCTCGCGCCGCCGACCCGTTCGGCGATGCGGCCGATGGCGGCCGCCCTGGTGACCCGAGGCGTCATGCGCAGCGTGCGGGCGGTCAACCTGGATCAGTATCTCGACCAATTCGCCGGAAATCAGCCACTGCGCCGCGACTACATCGACGGCGAGGTACTCGGCGAGGTCGGGGTGGACCGGTTGCCCGTCCGCCGCTGAGGCACCACCGGCACACTGTTCCGGTGGTGACCACACTTCTGCTCAATGGCCGGGTGCACAGCGCGTCGCACCCGGACGCCACCGCCATGGCCGTCCGCGATGGCGTGGTGGCCTGGCTGGGCAGCGACGCGGTGGGTATGGCGCAGTTTCCCGGTGCTGACACCGTCGACCTCGCCGGAGGCTTCGTCGCCCCCGCGTTCGTCGACAGCCACGTGCATCTGACCGCCACCGGACTGCGGATCACCGGATTGGATCTCGCCGCCGTCGATGGACCCGACGGGTTCCTGCGATTGATCGCCGCCCATGTCGCCGCCCACCCTGGGCAGCCGATCTGGGGCCACGGCTGGGACGACACCGACTGGCCGCGGACACCCACCACCGACGATCTCGACGCGGTGGTCGGCGCGGTTCCGGCCTATCTCGCCCGCGTCGACGTGCACTCCGCGCTGGCCTCGACGGCGTTGCGCGAGCGTGTTTCCGGTCTTCCGGCCGTCGACGGGTTCGATCCGCAGCGCGCGCTGAGCGCGGAAGCCCACCACCTGGTGCGCGCCGAGGCCCGGCGGTTGTTGACCTGGCGGCAGCGGGATACCGCTCGGCGGGCCGCACTCGATGCCGCCGCGGCGGCCGGGATCGTCGCGGTGCACGAGTGCGCAGGCCCGGAGATCGGCGGCGACGAAGACTGGCAGGAACTCCGCGCCCTTCAGCACGGTGTCGAGGTCGTCGGCTACTGGGGGGAAGCGGTGTCCAGCGCCGCGCAGGCCCGGGCGCTGATCGATGCGACCGGCGCACGCGGACTGGCCGGCGATCTGTTCGTCGACGGCGCACTGGGTTCGCGCACGGCCTGGCTGCGCGAGCCGTACGCCGACGCCGCTGCTGATGACACCGGGGTCTGCCATATGGAGCCCGAGGCGGTCACCGCGCACCTGGCCGCCTGCACCGAAGCCGGCATCACTGCAGGCTTCCACGTCATCGGCGACGCCGCCGTCGCGGCGGCGGTCGAGGCCCTGGAACAGGTTGTCGACCGATTCGGCGCGCCGGCCGTCGCCCGCTGTGGGCACCGCCTGGAGCATGTGGAGATGGTGTCTTCCGGGCAGGCCGCCAAGCTGGGTGCGTGGGGAGTCACCGCGAGCATGCAGCCGGGTTTCGACGCCCGCTGGGGCGGGGCTGACGGCATGTATGCCCGCCGGCTCGGTCCTGACCGTGCGGCCGGACTCAACCCGTTCGCGTTGTTAGCATCGGCAGGCGTGCCCCTGGCTTTCGGCTCGGATTCCCCGGTGACCGCTATGGATCCGTGGACATGGGTTCAGGCCGCCAGCCATCACCACACCCCTGGCAGTGCTGTCTCGGTGCGGGCGGCTTTCATCGCCGCCACTCGCGGGGCCTGGCGCGCGGCCGGGGTGCGCGACGGCGTGACCGGAACGCTGGTACCCGGGGCGCCCGCCTCCTATTCCATCTGGGAGACCGGCGATCTCGACGTCAGCGTTCCCGCGGACACCGTGCAGCGCTGGTCCACCGACCCCCGGTCGCGGGTTCCGGTGCTGCCCCGACTGGACCTGTCCGACCCGCTGCCACGCTGCCGGCAGACCGTCCACCGGGGCCAGGTTCTGTACGGCGCGCTGCATGGCTGACGGCGGGTCCCTGTTCGTCCGGGTGACGCGGCTCTCAGCGAGCGTCTTGGCCGGACTGTTGCTGTGCGTCAGCTTCCCGCCGGTCGGGTGGTGGTGGGCGGCAGTGCTTGCGTTGGCATTACTCACCTGGGTGCTGACTGCGCCGCAGACCACGATGGCGGGGGGCTTCGGATACGGGTTCGCGTTCGGTGCCGCGTTCTACCTTCCTCTGCTGCCCTGGATCAGCGGACTTGTCGGTTCGGTGCCATGGATCGCGCTGTCGGTGCTGGAGTCGCTGTTCCCAGCCATGTTCGGGGTGTTCGCCGTGCTGCTGGCTCGGCTTCCTGGGTGGCCGCTGTGGCTGGCCTGTCTGTGGTCCATGCAGGAATGGCTGAAGTCCAGTGTCCCGTTCGGCGGCTTCCCCTGGGGGGTAACGGCTTTCGGGCAATCCGACGGGCCTTTTCTGAGCCTCGCGCAGTGGGCGGGTGCGCCGCTGGTGTCATTCGCGATCGCACTGTTGGGCACGTCGTTGTGCGCTCTGACCATCGAGATGGTCAGGTCCACCCGGAGCGCCGGGGCCCTTGCACTGCCTGCCGTGTGCGTCTGCGCGGTATTGCTTGCGGCCGTGCTCGCCGCGCCGGCGGTGCGGCGCGCCGCGTCCGGCAGCGGCGACGAGCCGAGCATCGCGATCGCCGCCGTACAGGGCAACGTGCCGCGACTCGGTCTGGACTTCAACAGCCAGCGTCGGGCCGTGCTGGACAACCACGTTCAACAGACCCTCTTGCTGGCCGAGGAGGTCAAGGCCGGCCGGGCGCCACAGCCGGCGTTCGTGATCTGGCCGGAAAACTCTTCCGACATCGACCCGCTGGCCAATTCCGATGCCGCCGCGCAGATCGACCTGGCCGCCCGGACCATCGGGGTTCCGATCCTGGTCGGTGCCGTCGTGGATCGGCCCGAGGCGACGCCGGAAAGCCCGGCCGCTTCCAACACCGTCATCGTGTGGGATCCGGTCGAGGGTCCGGGGGAGCGTCACGACAAGCAGATCGTGCAGCCCTTCGGCGAGTACCTGCCGTGGCGGTCGTTCTTCCGGCATCTGTCGTCCTACGCCGATCGGGCCGGCTACTTCGTCCCGGGCAACGGCAGCGGAGTCGTCCATCCGGCCGGCGTACCGGTGGGGGTGGCGACCTGCTGGGAGGTCATCTTCGACCGGGCGCTGCGCCAGTCGGTACGAAACGGGGCGCAGGTTATTGCCGTGCCCACCAACAACGCGACCTTCGATCAGGCGATGAGCGAACAGCAGCTGGCCTTCGCGAAGCTCAGAGCCGTCGAACACGGCCGCTACGTGATCGTCGCCGGGACCACCGGCATCAGCGCGGCGATCGCCCCGGACGGTCGTGAGATCAGCCGGACCGATTTCTTCACCCCGGCTTCCCTCGACGTGGAGGTGCGGTTACGAACCGCCCAGACCCCGGCCACCCGGTGGGCTGCCGCGGTCCAATGGTTGCTGGTCGGGGTCGCTGTCGCCGCGATCGGCGCGGCGATACTGCACAATGGTGGCGGCTTCGTGCGGCCGCAACGCCGCCGCCATCGCAATTCGGGCACGGCGTAACTCAGGCAAAGGAGTCGCATGAGCAACCCCGGACGCAGGCCTGCGCAGGGACCGGCGAAGGGACAGGCCCGGAAGGCTGCGTCCAAGGCCGGCGCCGACCCGGTCGAACTGCCCAGTCGGCGCTCGCTGGTGATCATCCCGACCTACAACGAGCGGGAGAACCTGCCGTTGATCATGGGGCGGGTCCGCAAGGCCCGTCCCGACGTTCATGTGCTGGTGGTCGATGACGGCAGCCCGGACGGCACCGGCCAACTCGCCGACGACATGGCGGCGGCAGACCCCGAACACGTCCACGTGATGCATCGCACCACCAAGGACGGACTGGGTGCGGCGTACCTGGCCGCTTTCGCATGGGGGTTGCAACGCGGCTACAGCGTCCTGGTCGAGATGGACGCCGACGGCAGCCACGCTCCCGAGCAGCTCTACCGGCTGCTGGACGCCATCGATCACGGTGCCGATCTGGCGATCGGTTCGCGCTACGTCGACGGCGGAACGGTGCGCAACTGGCCCTACCGGAGGCTGGTCCTCTCCAGGTCGGCCAACACCTACGCCCGGGTTCTGCTCGGAGTGGACATCCACGACATCACCGCGGGATATCGGGCCTACCGGCGTGAGGTCCTCGAGAAGCTGGACCTGTCGACGGTGGAGTCCAAGGGTTACTGCTTCCAGGTCGACCTCACGTGGCGGTCGATCAACAACGGATTCTCCGTCGTCGAGGTACCGATCACCTTCACCGAACGGGAACTGGGTGTGTCGAAGATGAGTGGTTCCAACATCCGCGAGGCGATGGTCAAGGTCGCCCAGTGGGGGATCAGCGGTCGGGTTGGCCGCCGGCGCGTGGCGCGCTGACCGGTTGGGTCAGCCCCGACGCTTGGTCTTGATCAGATCCAGGCGTTCCTTGAGCAGCTCCTCGAGTTCTTCGACAGAGCGGCGCTCCAGCAGCATGTCCCAGTGCGTGCGGGGTGGTTTGACCTTCTTGGGCTCCGGGAGCTCACCCTCGATGAGCGTTCCCTCCAGGCCGTTGCGGCACAGCCAGGTACCGGGAATCTCGGCATCGTCGGCGAACGGGACCTCGAACTCCTCACCGTTCTCGGTGCGGTACCGGGCGAGTTGCCGCGGCGCCAGGTCGTGGTTGCGGTCGGTCTCGTAGCTCACGGCGCCGAGCCGGCTGCCCCTCAACACACGATCAGCCATGTCGATTCTCCTTGCGTGTTACGTCGGAACGACGCGAAAGCTTTGATGTCGCGGTTCCTTGACGCGAACCTCCATGATACCGGGAGGTTTCCGATGCCGGTTTACGCTCACTACCGTGACGCGTCGGAGACGACCCCAGCCGTGCCGCTGGTGTGGGCGTGAGGTTGCCGACGCCGGCATGGGCCGCCGTCGGCAATACTGCAGGCAGTCCTGTCGCCAGCGCGCGTACGAACAACGGGCGCTGGTTAAGGGAACTGCGGTGCCGGTTGACGCAGTCGTCTTGTCGGCCGACGAGGCTGCCGAGCTTTCCGACCGGGTCTATCAGGTGCGCTGCGCAGCCGAGGACGTGGCCACCGCTGTCGAGGAGGGGGCCTCAGCGGCGGAGTTGCGCCAGTTATGCCAGCAGTTGATGCGGGCCGCCAAGGCCGCCGACGGTTGGCGCTGATCAGCTGCGGAAATGCGCCTCTGATTGTGATTTTGGTCCCCCTTACGGGGGATTACTCGTCGGTAGTGATAGTTATTCCGCGGCGACGTGCAACACTTTGGCGTGAACGGCCATCGTTGAGTTTCGCAACCCCCCCGCGTAACTCCGGTGGCCGTTCCTGTCCCGATGCCACCGAGTTAATTACGGCAATTAGTTTGTTTTTGGATTCATTTTCGTCTGTGTCAGTTTCTGCCAGAATTTTCAGCAAGCGGTCACCGTGCACATTCCTGGGTGGGGGGGAAATGTTCCGGTGGCCGCTTCTTGTTCGACGCGCCGAGTCGGTTCACCCCGTACGCTCCCCTTCTATGCGTCCGCCCGCTGGATCAGGGAGCACGAGATCGCTCCTGCGGAAACTGTCGGTGGCTCTGGTGGTTGTCGTCGCGGCGTTGGGTTCTGCCTGCGGCACCGACGACCGGGAACGGCCGGTTCAGACCCAACACCCGACGACGCCCGCGTCCAGTGCGCCTGAATCGCCGACAACAGCGCCGTCGAATCCCACCGAGAAGAACATGGTCCCGAGCAGTCCGAACTCGTTCAGCCCCACCCTCAAGGCTCCCACGCCCTACAGTCCGCGGCCGTGCCTGCCGTTCTGCGACTAAATGACCAGCATGTTCTGGTGCCCTCGGTGAGATTCGAACTCACACTGCACGGGTTTTGAATCCGTTTCCTCTGCCAGTTGGGATACGAGGGCAACGCTGCGAGAACCCACGATAGTGGACCCCGGTCGGCCCGGTTTCGCCGCCCGCGGTCAACCGCGACACCATGACCCGACACAATGGCCCCCATGACCGATCCCGAGGCACGCCGGCGGGTTCTCATCGCCGAGGACGAGGCGCTGATCCGGCTGGACCTGGCGGAGATGCTCCGCGAAGAGGGCTACGAGGTGGTCGGGGAGGCCGGCGACGGTCAGGAGGCCGTCGAACTGGCCGAGAGCCTGCGGCCCGACCTGGTCATCATGGACGTGAAAATGCCCCGTCGCGACGGTATCGACGCCGCGGCCGAGATCGCGGCCAAGCGCATCGCCCCAGTCGTTGTACTGACCGCGTTCAGCCAGCGGGATTTGGTGGAAAAGGCCCGCGATGCCGGCGCGATGGCCTACCTCGTCAAGCCGTTCTCGATCAGCGACCTGGTTCCAGCCATCGAGGTGGCCTACAGCAGATTCCAGGAGATCACACAACTGGAGCGCGAGGTGGCCAGCCTCGGCGAGAGGTTGGAGACCCGAAAGCTGATCGAGCGCGCCAAGGGACTGCTGCAGGCCAAACACGCGATGACCGAACCCGAGGCGTTCAGCTGGATGCAACGCGCCGCGATGGACCGGAGGACCACGATGAAACGGGTGGCCGAAGTCGTCTTGGAGACGCTGGAAACCCAGTCCGAGGCGCCGTCGCCGCAGTAAATGGCGGCGTTTCGCGGCACATCACGCGCGGTTTGGGTCGCAGTTGGCTATGTTCTACCGGAACGTCAACGGGCGGCTCTCATCGTGGCCTGCCCTGATGGTGACCACTAACCCGGAGGTGAAACGTGCGCGGTCGGGCGACACGAGGGGCAATCGCAGTCAGTTCGGCGGCTTTGGTGATGTTCGGCATTGCCGGCTGCAACCAGCCCTCACCGAGCAATGAGTCCTCGAAGGACACCGGTACGACCTCGGCGGCGGAGTCCGCCGCGCCCGTCGACCTCAAGATCGTGGAGCAGGTTCAGATCGATCAGGATGGCAAGGAGGTCAAGTCGGACACAACCGTGGTGGCCGCTGACCCGGCCGGTGACGGTAAGGCGACCTGCGCTCCGGTGAAGATCGCCATGGCCGGCGCGCTCAACGGGCCTGATGCCGCGTTGGGCATCAACATCAAGAACGGTGTCCAGTTGGCGCTGGACAAGCACAACGCCGCCAACCCGGGCTGCCAGATCGAACTTCGCACCTTCGACACCGAGGGCGATCCGCAGAAGGCCACCGCCATCGCGCCGCAGATCGTCGACGATGAGACGATCATCGGCCTGGTCGGTCCGGCGTTCTCCGGCGAGACCAAGGCCACCGGCGGTGTGTTCGACCAGGCCGGCCTGGTGTCGGCCACCGCGTCGGCCACCAATGTCACGCTCTCCGAGCAGGGTTGGAAGACGTTCCTGCGCGGACTGGCCAACGACGGCGTGCAGGGACCCTCGGTCGCCAACTACATGAAGAACACCCTCGGCGACAAGAAGATCTGTGTCGTCGACGACAGCACCGACTACGGCACCGGCCTGGCCAAGGCGGTCCGCGACACCCTCGGTGAGGTGGCCGACCCTGCCTGCAACATCTCGGTCAAGAAGGGCGACAAGGACTTCTCCGCCGCGGTGACCCAGGTCAAGGGCCAGTCACCGGATTCGGTGTTCTACAGCGGCTACTACTCCGAGGCCGCCCCGTTCGTGCAGCAACTGCGCGACGCCGGCTTCACCGGAAAGTTCGCCAGCGCTGACGGCACCAAGGATCCGGAGTTCGTCAAGCAGGCCGGTTCGTCCGCCAAGGACGCCGTGCTGTCCTGCCCGTGCGGTCCGGCCAGTGCCGCGTTCTCCGAGGAGTACACCAAGAAGTTCGGCCAGGCTCCCGGCACCTACAGCACCGAGGGCTATGACCTGGGCACCATCTTGGCCAAGGGCATCGGCTCAGGGGCTGTCACCCGCGAGGCTCTGCTGGACTATGTCAAGAAGTACGAGGGCCAGGGCGTTGCCCGCAAATACCAGTGGACCGACACCGGTGAACTCACCACAACGTTGATCTGGATCTACAAAGTTCAGTAGTCCGGTTCAACCCAGGAGGAGGCCCAGCGATGCGGCGATCACTGAACATGCTCGCGGCCGGCGCCGCCAGCCTTGTCCTTTTGGGCGCCGCTGGCTGCTCCCAGCAGCCCAAGTCGACAGACGGTGAAGCCCCGACCGCTCTGAAGATCGTCGAGCAGGTCCAGATCGGTCAGGACGGTGCCGCGGTGAAAGCCGAAGGCGGCGCGACACCGGTGGATCCCGTCGGCGACGGTAAAGCGAACTGCAACCCGGTCTCCATTGCCATGGCCGGCCCGCTGACGGGACCGGACGAGCCGTTTGGAACGAATGTCCGCAATGGCGTGCAACTGGCCGTCGAGCAGCACAACGCCGCGAACCCGGGTTGCCAGGTTCAGCTGCAGGCCTTCGACACCGAAGGCGACCCGCAGAAGGCCACCGGAGTCGCGCCTCGGATCGTCGACGACGAGACGATCATCGGTCTGGTCGGCCCGACCTGGTCCGGCGAGACCAAGGCCACCGGTGCGATATTCGACCAGGCTGGCCTGGTCGCGGTCACCCCCTCGGCGACGAATGTGGCCCTGGCCGAACAGGGTTGGAAGACGTTCTTCCGCGGATTGTCCAGCGATGGTGTGCAGGGCCCCTCGCTGGCCAACTATCTCAAGAACACGCTGGGCATCAAGAAAGCATGCGTGGTCGACGACAGCACCGACGCCGGTATCGGCCAGGCCAATGCCGTGCGCCAGACGCTGGGCCCGATCGCCGACTCGGCCTGCAACATCTCGGTCAAGAAGGGTGACAAGGACTTCTCCGCGGCGGTGACTCAGATCATGGGTCAGAAACCGGACGCGGTGGTCTACGCCAGCTACTACACCGAGGCGGCACTGCTCCTGCAACAACTGCGGGAGTCCGGTTTCACCGGGCTCTTCGCCGGTCCTGACGGCATCAAGGACCCGCAATTCGTCAAAGCCGCAGGCGAATCCGCCAAGGGCGCGGTGTTGTCCTGCCCGTGCGGTCCCGCGACCGGCGCTTTCGCCGACGCCTACACCAAGGCATTCGGTACAGCGCCCGGGACCTACAGCCTGGAGTCCTACGACCTGGCCACCATCCTGCTCAAGGGCATCGATTCGGGAGCCGTCACCCGGCCGGCACTGCTGGATTTCGTGCGGACCTACGACGGACAGGGTGAGGCACGCAAGTATCAGTGGACCGACAACGGTGAGCTGACATCAAACCTGATCTGGATCTACAAGGTCCAGTAGCCACGTGATCCAGGAGTGCCTCAGTCAGTACGCCTGTCTCGCCGGTGACATCAGCTTCAACATCACCAACCTGCGAAACGGTTTCTGGCAGTTCACCGTTGACGGACTCGCCTGGGGTGCCATCTACGCGTTGGTTGCGGTCGGCTACACCCTTGTCTTCGGTGTGCTGCGGTTGATCAACTTCGCCCACTCCGAGATCTTCATGCTCGGTATGTTCGGCGCCTACTTCTGCCTCGACATGATCCTGGGGTTCACGCCGAGCGGCAACGCGTACAACCGCGGCATCGGGCTCACAGTGCTGTATCTGGGCGTGGCCATGCTCTTCGCGATGGCGGTTTCGGGAACTGCCGCAGTGGGTTTGGAGGCCGTCGCCTACCGTCCGCTGCGCCGCCGCAACGCCCGTCCGCTGACCTTCCTGATCACTGCGATCGGGATGTCGTTCGTCCTGCAGGAGTTCGTGCATTTCGTGTTGCCCGAGATCATCAAGGGCTATGGCGGCAGCAACGCCCAGCAGCCGATCATCCTGGTGCAGCCCAAGACCCAGTTCCACATCTTCGGGGCAACGGTCTCCAATATCACCCTGGTCATCGTGGGATCCGCACTTGTGCTTGCCCTGCTCACCGATATCGCGATCAACCGCACGAAATTCGGGCGTGGGATCCGTGCGGTGGCCCAGGACCCCGCCACCGCGACGCTGATGGGCGTATCGCGGGAACGCATCATCATGACGACGTTCCTCATCGGCGGCCTGCTCGCCGGTGCCGCCGCCTTGCTCTACACCCTTCGGGTGCCACAGGGCATCATCTACTCCGGTGGCTTCCTGCTGGGCATCAAAGCCTTCTCAGCAGCGGTCCTGGGCGGAATCGGGAACCTGCGCGGCGCACTGCTGGGCGGACTTCTGCTCGGTGTCATGGAGAACTACGGGCAGGCGGTGTTCGGAACCCAGTGGCGCGATGTCGTCGCCTTCGTGCTCCTGGTCCTCGTACTTTTGATCCGGCCGACCGGCATCCTGGGTGAAAGTCTCGGAAAGGCCAGGGCATGACGCACCGGACCACCCAGACCCTGTTGGCGCCCGGCGACACCCTACGCAACTGGTGGGCGGGGCTCACCCGCGTGCAGAAGTGGGGCTTCGGTGTTCTGGCGTTCGGCGCGCTGGCACTGCTGCCGTTGTACACCCCGTCGTTCCTGGACACCCCGGGTATCAGCTTCGGTGGCACCATGGCCCAGTTCGCGATGGTGGCCATCATCGCCGTTGGACTCAACGTCGTGGTCGGGCAGACCGGCCTGCTGGATCTGGGCTACGTCGGCTTCTACGCCGTCGGGGCCTACAGCGTCGCACTGCTGACCAGCCCGGACAGCCCGTGGAACCAGATCAAGGAGGGGGGTCTACTCGAGGAGAAGTGGGCGTGGCTGGCCTGTGTGCCGATCGCCATGGTTGTGACCGCCCTGGCCGGCCTGATCCTGGGCACCCCCACGCTGAGGCTGCGCGGTGACTACCTGGCCATCGTCACCCTCGGCTTCGGCGAGATCATCCGGTTACTGGCCGACAACCTGTCCGGGGTCACCAACGGCCCCCGCGGTCTCAACGAGGTCGCCTACCCGCGAGTGGGTCAGACCGATCAACTGCCCGAAGGGGTTTTCTCGGCGCGCAATTCCACCGGCGACGCCAACTACGGAGCCTGGTGGTTCTGGCTCGGACTGGCTCTGCTGGTGGCGGTCCTGCTGCTGGTCGGCAACCTCGAGCGCAGCCGCGCGGGGCGGGCCTGGGTGGCCATCCGTGAGGACGAGGACGCCGCAGAAGTCATGGGCGTCAACACCTTCAAGTTCAAACTGTGGGCTTTCGTCATCGGCGCCGCCATCGGCGGACTGTCCGGGGCGCTGTATGCCGGGCAGGTTCAGTACGTCGCCCCGCCGACGTTCAACATCATCAACTCCATGCTGTTCCTGGCCGCCGTGGTGCTCGGCGGGCAGGGCAACAAACTCGGGGTGATCTTCGGGGCCTTCATCATCGTGTACCTGCCCAACCGCCTGCTGGGGGTTGAGTTCATGGGTCTCAACCTCGGCGACCTGAAGTACCTGTTCTTCGGCCTTGCGCTGGTGGTGCTGATGATCTTCCGGCCGCAGGGCCTCTTCCCGGTGCGCCAGCAACTGCTGACCTACGGCAAGTCGGCACGCCGGCTGCTGGCCTCCGCCGACGAGAGCAGGGCCGCGTCATGACCGAACCGCTGATCGACGAGAGTATGGCCGCGCTCACCCGCGACGTCGGTGTCGGCGAAGGTGAAAAGCTCTTGCAGGTAACCGATCTCACCGTCCGCTTCGGTGGCCTGACTGCCTTGGATTCGGTGAGTTTCGATATCAAGCGCGGCGAGATCCTCGGTCTGATCGGTCCCAACGGCGCCGGTAAGACGACCTGCTTCAACGCCATGACCGGGGTGTACCGGCCAACCTCCGGCACGGTTACCTTCGACGGTCAACGACTGGGCCGGATGAAACGGCATCAGATCACCAGGCTGGGGATCGCCCGCACATTCCAGAACATCCGACTGTGGGGTGAGATGACCGCCCTGGAGAACGTGGTGGTCGGCACCGACGCCCGCCACCGCACCTCGGTCCCGGGTGCACTGGTGCGCACGGCACGGCATCGGCGTGAGGAGCGGACCGCCATCGAAAAGGCCGCCGCGCTGCTGCAATTCGTCGGTATCGCCCACCGCGGGGAGGAGAAGGCCAAAAACCTTCCCTACGGCGACCAGCGGCGCCTGGAGATCGCCAGGGCGCTGGCCACCGAACCCAAACTGCTCTGCCTTGATGAGCCGGCCGCCGGGTTCAATCCCAGCGAGAAGGCCGCACTGGTCGACCTGATCCACGCCATCCGTGACGACGGCTACACCGTGCTGCTGATCGAGCACGACATGCGCCTGGTCATGGGAGTGACCGACCGGATCGTCGTACTGGAGTTTGGCCGAAAGATCGCCGACGGGTTGCCCGCCGAGATCCGCGAAGATCCGGCGGTCATCGCCGCCTACCTGGGGGTACCCGATGACGAGCTCTGAGGTTCCCTTGCTCGAGGTGCGCGACGCTGTCGTGCACTACGGCAGGATCGAAGCACTGCACGGTATTTCGCTGCTGGTGCGACCGGGGGAGTTGGTCACCCTGCTCGGCTCCAACGGGGCGGGCAAGACCACCCTGATGCGGGCCATCTCCGGGCTGCGGCCGCTGACCACAGGCTCGATCTGGTTCGACGGCCGCGACATCACCAAGGTCAAAGCGCACCAACGGGCGATCGAGGGCCTGATCCAGGCCCCCGAGGGCCGCGGGGTCTTCCCGGGGATGACGGTGGCCGAGAACCTCGAAATGGGCTGCTACGGGCGCAAATTCGAGTCGAAGGCTGCCCACGACGAGCGCCTCGACTGGGTGTACACCACGTTCCCGAGACTTGCTGAACGCAGAAAGCAGGTCGGCGGAACGCTGTCCGGTGGCGAACAGCAGATGCTGGCGATCGGCCGGGCCCTGATGGCGCGGCCCCGGGTGCTGCTACTCGACGAGCCGTCGATGGGCTTGGCCCCCATGGTCATCTCCCAGATCTTCGGCATCATCGCCGACATCAATGCACAAGGAACCACGGTGCTGCTCGTCGAGCAGAACGCCCAGCAGGCGTTGAGCCGTTCCGACCGGGCCTACATCCTGGAGACCGGCAACGTCACCCGGGAAGGGCCGGCGCGGGAATTGTTGGCCGACGACAGTATTCGCGCGGCGTACCTCGGCGTCGCCTAGCTGATTCTGAAGCGTTTTGTCCGCGAGGTTGTCCCCGAGACCAATTCGACCCGGCTTTTCGGCACACCCAAGTGGTCGGCCAGCAGCCTGCGAACCGCCTCGGTCGCCTTGCCTTCGACCGCGCGTTCGCGGACATGGACAGTCATCGACCCGTCATCGGCGGTTTCCACCAATGGACCCTTGCCGCTGCCGGGCTTCACCGTCACCGTCACCGTGCCGAACGTCGACTTGTTGTCGCCTTTTCGGGGAGATTGCGCCATCAACTCGACGTTCGTGGGGATTGGGGCTAGCGCGCGACGATCACCGAGGACCCGTGCCCGAACAGACCCTGGTTGGCGGTGACCCCCACTGTCGCACCCTCGACCTGGCGTCCGGTTGCCTGGCCGCGCAACTGCCAGGTCAGCTCGCACACCTGGGCGATGGCCTGGGCCGGAATCGCCTCGCCGAAACAGGCCAGGCCGCCCGAGGGATTCACCGGGATGCGCCCGCCGATGCTGGTGGCACCCGAACGCAGCAGAGCCTCGGCTTCACCTTTCGGGCAGAGGCCCAAGTGCTCGTACCAATCCAGTTCCAGCGCCGTGGACAGGTCGTAGACCTCGGCCAGGCTCAGGTCCTCGGGTCCGATGCCGGCCTCGGCGTAGGCGACGTCGAGGATATGGTCCTTGAACACCCGTTCGGGCCCGGGGACGACGGCAGTGGAGTCGGTGGCGATGTCGGGCAACTCCGGCAGGTGCTGCGGATAGTTCGGCGTCGCGCAGGACACCGCCCGCACTGACGGAACCCCCGCCGTCGACCCCACATGCTTCTCGGTGAAGGCCTTGCTGGCCACGATCAGGGCGGCGGCCCCGTCACTGGTGGCGCAGATGTCCAGCAACCGCAGCGGGTCGGACACCACCGGACTGGCCAGCACGTCGGAGACCGAGTTCTCCTTGCGGTAGCGGGCATTCGGGTTGTTCAGCCCGTGGCGGGAGTTCTTGACTTTCACCGCGGCGAAGTCCTCAAGAGTGGCGCCGTAGAGGTCCATCCGGCGCCGGGCCAGCAGGGCGAAGTACACCGTGTTGGTGGCGCCGATCAGGTGGAAGCGTTGCCAGTCCGGGTCGTTGCGGCGCTCTCCGCCCACCGGGGCGAAGAAACCCTTGGGAGTGGTGTCGGCGCCGATGACGAGTGCCACGTCGCACAAACCGGCCATGATCTGCGCACGTGCTGACTGCAGAGCCTGCGATCCCGAGGCGCAGGCGGCGTAACTCGACGACACCGGGATGCCCGTCCAGCCCAACTTCTGGGCGAATGTCGCGCCGGCGACGAAGCCGGGGTAGCCGTTGCGGATGGTGTCGGCGCCGGCCACCAGTTGGATCTGGCGCCAGTCCAGGCCGGCGTCGCGCAGCGCGGCGCGGGCGGCCACCACTCCGTACTCGCTGAAGTCGCGACCCCACTTGCCCCAGGGGTGCATGCCCGCGCCGAGGATGTAGACGGGGTCCGGCGGGCTCACTGGGCCAGCCTCCACGCGTAGACCGAGCGTTCGACCCCGTCGTCGTCCACGTAGAGCGGCATCGTCGTCAACTCCATGTTCATGCCCACCTTCAGATCGGCGGCCAGGGTGCCCTCAACGACCTTGCCCAGCACGATGATGCCCTCGTCGGCCAACTGCACCGCCGCCACCGCGAACGGCTCGAAGTGCTCCGACTGCGGGTACGGGGCGGGCGGTTGGTAGCGGTTCTCCGTGTAGCTCCACAGCGTCCCCTGCCGGGACAGCGCCACGTACTCAAGTTCGTCGGACGCGCATCCAGGATTGGGGCAGTTGTTCTCCCGCGGTGGGAAGACGTAGGTGCCGCAGGACGGGCATCGCGCCCCTACTAGATGCGGCACCCCGGACTCGTCGAACTCCCACCAGCCGTCGATGGCTGGGGTGTCGGAAGAAGCGGGCACGCGGCCAGATTACGCGTCACCGGGTGTGCCTACAGTATGGGCGTGAGCGACAAGCCGACCCTGATGCTGCTGGACGGAAACTCGCTGGCATTCCGGGCGTTCTTCGCGCTGCCCGCGGAGAACTTCAAGACCAAGAACGGTCTGACCACCAACGCCGTCTACGGGTTCACCGCGATGCTGATCAACCTGTTGCGCGATGAGGCGCCCACTCATATCGCGGCCGCCTTCGATGTGTCCCGGCAGACCTTCCGCGCCGAGCGCTACCCGGAGTACAAGGCCGGTCGCAGCGCCACCCCCGACGAGTTCCGCGGTCAGATCGACATCACCAAGGAAGTCCTGGGTGCGATGGGCATCACGGTGCTGGCCGAGCCCGGCTATGAAGCCGACGACATCATCGCCACGCTGGCTACCCAGGCCGACGAGGCCGGCTACCGCGTCCTGGTCGTCACCGGCGACCGCGACTCCCTGCAACTGGTCAATGACGACATCACCGTGCTGTACCCGATCAAGGGCGTCAGCACGCTGACTCGCTACACCCCCGATGCGGTGGTGGAGAAGTACGGTCTGACCCCCGAGCAGTACCCCGACTTCGCAGCGCTGCGCGGTGACCCGAGTGACAACCTGCCGGGCATCCCCGGCGTGGGGGAGAAGACCGCGGCGAAGTGGATCGTCGAGTACGGGTCCCTGCAGGGTCTGGTGGACAACGTCGACACCGTCCGGGGAAAGGTCGGTGACTCGCTGCGCGACAACCTCTCCACCGTGGTGCTCAACCGCGAGCTGACGCACCTGGTGCGCGACGTCCCGCTGGCCCAGACCCCGGACACCCTGCGCCTGCTGCCGTGGGACCGCGACCAGATCCATCGACTCTTCGACGATCTCGAGTTCCGGGTGCTGCGCGACCGGTTGTTCGACACGCTGGCCGCCGTCGAACCCGAGGTCGACGAGGGATTCGACGTGCGCGGCGGTGCGCTGGAGCCCGGCACGGTGGGTGCCTGGCTAGACCGCCATGCCAGCGACGGACGCCGGGCCGGGATGGCGGTGAGCGGCACCCGGGCGGTCTACGACGCGGACGCGACGGCGCTGGCGATCGCCGCCGCCGACGGTGAGGGCGCCTACATCGACACCGCCACCCTGACCGCGGCCGACGAGGCTGCACTGGGGGCCTGGCTGGCCGACCCGAGCGCGCCCAAGGCGCTGCACGAGGCCAAGGTCGCCATACATGAGTTGGCCGGGCGGGGTTGGACGCTGTCCGGCATCACCTCCGACACCGCGCTGGCGGCCTATCTGGTCCGCCCGGGGCAGCGCAGCTTCACCCTCGACGATCTGTCGCTGCGTTACCTGCGTCGCGAGCTGCGCGCGGAAACCCAAGAGCAGCAGCAGCTTTCGCTGCTCGACGATACCGAGGGCATCGACGACCAGGCGGTGCAGACCCTGATCCTGCGGGCGCGTGCCGTCGCCGACCTGGCCGATGCTTTGGACGAGGAACTGGCCCGGATCGACTCGTCGTCCCTGCTGGCCGATATGGAACTACCCGTCCAGTCCGCGCTGGCCGCGATGGAGAGCATCGGCATCGCCGTCGACCTCGACACGCTCGAGGTGCTCCAGAGTGAATTCGGTGACCAGATCCGGAACGCCGCTGAGGCCGCCTATTCCGTGATCGGCAAGCAGATCAACCTGGGCTCACCCAAGCAGTTGCAGGTGGTGCTGTTCGACGAGCTCGGCATGCCGAAGACCAAGAAGACCAAGACCGGGTACACCACCGATGCCGACGCGCTGCAGTCGTTGTTCGACAAAACCGGGCACCCGTTTCTGGAGCACCTGCTGGCCCACCGCGACGCCACCCGACTGAAGGTCACCGTCGACGGACTGCTCAAGTCGGTCGCCGCCGACGGCCGCATCCACACCACCTTCAACCAGACCATCGCCGCCACCGGCCGACTTTCCTCGACCGAACCCAACCTGCAGAACATTCCGGTGCGTACCGAGGCAGGCCGGCGGATCCGGGACGCCTTCGTCGTCGGTGACGGTTACGCCGAACTGATGACTGCCGACTACAGCCAGATCGAGATGCGGATCATGGCGCACCTGTCCCGCGACGACGGCCTCATCGAAGCGTTCAACACCGGTGAGGACCTGCACTCCTTCGTCGGATCCCGGGCATTCGGGGTGCCGATCGACGAGGTGACCGCCGACCTGCGTCGCCGGGTCAAGGCGATGTCCTACGGTCTGGCCTACGGGCTGAGCGCCTACGGGCTGGCCGCCCAACTCAAGATCTCCACCGAGGACGCCAAAGAGCAGATGGACGCCTATTTCGCCCGGTTCGGCGGCGTCCGGGACTATCTGCATGCTGTCGTAGAACAGGCACGCAAGGACGGCTACACCTCCACCGTCCTCGGCCGGCGCCGCTACCTCCCGGAGTTGGACAGCAGCAACCGTCAACTCCGCGAGGCCGCCGAACGGGCCGCACTCAACGCGCCGATCCAGGGCAGCGCCGCCGACATCATCAAGGTCGCCATGATCGGGGTCGCCGATGCACTCAAGAAGGCCGGACTGTCGTCACGGTTGTTGCTGCAGGTGCACGACGAGTTGTTGCTGGAAGTGGCACCGGGTGAGCGAGACGCCGTCGAGGCATTGGTCCGGGAACGGATGGGCGGCGCCTATCCGCTGGATGTGCCGCTGGAGGTTTCGGTGGGTTACGGGCACAGCTGGGACGCGGCGGCGCACTAGGGGACCGACTCCAGCTCCGCGGACGGGATAGTTTGCGGCCATTCCGGCGATTTGTTGCTGATCGTGCTTGTTCGCGTCCACTGCAATGGCATAGTTTCACCGCAAGAGCGGCAAGAAGCGCGCGTTTGAAATCGAAGGAAATCTCTCTCATGATCCCAGCCCCGATCCGGCCCATGCGTTCCATCCGTTCTTCGAAGGGGTGTCCCTCTGCCGAAGAAGCCGGGTCGGCCCGGTACGTGGGACGGGTTGGTGCGCTGGCCGTCGCGCTGGGCGTGGGTGCGGCCATCGCGTCTCCGGTGTTTGCCTACGCCGATACTTCCGGTTCGGCGGGCTCGTCCGGTTCCTCGGCGAGTGAGACACCCGGTGCGACGTCGCGGACGAACGCACAGGCGGGTGCCAAACGGACCGGACCGCGTTCTGCTGACGCGGGTACCTCAGGCGACGCCCCGTCGGGCCCGACTGGTCGCGGGTCGAGGGGTACCTCAGCTCCGGACAGTTCATCGGCTCCCGACAGCCAGACGGGCCCCGGCTCGCGCCGTGGTCGCGCTTCTGACACCACCATCGAGATTGAGCGCGCGGCCAAGCCGGACAACTCTGCGCCTGAGGTCTCGGTAACGCCGCAGTCGCGCGAGGTTGCAGCGGCTGCTGTACCGACCACCTCTCAGTCGAAGCTCATCGACACTCTTGCGACGGATGCCCCCGAAGTGTCCGCCGCCGTAGCCCAGCCGGCCCAGGCGACTCTCGCCCCGTCGGTGTCGGTGTCGGCGTCGGGTTCGGCGCCCGTAGCTGCGGCCGCGCCTGCGGTGAGTTCCCAGCCAGGCAAGCTCCACGGGTTGAGCCGCACTCTGCTGTCCTGGCTGGGCTCTGGCGGGGGCGATGCCCCGGCCGGGGCTGCGTTGGCGTGGGCGGCATTGGCGGTCAGCCGCCGGGAGTTGGTCGACCCCTCGGCAAAGGTGAGGGCAGCTGCCGCCACCAGCAGCGGTGAGCCGGCCGATCCGGCGTTGTCGTCGGCTCCCCAGGCTGCGGCTACCGGCAATTTGACGGCGACTCCGATTGTCAACCTGGTCCGAGTGTTCATCGGCAACGGCACGGCGGAGAACCCCAACGCCGGCATCCTGATCGGCAACGGGTACAGCTGGACCAATCTCACCTGCAACGACCCCTCGGGCTGCAATGGCGGTCGGGGCGGTCTGATCGGCAACGGCGGCGATGGCGCCCAGGGCGGCAACGGCGGGTCTGCCGGCTGGTTCGGCAACGGCGGCAACGGCGGCGACGCCACCCGTCCGGGCGGCGCGGGCGGCAAGGGCGGCAACGGCGGCCTGTTCTTGGGTAACGGCGGTAACGGCGGGGCGGGTGGGGCCTCACTGACCGGCGCCGGTGGCGCCGGTGGCGCAGGCGGCAACGGCGGATGGCTGAGTCTGCTGGGCCGCGGCGGCGACGGCGGAGCCGGCGGGTCTGGCGCAAGCAGCGGTGGTGCTGGTGGAGCAGGCGGCAACGCCGGGACGTTTTCGCTCTACGCCCGCGGCGCGAGTGTCGGCGGGAACGGCGGCAACGGCGGCGCCGCCACCGGGATCAACGGGGTCGGCGGTGCCGGCGGCCGGGGCGGGGACACCGGTCTTTTGTCGCCGGTGAACAACGCCGGCGACGGCGGTGTCGGCGGCGCCGCGACAGGTCTCAACGCCGTGGGCGGCGCCGGCGGCGACGGCGGCAACACCGGTCTGTTGTCGGCGGCAGGCGACGGTGGCTTCGGCGGTGCCGGCGGTGCCGGTGGCAAGGCCGGCGGTGCCGGCGGTGACGGCGGTCGTGGTGGTTTGTTCTTCGACGGCGGCGGCAACGGCGGTGCGGGTGGCAAGGCCACCGCAGCCGGTGGCACCGGTGGCAACGGCGGCAACGGCGGCGGGGTCGGGCCACTGTCGCTGTGGGGTGCGGGGGGTGACGGCGGAGTCGGTGGCGCCGGGGCGCTGGGAACTGCTGACGGCGTGTCCGGCGGTGCTGGTGGCAATGGCGGTAATGGCGGTGCCAACTCCTGGGTGGTGCCGTTCAACCAGCGTGACGAGCGCATCAACGGCACCGGCGCCGGCGGGGCGGGCGGCGCCGGCGGCGATGGGGGTGTGGGCGCCGATGGCGGTAACGGCGGCGTCGGCGGCCAGGGCGCACACGGCAGCATCCTGTTCGGCAGGGCCGGGGCTGGCGGTAAGGGCGGCAAGGGTGGTAACGCCGGCAATGGTGTGGTGGGCACCAATGGCAAGGACTCCACCGGGTTCAACGACAACAACGGCAACGGCTACGACGCCACCGACGGCGGGTCCGGCGGGGTGGGCGGTAACGGCGGGGCCGGCGGGGACGGCGGCTACGCCCGCTACGGATTCTTCGTGCGCGCCGAGGCCCGGGCCGGCGACGGCGGCGACGGTGGTAACGGTGGCAACGGCGGGGCCGGCGGGAATGGCGGCCGGGGCGCGGACGGCACCGCGACTAACCCCGATGGCGGCAACGGCGGCGCCGGCGGCAACTCCGGCACGGGCGGCAGCGGCGGCAAGGGCGGCGCCGCCGGAACCGGAGCGGACGGCGTGGCAGGCAAGGACGGCAACGGCGGAGCCAGCGCGACCCCCGGTGGTAACGGCGGCGCCGGCGGTGACGGTTGGAACTCCACCAACGCGGCCGTGGCCGGCGGTAACGGCGGTGCTGGTGGTGATGGCGGATCCCGGGGTAGCGGCGGCAGGGGTGGTGCCGGCGGTAACGGTGCGATCGGGACCGACGGCGTCAACGGGGTCAACCCCGGGGATTCGGGTACGGATGGCACCGTCGGCGGTGCCGCCGGTAACGGTGGTGCTGGTGGCCGTGGTGGAACAGTTTCCGGTGACGGTGGTGCCGGCGGCGCGGGCGGTCTCGGCGGGCGCGGTGGCTCCGGTGGTGACGGCAGGGATGGCGCGAACGGACTGCTGCCCGGTGCCGACGGCGGTGACGGCGGTGACGGCGGTGACGGTGCAGCGGGCGGTGCCGGCGGCGGCGGTGGTGTGGGTGGACAGGCCCGCGGTCAGGGCAGCGCTGGCAGCGCCGGTGCGGACGGCCGTGGCGGCGATGCCGGCCTTGCGGGCAACGCCGGTAACGGCGGCGCCGGCCGGGCAGGTACCAACGGGGCCAACGGCCAGACCGCCGGTGCTTCCGGGCAGGACGGGACCGACGGCGGTAACGGCGGGGCCGGCGGTGACGCCGGCAATGGCGCAACCGGAGGTGCCGGCGGCGGGCTGACGGGCAAGTCCGGCTTGGACTCGGTTGGTGGTAACGGTGGCAACGGCGGCAACGGCGGCGCCGGCGGTAGCGGCGGTAACGGTGTGGCCGGACTGGCGGGCACTGATCCGCTGACCCCCGGCGGTGACGGAGGTGACGGCGGCAATGCCGCGGCCGGCGGCAACGGTGGTGCCGGTGGTGCCGGCGGTGCCGGTGGCGGTAAGGCCGCAGCGGGTACGGATGGCCGCGGCGGTGACGGCGGACTTGGCGGCAACGCCGGTAACGGCGCCGCCGGTGGGGCCGGGTACACCGGCGCCAATGGTGTCGGCGCGGGTGCATCTGGCGAGAACGGCAGCAACGGCGGTGATGGCGGCAACGGCGGTATCGGCGGTATCGGTGGTTTCGGAGGCGCCGGCGGCGGCGCCACCGGGCAGGCTGGCAACGACGCGGCCGGCGGCAATGGCGGTGATGGCGGCGACGCCGGGTCCGGCGGTAACGGCGGCAACGGTGTGGACGGTGATGGCCAGACCGTCAACGGCGGTAACGGCGGCAACGGCGGACTCGGCGGCGCAGTGGGGCTCGGCGGCGTCGGAGGCGGCGGCGCACCGGTGGGCGCCGATGGTGCCAACGGCACGAGCGCTGACGGAGGCCGCGGCGGCAACGGCGGTAATGGCGCCAGCGTCACTGGTTCCAGCACCGGCGGCAACGGCGGCTCCGGCGGCAACGGCGGTGACGCCCAGACCGGCGGCAACGGCGGCGGCGGAGGTAGCGGCGGCAACGGCGGGGACGCCGAGTCCGGTAACGGCGGTAACGGCGGCACCGGCGGCCTCGCCGGAAACGGTGGCGCGGCGGGCCCCGCTGGCACACCCGGCAAGGGCGGCGCCGGTGGTACCGGCGGCAACGGCGGTGACTCCAACACAGGCGCCGGCGGTAACGCCGGCGGCGGCGGTGACGGTGCCGATGGCGGCGCCGGTGAGGACGGCACCGAGGCGAACCCAGACGGTGGCGCCGGCGGCAACGGCGGTGGCGCGGGCACCGGCGGTAACGCCGGCACCGGTGCGACACCGGGCAGTGTCGCGGCAGCAAGCAACGGCGGCAACGGTGGCAAGGGCGGTAAGGGCTGGACCTCAACCGATCCCAACCGCGTCGGTGGCAACGGTGGCGTCGGCGGTAACGGTGGTGATGCGACCACTGGCAACGCAGGCCGCGGCGGCGAGGGTGGTGCCGGAGGCGGCGGATACAACGGCGCATCCGGAACCGGCGAGAACGGCACCGCGGGCGGCAACGGCGGTGCCGGCGGCAACGGTGGCGCGGTCACGACCGGTATTTCCGGCGATGGCGGCAAGGGTGGCAAGGGGGGACTGGGCGGCAACGGCGGCAGCGGTGTCCCCGGTGTCGACGGCACCCTGGGCAACCCGGACGGCACCGCCGGAGGTGCGGGCGGCAACGGTGCCATCGGCGGTAACGGCGGCGCCGGCGGCGCGGCCGGCCAGGCAACTGCCGGCGGCATCGACGGTATCGACGGCAACGGCGGCGACGCCGCCGCAGGCGGCAACGGCGGTGACGGCGGTGTCGGTGGGGCCGGCTTCAGCGGCGTCGACGGCACCGGAGCCGACGGCGGCATAGGCGGTGACGGTGGTGCGGCCGGTAACGGCGCGGCCGGCGGTGTCGGTGGAGCGGCCGGCGGGCCGACCGCGGCCGCGGGCGCGGACGCCAACGGCGGCAACGGGGGTGTGGGCGGTGACGCCGGCGCCGGCGGTAATGGCGGCAATGGCACAGTCGGCGCTGCCGGCACCGCCCAAAGCCCCGACGGGCAGGCAGGCGGCGCAGGCGGTAGCGGTGCCTCCGGCGGCAAGGGCGGCGCCGGCGGCAACGCCGGTGCGGCAGGCGGGTCAGCCTCCGCGGGCACCAACGGTAACGGCGGGGCCGGTGGTCTCGGCGGCAACGCCGGAGACGGTGGCCCCGGCGGCAATGGCTTCAATGGAGTCGACGGCACCGGCGCCAACGGCGGTCGCGGCGGCGACGGCGGTCGCGGCGGCAACGCCGGCGCCGGTGGCTCCGGTGGGGCTGCGGGTACTGGCGGTCTCGGCGGTGTAGCGGGTGCTGACGCCGACGGCGGTAATGGCGGCAATGGCGGTAACGCCGGCTTCGGCGGTAACGGTGGCCGGGGCGCTGCGGGCGCCAACGGCACCGTGCTGAGTCCGAACGGGCAGAACGGCCAGGCCGGCGGTAACGCCGGGGCCGGCGGCAACGGCGGCGCGCGAGGTATCGGCGGAATTGCCGGAGGCCAAGGCGCAAAGGCGGGCGCCGATGGCACCGCCGGTAACGGTGCCGACGCGGGCTTGGCCGGCGACGGCGGTGCGGGTGGTAACGGCCTGGCCGGAGCCGATGGTGTGGATGGCCCCACGCCGGGAACCAGCGCGAGCGACGGCGCAGACGGTGGCAACGGCGGCGCGGGTGGTGCCGGCGGTGCCGGTGCACTCGGCGGCGCGGCCGGCGGCGCCGGTGCGACGTCAGGTGCCGACTCAGGTGGTGGCAACGGTGGCAATGGCGGCAGCGGCGCCGACGGTGGCAACGGCGGCAACGGTGCCGCCGGCGCGTCCAGTTCCACCACCGGAGTCGACGGCCAAGTCGGCGGCGACGGTGGATTCGGTGGCAACGGCGGCGCCGGTGGCGCGGGCGGTGCTGCCGGCGCAGGGGCCGGTACCGCCGCCGATGGCACCGATGGCAGCGGCGGCGACGGCGGCAACGGCGGCAACGCCGGCAACGGCGCCGACGGAGGCAACGGCTACAACGGCACGTTCGTCCCCGGGACCGGTACCGAAGCAGGTACAGCGGGCGGCAACGGCGGCTACGGCCGCGATGGCGGCAACGGTGGTGCGGCAGGCGCGGCAGGCGGCGTGACCGGCACGGCCGGCACACAGGGCAACGGCGGCGACGGCGGCGACGCCGGCAACGGCGGCCTGGGCGGCAACGGCGCCGACGGCAAGAGCGGCGCTTTCGTTACCACCGTTGAACGCCGCGGAGGCAACGCCGGTAATGGTGGTGCCGCAGGAATCGAAGGCAAAGCCGGAACGGGCCTTGTCAACGGCACCGATGGTGCCTTCGGCAACGGCGGTAACGGCGGAAACGGCGGTAACGGCGGCGATCTCTCCCAGAGTTCAGCCAACTTCGGCGGTGTCGGCGGTGTCGGCGGACGCGGCGGTGACGCGACCGGCGGCGTGGCGGGTAACGGTGGTAGCGGCGGCAACGGTGGCGCCAGCGGCAACGGCGCCGCCGGCACGACCTACAACCCGACGGATCCCACAACCGCGAACAAGGCGAACGGCAACTTCGGCCAGACCGGTGCGACCGGCGGCAACGGCGGCGCCGGCGGTTCAGTGACCACCGGTACCGCGGGTAACGGCGGTAACGGCGGTAACGGTGGCAACGCTGGCAACGGCGGCCGCGGGGCCAACCAGGTTGTCGCCGGATTCGCGGGCGGCAATGGTGGTGTCGGCGGTGTCGGCGGCACGGCGGGTAACGGCGGTAACGGCGGCAAGTCCGTCGGCGGTACCAATGGCAATGGCGGCAACGGCGGCACCGGCGGTAATGCCGGCAACGGCGGCAACGGCGGCAACGGCGCTGACGGAACCGTGGCGAACCCCGAGGGTGCACCTGGCGGCAACGGCGGCGACGCCGGAACCGCCGGAGCCGGCGGCTCCCGCGGTCTGAAGGGCACGGGCGGCAACGGCGGAGCTGACGGCACAACCGGTCTCCCCGGCAATCCGGCCGCCAACGGCGGTAACGGCGGCAATGGCGGCGCGGGCTTCACCTCGACGACCATCGGCGTGGCCGGCGGTAACGGCGGCGCCGGCGGTAACGGCGGCACCTCGAGCGTGGGCACCGGCGGCGCCGGCGGCAACGGCGGTAGCGGCGGTGGCGGCTACAACGGTGCTAGCGGTGGCTCCGGCACCGAAGCCAACGGCGGAAACGGAACCGTTGGCGGCAACGGCGGCGCCGGGGGCGCGGGCGGCAATGCGACGGCCGCCACCGGCAACGGCGGGGCTGGCGGATCAGGCGGTGCGGGTGGTACCGGCGGAGGCGGTGGCGTCGGTGGCTCCGGATCCAACGCGGCTGCCGGAGAACCGGCTCAATTTGGCGGTGTCGGTG
>CAZADG010000030.1:29590-39837 GCA_964483865.1 uncultured Mycobacterium sp. | reverse complement strand
GCGACCGTCGCAAGGCGATGCTGCAGGACATGGCCATCCTCACCGGTGGTCAGGTCGTCAGCGAAGAGGTCGGTCTGTCCCTGGAAACCGCCGACACCTCGCTGCTCGGCCAGGCTCGCAAGATCGTCGTCACCAAGGACGAGACCACGATCGTCGAGGGTGCCGGTGATCCGGAGGCCATCGCCGGCCGAGTGGCCCAGATCCGCAGCGAGATCGAGAACAGCGACTCCGACTACGACCGCGAGAAGCTGCAGGAGCGCCTGGCCAAGCTGGCCGGCGGTGTTGCGGTGATCAAGGCCGGCGCGGCCACTGAGGTCGAACTCAAGGAGCGCAAGCACCGCATCGAGGATGCTGTGCGGAACGCCAAGGCCGCCGTCGAGGAGGGCATCGTCGCCGGTGGCGGCGTGGCTCTGCTCCAGGCAGCCCCGGCGCTCGACGAGCTGCACCTCACCGGCGACGAGGCCACCGGCGCCAACATCGTGCGCGTCGCGCTCGAGGCTCCGCTGAAGCAGATCGCCTTCAACGCCGGCCTCGAGCCGGGCGTTGTCGCCGAGAAGGTCCGCAACTCGGACACCGGTGTTGGCCTCAACGCCGCCACCAACGAGTACGAGGACCTGCTCAAGGCCGGCGTCGCCGACCCGGTCAAGGTCACCCGCTCGGCGCTGCAGAACGCGGCGTCCATTGCGGCGCTGTTCCTGACCACCGAGGCCGTCGTCGCCGACAAGCCGGAGAAGGCCGCCGCACCTGCCGGCGACCCGACCGGTGGCATGGGCGGTATGGACTTCTAAGTCCCGTTACGAGAAGTGCCCCGGCCGTAAGCGGCCGGGGCACTTTCGTTTCCCACGAAAGTGGGGCCTCCGGTCAATCCACAGCACCTAATCCGTCCACAGCGCCCACTCCCGGTGAACACCCGAACGGGCTGGCGGCCGCACCCTCTGAGGGATGGATGAACTTCGCCGCCGCCACGAGATTTCCCGTCAAGACGTGCGGCTTCGCTACCGCCGACTGTATCGGGACGTGTACCTGGACAACGACATTGCGCTGACCGCTGCGATTCGTGCCCGCGCGGCGTGGCTCTCCACCGGGTCGACCCTTGCTGGCCGTTCAGCCGCTGCTGTACTCGGCACGAAGTGGCTCGACCCCGCTGCACCCGCGGAGATTCTTCGGCGCGACCGGCATGCCCAACCCGGCATGATCGCCCTCAGCTACCGCGTTCTCGACGGCGAGATCGGGCTGGCTGCAGGTCTTCCGGTCACCACTCCGGCTCGGACCGCCTTCGACATCGGCCGGAGCCGTCCGTTGTGGCAGGCGGTTCCCATTCTCGATGCTCTACTCGCTGCAACGGGCGCAACGGTCCATGATGTCCACGAGGTCGCCGACCGCTGGCCCGGAGTTCGAGGCGTTCGGCGGCTGCGCACCGTTCTCGGAATGGTCGACCCCGCCGCAGAATCGGTTCAGGAGAGCCGGTTGCGTGTGGCCTTGATTCGTGGCGGGCTGCCAACCCCGGAGTGCCAGATCCGATTTCCGGAACTGCACATCCGGGTCGACATGGGCTGGCGGCGATGGAAAGTGGCCGTCGAGTACGACGGGATTCAGCATTGGTCCGATTCGCGGCAACGGGCCTGGGATATCGAACGCATCGCACTGCTGGAAGCCGCCGGCTGGGTCGTGGTCAGAGTCAGTGCGGCGATGCTGGCTCGGCCGGAGGTCGTTGTCGACCGGGTCCGCGCCAGGCTCCGCGCCGCCGGCTGTCCGATTTGATCATCGACAGTGGGGCCCGTGGTCGGAATCGGGCCGTAATTTGGCCTGAAGGCCCACGTTCGCGATTAGGGAGTTGGGGCGGCCCGCCGGCCGCGGATCAGCCGCCCCGGCCGGGCCGCCGTCGGCACCCCGTTCTCGGCGATGACTTCGCCGGAGACGATCGTGGCCGCATACCCGTCGGCGGTCTGATCGAGTCGACGCCCCCCGGCGGGCAGGTCGTAGGCGATCACCGGCTTGTGCAGGGTCAGGCCGGTGTGGTCGATGACATTGAGGTCGGCCTTATAGCCCACCGCGATGCGCCCGCGGTCGCGCAATCCGGCCACCGCGGCCGGCACAGAGGTCAACTGCCGCACCGCCTCGGCCACGCTCAGCCGCCCGGTCGCGCGGTCCCGCGCCCAGTGCGCGAGCACGAACGTGGGATAGCTTGCGTCGCAGATCATCCCGTAGTGGGCACCACCGTCGCCCAGTCCGAGCACCACGTCGTCCCGACGGATGAGCTCACCCACGGTGTCCAGCGAGTTGTTTTCGAAGTTGGCAAGCGCCACCAACATCATCGCGTGCCCGTCGTCGTCGAGCAGTCGGTCGTAGGCCTCCTCCAGCGGACTAACACCGCGGGCCTTCGCGCGGGCCAGGATGCTGTCCTCCGGGGCCGGCTCGTAGTTCGCTGGTTCGGTCAGTGGGAACATCCACTGCCAGGACTGGGCGAAGTACATGAACGGATGGCCCTCGCCCGGCGTGTCGGCCAGAATCCGGGCCCGCACCTCAGGTTTGCGC
Organism: uncultured Mycobacterium sp.; assembly: GCA_964483865.1. Lineage (GTDB taxonomy): Bacteria > Actinomycetota > Actinomycetes > Mycobacteriales > Mycobacteriaceae > Mycobacterium. Next base: position 37,302 of record CAZADG010000030.1, on the reverse strand, counting down.
ATCTCCGCCACCCGTTGGGCCAACGGCAGGTCGGCGATCGCCTGATAGCTGGGGTAGAGCACGAACGGGTTGGCAGTCAATTCCAAGCCGATCACCAGCCCGATCGGCCGGGCGAACACCTGGGCGGTGACATCCCCGCCGGCCGCATTGAACTTCTCCACCAGTTTCACCGCCTCGGGCCAGATCGGCGCGCCGGAGTTGCCGGTGGTCAACGTGAAGGTCACGGACAGGCCGGCGTCGTTGGCAGCCTCGAAAACCTCCTGCAAAACACCCTCATAGCCGCCCGCCGCGATATCGGGAATGAACTGCAACAGCCCGCCACCGGCGTCCGCCACTCCATTGGCGATCGCGGAGATCTCCTCGTAGGCCGCGCCGTAGGTCGGAATCGGTGCGCCGCTGCCAGTCTTGTGGAACGCGAAGCGTGACGAGGAAACACCCAGCGCCCCGACCTCGATGGCTTCGGCGGCCAGCTTGCGCATCAACGCCAGGTCCTCGGCGGTGGCCGGCTCCCGTTCGGCGCCCCGCTGACCCATCACATAGACCCGCAGTGGGGAGTGCGGCAGGTACGTCGCCACGTCGATGTCGCGTTGCCGCGCCTCCACCGCGTCGAGGTACTGCGGGAAGGTCTCCCAGTCCCAGGGCAGGCCGTCGGTCATCACCACGCCGGGGATGTCTTCGACGCCGGCCATCACGTCGACCAGGACGTCGTGATCCTCGGGGCGGCACGGTGCGAAGCCGACTCCGCAGTTACCCATCAGCACGGTGGTGACGCCGTGCGAGGACGACGGAGACATCCGGTCCGACCAGATGGTCTGCCCGTCGTAGTGGGTGTGCAGATCGACGAAGCCTGGGGTGACGAGCAGTCCCGTCGCGTCGATTTCGCGGGCGCCAGCGCAATCGACGTCGCCTTCCTTGCCCACCGCGACGATGACGCCGTCGGATACCGCGACGTCGCCGGTGAACGGTTCGCCACCGAGTCCGTCGACGATGGTGCCGTTGCGGATGACGAGGTCATAGCTCATGAATCGAGGTTACGTGTCGGGGTAGCGTCGGCGGAATGAGCGATGCAGCCCGGGAAATCCTGCGCGATTCTTTCAACCGGATTATCGAGCACGTCGACGAACTCACCGACGGTCTGACCGATGAGGTTTCGTTCTTCCGCCCGACGTTCAACGGCCGGCAGGTGGAAGGCAACAGCATCGCCTGGCTGATCTGGCACAGCGCCCGGATCCAGGACGCCCAGTTGGCTTACATCGCGGGCCACGAGCAGGTGTGGTTCACCGGCGGATGGGTGGACCGGTTCGCACTGGACCTGCCGCGCGACGCCCATGGTTACGGTCACACAACAGAAGAGGTGGGCAGGGTGCGCGCTCCGGCCGATCTGCTCGCGGGCTATTACCATGCGGTGCACAGGATGACGCTGGAGTATGTCGCCAGCGTCAGCAACGAGGAACTCGCCCGTATCGTCGATGAGAACTGGAATCCGCCCGTGACCGCGAGTGTGCGACTGGTCAGCATCATCGACGACTGTGCCCAGCATCTGGGTCAGGCGGCTTACCTACGGGGGATTGCCAGCTGATCGACAGAGCGCTTCTGGGCTGGCCGCTTGTCGGTATGCCGATGATGGTGTTGCTCGGCTTGGGTGTGCGCGGCGGCGCGACACCGGTCGACTCCTGGCTGCAGCAGGCCCACGGCGGTCCGTTGAGCTCGCTGCTGGTCTTCACTGACCACCGCACTGCGCAGGCTCTTCTCGTCGGGGCGGTGGCGGTGTCGCTGTATCGGCGGCTGTGGGCGCTGGTGCCACTGATCGTGGTGGTCCCGTTGGTCGGACTGGCGGCAAGTTCGGCACTCAAGCCGATGTTCGGGCGGATGAAGGAGCAGGGCCTGGCGTACCCGAGCGGGCACACGACGGTGATGGTCATCGTGCTCGGCATGGTGATTCTGGCGGCCGGCATGCGGCGGTGGCTGGTGTGGGCGGCCGCGGCGTTCGCGGCGCTGGGGATCCTCGGCCAGTCGGTGACCTACCACTACTTCACCGACGGCGTCGGTGCGCTGCTTCTAGGTACATCGCTGGTGTGTCTGGCTGCCGCCGCACTCCGCTGGACACGGCGGCGAACCAGGTGGCTGAGGCTCCGGCTGTGAAGTTCCTGCGGGCCACCGCCACCTTTGTCATGTGGTTTGTGACCACAGTGCTTCTCGCCGTTGCGGTTCCGGCGTTGTGGACACAGCAGAACCTCGTCGACGTTGACGGATACGCGGCGCTGGCGCAACGGGCGGCAACCAACCCTGAGTTGCAATCCGCGATGGCGGGCGAGTTGACCGCGCAGGTGGGTCGTCTCGGCGGATCCGATTCGACAGTGGTGGGCGGGATCGCTCGCGTCTATACCGCCAGCCCTTCATTCCCCGGCGAGTTCGCCCGCGCGAACGCCTTCGCCCACCGTTGGTTGTTCACCGACACCGTCGGATCCAGTGTCGACTCCCAGGGCCGGTGGGTGATCGACTTCGCCCCGATGCTCTCCGATGTCGCGTTCGCCCAGACCCTGCGCGACTACGACATCAGCATCCCTTCCTCGGTGCCGATCCCGTTGACCGACAGCGCTCCGGAGGCGTTGCGGCCCGGTGCGCTGCACCGGTTCGCCCTGTGGGGTCCATGGGTGAGTTGGGGACTGGCCGTGTGTGTGGCGGTATCAGCGGCGCTGATGCTGCTGGCTGCCCGAAGGCGGGGCCGCGCGCTCGCAGCATTGGGGGTTTCGGCGCTGCTGGTCGGCGGGGCTGGTTGGGCCGCAATCGAATTGGCGCAGCCTCAGTTACGTTCCGTGCTGAACCAGACCTCAGGAGGTGTGCGCCGGATCGCCGACGTGATGGTGGCCACCGCGCAGGGCAGCATGCATCAGTGGCTGAATGTCACCATGATCGCCGGTGCCGGCCTGGTGATCGTCGGCGTGATCGTGACACTGCTCGCGGGCCTATCCCAGCATCCGATGCAGGAACGTGAACGCCAACGCTGACTTGAAGGCGGTCTGGGCGTTGTCGGCTGCCCCAGCGTGGCCGCCCTCGATGTTCTCGTAGTACCTGACCTGGTGGCCGGCCTCCTCCAGGGCCGCGGTCATCTTGCGGGCGTGCCCGGGGTGCACGCGATCGTCGCGGGTGGAGGTGGTGACCAGCACCGGCGGGTAGCTTTTGTCGGTGCGGATGTTCTGATACGGCGAGTACTGGCTGATGAACGCCCAGTCCTCCGGGTCGCCGGGATCGCCGTACTCGGCGATCCAGGACGCGCCGGCCAACAGCAGGTGGAATCGCTTCATGTCCAGCAAGGGGACTTGGCATACCAGTGCGCCGAACAGTTCGGGGTATTTGGTCAGCATGATGCCCATGAGCAGTCCGCCGTTGCTGCCGCCCTGAGCGCCGAGCAGTGCGGGAGTGGTGATGCCGCGGTCCACCAGATCCTTTGCCACCGAGGCGAAGTCCTCGGCGACCTTGTGCCGGCCGCCACGCATGGCCTGGGTATGCCAGCCGGGTCCGTATTCGCCGCCGCCCCTGATGTTGGCCAGCACGTAGGTGCCGCCTCGGTTCAGCCATAGACGGCCCAGGACTCCGCCGTACCCGGGTGTCTGGGACACCTCGAACCCGCCGTACCCGGCCAGCAACGTCGGCCCCTTCGGATGGCCGGTCGGGCCGACGACGAAATAGGGCACCCGTGTGCCGTCATCGGAGGTTGCGAAGTATTGAGAGACTTCAAGATTCGCTGAATCAAAGAAGGACGGCGCCTGCTTGATCGCTGTGACGGTGCCGCCCGTCGAGCCGTGCAGCAACGTCGACGGGGTCAGGAAACCACTGGAGTCCAGGAAGATCTCGTCGCCGGTGTCGTCGGTGGCGACGATCACGGTGTTGCTGCTCGGCGGAATCCCGGTAACCGGTTCGCGTGTCCAGGTTCCTGGCGTGACGATGTCGACCCGGCTGGCAACGTCGGCCAACGTCACCATCGTCAGGCGGTCTCGTGTCCAGGCGTACTGATGCAGGCAGGTGTGCGCATCCGGCTCGAAGACGGTTGTCAGTTCCGCTGTGCCGGCGAGGAACTCCTCGTAATCGGCGGCCAGCAGCGACCCGGCCGTGAAGTCGGCGGTGCCGGTGTGCCAGTCGGTCCGCAACTCGATCAACAGCCAGTTCCGGTGCACCGACACCGATGCGTCGGTGGGCGCGTCTATTCGTACCAGTTCCCCGGACCGGAGTTGGTAACGCTCGTCGTTGAAGAAGTCGATCGCCCGGTAGATCAGCGTTCGCTCGTGGCCGGGTGTCCGATCGACCCCGGCCGTCACCGTCACGTCGGTGCGCGATCCGGTGAAGAGGATCTCGGCGTCGGCCAACGGTTGTCCGCGCTTCCAGCGCTTCACGATTCGCGGGTAGCCGGAGTCGGTGAGCGAGTCGGGGCCGAAATCGGTGCCCACCAGCAGCGTGTCGTGGTCCTCCCAGGCGATCCGAGACTTCGCTTCCGGCAGGGTGAAACCACCGTCAACGAAAGATTTCGTCGCCATATCGAATTCGCGGACGACGGACGCGTCAGACCCGCCGCGGGACAGGGAGATGAGCGCCAGCGAGTGGTCGGGTTCGATAACGTCGGCCCCCGCCCACACCCAATTCTCTCCGTCGGCGCGAGCCAGCTCGTCGACGTCGACAACGACGTCCCAGGTCGGACTGTCACTGCGGTAGCTCTCCAGTGTGGTCCGCCGCCACAGGCCTCGGGGATTGGCGGCGTCGCGCCAGAAGTTGTAGAGGAACTCCCCGCGCCGACGGACGTAGGGAATGCGGGTGTCGGTGTCAAGGACCTCCAGGGCCTCGGCGCGCATTCGCTCGAACTCCTCGTCGGAGAACTCGGCGATCGTCGTCTCGTTGCGGCGGCGCACCCAGTCCAGTGCGTCGTCGCCATCGATGTCTTCCAGCCAGAGGTGCGGGTCGTCGGCCATGCCGCCATTCTTGTCGGAGCGATTACGTCTCACCGGATCAGTCTTACCGGAGCGGTAGTGTGAGCTGCGTTACATCACGCCCCGTGAAGAGAGTTCCCAATGACTGTTTACGCACGTCCCGGCGCCGCAGATGCGCTGATGTCCTTCCCGAGCCGGTACGAGAATTTCGTCGGTGGGCAGTGGACCAAACCGGCGAGCGGCCAGTATTTCGAGGCCCTCTCGCCGGTCAACGGCCAGCCGTTCTGCGAGGTGGCGAGATCGACCGACGCCGACATCGACAAGGCGCTCGACGCCGCCCACGCGGCCGCCCCGGCCTGGGGTAAGACCTCCGTCGCGGACCGCGCCGTCCTGCTCAACAAGATCGCCGACGTCATCGAGGCCAATCTGGACAAGATTGCACTGGCGGAGTCCTGGGACAACGGCAAGCCGATCCGCGAGACGCTCAACGCCGATATCCCCTTGGCGGTGGACCACTTTCGCTACTTCGCCGGCGTGATCCGAGCCCAGGAGGGTTCGCTGTCACAGATCGACGACGACACCGTCGCCTACCACTTCCACGAACCGCTGGGCGTGGTCGGCCAGATCATCCCGTGGAACTTCCCGATCTTGATGGCGGTGTGGAAACTCGCCCCCGCACTCGCCGCCGGCAACGCGGTCGTGCTCAAGCCGGCCGAGCAGACCCCGGCCTCGGTGATGTACCTGATCTCGTTGATCGCCGACCTGCTTCCGCCGGGGGTGGTCAACGTGGTCAACGGGTTCGGGGTGGAGGCTGGCAAGCCGCTGGCCTCGAGTAACCGGATCGCCAAGATCGCGTTCACCGGCGAGACCACCACTGGCCGGTTGATCATGCAGTACGCCAGCCAGAACCTGATTCCGGTGACCCTGGAACTCGGTGGCAAGAGCCCCAACATCTTCTTCTCCGACGTGATGGCCGCCGCCGACGACTACCAGGACAAGGCGCTGGAAGGCTTCACCATGTTCGCCCTCAACCAGGGCGAGGTGTGCACCTGCCCGTCACGGTCACTGATCCAGTCCGATATCTACGACGAGTTCCTCGCGTTGGCTGCGATCCGGACGAAGGCGGTTCGCCAGGGCGATCCACTGGACACCGAGACGATGATCGGCGCGCAGGCCTCCAACGACCAGTTGGAGAAGATCCTGTCCTACATCGAGGTCGGCCGCAGCGAGGGTGCCAAGGTCATCACCGGCGGTGAGCGCGCTGACCTCGGTGGTGACCTCTCCGGGGGCTACTACGTGCAGCCCACCATCTTCGCCGGTGACAACGCGATGCGGATCTTCCAGGAGGAGATCTTCGGGCCGGTGGTCTCGGTGACATCGTTCTCCGATTACGACGACGCCATCCGGATCGCCAACGACACCCTCTACGGCTTGGGCGCGGGGGTGTGGAGCCGCAACGGCAACCTGGCTTACCGGGCCGGCCGTGACATCAAGGCCGGGCGGGTGTGGACCAACTGTTATCACCAGTACCCGGCCCACGCTGCGTTCGGCGGCTACAAGCAGTCCGGCATCGGCCGGGAGAACCACAAGATGATGCTCGGGCACTACCAGCAGACCAAGAATTTGCTGGTGTCCTACAGCGACAAGGCGGTGGGGTTCTTCTGATCGAGTCCACCGCGCCGGCGCGGGCGCTGATCACCGCCGCCGCGGCGGATCTGCTGGTCTCGTTGCAGGACCGCCACGGCCCGGTCATGTTCCACCAGTCCGGCGGGTGCTGCGACGGGTCCTCGCCGATGTGCTACCTGGCGGGGGAGTTCATCGTCGGTGACCGCGACGTGCTCCTCGGCGTAGTGGCAGGCGTGCCCGTGTGGATCTCGGGTCCGCAGTTCGAGACCTGGAAACACACCCAGTTGGTGATCGACGTCGTGGCGGGCCGGGGCGGAGGATTCAGCCTGGAGGCCCCCGACGGTGTTCGGTTCCTCAGCCGCGGCCGGGCCTTCACCGCCGCGGAGCTCGAGCTGTTGGCCGACGACCCGCCGCTGACCGGGGCCGATTACGAACGGGGCGCTCGCCCGCCGGTGCGGGATGACGTAGTGCTCCGCACCGCGCCGAATGCCGTGGGTGCCTGCCAAATACCTGGTCGGCGCGCCGACTCAGGTCCCCGGTAGCAGGGTCCGAACGCCGTATCGTCAGCAATCGTGATACCCCTGCCTAGGGCATGGCTGCTCACAAGCGCGTTGCTACTCGGCTGCGTCGCGGGTCAGATCGCCGCGCTCGCCGTCAAGATGCTGGTCGACGCCCCCATTCGCCCTGACCTTGTGGTCGCATTGGTCATCGGCGTACCCAGCGTGATCGGTTTGCTGCTCGTCGTGTGCTCCGGTCGCCGGTGGGTCACCACTGCGGGCGCGTTCGTTCTGGCGATGGCGCCCGGTTGGCTTTCGGTGTTGCTGCTACTGCAGGTGGTCTCCGGTGACTGACACCGCCTCGCCGTTCACCGGTCCGCATCTGACGCCGATGTTCGCCACCGGCGCCCAGCCGGCGATATCCCCGAACACCGAACCTAACCCCGCCCCCATCTTCGACACCGGGCCGCACCCCGACCCCCTGAACTCGAATTCGGCGGACGCCTCGGATGCGTCCGAGTCGGTTGAGGCCGAGTCGGGCGCCGGTTCCGACGACTGGGCGTCGGCGGAATGGGACTCCGACGAGTGGCGGGCGGCGAAGTGGCGCAATCCCGACTCAGAGACCGTCGACGGCGCCGAACCCGAGCCGGAGTCCGCTTCCGAGGAAGTC
>CAZADG010000030.1:0-29490 GCA_964483865.1 uncultured Mycobacterium sp. | reverse complement strand
CTCAGAGACCGTCGACGGCGCCGAACCCGAGCCGGAGTCCGCTTCCGAGGAAGTCCACCCCGAGTCCGTCTCCGAGGAACCCGAGCCGGCGTCCGCCTCCGAGGAAGTCGACCCCGAGTCCGTCTCCGAGGAACCCGAGCCGGCGTCCGCCTCCGAGGAAATCGACCCCGACCTCAACCTCGTCCTCGATGCGATCGATGGCGAGCCGCAAGCCCCGATTCCGCAGGCGTTCAGCGAACTGGAGAACGTCGACACCGACGCCTTCCTGCGTTCGGTCACCGGACACATGCCACCCGTAGTGGTTCCGGCGCAGCCCGTCGCCGTTCCCGGGGCCTTTCAGTTCGTCAAGCGTTGGAAGTTCGCCCTGATCGTGGCAGGCGTCTGGGTGGTGGCCGCTGCCGCCGGCCTCGGCTTCTACTACTGGTGGTATACGGATCTGGTCAAGACTCTTCCGGTGTTCGGCATCCTGCTCTATCTGACCCTCTGCATGGTGGCCAGCCTGCTGGTGTCGATGGTGCCCGACCGTCCGCAGGTGGCGGCGTTGTCGATCGCTCTCATGGCCGCACCATTGGCCTCGATGGCGGCTGCCGCTGTTCTGCACGGCGCCTACTACTTCGAATGGATCGCCCGCCCGGTCATCGGGTGACTTCCCCCGATTGTCTGGGAGACTCGCCCTTTCGGGTGCGCCGCTCGGGCTAGGGTAAGGGCCGTGACCCACTATGACGTCGTCGTCCTCGGTGCCGGCCCCGGGGGATATGTAGCGGCCATCCGCAGCGCGCAGCTCGGCCTGAACACCGCCATCATCGAGCCCAAGTACTGGGGTGGGGTGTGCCTCAACGTGGGCTGCATCCCATCCAAGGCGCTGCTGCGCAACGCCGAACTGACCCACATCGTCACCAAGGAAGCCGCGACGTTCGGCTTCACCGGTCAGATCACTGCCGACTTCGGCGTGGCGTTCGACCGCAGCCGCACGGTCGCCGACGGCCGGGTCGCCGGTATCCACTACCTGATGAAGAAGAACAAGATCACCGAGATCAACGGGTACGGGCGGTTCACCGACGCGAAGACCATCGTGGTGGATCTCAACGACGGCGGTTCTGAGTCGGTCACCTTCGACAACGCGATCATCGCCACCGGCAGCAGCACCCGGCTGATCCCCGGCACGTCGCTGTCGAAGAACGTCGTCACCTACGAGGAGCAGATCCTCGACCGGGACCTGCCGCGCTCCATCGTCATCGCCGGCGCCGGTGCGATCGGTATGGAGTTCGCCTACGTCATGGTCAACTACGGCGTCGACGTCACCATCGTCGAGTTCCTGCCGCGGGCGCTGCCCAACGAGGACGCGGAGGTCTCCAAGGAGATTGAGAAGCAGTACAAGAAACTCGGCGTCAAGATCCTCACCGGCACCAAGGTGGAGTCCATCACCGACGACGGCTCGACGGTCACGGTGGTGGTGAGCAAGGACGGCGCCAGCCAGGAACTCAAGGCCGATAAGGTCATGCAGGCCATCGGCTTCGCCCCCAACGTCACCGGTTACGGCCTGGAGAGCACCGGGGTGGCGCTGACCGACCGGGGTGCCATCGCCATCGACGACTACATGCGCACCAACGTGCCGCACATCTACGCCATCGGCGACGTCACCGCCAAGCTGCAACTGGCCCACGTCGCCGAGGCGATGGGCGTGGTGGCCGCCGAGACCATCGGCGGTGCAGAGACGATGACGCTCGGTGACTACCGGATGATGCCGCGGGCGACGTTCTGCCAGCCTCAGGTGGCCAGCTTCGGCCTCACCGAAGAGCAGGCCAAGGCCGAGGGCTATGACGTCAAGATCGCCAAGTTCCCCTTCACCGCCAACGGAAAAGCACACGGACTGGCCGACCCCACCGGTTTCGTGAAGGTGATCGCCGACGGCAAGTACGGCGAACTGCTCGGCGCCCACCTCATCGGGCCCGACGTTTCCGAACTGGTGTCCGAACTGACGCTAGCGCAGAAGTGGGATCTGACCGTCAACGAACTCGCCCGCAACGTCCACATCCACCCGACGCTGTCGGAGGCGCTGCAGGAATGCTTCCACGGCCTCGCCGGCCACATGATCAACTTTTGAGGCCGGCAACGAGTGCGGCCGGCGGCGCGCGGTCGGTGATCATCGCCGGGATCGGCGGTCTATTGCTGGGGCACATTCTCTGGCTGATCTTGATATCGCTGGCCACCGCGTCGTCGTCGATCAACACCTGGGTTCTAGTGATCTCGATTGTAGTCGTCGTCGGGGCGGTCTTGGTGGGCCGACGGGCGTGGAAGCGCTATCAGCAGAAGGATTTCGTGCGGGCGGCTTTCCTTGGCGCCCTGCCGGTTTCGCCGGTGCTGTTCACCCTCGTCGTACTGGGGCAGACCTACCTTTAGTGGCGCGATTCCATCGGGAATTCTTACGGATCCGACTCATCGGCAGTTCGACCACGCAACCTTGAAAGAGCGTGGTTGGATTTTCCCGGGAACGGTGGTCGTTTTCCCCCGGAGCGGGGTCGTTTCGGGCGCTCAGGTCTTCACAAGTCAGGGGTCTGTTTTGTCAAGTTCGGGTGCTCCGGAGAACTCGGTCAAGCTTGGTCGACGTCAACGCACTCTTCCGGTGGTGAGGTGGCTCCAGGTGGGAGCGGTGACCGCCGGTATGGGCATGGCCCTGGCGGCCGCACCCGCCGCAGTCGCCGACGATGCCGGTCCCCGGTCAAGTTCGGACTCCGCGTCGAGTGCGAGCAACACCTCGTCTCCTCGCGGGACTCACCGCTCGGCAAGTCGTACGGGATCGCCGAAGCCCGCCGGCGCATCCAGGGTCTCGCGTCCTTCCAGTGCTGCGGCGCTTCCCACTCCGCGCTCCAGTCAAGCGGGCCTTCCTGCTGCGGTCGTTGCGGTGGCCCCGCCGCCGGCGGCGGTGAATTCCGCCGCGGTTGTGGATCCTGCGCCGTCAATCCCCACCCGGGCCAAGGTCACCGCCGCTGCGACCGGCGGCGGCACGCTTTCGGCTTTTCTAGGACTGCCCGGCGCACCGGCGACGTCGGCGCCCACGATCAACGCCAACTCGATCAAGCGGCGACTCAACCTCGACGACATCTTCGGGGGCGAGGCCAAGCCCACCGTCACCGATCCGCAAGCCGTCGTCACCGGCTTGTTCCGGCAGGTCCTGCGGGAAGATCCCACGCCCGAGGAGCTCCAGAACTACCTCCGCGTCTACAACCGGTCGGGCGTCAACGGTGTCGTCGCCGGCTTGTACAGCTCGACGCAGTTCCGGCAGACCCAGGTGAATAACTACTACCTCGAACTGTTGGGGCGTAACGCCAGTGACGGTGAAAAGGGCCGCGGCGCATCCAAACTGATCTGGGGCCAGACCGAGCCGATGTTCGCTGCCTCGATCGCCGGCAGCCCGGAGTTCTACACCGAGAGCAGCAGCCTCGGCGGCCCGAACGGTGTCCTGCCCTCGGCGAACACCTTTGTGGGTCTGCTCTACCGCTCCATGCTGGGCCAGGTTGTCAATCCGATCGACGGGCCGATCTACGTCCAGCAGACTCAAGCCGGTACGCCCACCTCGGTGACCGCCCGGCAGTTCGTCACAGCGAACCCGTTCCGGACGGTGAAAGTCGGGGAGATCTTCACCGTGCTCGGCGCGGACGTCAACTCCGTTGAGACCAAAGCCGCCATCAAACAGGCCGTTGACAAATGGCTGCGCAACGGAGGCCTGGCCGGGATCGCCACGTCCGGGTTGGCCAGCGCCGAAAACATCGCCGAGATCCAGAAATCGGTTGTACCCCTGCCCAATGCCAAGGCGGTAGAGCAGCTGACCACCTTGCTGCTAACCGCCTACACGCAGTACCCGGACGTCGAGAACCCCGACAAGCCGATCGGTTTCACCAAGCTGCTCAAGCAGTACCTGACCACCGACCCGGCCACTGGTGCGCCCTGCCCGGGTGATTCCACCTGTAATACCGAACTCCTGACGTTCATCCGCACCGGCGGGGCGACCAGGGGTACCCCCAACACCAGCCTCACGGCCACCGCGATGGCAGTCGACGTCCAGGCACTGATTCCGACGCAGAACGAGGTGGCCTTCCGGAACTCGCTGAGATTCCCGCTGACCGATCCCACCACTCTCGGGCTGTACTTCAAGGGCGGGATCATCACGCCGCCCGGAGGCACCGATTCCACGTCGACGTCGGTCCTGACCTCCGATGGTGGTAAGTACATCGTCGACGGCCACCACCGGTGGTCGGCGATCTTCGTGATCAACCCGAACGCGCAGGTGACCGCGATCGACATCAACTACGTTCCCAACCCGCAGACCGGGCTGAAGGAGACCCAATTGGGCATCGCGGCCCAGCTCGAGACGGTCAAAGTTGCTGTCGCGACAGGGATAAACCTGTTCACCGTCAAGCAGCCGGTGTTCGACGCAGAGGTCTTCAGCTACGTCGTCGGCACCTTCGTGAACGCCAACGATTACGTGACGAATTGGGATCCCAACGCCCCCCACACCGACGAAGAGTTGAAGAAGTACCAGGAAGCGCTCCAGTCGCTGGTGAATCAGCCGGCGGTGGGCAACATCTTCTCGCAGAACCTCGGACTGGGGATCACGATCAACACAGCAACAGACCCGTACGACGTTCAGGTCGCCAAGCTGACCGCGATGATCCCGGGTGTCAACGCCTACCTGTGGAAGAACGTCGAGCAGATGCGCAGGAACAATCAGTTCGTCACCGGCGCACCCACTCGTGAGGTGATGCCGCAGGCGGAGCCGATCGCCCCGATCCTGCAGTACATGACCGGCGGAACCCTGAGCTACTCGTTCCCCCTGGTGAGCTATCTGGGCTGAGCCCAGTAACGACGGATTCGGCCCGGCATCACATTCGATGCCGGGCCGATCCGGTTGTCGGGCCAGGTTCAGCGGCGTCCGAGGTTGATGCTGACGTCGCCGACGCCGAGGGGCAGTGAGGCCTTGGCGCCGTCGCGGCCGATGCTGCCATCGACGCCGAAGGGCAGTGAGGCGTTCACGCCATCCCGGTTGATGTTGGCGTCGGCGATGTTGAGGGGCAGTGAGGCGTTGACGCCGTCGCGGCCGATGCTGCCACCGGCGCCGAACGGCAGGTTGATGGCGGCGCCGGGGGCCTCCATCACCGGCGACGGGGGAGCGACGAGATCACCGACGGTGGCGGCGCTGGCGGCACCGGCCGCCCCGAGCAGACCTGCGAACAGACCGCCGGCCAGGATCGTGGAAACTGCGATCTTCTTCATGGTGTTCTCCTTCTAGGTCGTCACCGGGTGTCTCCCGGCTGGTGAAACCCAGCTTGCCGAAGAACACGATCGCGCAGAATCGGGCCATCCGAGGACGGCGTCGATGATTCTCCCTCCTCTGATCGAAGGATGCCGTCGCGGGGACTAGTCCGGAAAGTCCATCGGGATTCGCAGGGTGGCCAGAAGGCCGGCGATGCCGTCGTAATGCCCGGTCAGGGCGCAGAATTCGATGATCTGCTGCCGGGTCATGTGGGCAGACAACGCCGCGTAAGTCTCGTCGGACACTTCGCGGTCGATGATGAACTCGTCAACCGCCTGCAGCAGCGCGCGCTGCCGACCGGTTAGTCCCTCCGCTTGCGGACCTTCGTAAATGCGTTGCAGCAGAACATCATCCACTCCGCGAGAGCGTCCCAGGCGGCGATGCTGCTGCAACTCGTACTCCGATTTACGCAGGTGTCCGACCCGCAGGATCACCATTTCCTTCTCAAGCTTTGGCAGTTTTCCGCGGTTCAGCAATTCTCCCGAATACAGGAGGAAGGCAAGGAAAAACACCTTGTGCTGCCCGATAGTCTCGAAAAGGTGAAACTGCGGAGCCCTGATGGATCGGGCGCCGATCCTCGCGATGATCCAGTTGAAAAGCCCGAGTTCCTTGCGGCCACCGGGTGGGATGCGGGCGATTTGATCCATCACGTCTCCTTAACCAGATAGGGCGACACCGTGCTCCGGTGTTCGTTGATGTCGAGCGCGCGGCCCAGTGCGGGGAAGGCCCGCTGCGGGCAGTTATCCCGTTCGCAAACCCGGCAGCCCGAGCCGATTGGGGTCGCGCTGTCCGACGACAGGTCCAGGCCGCGCGAGTACACCAGGCGGTTGGCATGGCGCACTTCGCAACCCAGGCCGATTGCGAACGTCTTACCGGGCTGCCCGTAATGGTGCGCGCGCCGCTCGACCGTGCGGGCCACCCACATGTAGCTGCGACCATCGGGCATTTGTGCGATCTGCACCAAGAGCTTGCCGGGGTGGGCGAAGGTTTCGTAAACGTTCCACAGCGGACACGTCCCGCCCGCAGAGGAGAAGTGAAAGCCGGTGGCTGACTGGCGCTTCGACATATTGCCCGCCCGGTCCACCCGGACGAAAGAGAACGGGACGCCGCGCATCGACGGCCGCTGCATGGTGGAGAGCCGGTGGCAGATCGTCTCGTAGCTGACCTGGTAGAACGCCGACAGCCGCTCGATGTCGTAGCCGAAGTTCTCGCTCACGTCGTGAAACTGGCGGTACGGCAACAGCGTTGCGGCGGCGAAATAGTTGGCCAGCCCCAGCCGGGCCAGTCGGCGCGACTCGTCACTGGTGAACTTCCCGTCGGTGACCATCGAGTCGATCAGATCACCGACTTCGAGGTAGGCCAACTCGGCGGCCATCTTGAAGGCACGTTGACCCGCCGACAGGTGGGTAGAGATCTCCATTGTCTTGGAGGTGGGGTGGTAGCGGTGTAGCACCGTGTCGCCGAGGTCGATGCGCCGGACGATCCGCACCCCGTGCACCTCGATGAGCCGTCGGGACAGCTCAGTTCGCAGTTCCCCGCCATGCATCCGCACTCGCGCGGTCAGATCCTCGGCAGCGGTGTCGAGTTCGTGCAGATAATTCTGCCGTTGGTAGAAGTAGTCACGCACCTCTTCGTGAGGCATCGTGATGGACCCGGTGCCGCTGCCTCCAGTGTTGAGGTTGAACCGGTCTTCGGTGGCCTCGGCCAGTTGAGCGGTAGTGATCCGGTAACGCCGGTGCAGGTTGACCATCGCCCGCGCGATCGAGGGATGCGCGGCCACGACGTCGACCACTTCGGAGGGGTCGACGTCGGCGTCCAGGTCGCGGTCGTACATGACCTCCCGAAGTTCGGCCACCAGACGGGTGTCGTCCTGGGAGGAGAAGAAAGTCGCATCGACACCGAAGACCTCGGTGATACGAAGCAGCACGGCCACTGTCAGGGGACGGACGTCGTGTTCTATCTGGTTCAGGTAACTCGGCGATATCTCAAGCATCTGGGCCAACGCTGCCTGGCTGAACCCGCGTTCGCTCCGTAGCTGACGCACCCGCGATCCGACGAAGGTCTTGGGCATCCGGCCAGCCTACCGATGGGCCGAGGTGGGGTCGGGTGCGCTTGGTTTTAGAACTGGGCGTTTGGCATGATCGGCCAACATGGGAAGCGCGACGCAGAACATCGGTCTGGGTAAGGTGTTGATGCCCGTTCCCGATCCGCATCCCGACGTTTTCGACCGCCGGTGGCCGCTGCGCCCGGCCGACGTCGATCGACTCGGCCGGCTGCGGATGGACGCCGCCACTCGGCACATCATGGACATCGGCCAGGACCACCTTCGAGAGATGGGGCACAACGACACCCACCCGCTGTGGATCGTGCGCCGCACGATGGTCGACATGATCGCCCCCATCGAGTTCCAGGACACCCTGCGATTGCGGCGCTGGTGCTCGGGCGCGTCGAACCGGTGGTGCGAGATGCGGGTGCGTATCGACGGCCGCCGGGGCGGGCTGATCGAGACCGAAGCCTTCTGGATCAACTTCAATCGTGAGACGCAGACCCCCGCCCGCATCGCCGACGACTTCATGGATGGTCTGATGAAGACGACCGACGTCAATCGGCTGCGCTGGAAGCCCTACCTGAAGGCCGGATCACGCGCGGACGCCGACGAGATCCGTGAGTTTCCGATCCGGGTCAGCGACATCGACCTGTTCGACCACGTCAACAACTCGGTCTACTGGAAGGTCGTGGAGGAGTTCCTCGCGCCGCATCCGGAACTGACCGAGGCGCCGTTGCGGGTGACCATCGAGCACGACGCGGCGGTGGCGTACGGCGAGAAACTCGAGATCCTGTCCCACGTCTACCCGCCCGGGTCCACCGACAGGTTCGGATCGGACCTGACCGACCGGACGGTGAGAACGCTCACATACGTCGTCGGCGATGACGTGAAAGCCGTCGCCGCGATCTTCCCGCTCTGAGTTTCCGCTCTGACTTCCGGCTGCGCGCGGACCGTAACTGACCTGCCGGATTGAAGTTACCGATCGGTAACGGGGGGCGCTCGTGGCAGGCCGACTTTGCAATCTTCGCAAGTTAAGGGCGTCGCATTGCCAAAGTTGGCAAACTGCACCGTTTTGACCTGCGAATATCCGATATGCAAGGGTTTCGTGAGCGCAGGAGTTAAGAGGGTCCGGGGTTCGCACTGAGCTATGCCCCGGTCGGAAGACAAACGAAGGAGAAGTCCAATGGCCGTTTCCAACGTCGGCAAGCCCAAGAGCGCCGCCGAGATTCAGCGCGACTGGGACACCAATCCGCGGTGGAAGGGCATCACCCGCACCTACACGGCCGAGTCCGTCGTCGCCCTGCAGGGCACGGTCGTCGAGGAGCACACCCTGGCCCGCCGGGGCGCGGAGATCCTCTGGGACCAGGTCAACAACATGGACTTCGTCAACGCCCTCGGCGCGCTGACCGGCAACATGGCGGTCCAGCAGGTCCGCGCCGGCCTGAAGGCCATCTACCTGTCCGGGTGGCAGGTCGCCGGCGACGCCAACCTCTCCGGCCATACCTACCCCGACCAGAGCCTCTACCCGGCCAACTCGGTGCCGCAGGTCGTCCGCCGGATCAACAATGCGCTGCTGCGCGCCGATGAGATCGCCAAGGTCGAGGGCGATACCTCCGTCGACAACTGGCTGGTGCCGATCGTCGCCGACGGCGAGGCCGGCTTCGGCGGCGCGCTCAACGTCTACGAACTGCAGAAGGCGATGATCGCCGCCGGTGTCGGCGGCTCACACTGGGAGGACCAGCTCGCGTCGGAGAAGAAGTGCGGCCACCTCGGCGGCAAGGTTCTCATCCCCACCCAGCAGCACATCCGGACCTTGACCGCGGCCCGGCTGGCTGCCGACGTCGCCGATGTCCCGACCGTGGTGATCGCCCGCACCGACGCCGAGGCCGCCACCCTGATCACCTCCGACGTCGACGACCGGGACAAGCCGTTCGTCACCGGGGAGCGCACCTCCGAGGGCTTCTACCACGTCCGCAACGGCCTGGAGCCGTGCATCGCCCGCGCCAAGGCGTACGCGCCCTACGCCGACCTCATCTGGATGGAGACCGGCACGCCGGATCTGGAACTGGCGGCCAAGTTCGCCGAGGGCGTCAAGGCCGAGTTCCCCGATCAGCTGCTGGCCTACAACTGCTCGCCGTCGTTCAACTGGAAGCAGCACCTCGACGACGCCACCATCGCGAAGTTCCAGAAGGAGCTTGGCGCCATGGGGTTCAAGTTCCAGTTCATCACCCTGGCCGGCTTCCACGCGCTGAACTACTCGATGTTCGATCTGGCTTACGGCTACGCCCGCGAGCAGATGAAGGCCTATGTCGAGTTGCAGGAGCGTGAGTTCGCGGCCGAGGCGCGTGGCTACACCGCCACCAAGCATCAGCGTGAGGTTGGCGCTGGCTACTTCGACAAGATCGCCACCACTGTTGACCCGAACTCGTCGACCACCGCCCTGGCGGGTTCGACCGAAGAGGGCCAGTTCCACTGAGTCGCTGACCCGCTGAGCAGACGCAAACGTGCACGTTCGCAGTGCGATCTGTGCGAGTTTGCGTCTGCTCGCGGTGGACGGTCCCGGAGAGAGGTAAGCGATGAGTTCAGATTCGATCGACCGCGTCGGCGTCATCGGCGCCGGCCAGATGGGCGGCGGAATCGCAGAAGTGTGCGCACGGGCCGGTGTCGGCGTCGTGGTCTTCGACACCACCGAGGCGTTCATCAACACCGGCCGTGACCGGATCGTCAAGTCGCTGGATCGGGGCGTGAGCGCGGGCAAGATCACCGAACGCGAGCGTGACCGGGCGGTGGAGAACCTGAAGTTCACCACCAAGCTGGCCGATCTGGCCGACCGCCAGTTGGTGATCGAGGCGGTGATCGAGGACGAGAACGTCAAAGCTGGCATCTTCAGCCAGCTCGACGAGATCATCACCGACCCGGATGCGGTGCTCGCCTCGAATACCTCGAGCATCCCGATCATGAAGCTGGGCGCCGCGACCAAGCATCCCGGCCGCGTACTCGGACTGCACTTTTTCAATCCGGTGCCGGTGCTGCCGCTGGTCGAACTCGTGACCACCTTGGCGACCAGCGAGGCCGCCGCAGAGCGCACCGAGCGCTTCGCCGGTCAGGTGCTGGGCAAGCAGGTGGTGCGCTGCTCGGACCGCTCCGGATTCGTGGTGAACTTCCTGCTGGTTCCCTATCTGTTGTCGGCCATCCGGATGGTGGAGGCTGGTGTCGCCACCATCGAGGACGTGGACAAGGCAGTGGTGGCCGGTCTGTCGCACCCGATGGGACCGCTGCGGCTGTCCGACCTGATCGGCCTGGATACCCTCAAGCTGATCGCCGACAAGATGTTCGACGAGTTCAAGGAGCCGCAGTACGGTCCGCCGCCACTGTTGTTGCGGATGGTGGAGGCCGGCCGGCTCGGCAAGAAATCCGGGCACGGTTTCTACACCTACTGATCACCCACAGAAGCCGTGGAATGTGTAATCGCCGGTGCGGTTGGGCTACCCTGACCGGGTAGACCCTCGGGTCTGTGTCGGGGACTGTCTGTGCAGGCAGAGTGACTAATCTGGACGGTTACCCGGCCGTGACGGACGAAAAATCTGAAGGGTAGCCGCATATGACGAACCTCGACTCGGACCTGACTCCGTACTACGAGGAGTCGCAGTCGATCTACGACGTGTCCAACGAGTTCTTCGCCCTCTGGCTCGGCCCCACCATGGGCTACACGTGTGGTTACTACGAGCGTGACGACATGAATCTCGAGGAGTCGCAGAACGCCAAGTTCGACCTTGCTCTGGGCAAGCTCAACCTCGAGCCCGGAATGACACTTCTCGACGTCGGCTGCGGGTGGGGCGGCTGCTTGGAGCGCGCGGTCGAGAAATTCGACGTCAACGTCATCGGCATCACGTTGAGCAAGGCGCAGTCCGAGTTCGCCCGGGAGCGGTTGGCCAAACTCGACACCGATCGCAAGATCGAGGTCCGGATGCAGGGCTGGGAGGAGTTCGACGAGCCCGTCGACCGCATCGTCAGCATCGGTGCTTTCGAGGCTTTCAAAGTCGAGCGCTACCCGCTGTTCTTCGAGCGCGCCTATTCGATTCTGCCCAGCGACGGCCGGATGCTGCTGCACACGATTCTTGCCCACACCCAGAAGTTCTTCCGCGACAACGGAATCAAGCTCACGCTGAGCGATCTGAAGTTCATGAAGTTCATCGGCGACGAGATTTTCCCGGGTGGACGGCTTCCTGCGGTGGAGGACATCGAGGAGCTTGCCGATGGGGCCGGCTTCACGCTGGAACGCATCCATCTTTTGCGTCCGCACTATGCACGCACGCTCGACATGTGGGCGGCCAATCTCGAGGCCACCCGGGATGAGGCCATCGCCATTACCGACGAGGCCACCTACGACAAGTACATGAAGTACCTGACCGGCTGCGCCGACTTCTTCCGCCGCGGCATCACCAACATCGGCCAGTTCACCCTCGTCAAGGGCGACTAGCCCGACCCTCAGCCTCGCTAGAGTTCGGCGACCCGCCTGCGTTCGGCTTCGACATCGAAGTCGGCTTCCGGCCAAGACAGGTTCATGGCGGTCAGCGCTTCGATGAGCAGTTCGGTGACGGCCAGACGGGCGTACCACTTCTTGTCGCAGGGCAGCACGAACCACGGCGCCTGATCGGTGGCGGTCCGGTCCAGCATGATCTGGTAGGCCTCCTGGTAGGAGGGCCAGAGTTTGCGCTCGTCGAGGTCACCCGGGTTGTACTTCCAGTACTTGTCGGGCCGCTGCAACCGCTCGGCGAGCCGGGCTTTCTGCTCATCGAGAGATACGAACATCGCCACCTTGACCAACGAGGTGCCGGCGTCGATGAGCTCTTGCTCGAAGGTTTTGATTTCGTCGTAGCGCCGCTCCAACTCGTCGCCGGGAACCAGCTGGTGTACCCGGACCACCAGCACGTCCTCGTAGTGCGACCGGTCGAAGACCCCGATGTGCCCGGCGGGCGGCAGTGCCTTGTTGATTCGCCACAGGAAGTGGTGTGATAGCTCCTCCGGGGTGGGCTTGCCGAAGCTGTGGTAGTCGATGCCCATCGGGTTGCCTGCTCCAACCACGTGGGTGACGATGCCGCCCTTGCCCGCGGTGTCCATCCCCTGCAGAACCAGCAGCACTGACCGATGGTCGCCCTCTCTGCCGTTCGCGTAAAGCTTCTCCTGCAACTCGGCGAAGTGCTCGCTGCGCTCGGCGGTGATTGACTCGGCGTCCTCGCGCTTACCGCTGAAACCCGGGGTGGAGTCGGTGTCGATGCCGCCGACCTTGTCCCCGGGACGGAAACGCAGGGCATCGGAAGGCTTGTGGGTCCACAGCTCTTTCGCCATGGCCGAACCTTAGTTTTGAAATCAGGGTTACGTGACTAAATCGTGGTAGCGGGCTGCAATGCCGGCAAAACCGGTGCCGGATGCGGCTCGGACCGAAACCGATCCAGCGAGCCGCCCACCTCGACGATTCCGCACAGTGCACTCCAGCACAGCATTGTCAGGTAGTCGATCAGTTCATCGCTGCTCATTCGCGGGTGTGACATCCAGGAGTGGGTGGCCTGCTGTACGCCACCCACGATGAGGAAGGCCCACGGCTCCACCCCGCTGGTGTCCATCCCGGCCACCTGCATGCGACGACGCAGCATGACCGCCAGCATCCTGGCGATAATCTGCTCAGAGTTGGCGATGATCTTGTTCTTGCTCGCCGAGGAGTTGGCCATGACGAACCGGTACGGCTCAGGTTCGGCGGCAACGGTTTCCACGTAAACCCGGATGATTTCGCGGGTCAGGTCGAACCCGTCGAGGTTGGACGACAGTGCTGCGGCCATGTTGGGAATCAGGGTGGTCTGCGCGAAGCGCATCATCACCGCGGTGGTGAGATCGTTCTTGTCGACGAAGTACCGGTACAGCACGGTTTTGGAGACGCCGATCTCCGCGGCGATCTCGTCCATGCTGACATCTCGGCTGCGTTCGCTTCCGAGCCGCCGGATCGCGTCGAGTGCACCGTCGACCAGTTCGGTTCGGCGTTCCACTTTGTGTTGATGCCAGCGACGTTTGCGGCCGTCGGTCTTGGCGACGGTCCGGGCGAGCGCGCGCGCTGACTCGGGGGTGCCCCGGGCTTCAGACTGTGTCACGTTCGCCGACTCCGTCCTCATCTCGTCGTGAGGATTCTACCGTCGCGACGCCGGGAAGTTGTGACCGACGGTCACACACAAATTGTTTTCCGGGGCCCGTCGCTGCGCTGCTGGCGAATAGTTTCCGGTCCCCGTCGGGAAATAGGGATGATGGAGGCGTGGCAGCCCAACACCGGCGTTCCAAGGCGTCGTTTGCTGAATCGTTCGCGGGAGCGGATCAGGAAGCCGATGCCGAGCGGGCCCGCAGTCTGCGCCAGATGAAGGCGGTGGCGCTGGGGTTCCTGATCGGTGCGACGGTGATCTTCCTGCTCTGCCGGTGGGTGCTGTCCCAGGGCGGTCCAGGATGGGTCGGGTACGTCGGTGCCGCCGCGGAGGCCGGCATGGTCGGTGCGCTGGCGGACTGGTTCGCGGTGACCGCGCTGTTCCGTCATCCGCTCGGCCTGAAGATTCCGCACACCGCGATCATCAAGCGGAAGAAGGATCAACTGGGCGAGGGGCTGGGCACCTTCGTCCGCGAGAACTTCCTCTCTCCGGACGTCGTCGAGAACAAATTGCGCGACGCCGAGATCGGCAGCCGGCTGGGCAAATGGCTTTCCGAGCCGGCTCACGCCGCGCGGGTGGCCGACGAGACGTCGACCATCCTGCGGGTGGGTGTCGAACTCCTCAACGACGAGGACATCCAGCAGGCCATCGACCGGACCATCGTCAAACGGCTCGCCGAGCCGCAGTGGGGCCCACCTGCGGGACGGGTGCTCAACCAGCTGCTTGCGGAGAACCGGCAGGAGGCACTGATCCAGTTGCTGGCCGACCGGGCCTTCGAGTGGGCGCTGACCGCCGGTCCGACCATCGAACGCGTGGTGCTGCGCGATTCCCCGAGTTGGTCACCGAAGTTCGTCGACCAACTGCTCGGCGACCGCATCCACCGCGAGTTGATGGACTTCACGGACAAGGTCCGTCGCAACCCTGACCACGAGTTACGTCAGTCGGCCAACCGGTTCCTGTTCGAGTTCGCCAACGACCTGCAGAACGATCCCTCCACCATCTCCAAGGCCGAGACGGTCAAGGAGCAACTCATGGAGCGTGACGAGGTGACCCGGGCGGCGGAGACCGCGTGGAAGACGCTCAAGAAGCTGGTTCTCGACGGTGTCAACGACCCGTCCAGCGCGCTGCGCGGGCGGATCGCCGATTCGGTGGTTCGGATCGGGGAGTCGCTGCGCGATGACGCCGAACTGCGCGACAAGGTCGACGACTGGATCGTCCGCGGTGCCCAGCACTTGGCCAGCCAGTACGGCGCCGAGGCCACCACGATCATCACTGACACCATCGAGCGCTGGGACGCCGACGAGGCCAGTCGGCGCATCGAGTTGCACGTTGGTCGCGACCTCCAGTTCATCCGGATCAACGGCACCGTCGTGGGCGCCCTGGCCGGCCTTGCGATCTATACGATCGGCCAAATCCTCTTCTGACCTGCGCTAGCAAGTGCTTGCAATTGTTAGCACCCTGGGCTACGCTGGTGTCAATATGCAAACGACAACCGTTCCCGCGAGGAGGCGAGTCATGGCTCAGGAGTCAGATCTCGCTGCCGTGGTGAGCAACGCGGCGCAGGACATCGGGGGCTTCATCCGCACCCAGCGGGAAGCGGCCCAGGTCTCGGTGCGGCAGCTCGCCGAGCGGGCGGGCGTCAGCAACCCGTATCTGAGCCAGATTGAACGCGGGCTGCGCAAGCCGTCTGCCGAAGTGCTGAGCCAGATCGCCAAGGCCCTGCGGCTGTCGGCGGAAGTGCTCTATGTGCGGGCCGGAATTCTCGAGCCCGGGCAGCCGAGCCAGGTGCATGACGCCATCGTCGGTGACACAGCGCTCACCGAGCGGCAGAAGCGCGTCCTGCTCGATATCTATATGTCTTTCTGTCAGCAGAACGAGGTCGCCCCGGTGGCCGAGAGCGCAAGGGCTGATCCCGCAGGGGAGCCGCCGTCTGAGTAACAGGAACTCCTGAATCTCCTCAATCCAAAGCTTCATGAGAACACCGAAAGGAAACAGCCACCATGGCGAAGAAGAACAAGAACGAGAACACCATCGAAGATCTGAAGACCCCGCTGCTCGCCGCGGTCGGTGCCGCCGATCTGGCGCTGGCGACCGTGAACGAGATCGTTGCGGTCCTGCGCGAGCGGGCCGAGGTTGCCGGCGACCGCATGGACGACCGGCGCGCGGCGCTGACCCGTCTGCAGGAGGAACTGCCCAAGCGGACCGAGGAACTGCGCGGCAAGCTCACCTCCGAGGAGCTGCGCAAGGCGGCCGACGAGTTCCTGGTCGATGCGACCGAGACTTACAACAACCTGGTCGCCCGTGGCGAGGCTGCTCTTGAGCGGATCAAGGGTCAGCGTGAGTTCAAGGAAGCCGCGGACCGCGTCGAGGGTTACGTCGATCAGGCCGTCGAGCTGACCCAGGAAGCGTTGGGCAATGTCTCCGCGCAGACCCGCGCCGTCGGTGAGCGTGCCGCCAAGCTGGTCGGCGTCGAACTGCCGGCTCCTGCCAAGGCTCCGGCCAAGAAGGCTCCGGCCAAGAAGGCTCCGGCCAAGAAGGCCGCTCCGGCTAAGAAGGCCGCTCCGGCCAAGGCTGCTGCCAAGAAGGTCGCCAAGAAGGCTCCGGCCAAGAAGGCTCCGGCCAAGAAGGTGACCCAGAAGTAGGTCTGACCACGTGGCGACCCCTATCGCCACACTGAGGACGAGACCCGCCTACTCTTGAAGCCGTGATGCTTCAAGGTGTGGCGGGTCTCGTTCTTAATGTGCTCTCCTGGGCGGTGCTGGGCGTGAATATCTACGCCTTCGTGCACGCGGCGATGCAGCGCCCCGATGCCTACACCGCCGCTGATAAATTGACCAAGCCGGCCTGGCTGGGCATTCTCGGCGTCTCCGCACTGCTGTGCCTGTTGATGGGAAGCTCGATCGGGATGGTCATCGCCGCGGTGGCCGCCGGCGTGTACCTGGCCGATGTGCGGCCCAGACTCCTTGAGGTGCAGGGGAAGTCGCGCTGACCGGTGAGGCCAATCCTGGCCCCGATCGCCGCGGCCGCCCTCGGTGCCATCGCACTGGCGCCGACTGTCTCAGCTGATCCCAACACCACTCCGCCCTACGTCGACCATGTCCGCTGGGTGAGTTACGGCGGCTTGTCGACCCTTCGCGTCTACCCGACTGCGGCAGGCCGCGAGGTGGCCGGCGAACTGGCCAAGACCACGGCGCAGTCCGATGAAGCCTGGGCCGAGGTGATCGCTCTCGCGCCTGACGCCGACACTCCGAGTATCCATGCGCAATTCCTGTGCCACTGGCGGTTCGCGGAGTTCGCCGAGCCGGGCAAGACTAGTTGGGACCTCGAGTCCTGGCGGCCTGCGGTGAACGACTCCGCGATGATCCTGGCCGGCTGCAACCCGGGAGGTCCGGAACAGGGCTGACGCGGGTGCGTGGGCGGGTTTCTGGGCCGGTTGCTAGGCAGACCCGGTCAGATCCCGGCGAAGCACGGGTCCTGCTGGCCATTGGGGATCGTCGCGTCACGGGTCACGAACCGCGCCGCCACCCCGCTGTCGGTCACGTCGACGGACTCGGCACGGATACCCATTGGCAGGTTCTTCGTGAGCTGATCGGTGAAGGCGTCCAGCGCGGGCTGCACGGTTTCGCGGGGCAGCGTGAAGCCCAGTCCGGTCACCCTGGCCACCTGGAGCGTCAATCCGCCGTTGAAGACGGCCGGCTTGATCGTCACCGTTCCCAGCGGACCCTGAACTTCCAGGGTGCCGGTGGACGGGTCCGGAGTGACTCCGCTGACCAGTCCGCCGATCAGCGGGAGCATGCCGGACACGGTCTGCTTGATACCGTCCGCGGACCAGGTGATGTCGGCATCCAGCGAGCCCAGGGTGCCGGCCGAATCCGCGGTCTGCTGGATCCGGACGTCATCGAGGCGCAGTTGCAGCTTCATGCCCTTGGCTTCGCGGATTTGGTTGCCGGCGGTTTCCACCCGCATATCCCGGTAGTTGTGGCTGAAGTGCTGCAGCAGGAAAGGCCGCACCCCGAACGAGGCCTTCGCACTGTCCTGGACCACGCAGCTGACTGCGTTGGCGACGATCGAGTTCGCCCGGTGGCGGGCGTAGAACTCGCCGCCGAGCAGTCCCGCCAGCGCCAGCGCCCCGACGATCACCAGGATGAGGGCCACCGACAGCGGGTCCCGCGCCAGGCCCCGACGTGGTTCCTCGGGTTCGGGTGGCGCGACCTCGACGGGAGGTCCGGCCGGCGGGGCCGGCGGCGTCGGTAGGTACTGGGTGGGCGGCTGAGGAATGTACTGAGTCGGCGGTTCCGGATGGCCCTGCCCGGGATGGCCCGGTCCCTGATAGCCCGGCACTGGATAGCCCGGTCCGGCCGGCGGCTGGCCTTGCGGCGGGTAAGGGCCCTGCGGCGGGTTCGTCACCCGCGCGATTCTGCCCTACGAATCTGTGCTGCGTCGATGACGACGATTTCGCAGCACGCCGACGGTGTCGCGAATCGACGCGACGCTGTCGATATCGATGTCGGACAGCACCAGTTGCGGATCGGGCCCCGCGGAGGCCAGCACCTCACCCAGCGGGGAGGAGACCAGACTCCCGCCGACGCCGGTGGGGGCCGCGGCCGCCAATTCCGGACCGGGATAGGCCTGTCCGGCGGCCGCGACGAAGCAGCCGGAGTCCAGGGCCCTGGCCCGCGCCAGCAGTGTCCACTGGTCGAGTTTCCCGGGGCCGGCGCCCCACGAGGCGCTGACGGTGATCACCTGGGCGCCGAGGTCCGCCAACTCGGTGTAGAGGTAGGGGAACCGGATGTCGTAGCACAGCGTCAGCCCGACGCCGACGCCGTCGACGTCCACAACGACCGGCACCCGCCCCGGCGCCACCGTGTGCGACTCGGTGAAACCGAACGCGTCGTAAAGGTGGATCTTGTCGTAGCGGGCCTCGACCCCGGCCCCGGTGGCCAGCAGCGTGTTGGTGACCCGCCCGTCGGCTGCGGGGGTGAACATCCCGACCAACACCGTGATCCCGGTGCCCCTGGCGATCTCCCGCACGGCATCGGCCCACCGCCCGTCGATCGGCTCAGCGACCGGCCCGAGCGGAACACCTAACCGGCACATGGTGGCTTCGGGGAACACCGCAAGCCGAGCCCCGGCATCGGCCGCGCGCCGGGTGTAGTCGCCGACGAGCGTCAGGTTCGCGGTCGGGTCGGTGCCTGCCAGAATCTGCGCCAGAGCGATCCGCATGGCGTTCAGGGTATCGAGGTCAGTCCCGCGGCGGCGCCACCGCAGCCCACGGCACCGTCAGCACCGCATCGCGGGGGTTGCGTCGTTGCACCTCGATCGGAAACCCGGACTCCCGTAAGTCCGCCAGCATCGCCCGCCACCGTGCCCGCGGCCCGAACACCGACTGCCCGGCGACCGCAGCCCACGAGCGGTCGGCCGCATCGAGCAGGGTGTGAATCGGTTGTCCCGGAACATTCTGGTGGATAAGGACTTTCGGCAACCGCTCAGCCAGATCCGAAGGCCGCTCAATATCCCGTGCGTCGCAGGCCAGGGTCAGGCTCACCGGGCGGTCGCCATCCAGCAACACCCAGCAGCTCCGTCGGCCCAATTCATCACAGGTGCCGTCAATCAGTACCCCGCCCGGCGCGAGGTTGTCCTGCATGGTTCGCCAGGCACTGGCCACAGCGCCCTCGGGGTACTGGCGTAGCACGTTGAATGCCCGCACGAGAACAGGCCGCAGGCCTGCGAGTTCGAAACCGCCGAGCCGGAATTCGGCGCCCGGCCCGCCGGTGGACCCGACGTCGGCGTTGGCCACGGCAACCCGCTCGGGGTCTATCTCAAGACCGACCACCCGGACATCGGGTCGCATCGCGCGCAGCCGGGCCGCCAGCTCCAGGGTGGTCACCGGCAGCCTGCCGTAGCCGAGATCCACCACGACCGGCGCCTCGGCCGAGTCCAGCGCGGCCAGCACTCGAGGGGAGTGGGTCAGCCAGCGGTCGGCCCGACGGAGTCGATTAGCGCCGGTGGTTCCCCGGGTCGGCATACCGACCGGCCGCAGTCGCTTAGTGATGGCCGGCGATCCAGTCGGCGGTGAACTCGCCCTCCTCGGCGAGCAACAGTTTCAGGCCGCCCATCACCAACTGCTCGATCTGGCCGCCGATCAGCGGCACCTTCACCCGACAGGTGCTCTCCAGCCGCATCCGGCTGCCGCGCTCGGTATCGGCGAGGGTGTAGTCGCCGGTCAGTTCCACCGGTGCGGGGATGTGCGCCCGGTAGTTGCCCAGTGCCCGGTTGGTGGGAGCGTCGAACGGTTCGAAGTGCTGCTCGCGGGTGACGACGAAGGTGCCCGGCACGACCGGCCGGGCTATCGCGGGGAGGTCGTCGGCCGACAGGATGTGGGTGAACGACACATCGGTGCCGGTCTCGTCGGAGGAGAAGTGTGCGATCTCGGTGCGCGCGGAGTGGCTCAGGTAGAAGCCGACCAGGTCCTGCCAGTAGTCCACCTTGGTGAAAAGGCCGTACATCGTGGCGGCCGGCACCCCGACGTCGATGTCGAACACCATGCTGCGTGGCATTGATCCAACCTTGTCTGACAGCTAGCGACCGGCGATCCACCGGGTGGTGAACTGCTGCTCGTCGTTGAGCAGGGCTATCAACTGGTTGCCGATGAATTTCTCCATCTTGCCCCCGACCAGCGGGATCCGAACCTCGACGGTGGCCTGAAAGGCCAGCCTCGCGCCGTCGGCGACCGGTGACAGGCTGGCATCACCGTTGAGGGCGACCGGCGCCCGCACGATGGAACTTGCCACCGCCGCCTGCGCTGCTCCGTCTGACACGCCGGTCCAGGTCTCGGCCCGCCGGATCTCCAAGTCGCCGTGGTGGAACTGGTGAACCACACCCGGTAGCCGCTGTGCCCGCAGCACTTGGGTGGTCACCACATCCACGCCGCCGTCGCTGCCGACCCGGAAGGATTCCAGCGTCCACTCGTCGGCGCCCGATGCGGACAGTCGGGCCAACCAGTACTGCTCGTCGCAGAATGCAGCGTGAATCTCTGCCACCGTCCCCGCGTACTCGGTGGCTATGTCGAACGATCGCGGCATAGAGGTTGAGGCTACCGTTATGCGAGTGTCCGGAGGGCAGGAGCGGAGCGACCCGGGGATGGGTTCCGGAGGGCAGGAGCGGAGCGACCCGGGGATGACGCTGCAGGGAGACTTCGGCGGAGCGCGGGTCGCCGCGAATGTGCCGTTGACGTCGATGACGACGTTGCGGGTCGGACCGACGGTCCGTCGGGTGATCACCTGCGCCAGCACCGATCAGATCGTCGCGACCCTGCGGGCCCTCGACGGTGCCGGTGAACCGGTCTTGATTCTCGGCGGCGGATCCAACGTGGTCGTCGCCGACGACCTGACTGACCTCACCGTGGTGCGGCTTGCCAACAGCGCGATCACGGTGGACGCGAACAAGATTCTGGCGCAGGCCGGTGCAGACTGGGACACCGTTGTCGCCCGCGCCGTACAGGCCGGTCTCGGCGGGTTGGAATGTCTGTCCGGAATCCCCGGATCGGCCGGGGCTACCCCGGTGCAGAACGTCGGAGCCTACGGCGTCGAAGTCGCGGACTGGATGACTCGGGTCCGCCTGCTGGACCGGCGCTCCGGTGAGGTGCGCTGGGTGCCGGCGGACCGGTTGGGCTTCGGCTACCGGCACAGCGTGCTGAAGAACTCCGCCGAGGCAACCGTTCTGGAGGTCGAATTCCGGCTCGACGCCGCCGGGCAATCCGCGCCGGTACGTTACGCCGAACTCGCCACGGCACTGGGTCTGGCCGTCGGCGATCGGACCGACCCGCAGCGGGTGCGCTCGACAGTGCTGGCGCTACGCGCTGCCAAGGGCATGGTTCTTGACGCCTCGGATCACGACACCTGGAGTGTCGGTTCGTTTTTCACCAACCCGGTGGTCAGTGCCGAGCAGTTCCTGCGGATTCGTGAGGCCTCCGATGTCCCGGTCCCGAGCTACCCCGCCGACGGTGGCGTGAAGTTGGCAGCCGGTTGGCTGGTGGAGCACGCCGGCTTCGGCAGGGGTTTTCCGGGGGCGGGTCCGTGCCGGTTGTCCACCAGACATGCTCTGGCGCTGACCAACCGCGGCGGGGCCGGTTCTGACGACGTACTCGCGCTGGCGCGCACGGTGCGGGACGGGGTGTATGCGACGTTTGGTGTGACGCTCGTTCCCGAGCCGGTGCTGGTGGGATGCGCGCTGTGACTCCGCTGCCCTGAGTCAGGAACGCCGGTTGAATCGGCTGGCGTTGGCTTGGTCGCGGGGTCGCATGATGATCTGGTCGATGTCGACGTGCGAGGGGCGCGAGGCGACGAACCCGATCACCTCCGCAACGTCTTGTGCCACCAGTGGGGTGATCCCGGCATAGACCCTCTCCGCGCGCTGGTGATCGCCACCGAAGCGCACCAGGGAGAATTCGGTCTGCACGGCACCCGGGGCAATTTCGGTGAGCCGCACAGGTTTTCCGAGAAGCTCCCCGCGAAGGGTCCGGTGTAGAGCGCCCTGCGCGTGTTTGGCGGCGGTGTAGCCGGCTCCGCCGTCGTAGACCTCCAGTGCGGCCGTTGACGTGACGGTGACGATCAGGCCGTCACCGGAGGCGATCAGCGCCGGCAGCAGGGCCCGGGTCACCCGCAGCGTACCCATGACGTTGGTCTCCCACATCCACCGCCAGTCCTCGAGGTCCGCTTCGACCACCGGTTGCAGACCTTTGGCGCCGCCGGCGTTGTTGACCAGGACGTCGACCCGTTGGAGCCGGTCCGCCAGCGCCCGAACCGCGGCGTCGTCGGTGACGTCGACGACCGCCGCCGTCCCGTCGATCTCGGCAGCCAGCCGCTCGACGCGGTCAGCGCGGCGGGCCACCGCCACCACGTGGAATCCCTGCGCTGCGAGCGTTCTGGCCGTGGCCTTGCCGATGCCCGAACTGGCACCGGTGACCACGGCGACACGCGAGTGAGCGTCCGCAATGTCTGTCACCGGACCGACTCTAGCCAGCGCGGTATCGGCACGGTGACATGATGGACGCGTGCGGCATCCCCGGGACCTGACCGACGTCGGTGCCCTGCCGCGCCGAGTGGCGGTGTTGTCGGTGCACACCTCGCCGCTGGCGCAGCCCGGTACCGGAGATGCCGGTGGCATGAACGTTTATGTTCTGCAGACGGCGTTGCATCTGGCCGCCCGCGGCGTGGACGTTGAAATCTTCACCAGGGCCACCTCGTCGGCCGACCCTCCCACGGTCCGGGTGGCGCCCGGTGTGCTGGTGCGCAATGTGGTCGCCGGGCCGTTCGAGGGCCTGGACAAATACGACCTGCCGACGCAGTTGTGCGCGTTCACGGCGGGGGTGTTGCGGGCCGAAGCCAACCACGAGCCCGGGCACTATGACATCGTGCATTCGCACTACTGGCTCTCCGGTCAGGTGGGCTGGCTGGCTCGGGAGCGCTGGGCGGTGCCACTGGTTCACACCGCCCATACCCTGGCGGCGGTCAAGAATGCCGCGCTGGCCGATGGTGACGCGCCGGAACCGCCGTTGCGTGCGGTCGGCGAACAGCAGGTGGTCGATGAGGCTGACCGTCTGATCGTCAATACCGAAGACGAAGCGCACCAACTAGTTTCGCTGCATCACGCCGATCCTGGGTGTATCGATGTGGTTCATCCCGGAGTTGACCTCAAGGCCTTCACCCCGGGTGATCGGGCGGCCGCACGGGCGGCGCTCGGGCTGCCCCCCGGTGAGCCCATCGTCGCGTTCGTCGGTCGCATCCAGCCGCTGAAGGCCCCCGACGTGCTGCTGCGGGCGGCCGCGCTGATGGCGCCGACCGCGAGAGGGCCGGTTCGGGTGGTGGTCGCCGGCGGGGCGTCCGGCAGTGGCCTGGCCGAACCGGACGGCCTGATCCGGCTCGCCGGTGAACTCGGCATCGCCGAGCGGGTGACGTTCCTGCCGCCCCAGCCACGTGAGCAGTTGGTCAACGTCTACCGGGCCGCCGACCTGGTGGCGGTGCCCAGCTATTCGGAGTCCTTCGGCCTGGTGGCGGTGGAGGCCCAAGCCTGCGGAACACCGGTGGTGGCGGCCGCCGTCGGTGGCCTGCCGGTCGCGGTGGCCGACGGTCGAAGCGGAACCCTGGTGGCCGACCACGACCCGCTGCGCTGGGCCGAGGCGATCGCGGCGTTGCTGGACTCCGACCCCGAAAGGCTTCGCCGCGGGGCGATCGAACATGCCGGGCGGTTCTCCTGGGACCACACCGTCGACGGGCTGCTCGCCAGCTACGGCCGGGCGATCGCCGACTACGACCGGACCCACCGGTCGCACGATCTGAGTGCACGCCGTGCCGGGCGCCGCTGGACGATTCGTCGGGGGGTGCGCGCATGACATCCGAGGATCCGCGTCTGGCCGAGCAGCGTGTTCGGGAGGAGATCGAGGCGACGCTCACCGAGCACGGGCTGAACTTCACCCGCTATGAGGGAGCGCACGGCGGACTGCCGGGGCTGATCGTCGAGTTGCCCGGCGAGCGCAAGCTGATCACCAACACCCTGCTGAGCATCGGGGAGCACTCGGTGCGGGTGGAGTCATTCGTCTGCCGCCGTCCGGACGAAAACCACGAGGCTGTCTACCGCTTCCTGCTCAAACGCAACCGCCGCCTCTACGGGGTGGCCTACACCCTGGACAACATCGGCGACATCTATCTGATCGGGCGGATCGCCCTGGACGTCGTCAACGCAGATGAGATCGACCGGGTGCTCGGTCAAGTGCTCGAAGCGGTCAACAACGATTTCAACACCCTCCTGGAGCTCGGGTTCGCCACCTCGATCCGCAAGGAATGGGCCTGGCGGGTGGCCCGCGGGGAGTCGTTGAAGAATCTCAAGGCCTTCGAGCACCTGATCGACGATGACGATGACGGGGCCGCTCCCGGCGACGCCGGCGAACCCGACAAACAGTGAGCGCCGCCGTGAGACACTTCCCGCTATGGCTGACGGTGACTGCACGCTAATCCTGCTCCGCCACGGCGAAAGCCAGTGGAATGCGCTCAACCAGTTCACTGGATGGGTGGACGTCGACCTCACTGACAAGGGCCGCGCCGAGGCGGTCCGTGCCGGTGAGCTGATCGCGGGACTCGACCGCCTGCCCGACGTGCTCTACACCTCCTTGTTGCGCAGGGCGATCACCACCGCGAACATCGCACTGGACAAGGCTGACCGACATTGGATCCCGGTGCACCGCGACTGGCGGCTCAACGAACGGCACTACGGGGCGCTGCAGGGTCTGGACAAGGCGGCGA
Organism: uncultured Mycobacterium sp.; assembly: GCA_964483865.1. GTDB lineage: Bacteria > Actinomycetota > Actinomycetes > Mycobacteriales > Mycobacteriaceae > Mycobacterium. The sequence goes on along the minus strand of CAZADG010000030.1, from coordinate 4,650 downwards.
CCAAGGCCAAGTACGGCGAGGAGCAGTTCATGGCCTGGCGGCGCAGCTATGACACCCCGCCGCCCCCGATCGAGCGCGGAAGCGAGTTCAGCCAGGACGCCGATCCGCGTTACGCCGGTATCGACGGCGGCCCGTTGACCGAGTGCCTTGCCGACGTGGTGGCACGGTTCGTCCCGTACTTCGAGAGCACCATCGTCCCCGATCTGCGGTCGGGCAAGACGGTGTTGATCGCCGCCCACGGCAATTCGCTTCGGGCTCTGGTGAAGTACCTCGACGGGATGTCGGACGCCGAGGTGGTCGGTCTCAACATCCCCACCGGGATCCCGTTGCGCTACGACCTCGACGCCGACCTCAAGCCAATGGTTGCCGGCGGAACCTACCTCGACCCGGCGGCCGCGGCTGCGGGAGCGGCTGCGGTCGCCAGCCAGGGATCCACATAAACAACCGGTGAACAGCCACTGAACTCGGGGTTCGGCGAGCGTACCGGGTTTTTTCGCTGGTCCTCCGAATGCGTACGCTTTCGGCGTGAGCGTTAGCGCGGCGGCTGTGTCGGGCCTCGCGGGAGTGACGGGTGTGGGCTTGGGTGCCGGTTTCGTCAGCCTGCTGCCCCGGATTCGCCGCCGGCGCATCGCCGCCGGCGTCAACCGGCTGACCGTCTCGGAACTGCTGCGGCGGGCGGTATCGAATGCGCCCATAGGACTTCTTGTCGTGGACGGGTCGCGCCAGATTCTGGTCAGCAATCGGACTGTCGTCGGGATGGGCATGGTGCGCGAGGGCGTGCTCGACGACCGGCTCTGGGAGGCCGCCGAGCACACCTTGACCACTGGTGAGGAAGCCGATGTCGATCTCTCCGCGCCGCACGGACTGTCCGGGCGGCGCGCAGGCCTGGCGGTGCATGCCAAGATCCGGCTGCTCAGCGACCAATCGCCCCGGCTGGCGGTGATCTATCTCGACGATCAGTCCGAGCAGGCCCGGATGGAGGCCACCCGCCGAGACTTCGTCGCCAACGTCAGCCACGAATTGAAGACCCCCGTCGCTGCGATGGGAGTCCTCTCCGAGGCGCTGCTGGAGTCGACCGACGATCCCGAGACCGTGCAGCGCTTCGGCAGCATGATCTACGCCGAGTCCCAGCGGCTCGCCAGTATGGTGGGCGAGCTCATCGAGTTGTCCCGACTGCAGGGCGCCGAGGCGCTGCCCGAGATGGTCGCGGTTGATGTGGATACCGTTGTCCAGGAGGCGATTTCCCGCTACCGGGTGGTTGCCGAGCGGGCGGACATAGCGATCACCACAGATAATGCGACCGGATTCCGGGTGTTGGGCGATGAGGAGTTACTGGTCACTGCGATCGCGAACCTCATCTCCAACGCCATCGCCTACTCCCCGAACAACTCCACGGTGTCGATCAGCCGTCGCCGCATCAACGGCATGATCGAGATCGCGGTGACCGACCGCGGGATCGGTATCGCCAAGTCCGACCAGGAACGGGTGTTCGAGCGGTTCTTCAGGGTGGACAAAGCCCGCTCGCGCGCTACCGGCGGCACCGGCCTCGGCTTGGCCATCGTCAAGCACGTCGCAGCCAATCACAACGGCAGCATCAGGCTGTGGAGCCAGCCAGGAACCGGTTCTACCTTTACCCTGTCGATTCCCGCCTACAGCGGTCCGGACAACCAAGCCACCAAAGATCAGGAGGACCAGTGACCCGGGTGTTGATCGTCGAAGATGAGGAGTCGCTGGCTGACCCGCTGGCATTTCTGCTTCGGAAAGAGGGGTTCGAAACCACGGTCGTGGTCGACGGACCCTCCGCCTTGGCCGAGTTCGACCGGACCGGCGCCGACATCGTCCTGCTGGATCTGATGTTGCCCGGGATGAGCGGCACCGATGTGTGCAAGCAGTTGAGGGCGCGATCCGCGGTTCCGGTGATCATGGTGACCGCCCGTGACAGCGAGATCGACAAGGTTCTGGGCCTCGAACTCGGTGCCGACGACTATGTCACTAAGCCGTACTCCGCCCGGGAACTCATCGCTCGCATCCGGGCGGTGCTGCGACGTGGCACGGAGGCCGAGGAGATCGGCGACACGATCCTGGAGGCGGGCCCGGTCCGGATGGACATCGAACGCCATATCGTCAGCCTGGACGGTGTGCAGATCCCTATGCCGCTCAAGGAATTCGATCTGCTCGAATACCTGATGCGCAATAAGGGCCGGGTTCTGACCCGCGGACAGTTGATCGACCGGGTGTGGGGTGCGGACTACGTCGGCGATACCAAGACCCTCGACGTTCACGTCAAGCGCCTGCGGTCGAAGATTGAGACTGATCCGGCCAACCCGGCGATGCTGGTGACGGTGCGCGGGCTGGGTTACAAGCTGGAAGGCTAAGCCCGGCGGTGAGGACCAGCCGGCAGGGTCAGGCGGCTGTCGGTACCTTCACTTCGACATCGCTGATGTTGATGAATCGCCACTCCACAGACTGAGGGTGCCTAACGGTGTGCCGTTCGGGACGCCGGGTGCACGGCGACCAACGGAAAACCGCTGCGCCGCTTGCAGATCGCCGCGAGTTCGCCGTACGTCTTCTCGCCGAGCAACTCGGTGAGCTCAGGGGCGTAGGACTGCCACACCGGCTTCTTGCCGACATGCGCGGCAGGATCGCCGGTGCAGTACCAGTGCAGGTCTTCCCCGCCCTCGCCCCAGCCGCGACGGTCGTATTCGGTGATGGTGGTTCTCAAGATCTCGCTGCCGTCGGGCCGGGTCACCCATTCCTGGGTCCGCCTGATCGGAAGCTGCCAGCAGACCTCGGGTTTCATCGTCAGCGGTACCACGCCGAGTTGGAGCGCTTTGCTGTGCAGGGCGCAGCCGATCCCACCGGGGAAACCCGGACGGTTCAGGAAGATGCACGCGCCCTTGTATTTGCGGGTGCGCAGACTCGGCTTGTCCTCGTAGGAGTCCTTCTCCAGGTAACCCTTGGGTCCCAGACCCTTGTCGCGGAACTGCCAGTCCTCGTCGGTGAGTTGCTTCACGGCATCGTCGAGGGCGGCGCGGTCGTCGTCGTCGGACAGGAACGCTCCATGCGAACAGCAGCCATCGTCAGGGCGCCCGGCGACGGTGCCCTGGCAGGCCGGGGTGCCGAACACACACGTCCAATTCGACAGCAGCCAGGTCAGGTCGGCGGCGATCAGGTGCTCGGGGTTGGTCGGATCGTAAAACTCCACCCATTCGCGGGGGAAATCCAGATCGACCTCTCCGGGGTGCCTCTGTGTCACGGAGTGCAACGGTAGACCACGGAGAGCGCTAGGTTAGTCTCCGTGCGACTGGGCGTGCTCGACGTGGGCAGCAATACGGTTCATCTGCTGGTGGTGGATGCTCATCGCGGCGGGCACCCGACCCCGATGAGCTCCACCAAGGCGCCCCTGCGGCTTGCCGAATCGATCGACGACTCCGGCAAGCTGACCCGTAAGGGCGCAGAGAGGCTGATCGACACCGTCGCCGAGTTCGCCAAGATCGCCCACAGTTCGGGCTGCGCGGACCTGATGGCCTTTGCCACCTCCGCGGTCCGGGACGCGACCAACTCCGACGACGTGCTGGCCAGGGTGCGCGCCGAGACCGGTGTGGACCTGCAGGTCCTCACTGGTGTCGATGAATCGCGGCTCACCTTTCTGGCGGTTCGGCGCTGGTACGGCTGGAGCGCGGGGCGCATCATCGACCTTGATATCGGCGGCGGATCGCTGGAGATGTCCTCGGGCGTGGACGAGGAGCCCGACGTCGCCTTGTCACTGCCGCTTGGGGCAGGTCGGCTCAACCGCGAGTGGCTGGATCGTGATCCCCCCGGGCGTCGGCGGGTGGCGATGCTCCGGGACTGGCTGGACAGTGAATTGGCCGATGCGGCTAAGGCGATGCTGGACGCCGGGGAGGCGGACCTGGCGGTGGGGACCTCCAAGACCTTCCGGTCACTGGCGCGACTGACCGGCGCGGCACCGTCGGCGGCCGGCCCGCGCGCCAAACGCGTCCTTACCGCCAACGGTCTTCGGCAACTCATAGCGTTCATCTCTAGGATGACCACGGAAGACCGTGCCGATCTGGAAGGGGTCAGCGCCGAGCGGGCCCCGCAGATCGTGGCCGGCGCGCTGGTGGCGGAGGCGAGTATGCGAGCACTGTCGTTGGAGTCGGTGCAGATCTGCCCCTGGGCGCTGCGCGAAGGCATCATTCTGCGCCGACTGGACAGTGAGGCTGACGGGACCGCGTTCGTGCAGGCTGCGCGGGCCGATTGAGAGGCGAGACACGATGAGCGCATCAGATGACAGCACCCGGCCGCTGTCGGTCGCGGACCTGCTGGCCCGCAACGGCACCATCGGTTCACCGCCGGTCGGGGGCCGGCGCCGGAAGCGTCGACGGAACAGCGACGGGGTGTCCGTCTCCGAGTTGACCGGCGAGATACCGGTGATCGGGACTGGGGAGGTCCCGATTGTCGGCAATACAGAGTCACCTGACGACGTCCTCGAAGAGGCCGCCGAAGAAGACGGAGAAGCGGAATACGCCGAGGACTACTCCGGCGACGAAGAAGGCGACGAAGAAGGCGACGAAGAAGGCGACGGAGAGGTCGGAGAAGAAGGCGACGGAGAGGTCGGCGACGAGGAGGGTCACGAAGAGGGTGTCGATG
>CAZADG010000029.1:6763-40601 GCA_964483865.1 uncultured Mycobacterium sp. | reverse complement strand
TCACCTTGGCCTGCGAGGTGTGCAAGAACCGCAACTACATCACCAAGAAGAACCGTCGCAACGATCCCGACCGTCTCGAGATCAAGAAGTTCTGCCCTAACTGCGGCAAGCATCAGGCGCACAAAGAATCTCGCTGACCTTGGCGCTTTCCCAGAAACTCGTCGGGACGCACTACCGCTACCCCGATTACTACCTGGTCGAGCGTGAGAAGGTCCGCGAGTACGCCAAAGCCGTTCAGAACACCGATCCCGCCTACCTCAGCGACGAGGCCGCCGCGGAGTTGGGCTACCGGGGCGTGGTGGCGCCGCTGACGTTCATCTCGGTGTTCGGCTACGACGCCCAGATGGCGATGTTCGAGTCCGCCAACATCGGGATCAGCGACAAACAGATCGTTCAGGTCGATCAGGTGCTGAAATTCCTCAAACCTGTCGCCGCTGGTGACACACTCTTCTGCGACGTGTACCTGCACGAGATTCGGCAGGCGCACGGCACCGACATCATCGTGACCAAGAACGTCATCACCAATCAGGACGGTGACGTTGTTCAGGAGAACTACACGACGCTCGCCGGGCGGAGTGATGAGAGTGGAGAGAGTGGCTTCGACGATGGCACTGCGTGAGTTCAGTTCGGTCAAGAAGGGCGATGAGCTGCCCGAGAGGACCATCACCCTGACCCGGGCCGACCTGGTCAACTACGCCGGGGTATCCGGCGACCTCAACCCGATCCACTGGGACGACGAGATCGCCAAGCAGGTCGGACTGGATACCGCGATCGCCCACGGCATGCTCACCATGGGCCTGGGGGGTGGCTACATCACCGAGTGGGTGGGCGACCCGGGTGCGGTTACCGAGTACAACGTCCGCTTCACCGCCATCGTGCCGGTCCCCAACGACGGTGTGGGCGCCGAGATCGTGTTCAGTGGCCGGGTGAAGTCGACCGATGAAGAGAGCAAACTGGTGACCATCGCGCTGACCGGAACCCACAATGGGAAAAAGATCTTCGGTCGCGCCATCGCGATCGCAAAGTTGGCGTAGCCATGGCGCTCAAAACCGACATCCGCGGAATGGTCTGGAAATACCCCGACCCCTTCGTCGTGGGCCGCGAGCAGATCCGCCAGTATGCCAACTCCGTCAAGGCGCACGACCCGGCCAGCGTCGACTCGGAGGCGGCCGCCGAAATGGGCTACGACGGCCTGGTGGCGCCGTTGACCTTCATGTCGATCCTGGCAGTGATGACCCAGCGCCACTTCTTCCAGCACGTCGACGTGGGTTTCGAGACCATGCAGATCGTCCAGGTGGACCAGAAGTTCCACTTCCACCGCCCGATTCTCGAGGGTGACACGGTGCGGGCCACCATGTACATCGACTCGGTCGACGAGCGGTTCGGCGCCGACATCGTGACCTCCCGCAACGTCCTGACCGACGAGAAGACCGGCGAGGTGGTGATGGTGGCCTTCACCACCTTGATGGGCCACGAGGGCGAGAACTCCATTTCGGCCGGCTGGGATCCCGAGACCGGTCAGGTGCTGCGCAAGCCTGTCGTCCACGACTAGGACTGCAGCGGCAGTGGTCGGACCGAATTGGTAACTGACCACGGTCTCGCGCTACACTCGGTCGTCGGGATATCCCCACGTAAGCGCGCTGTCCGTCGGTTCGGCTGGACCGAGGGGGAGCGCGCGAACTATGTAGGGAGCGCCTGGCCGACGTAGTGCAGCGTGACGGCGAGCCTGAGCATGCGAAGGCGTGGAGTGCCGCAATTGAATACCGAGGGGCGTAGCTCAACTGGCAGAGCAGCGGTCTCCAAAACCGCAGGTTGCAGGTTCAAGTCCTGTCGCCCCTGCTGAAACTGAATAGACTCGGGATACCCCGAGCGATGACTCGGGGCACCAGCCCGGACCGACACGAAGGAGCATGCGGTGAGCAACGAGCGCGACAGTGCCGACGCCGCAGGTGCCGGCGCGGAGAGCACCGGCGCGCTGACCCAGCCGCTGCGCCCGACCGGCAAGCGGTCCCGGCAGCGTTCGGGCAGCACCGCAGTGGCCGACGTCGACGATCTCGAGACCACCGCCCTCGAGCTCGACCTTGACGACGAGGACGAGCCCAAGGCCAAGAACAAGGCGGACAAGGGCTCGACCCGCAACCCGTTCCTGTTCGTGTGGAACTACCTCGGGCAGGTCGTCGCCGAGCTGCGCAAAGTCATCTGGCCCAACCGGAAGCAGATGGTCAGCTACACGTCGGTGGTGCTGGTGTTCCTGGCCTTCATGACCGCGCTGATCAGCGGGGTCGACCTCGGGTTGGCCAAGTTGGTTCTGCTGATCTTCGGCAACAACTAGCGCCGACGAACGTTGAGAGAGGACTGACTACCGTGACAACTCCCGAAGGCGAGGTGCCCGCGGGCGACACCGCCGTCGAGGTGCTCGACGAGAGCCCGGTACTCGAGGATGCAGAGGCTCCTGAGGTTCCCGCGGTCGCTGAAGAGGAACTCGATCCGGCCGAGGCGCTCAAGAAGGAACTCCGCAGCAAGCCCGGCGACTGGTATGTCATCCACTCGTACGCCGGCTACGAGAACAAGGTGAAGGCCAACCTTGAGACCCGCGTGCAGAACCTCGACGTGGGCGACTACATCTTCCAGGTCGAGGTGCCCACCGAAGAGGTCACCGAGATCAAGAACGGCCAGCGCAAGCAGGTCAACCGCAAGGTGCTGCCCGGCTACATCCTGGTCCGGATGGAACTGACCGACGACTCCTGGTCCACGGTGCGCAACACCCCCGGTGTCACCGGGTTCGTCGGCGCCACCTCTCGTCCGACCGCGCTTTCGCTCAACGACGTGGTGAAGTTCCTGCTGCCGCGCAACCCGGTCAAGCCGGTCACCAAGGCGGCCCAGACAGGCAAGAGCACCGGGGAGGCCACCCTCGAACGTCCGGAGATCCTGGTGGACTTCGAGGTCGGCGAGTCGGTGACCGTCATGGACGGCCCGTTCGCCACGCTGCCCGCCTCGATCAGCGAGGTCAACGCCGAACAGCAGAAGCTGAAGGTGCTGGTCAGCATCTTCGGCCGCGAGACCCCCGTCGAACTGACCTTCAACCAGGTCGCCAAGATCTAGAAGCTTTTCAAGGAAGGAACACCAACAGCTATGGCCCCGAAGAAGAAAAAGGTCGTCGGCCTGATCAAGCTGCAGATCCAGGCCGGTGCGGCCAACCCCGCCCCGCCGGTCGGTCCTGCGCTCGGCCAGCACGGCGTCAACATCATGGAGTTCTGCAAGGCGTACAACGCCGCGACGGAGAACCAGCGGGGCAACGTCATCCCCGTGGAGATCAGCGTCTACGAGGATCGCAGCTTCGATTTCAAGCTGAAGACCCCGCCGGCGTCGCGGATGCTGCTCAAGGCCGCCGGTGTGCAGAAGGGCTCGGCCGAACCGCACAAGACCAAGGTCGCCAAGGTGACCTGGGATCAGGTGCGTGAGATCGCCGAGACCAAGAAGGAAGACCTCAACGCCAACGACGTCGACCAGGCCGCCAAGATCATCGCCGGCACCGCCCGGTCGATGGGCATCACGGTCGAGTAGCCCCATCGGTGAGGAGCCACGCAGACGTTGTGCCAGTAGTCCTCTGCGTGACGCCTCACTCAATCAAGAAGTAGCCGTGGAAGGGCCCGCTTCGGCCCGACGATGAGCGCCCGCGTGAAGAGCGGTCATCAGACCACACCTCCCATCAACAAATAAGGAGATGCAATGAGCAAGAACAGCAAGGCCTATAAGGAAGCCGCCGAGAAGGTCGACAAGACCCGGCTGTACTCCCCCCTGGAGGCCGCCAAGCTGGCCAAGGAGACTTCCTCGAAGAAGCAGGACGCCACCGTCGAGGTCGCCATCCGCCTGGGAGTGGACCCCCGCAAGGCCGATCAGATGGTCCGCGGCACCGTCAGCCTTCCGCACGGCACCGGCAAGACCGCCCGCGTCGCGGTGTTCGCGGTGGGCGAGAAGGCCGAGCAGGCCATCGCCGCCGGCGCCGACGTGGTCGGCAGCGACGACCTGATCGAGAAAATCCAGGGCGGCTTCCTGGACTTCGACGCTGCGATCGCCACCCCCGACCAGATGGCCAAGGTGGGCCGGATCGCCCGCGTGCTCGGCCCGCGTGGCCTGATGCCGAACCCCAAGACCGGCACCGTCACCCCGGACGTGGCCAAGGCCGTCAACGACATCAAGGGCGGCAAGATCAACTTCCGCGTTGACAAGCAGGCCAACCTCCACCTGATCATCGGCAAGGCGTCCTTCGACGAGAAGAAGCTGGCCGAGAACTACGGTGCCGCCCTCGACGAGGTGCTGCGGGCCAAGCCGTCATCGTCGAAGGGGCGTTACCTCAAGAAGGTGACCGTCTCCACCACCACCGGCCCGGGCATCCCGGTCGACCCGTCGGTGACCCGGAACTTCACCGAAGAGGCGTAGGGCACGGCGGTGTCTACCGGGCGGGCCTGATACGACCCTTGAGGCCTACCTGGTAGACAGCGTGGGCCCGGCCGTTTCCTGCAGGTGAGCCGGATCCAGATCGTCCTCGCCGGCGCTTCGTGCTGGCATCGGCCGGAGTGATCACCGGGGCCTTTCACAGCCAACGATGCGTGCACCCCGGTGCCAAGACTGTCCTCACCTGCCGGCAAGGCCTGGCCACAAACCGTATTCGGACTGGTGAGTCGGCCGGTTTCACTTAGCCTGGGGCGATGTATGAGCCGACCTGGGAATCCGTGGGCACGCATGATCTCCCCGGCTGGTACGACGATGCCAAACTGGGGATCTTTCTGCACTGGGGCCTCTATTCGGTGCCCGGCTGGGCTCCGCAGGTCCCCGACATCCAGCAACTCCTCAGGGAGAAGGGCCCCGCTGAGATGTTGCGGGACAACCCCTATGCCGAGTGGTACCTCAACAGCAGCAGACTTGAGGGCAGTCCGACCTGGCACCACCAGCGCGACACCTACGGGCCGGACGCCACTTACGACGACTTCATCACCACCTTCGACGACGGCACCGCGACAGCGGACATGCACGCGATCGCCCGGGTGTGCCGGGAGGCCGGTGCCGGTTACGTGGTCCTCACCACCAAACATCATGACGGGTTCTGCCTATGGCCGACCGGTCAGTCACACCCCCGCAAGGGCCGCTATCACGCCCGCCGCGACATAGTGGGAGACCTGAGCCGGGCCGTTCGGGAGGCCGGTCTGCGGATGGGTCTGTATTACTCAGGGGGCTACGACTGGCCCTATAACGATGCAGTGCTGAAAAATCCCGCCGACAGCTTTCTGGCCGTTCCGCACAGTCCCGACTACGTCTCGTATGCGACCGCTCAGGTACGCGAACTCATCACCCGCTACCACCCCTCCGTGCTGTGGAACGACATTTGCTGGCCGGCCGGAGGAGACCTGCCCGCACTGTTCGCCGAGTACTACAACACGGTGGGGGACGGGGTCATCAATGACCGGTGGATCGAGGCGCCTGCGCACCGCGGCGCCGTCACCGATTCACTCGCCCGGCTGGGAGGCGCTCTCCTGCAACGCTTCTGGGCGTTCGTCCCCGAACAGCACAAATCTTTGACTTTCCCTTCCGAGCATCATTTCGACATCCGTACGCCGGAATACGCCCAGTTCGATTCCGTGCAGGACAAGAAATGGGAGTCGACCCGCGGCGTGGGGCATTCATTCGGGGCAAATCGCAACGAACGCCCTGAGGATTACGTGACGGCGACCGAACTCGTGCGTTCCTTCGTCGACATCGTCTCCAAGAACGGAAACCTACTGATCGGCATCGGTCCGGATCAGTACGGCCGATTTCCGGAGGAACAGTTGACTCCGCTGCGGGGACTGGGATCATGGCTCGAGGTCAACGGCCAGGCCATCTTCGAGACGCGGCCCTGGGTCATCGCGGAGGCAACCACGACCGAAGGCACAGCGGTACGTTTCACCCAGAACCACGGTTCGCTCAACGCCATCCTGCTGGACCTGTCCGCCACCGAGTTTGGTATCCGCGGACTAGACGCCTCCGATCTCGCCGAGGTTCGTCTGCTCGGCCTCGACCAATCTGTGGACTGGCGTGTCACCGACGGAACGCTGTGGCTTCGACTCCCCGAACGCCTGCCGCCGTCGCCGGCCCACGTACTGACGATGGGCCCCGGCGCACGTCCTTTGCATCAGCCCCGTTCCGCCTAGCCGCGTTCCAGCGTGGTGTCGATTCCGGATTCATCCAATTGCGGTGCGCCGGAAAGGAACCTGACCTGGTTTCTGACCCCGGAGACGGGGATCGCTTCGGCCGTCCCGACGGGCGAAAACCAGCCACCCGATGCGTGATCCGGTGCTGCCTCGGGGGCCGTCGTCGTCGGTCATCTGCGCACGCTCGCGCCGCCGAGCAGCAGGCGAACCGAGCGTTCGACCACGACGTCCAGATCGCTGCCCAGGGTTCCGGCCAGCCACTGCTGGGCCAACTCGGCCATTGCTCCGGCATACATCGCCGCGCCGACTTCCCAGCCCACCCTGTCGTAGCGGGGATCCGTTCGTCGGCCCTCGTCGAGCAGCAACTCACGCAACTGGTCGCGGGCCTTGGTTCGGCGCTCGGCCAGGACCTGGTTGGTACGACCTTCGGTGAACAGGATGCTGCCCCGGCGGGGGTCGGCCGAACTGAACTCCAGGACCGCGCGGATCCCGGCACGTAACCGCGACTCCCCATGGTCCGCTTCGGCGGCCAGCGCATCGGCGATGCGCTGGGCCAGCTGCGCGCCAACGCTGTCGTAGACCGCACCGAGCAATTCGTCGGTATCGGAGAAGTTTTCGTAGAAGTAGCGGGTGTGCAACTCGCTGACGCGGCATACCGAGCGCACCGTGACCGCGGCCTCGCCGTGATCGCCGAACAAGGTGAACGCAGCATCGAGCAGCAAGGAACGCCGTTCGGCCCGCCGATCGGTGGGCGAAACCCCGGCCCACCGGGTCGCGCGCGACATGCGCCGAGGATATCCCCGCCGCAGCGGTGCCCGGGCGCGCCGGTGCTACTTTGGTGACAGGTGTCACCAAACCTGGAAGGGGTCGGCCGGAGATGCGAGTTCTGCTTCCGCACCAACTTCTCGAGCACAAGGTCCGGTCCGACTTCGACAGAGACGTACGGAAGAAGTTCTTCCGGGGTTTGGAGTTCGCCGGCCCCGTGGGCGATCCCGGGTGGTTCGGTCCCGACAGCGCGGTCTGGTACGTCCACTCCCACACCTCGACGTTGATCTTCGGTCTGCAGTGCGCGGCCTTCATGGAACGTCTCGACCCCAGCATCTTCTGGATGGGGTCGGACCACTCGCGGGTGGTCGAACGTGACGACGACGGAGCGCCCACCGGGCGTCTCGACACCGAAGGCGCCCAGGTGCGGTTGGCCCACTCGTTGGCCTTTTTCATCGGCACCGCTTACGGATCCACCCAGACTGCGGAGAAGGTGACCCAGACCGTTCGGGCAATGCATCACACCGTCAAGGGGATACGTCCGGACGGGCTGGCCTACGATGCCGATGACCCGGACTGGCTGCGGTGGAACTATGCGACCGTGGTGTGGGGTATCGCCACCGCCCACCAGATGTATCACCCGATCCCACTGCGCGACATCGACCGTTATTACGGGGAGTTCGTCCGGGTCGGGCAAGCACTGGGCGGCACCGATCTGCCCGGGACCAAGGCCGAGACGCTGGACTGCCTGCGCTCCTACCTGCCCAGGCTTGCGCTGACCCACGGCGCGGCGCTGGCCACCGGTCCGGCGCTCGCGGCCAACCCCGATGTGCCGCAGGCGGCGAAATTCTTCGATTGGGCGATCCGCGACTCGATGCCGGACTGGGCTGCCGAAATGGTGATGTACCGGCCCCCGCACCCGGTCGAACGAGCCGCCAGGCGGGCGGCGACCTGGACGGCGCTCAACGCCACCCAGGCGGCGATGGGCACCCTGCCCGAGTTCCGGCAGGCTCAACGGAGGGTCGCAGCTGGCACCACGTGTGATCACACCGAGTCCCAGTATGTGCCGGGTAGCGACCCTGATCGGGACCGGCAGGCTGCCGAACAGATGTTGTCCGGATAAATTTCAGCCGAGCGGTCCGAATAAATATGACACTCATCACTGTGATGTGATTTGCGCCGCAGTATGCCGCTGACCGTCAAGTTCTTCCGGGAGTTTCCGAAGAAAATTGATTTGGACTTGGAGGCTCCGAAACGAGCCACTAACTGCGGTGATGAGCAATAAAAAGATTCGGTGACGTGATTTCAATAATGAATACTGCGGCTTGGAATTTGTCAATGGTGCGTACTCGCGGGAATTTTTTAGCCGACCCAGCGGTTAAACTATGCGCAACGATGTTTTGCGCTCAGGCGCGTTTTTCCTGATTTACACAGAGGGGCCAGGTTCCGGCTTGGCCCAGGAGAGGTGAGTTCAACATGGCAACCCTGACCGGCGGCACCGCCCTCGCCGAACGCCCCACCGAGTCGGTTCTGCCCTCGCCGTCACCTGCGCCACACCGGTCTGCTGGTGGTGGCCAACTGCCCGCAGTTCGTGCAGGCGCCTACCTGCATCAGATCTCCCGACTGCCTGAGGGGGTGCTTACCGGGCTTCCCGGCGCGGTCACCGGCTTGGCGGTCAGCCGGGACGGAGCCCATCTGGTAGCCGCCCACTACGGCGAGAACGCTGTGTCGCTCATCGACACCGCCACGCTCGGCATCACCGCCACGGTGACCGGGATCCACGAGCCGTACGCGGTCGCCGCGGCGGATCGCGCCTACCTGCGGTCCGCCTCGATCGCCGAAGACACCGTCATTGCGGTCGATCTAGAGACCGGAGCGGCACTAGCCGAGCGTGAGGTCGGCGTCGGAGCCGGCGGCTTGGCCGCCAGCCCGGCCGGCGATGTGCTTTACGTCGCCCGTTCGGTGGACGGCATTGCCGATATCGCCGTCATCCACGTCGAGAGCGGCGCGGTCAGTGCTATCCCGGTGACCCGGGCGGCAGGCGCGTCGATCGACTCCGTGCGGATCAACCCCGCCGGCACGCGACTGTATGCGGCCCTCACCACCGCAGCCGGCGGCATGCTCGTCGCCATCGATATCCGGACCAGCCGTGTCCAGACCATCCCGGTCGGCGCTGCCGTTGGCGAGATCGCCCTGCACGGCGACGACCGCCGGGTGTTCGTCGCCGGGTGGGACGACGACCTCGGTGCCATGTTGTACGTGGTGGACGCTTCCTCGGCGCGTGTGGTCGGCTCGGTGGCGCTCGAAGGGATTCCGGTCGGCCTGCTGGCCGCCGGTTCCGCTGTCTACCTGGCACTGGGCGAACGGGTCTTTGTTCTCGACGCCGGCACGTTGCAGAACGTCAGCAGTGTCCACATCGGCCGTCCGGTGTCCTGCCTGACCACCAGCCGGGACGGATCCCGTCTCTATGTCGGCGACTACGACGGCGCGATCACCGCACTGGCCGTGCCCGCACTCGCGCAGGGCCACCGCGACCGCGCCGCGTAATCAGTGGCCGGAGCAGTCCAGCGATACCGAGATGGTCTGACTGGTCACGACCGGCACCAGGAAGGTGCCCCGGTCACCCAGCCCTGGGCCGACGTAGGGCACCCACTGGGTGACGGTCTGGGGATTGCGCACGCTGGTGACCACGCACTTGGACAGCGGGCCCGTCCCGATCTTGTCGATCTGGACGGCGTAGCCCTGCCTGCGCAGATCGTCGATCGTCTCCTGCGCGGATTTCTCCGCCCGGGCGACGCCAGTCGGTACGGTCAGCACCGCAACAGCGGCCAACGCCGCGGCGTAACCGGCCGTGCTGGGCATGCTGCCTCCTTGATTTCCACGCTATACGAGTCATCGTTGGTGAGTTTCCCTGCGTTGCAGGGCCCGTGGCCCGTGTTGTTTAGCCAGGCGGATTCAGAGCGGACAACAGCGGACCGGCCGACGCTCACCGGCAGCGATCGCCCCACCCGCGAGGGCAAGGTACGGCAAGGCCGAGGTCCTGCATCAACGCTCCCACCGGCAGATGCGTGACGGCCGGACCCGGCCGGACTGATCGGCCGGGTCCGTTCCCGTCCGGGCGGGGATACGATCGGGAAATGCAGAGCACCATGCAGGACTCAGCCCTCACCGTCGCGGCGATCTTGCGGTACGCGGTCAGGGTCCACGGCGACCGGACGGTCACCACCGCAACCGGCGACGGCTTCCGCCACGCGACCTACCAGGAGGTGGGTCGGCAGGCCGCCCGACTGGCCAATGGCCTGCGCCGTCTCGGGATCGACGGAGATCAGCGGGTCGCCACATTCATGTGGAACAACCAGGAGCACCTCGAGGCCTACATCGCGATCCCCTCGATGGGCGCGGTGCTGCACACCCTGAACATTCGACTGTTCCCCGAGCAGATCGAATTCGTCGCCTACGAAGCCGAAGACCAAGTGGTGATCGTCGACGTGTCGCTGGTGCCGATCCTGGCCCCCGTCCTACCCCGGATGGAGACCGTCCACACCGTCATTGCGGTGGGCGAAGGCGACATCGCGCCCTTGGAGGCCTCCGGTAAGAAGGTGCTGCGTTACAGCGAGTTCACCGCAGCCGAGTCCGACCAGTTCGACTGGCCCGATATCGACGAAAACTCTGCTGCAGCAATGTGTTACACCAGCGGAACCACCGGCCACCCGAAGGGCGTCGTTTACGGCCACCGGTCCAGCTATCTGCATTCCATGGCGGTGTGCAGTGGCAACGGCATGGGGCTGAGCTTCGCGGACAAGGCGCTGGCGATCGTGCCGATGTTCCATGCCAATGCCTGGGGCATTCCCTACGCCGCACTGATGGCCGGTGCCGACCTGGTCCTGCCGGACCGGTTCATGGACGCCAAGTCGATGGTGAACCTGATCGAGACCCAGCGGCCGACGGTGGCCGGTGCGGTGCCGACCATCTGGAACGACGTGATGCATCACCTGGATCGTGAACCCGGCCATGACATTTCGTCGCTGCGACTGGTGGCCTGCGGAGGCTCTGCGGTGCCGGTGTCGCTGATGCAGACCTTCGAACAGAAACACGGAGTGCAGATCAGGCAACTGTGGGGGATGACCGAAACCTCCCCGATGGCCACCCTGGCCTGGCCGGCGCCCGGAACGCCCGCGGAGAAGCACTGGGACATACGCTCCACTCAGGGCCGGCCGATGTGCGGGGTGGAGGCCCGCATCGTCGACGACGAGGGCGCGGTGCTGCCCAACGATAACGAGGCGGTTGGCGAACTGGAAGTGCGCGGGCCCTGGATCACCGGGTCCTACTACCGCAATACCGACCCGTCGAAGTTCGAGTCGGGATGGCTGCGCACCGGCGACGTCGGCCGCATCGACGCGCAGGGCTACATCACCCTGACCGACCGGGCCAAGGACGTCATCAAGTCCGGCGGTGAATGGATCTCTTCGGTGGAACTGGAGAACACTCTCATCGCCCACCCGTTGGTGCGCGAGGCCGCGGTGGTCGGGGTGCCCGACGAGCGCTGGCAGGAGCGGCCGCTGGCCGCCGTGGTGCTCCAGGATGACGCTTCGATCACTCCGGCGCAATTGCGGGACTTCTTGTCCGACAAGGTGGTTCGGTGGTGGCTGCCGGAACGCTGGACCTTCGTCGAAGAGATTCCGCGCACCAGTGTCGGCAAATACGACAAGAAGACCATCCGGGCCCGCTACGCCGAGGGCGCCTACGAGGTCGTCACGCTATAGGTCTGCGCGAAAGTGCGCACGGATCGACAGAAAGCATCGCCTACGGCGAAATCCTCGATCTGGGCGCACTGTCGGTGGGAGCGCAAGGGTGCCGGGCTTACCGCTCGGCGCGCTGATAGGCCGTGACGACCGCCGCCCCGCCGAGTCCGATGTTGTGCTGCAGGGCCGCGGTGACGCCCGGGACCTGACGAGCATCGGCCGTCCCGCGCAACTGCCAGGTCAACTCGGAGCACTGCGCGAGGCCGGTGGCGCCGAGGGGATGACCCTTGGAGATCAGTCCGCCGGAGGGGTTGACCACCCACCGTCCGCCGTAGGTGGTGTCCCCGGCGTCGATGAGCTTGGGTGCCTCACCCTCACCGCACAACCCCAAGGCCTCATAGAGCAAGAGTTCGTTGGCTGAGAAGCAGTCGTGCAGTTCGATCACCTGGAAGTCCTGCGGACCCAGGCCGCTCTGGTCGTAAACCTTCTGCGCGGCTTGAACATTCATGTCGTAGCCGATGATGTTCTTGGCCGAGCCGTCAAAGGTCGAGGCGAAGTCGGTGGTCATCGCCTGCCCGACGATTTCGACCGCCTGGCCGGCAAGGCCGTGCTTGTCGACGAACGCCTCGGACACCAGCACCGCGGCCGCCGAGCCGTCCGAGGTCGGCGAGCACTGCAGCTTGGTGACCGGATCGGAGATCATCGGCGCGTTCATGATGTCCTCGAGTGAGTACTCGGTCTGGAACTGCGCATACGGGTTGTTCACCGAATGCTTGTGGTTCTTGTAGCCGATCTTGGCGAAATGCTCGGCGGTCGCGCCGTAGGCCCGCATGTACTCACGGCCGGCCGCGGCGAACATCCACGGCGCCACCGGGAACGCTAACTCGTCGATCTCGGCCAGCGCCTTGATATGACGGCGCAGCGGGGACTCCCGATCGTCGGCCCCGCCGCCGAGCGATCCCGGCTGCATCTTCTCGAAACCCAGCGCCAACACGCAGTCGGCAAGACCGCCCCGGATCGACTGCGCACCCAGATACAGCGCCGTCGACCCGGTCGAGCAGTTGTTGTTGACGTTCACGATCGGAATGCCCGTCATGCCGAGTTCGTAGAGCGCGCGCTGCCCCGACGTCGAGTCACCCGAGCAGTAACCGACGAAGCCCTGCTCGACCTGGGCGTAATCCACGCCGGCATCGGCCAGCGCCTTGGTCCCGGACTCCCGCGCCATGTCCGGGTAGTCCCAACCCTCGCGGCGTCCCGGCTTCTCGAATTTGGTCATCCCGACCCCGACAACGAAAACTCTGTTCTTGCCCTTGGCGGTCTGTCCCATGGCAGTAGTCTGCCCCCTATGGCGCTTCGGGTGGTGCAGTGGGCCACCGGTTCGGTTGGGGTGGCGGCGATCAGGGCGATCCTGGAACATCCCGATCTTGAATTGGCCGGCTGCTGGGTGCACTCGAAAGGCAAGGCCGGCAAGGATGTTGGGGAGATCATCGGTACCGCGCCCCTTGGGGTGATCGCCACCGACAGCCTCGACGAGATCCTCGCGATGGATGCCGACGCCGTGGTGTACGCGCCTCTGCTGCCGAACGTCGAGGAGGTCGCGGCCCTGCTGCGCTCCGGCAAGAACGTCGTCAGCCCGGTCGGCTGGTTCTATCCCGGCGAGGTCGAGGCCGCTCCACTGCAGGATGCGGCACTGGCCGGCAACGCCACCCTGCACGGCGCCGGGATCGGTCCCGGCGCTGCCACTGAACTGTTCCCGCTTCTCCTGTCGGTGATGTCTACCGGCATCACCCACGTCCGGGCCGAGGAATTCTCCGACCTGCGCACCTACGGAGCGCCCGACGTGGTCCGCCACGTGATGGGCTTTGGTGGATCCACGGAGAAGGCTCTGGACGGGCCGATGCAGAAACTGCTCAACGGCGGCTTCGTCCAATCGGTGCGACTCATCGTCGACCGACTCGGGTTTGCCGCCGAACCGGTCATCCGCACCAGCCAGCAGGTGGCGGTGGCCACCGCACCCATCGACACGCCCATCGGGGTGATCGCGCCCGGCCACGTGGCTGGGCGTCGGTTCTGCTGGGATGCGGTGGTGACGAACGTGATCGTGGTGCGCATCGCGGTCAACTGGATGATGGGCGAGGAGCACCTCGACCCGGCATGGTCGTTCGGCCCGGCCGGGGAACGCTACGAAATCGAGGTGCGCGGACATCCGAACACCTTCGTCACCGTCAAAGGGTGGCAGCCGGAAACCGTTGACGAGGGCCTGGCGAGCAATCCCGGCGTGGTGGCGACCGCTGCACATTGCGTCAACTCGATTCCGGCCACCTGCGCCGCCGAACCCGGCATCAAGGGGTTCTTCGACCTGCCGCCGCTCACCGGCCGTGCGGCGCCGTTGTTCGCCCGGCCCCCGGGTCGGCCCTAGCATCGGTTGCCATGGCACAACCAATCGCCGTCGAGCAGTCCAGAGCCATTCCGGTGTCCCCTGAAGACGCCTTCGCCCGGACCCTGCCAATGCCGCTGACGACCCTGTTCAGCAGTTGGTACGGGCCGATCCCGCCGATCAGGGGCGTACGCGATCAGACCGGTGACTGGCAACAGGCCGGTCAGAGTCGCACCATCGTGCTGGCTGGCGGGGGAACCATGCGCGAGACCCTGACAGCGGTCGATCCTCCGCGCTCGTTCACCTACGTGATCACCGGAATCACCGGGCCGATGGCACCGCTGATCGACCACGTCGAAGGGGCTTGGATCTTCGCCCCCAAGGGAACCGGTACCCACGTGACCTGGCGGTGGACGCTGCACCGCAAGTCGGCGCTGACTGCACCTGCCCTGGCCGTGTTCGCCCGACTGTGGCGCGGCTACGCACGTCAGTCGCTGGAGTCGCTCTCCGACTACCTGGTGCGCTGAACTCAGCCGCGGAGGATCTCCCTGGCGCGGAGCGCCAGTAGTAAGTGGGCGCGAGTGTCCGCCGACTCCAATCCGCAGCCGAGCAGTTCGGTGATGCGGCCCAGGCGGTTTCGCATGGTGTGGCGGTGCACGCCGAGGGCCGCTGCCGCATGTTCCAAGTGACCGTTCTTCTCGAGGAATTCGGTCAGCGTCGGCAGCAGGTCATGCCCGTCCAGCGGCCGCAGGACGTCACACAACACACCGAGCTCTTCAGGTGTCCGGTTGCCCAGCACTGCATCGAAGACACCCAGTTCGTCGTAGCGGCGCAGTAGGTCGCCGGCGGGTGCCCGGGCGGCGGCTCGGGCTCGGTTCGTCAGGAGTCCGATCTCGGCAAGATGGCCGGGACCGCTGATACCGCCGGCCACCGGAAGCCCCAGCTCCGCTTTCAATTCCGTGATCAGCAGTGGAAGTCGATCCTGTTCGCCGACTGGGAGGACGAGGACGATGTCCTCCCGGGATGACGACAACAGAAACGGTGCTGCGCCGCGGTGCAGAATCTGTTGGATGTGTGCTTCGGCCCTCAGCGTCGGCCCGACACCTGCCAGCGCGACGCTGATTACGGTGGTCTCCGGTTCGAATCCGAAGTAGCGCAGCACCGTAGGCTCCACCGAACCAGGGTTGGCCAAGAGAGCCTGCGTCACGGCGGCGCGCAGGCGCTGCTCGGCGTCGAGCACCCGACTGGGCTTCTCGAGTTCGATGCTGATCAACGACACGGCGTGCGCCACGAGAAGGCGGTCCGGATTCGACAGCGGCCCAGTCGAACGAACGGCCAGATATCCACGGGCGACCGAGCCAGCGCGCAAGGCCTGCAATGTGCAGTAGCCCTCGCCATCGGCGACCACCCGACTGCTCGGCTCGGCCTTTCCCTTTTTGGTCTCGATCAGTGTGCCCGCCCATGCGGCGACCCGGTCGAGATCAGGTCCCCCGCCGGCCAGCAGCCGGCCGTCGGTGGACAACGCCACCGTCGTCGCCGCCAAAGCCTTGCTGAGCGCCTCCACCAAGGCCGGGATTCCGCCCCTCAACGTCTCGCGGGCCAAACGCTCCTGGAGTTCGACGGTGCGCCGCACCGACTTCAGTTGATCGGCGTTGATCGCATCGATGACAGCCCGGGTGACGGCGATGAACGGCGTAGAGGCCGGAACCGCCAACACCGGCAACCCGAGGGCGTTTCCGGCTGCGAGGACGCCGTCCGGTACCTGGCGGAAACTGGTCCCAGTGTCGAAGGCAAGGGCTGCCGCGTCGGCGGCAACCAGTCGGGACACGTAGTCGAACTGCGCTTTCCCGGTCTTGCCGACGTTGATACCGGTTGTCATCACCAGTTCCCCGCCGGACAGGTAGGGCGCCGGGTCGGCGAGTTCGATGGCGTGCGCCCAGAGGATCGAGCGGTCGGCGTGCTCGGCGCCGGCCACCACGGTGAGTCCCAGGTCGGCCTGACGGGCCAGCCAGCCGACGGTGACCATCAGCCGGTCCGGTAGCCGCTGTGGTACGTGGAGGCCCCGCGCAGCAGCTTCCCGAACAGTGCATCCCGAGGGACGCTTCCCGCCGTGGCATCGCGCAGGGTGATCGGTGCCGTCATGGATTCGCCCCATCGTCCAGGGCCGGGGGCGCGAGTCGGTAGCTGACCGGGGTGGCCGACAGCACCACCGGGTTGGCGACCTGTGGGGTAGCGGTGCCCGGCACCGAGACCACCGGTGCCAAGCCCAGCCGATCGGCGAAGGCGAACGCCTCGGCGAGATCGTTGATCGGGCCGGCCGGTACCCCTGCCTCGGTCAGCACCCTATGCCAGTGGTCGGCCCCCTCGGAGCGAAGTGCTCGACCGAGTATGTCGCACAACGCGTCCCGGTTGGCCACCCGATCGGCGTTGCAGCCGAATCGGTCGTCGCTCAGGATCTCCGGGACACCGAGTCTGTCGGCGATGGCGGCGAACTGTTTGTCGTTACCGACGGCCACCGCGATCGGGCGGTCGGCGGTGTCGAATGTCTCGTAGGGCGTGATGCTGGGGTGCCGGTTGCCCATGATTCCCGGCACGGCACCGGCACCCAGATAGCCGGAAGCCTGATTGACCATCGACGACAACAGCGACGACAGCAGATTGGTGTCGACCCGCTGACCTTCCCCCGTGCGGTCTCGGTGGTGCAGTGCCGCCAAGATCCCGGAGAGCGCATGCAGACCGGTCAGGACGTCGACCAGTGCCACACCCACCTTGGTGGGTGCACCGGGGCCCGGGCCGGTGACACTCATCAGGCCACCGACCGCCTGCACCAACAGGTCGTAGCCGGGCAGCGCGGCACCGTCGTCACGCCCGAAACCGGTGATGGAGCAGTAGATCAGGTTCGGCCGGATCCGCCGCAGATCGTCGTAACCCAAGCCCAGTCGTTCCATGGTGCCGGGCCGGAAGTTCTCCACCACGATGTCGGCGCCGGCCACTAGTTCACGTGCCCTGGCCACCCCGGCCGGCGTGGCGAGATCGACGCTCACGGACCGTTTGTTGCGGTTTATCGCAGTGAAATAGGTTGCGACTCCGTCGGAGTCGTACGGCGGTCCCCAGGCGCGGGTGTCGTCCCCGAGGCCGGGGCGCTCCACTTTGATCACCTCGGCGCCGTAGTCACCCAGCAGCATAGTGGCGTAGGGCCCGGCCAGCACCCTGCTGAAGTCGACGACAACGATGCCGTCCAAGGCTCCCGCGCTCATACCCGAGTTTCCCCGCCACGCAAGTAGACGGTGGTCGTGTGGGTGAAGAACTCCCGTGCGGCGGCACCCTGCTCCTTGGGGCCCAGTCCGCTCTTCTTGGCGCCGCCGAACGGCACATGGGGATCCGCTCCCGCCGATTCTGAGTTGATGTGCAGAACTCCGACATCGATGCACTCCATAGCCTGCATCGACCGGGTCAGGTCCTGGGTGAAAACGGCAGCGCTCAAACCGAATTCGCTGTCATTGGCTAAGGCGAACGCCTCGTCGGCATCCTGGGCGCGTCGCACGGCCAACACCGGGCCGAACAGCTCCTCGGTCCAGACATCGGCGGGACCGTCGAGTTCTACGACGGTCGGAGCGACGAAGTACCCCGCCGCCAGTGGTCCGTCGCTGTAGGCCCCACCGCCGGTCAGCACCGCCGCGCCCTGCGACTTGGCCGTGTCGATTCCAGCGGTGATCGAGGACTGCGCCGACGCGGCGATGACCGGTCCCATCTCGGTGCGATCGCCGGCGGGGTCTCCGACGACCAATGCTTCGGCTCGCTGCACCAGCGCGGCGAGAAACTTGTCGGCGATACCCTCGGTGAGGACCAATCGCGAAGTAGCCGTGCACTTTTGGCCGGTGCTGCGAAAGGCGCCGAGCATGACCTGGTCGAGCGCGAGGTTAAAGTCGGCATCGTCGAGCACCACGGCGGCGTTCTTGCCGCCCATCTCGGCCTGCACCGGCACCCCTCGTGCGGCGGCGGCCGCGGCGATGCGCCGGCCAACCCCGGTGCTGCCGGTGAAGGTGATCGCCGCGATGCCCTCGTGGCCGACGATCGCGTCTCCGACACCGGAGTTGCCGACCACCAGGTTGAGCGCACCGGCGGGCAGACCGGCCTGGGTGAGGGCCTGCGCGAGGCGCATCGCGAGCATCGGAACCGAACTGGCCGGCTTCCACACCACGGTGTTGCCGTAGACCAGGGCCGGCGCGATCTTCCAGGCCGGGATGGCGATCGGGAAGTTGAACGGGGTGATCACACCCACCACGCCGACTGGTTTGCGGGTGACCAGGATCTGTTCGCCGGCCCGTGGCGAGGAGAAGATCTCGCCCGACACCCGGTCACCCTCGCCCGCGTAATAGCGCAAGATTTGCGCGGCCCGGCGAACCTCGCCGACCCCCTCGAGTCGGGTCTTGCCCTCTTCGACTGCCAACTCCAGACCCCACTGCTCGGCATTGAGGTCGACGATCGCGGCGGCGGCAGCCAGCACCGCCCCGCGAGAGTGGATCGGGGTGGCGGCCCATCCCGGCAGCGCCGCAGATGCCGCGGCGACGGCGTCGTCGACATCTTCGGGGGTCGCTGAATTGCCCTCGGCAACAACTTCGTTCGGCCTGGCCGGATTGACGCTTCGGACCTGGTCCCCGCCGCCGTCGCGCCACTGCCCGGCGACGAGGTGCGCGATGGTGAATGTCATATCAGCGGAACGCCGCGTGGCCGGTGAGCGCCTTGCCGACTGACAGCATGTGCATCTCGGAGGTGCCCTCGTAGGTGAGTACCGATTCGAGGTTGTTGGCATGCCGCAACGGCGAGTACTCCAGGGTGATACCGCTGCCGCCCAACAGGGTCCGGCACTCGCGGGCAATGGCCAGCGCCTCGCGGACATTGTTGAGCTTACCCAGGCTGACCTGCTCGGGGCGAACGCCCTCGGCATCCTTGATCCGGCCGAGATGGATGGCCAGCAGCACCCCCTTGCCGAGTTCGAGGGTCATATTGGCCAGCTTCTCCTGGCTGAGCTGGTAGCTGGACAGCGGCCGGTCGAAGACGTCTCGGTTCTGGGTATAGGCGATCGTGGTCTCCAGGGCGTCCCGGGCGGCACCCATCGCGCCGAAGACGATGCCGAAGCGGGCCTCGTTGAGACACGACAGCGGCGCGCCCAGTCCGCGTGCTTCGGGCAACTGTGCCGATGCGGGGAGTCGTACGTTGTCGAGGACGAGTTCGGAGGTCACCGAGGCGCGCAGCGACAGCTTCTTGTGAATAACGTTCGCGGAGAACCCGGGTGTGTCGGTAGGCACCAGGAAGCCGCGGATGCCGTCGTCGGTCTGGGCCCAGACGGTGGCGACGTCGGCGAGGTTGCCGTTGGTGATCCACATCTTGGTGCCGTTGAGGACCCAGTCGCTGCCGTCGCGCCTAGCCCGGGTACGCATCCCGGCCGGGTTGGAGCCGAAGTCCGCCTCGGTCAGGCCGAAGCAGCCGATGGCCTCGCCGGCCGCCAGTCGCGGCAGCCACTCCTGCTTCTGTTCCTCGGAGCCGTAGCGGTAGATGGAGAACATCGACAGCGAGCCCTGTACCGAGACGAAGCTGCGGAAGCCGCTGTCGCCGGCCTCCAGTTCCATACACGCCAAGCCGTAGCTCACAGCATTGGTCCCCGCACAGCCGTAGCCCTCCAGGTGCATACCCATCACGCCGAGTGAGCCGAACTCCTTAGCCAACTCCTTGGGCAGGCTGCCGGACTCGAACCAGTCGCCGACATTCGGCTTCAGTCGGGTGTCGACGAATTTCCGCACCGTTGCGGCGATATCGCGCTCGTCCTCATCGAGGAGGCGGTCGATATCGAAAAGTTCCAGTGGACTGTAGGTGTCCTTCTTGGGTGCGGGTGCGGGTGCGGGTGCGGTGATGGTCATGGCCATTCCTTTCGGAGGTGGGGGTCTACAGGGTGGCGACAGCGTCGGCGCGCACACCGAGCGCGTCGTCGAGCACGCCACGGTGATGCCAGTACCGGGTGACGCACGCGAGCGACTCGGAGATAGGTGCGGTCGATGTCGTCATACCGAAGGCCCTTCCGTCTGTTCTGGCCCTCATGGTAAGCGTGGAGCGGACCCTGACTGAATGGACGTTCCGGAGAGTCATTGCTGGCAAGTTGTCCCATCCGTACAATCGGCGTCCCATCCGTGCAATCAGCCGTCGCAGAGGTGCGCCAATGACCATTGGGTTCCGGGTACCTGCTCACCAGAGACAATGGCCGCCCGTTTCGGCAGCGAGTCGCTTCCGGCGATCACCCGACCACCGTGCTTGTCTCGAACGTTGACCGAGAAACTCGTCATCGGACCGTATTGACCCCCTGAAACCACAACAGTGCCCCACTGCGGGCGGTGCAATGGCATCCTGATCACGGTGCAGATCTTGACCCACAGCAGTGGCCCCGTCCGTCGCTGTCGATCAAGGTTGCGGCACACCGATTGACGACAACGACCCGAGGATGACGATGAGCATGTACGCGGTAACCAATCCCGCCACCGGCGAGGTTCTCAGCGAGTACCCGACGGCCACCGACGCCGACATGGAGAGCGCGATCGCCGCGGCAGACAAGGCTTACCGCGAGTGGTCGGTGAAATCCACCGTCGCCGAGCGTGCCGCCCTGACCAGGCGGGTCGGCGAACTGCACACCGAGCGCCGCGAGCAACTGGCCGAGATCATGCAGCGCGAGATGGGCAAGCCGCTCGCAGAGGCGCTCGGCGAGATCGACTTCAGCGCTGCCATCTACCAGTTCTACGCAGACAACGCCGAGGCCTTCCTGGCCGACGAGCCCATCGAGTTGCTCGCCGGTGAGGGCAGTGCCGTCATCGTGCGCCGGCCGGTCGGAGTGATCCTGGGAATCATGCCCTGGAACTTCCCGGAGTATCAGGTGGCCCGATTCGCCGGCCCGAACCTCACGTTGGGCAACACCGTCGTGCTCAAGCACGCCCCCCAGTGCCCGGAGTCCGCCGAGGCGCTGCAGAAGATCTTCCTCGACGCGGGCTTCCCCGAGGGGGCCTACGTCAATGTCTACGCCACCAACGAGCAGATCGCCACGGCCATCGCCGACCCCCGCATCCAGGGCGTCTCGCTGACCGGTTCCGAGCGTGCCGGTGCCGCGGTGGCCGAGATCGCCGGCCGCAACCTCAAGAAGGTCGTCCTCGAACTGGGTGGATCTGATCCGTTCATCGTTTTCAGCACCGACGACATGGACGCCACCGTCGACGCCGCTGTCGCCGCGCGCATGGGCAACACCGGTCAGGCCTGCAATGCCGCCAAGCGAATCATCGTCGACGCCAAGCTGTACGACGAGTTCCTGGAGAAATTCACCGCGAAGGTGCTCGCCGCAGCAGACGATTTGTCCCCACTGTCGTCGGAGGCCGCCGCGCAGAACCTTGCCCGGCAGGTCGACGCCGCGGTGGCCGCGGGCGCGAAGCTGGCCACCAAGGGTGAGCGTAAGGGTGCCTTCTTCCCGCCCGGGGTCCTCACCGGTATCACCAAGGATTCACCGTCCTACCGCGAGGAGCTCTTCGGCCCGGTCGCGCAGGTCTACAAGGTGAACTCCGAGGACGAGGCCGTCGAACTGGCCAACGACATCCCGTTCGGGCTCGGTTCCTACCTGTTCACCACCGATCCGGAGCAGGCGAACCGTGTCGCCGAAAAGATCGAGGCCGGAATGGTGTTCGTCAACGTCGTCGAGGCCGACGGGGTGGAACTGCCGTTCGGCGGTGTCAAACGGTCCGGCTTCGGTCGTGAACTCGGCCGCTTCGGGATCGACGAGTTCGTCAACAAGAAACTCATCCGCAAGGGCTGATCGGATAGCGCGGGTCTATCAAACGGCGTCGACACGTTCCAGCGCGCGCGAAGCCAATTCGTGGCCGAGGTCGATCAACTCGGCGGCGCGGTGGAAGTCCAGGCTCCGGCAGGCGGTCCGCGGCACCTCGATGAGGACATCCGGGGGGTAGGCCGCCATCTGGTGGCGTGCGAGCGCCGCCTGGGCGATATCGATGCTGCGCATCATCACCGCGAAGCTTCGGAGTTTGGGCATCTGGGTTTCGCGTTCGGCGTCGACGAGTTCATCGACCGACTCGTCGGCGTCGATATCGGTGATGTCGAACGGTGTGGGTCCGGTGCCGAACCGGTCCAGGAGGGCAGATGTGCTGCGCCACAACCGATTCAGCCGCTCCCGGGTCGGTCGCACCTCGTCGTCGGCGACTTCGACGTCCATTCCCGAGACGCTCACCGCCACGGTGAGATCGGCGTTGGTGGCAGCGATCGGCGCGATGGGCAGCGGGTCCAGGATTCCGCCGTCGGCCAGGATCCGTCCGTTGAGAACGTGCGGCGCGATCATCCCGGGAATGGCGATCGAGGCCCTGATCGCCTCGTCGAGCGGACCGCGTTGCAGCCACACCGACTTCCCGGCGATCAGGTCGGTGGTGACGGCGGTGTAGGGGATGGGGAGTTCTTCGATGGTGACCTCGCCGAGGACGTCGCGCACCGCGTCGAGGATCTTGCCCGCCCGGAACACGCCAGGGGCCGAGATGGACGGGTCGAGCAGTCGCAGCATGGCCGGGCCGGTCAGGGTGGTGGCCCACTGGGTGAACTGCTCCAACGATCCGGCGGCGAACAGCCCGCCCACCAGGGCGCCCATCGAGGACCCTGCTATTCCGACGATGTCGTAGCCGCGTTCGCGCAGTTCGTTGATGACGCCGATGTGGGCGTATCCGCGCGCGCCGCCACTGCCCAGAGCCAGGGCTACCCGCTTGGCCATGGACGGACGCGCTCAGCAGCCGCCGTCGGCGGCGGCCTTGACCGCGATGATGACCGCTGCCTGCTGGGCGTTGCTCAGTTCGGCCCAGGTCCTGTTGAACGTCGCCGGGCTGGGGTCCTTGGCGCTTTGCAGATCCTTCAGGTAGGGCTCCACCAGGGTGTGTGGATCGCCGCCCTGGGCGTCCATCCACGCCTTGGTGGCCAGGCAGGACTGTCCGTACTGCTCTTCGGTGGATTGCGCCGGCTCGTCGATCCGGGTGGTCACACCGCCGGCTGAAATCCCGATCGGGCCATCCCCACTCGCCGGTTGTTCGGAAGCTGGCGGGGCGGCCGATGGGGCCGTCTCGGCCTTCTCGCCTCCGCCCTTCGAACATCCGGTCAGCAGGAGAGCGGTGCTGCCGACAATGACGGCGCCGAACCGGATGCGATCTCGTCTGCTCAGCATGGCAGTCAATCTATTCTCCCGTCTTCTACTGCGCGTAGTCCTGGGTGACCCGTCCGCGCAGTCGCTCCGTCTTTTCCGGCGTCCAACCTGGCGGCTGTAGTACAGCCGCCCAGGCGTTCACCACGTCCTTGACGTAATGGTGGCCGTGGCCGTCGGGAACATTGACGGCGACCGCCATGTCCGCGGCCACCTGAAGGAACGTCACTACCGGTATCCACCTCATGTCGCCCGAGACGTCGTATCCGCGTGGCTCGCGAAGCCAATCCGGCTCGGCGAAAAGCAGCTCCGGAGTCCACCAGGCGATCGGGTCGGAGGCGTGCTGGAGGTAGGCGATCCGCGGTTTGCCCCACGCCGAATCCGGCCGGCCGAGGTCTTCCGCGCGTGCGGCGAAGCGGACGTTGGCGCCGTCGTCGAAGATCGGCAGCCATTCCGGAGAACCCGCATCGCGGTTCTCGGTGATGTAGTCGCGCATGGTGTTGTTGAACGTCGGTCCGGAGAACAGCGCGCCGTCGGTTCGGGCAATGATGTTGTTGGGCCGCAGGAACGGTGCTTCTCCGCCGAAGGAGCCGAGGCTCTCGCCGAACACCACGATCTTGGGTCGCTGAGCTTCGGGCAGGGCGCGCACTTTCTCGTCGACTGCCTCAAAGAGTGCTTCTCCGGCCTGGCGTGCGTTCTCCTTGTCCACCAGGAACGACAGCCAGCTGGGCAGGAACGAGTACTGCATGCTGACGATGGCGGTGTCGCCGTTGTACATGTACTCCAGCGAATCGGCCTCGGATGCGTTGATCCAACCGGTGCCGGTGGTTGTCGCGACCGCGATCACCTTGCGCTTCAGTCCGCCGGCGCGCTCCAACTCTTTCGCGGCCATCTCCGCGGTGGCGCGGATTCCGTCGGCGGAATGCAATCCCGCGTAGGCACGGATCGGCTCGGTGGCGGGCGCCTTGTTGAACTCGGTCAGTTGGGCCACGGTGGGCCCCCCGTGCAGGAAGATCCGGCCCTGGTGTCCCAGCGACGCCCAGGAAGTCAGCGAGCCCGGCCCGCCGGACCTCAGCGCCGTGGTCGGGGCCGGCAGATTCGCATCCATCTCATCGTTGACTGCCGAGAAGGTCTTGTTCAGCAGGCTCATCGTGCCGCGAACCACCACGCCGTTGAGGATGGCGATCCCTACCGACAGCAGCACGAACACAGTCACGACGAACGAAACCCGCGGCGGCGCAATCCGGCCCAGCTGGCGGGAAAGGAAGCGCACGAGCCGTCCGATGAGCTGTCCAACCTCGACGAACACGAACAGCAGGAGCACCGAGAGCACGGCGGCCTGGATGTAGTTGTACCACTGCAACCGTGGCACACCGAAAAGGTCGCGGACGTGGTTTTGCCAGCTATGGAAGTAGACGATGCCCAGCAGCACTGCGAGGGCGCCGGCCACGGCCAGGATCGCCCACGCCTTGCGGGGGGCAGGCGGACTGCTGGGGCGGGACTGCATAAACCGCACCAGCCAGACCGCGAAGACACCGAGGCCGTATCCGATGGCACCGGCCGCACCGCTGACGATTCCCTGGAACATCGGGCCGCGGGGCAGCAGCGAGGGTGTCATCGACAGCAGCAGGAACAGCAGGCCCACCGCGGTGCCGGTGAAGGTGTAGCGCCGCTGCCACCAGTCGGCTTTGGGTTGCTCGGATTTCGCGGGCGCGGATTCGACGTCGGTGACAGCCACGGAAGGGCAGCCTAGCGGTGGGTGAAGTTGGGGGCGCGTTTCTCGGTGAAGGCCGCCATGCCCTCGGTCTGGTCCTCGGTGGCGAACGCGGAGTGGAACAGCCGCCGCTCGTAGAGCAGGCCCTCGGTGAGGGAGGACTCGAAGGCACGGTTGACCGCCTCCTTGGCCATCCGCGCCGCGGACCGCGACATCTCCGAGATCGTGGTGGCCACCGCGTTGGCCTCCTCAAGCAGTTTCCCGGCCGGTACCACCCGCGACACCAGGCCGCTGCGCTCGGCTTCGGCGGCGTCGATATTGCGGCCGGTCAGGATGAGGTCCATCGCTTTGGCCTTACCGATCGCGCGGGTCAGTCGCTGCGAGCCGCCCATACCGGGCAGCACCCCGAGTTTGATTTCGGGCTGGCCGAACTTGGCGGTGTCGGCCGCAATGATCACGTCGCACATCATCGCCAGTTCACAGCCGCCGCCCAGCGCGTATCCGGCGACCGCCGCGATCAGCGGGGTGCGCACGGCGGCGAGCTTGCCCCACGCGGAGAAGAAGTCGGATTCGAAGACCTCCGAGAACGACAGCGACGCCATCTCCTTGATGTCGGCGCCGGCGGCGAACGCCTTCTCGCCCGATCCTGTGATGATGATCGCGCCGATACCCGGATCGGCATCGAATTCCGCTGCTGCACTGGTGACTTCCCGCATCACCTGGCTATTGAGGGCGTTGAGCGCCTGCGGGCGGTTGAGGGTGATGGTGCCGACCCGTTCGGCGCGGCTCACCAGGATGGTCTCGTAGCTCATTGTTACTACTCCTTCTAGAACGTCAGGTCGGGGTCGGCCGGCACGAAGTAGGCCGCCACATCGTCGTCGGTCACCTCGGTGATCGACGACGGCGACCACTGCGGGTTGCGGTCCTTGTCGACCAACTGGGCGCGGATGCCCTCCACGAAATCGTGCGACTTCAGCGATGAGCATGACACCCGGTACTCCTGCACCAGCACGTCCTCGAGACTGCCGAGTACGGCAGCCCTGCGTAGGGCCGCCAACGTGACCGCCAGCGCGACGGGGGAGCGGGTGGCGATAAGGCCGGCGGCTTCGTTGGCCGGGCCCTCGTCGTGGCCGCGCAGCGCGGCCACGATGTCGGCGACGGTTTCCCCCGCGTAGCAGTGATCGATCCACCCCCGCTGCGCGGCTAACTGGCTGGGCGGCGGTTCCTCGGCGTAGGCGCTGACCGCCGCCTCCGGCCCGTCCGCCTCGACCATGGCGGTGAACCGCGCGAGGTCCTTCTGCGGCACGAAGTGGTCGGCGAAACCGAGTTCGATGGCGTCGGCCCCGGAGAACGGCGCGCCGGTCAGGGCGGCGTGGATGCCGAGCAGGCCCGGTGCCCTCGACAGCAGGTAGGTGCCGCCCACGTCGGGAATGAAGCCGATCCCCACCTCAGGGAAGGCGATTGTGGACTTCTCGGTGACCACCCGGACGCTGCCATGCGCGCTCACCCCGACCCCGCCGCCCATGACGATGCCGTCCATCAGGGCGACGTACGGCTTGGGATAGTCCCCGATGCGCGCGTTGAGGCGGTACTCGTCGAACCAGAACCGTCGTGCGTCGACGCCGTCGGCCCTGGCGCTGTGATAGAGCGCGACCACGTCGCCTCCGGCGCAGAGTCCGCGCTCTCCGGCGCCGTTGATCACCACGGCACGCACCTCGTCGTCGCGTTCCCAGGCGTCCAGGGCGGCGTCCAGGGCGGTCACCATGGTCTGGGTCAGCGAGTTGATCGCCTTCGGGCGATTCAGGGTCAGGAACCCGACCCCGCGCTCGACGCGGACCAGCACTTCATCGGTGTCTGCGCTCACCGTCGGAGTTCTACCAGGACCGAAGCCGGTGGCGAATACGGGGATGGCAGGTAGGGTGAATCTACGACGACTAAATCCGGAAGGCTCCTGCGGGAACAAGCCGGGCGGGTCGTTCGTTGACGTAGTGTTCCATTCGTCTTACTGGGAGGATCCCGCGGTGCGGCAAAGCAGCAACCCGGTATTCCGCTCGTTGCCCGAGAAGCAACAGGGCGGGTACTCGCAATTCGGCGCCGGTATTGCCGGTGCTCAGCAGATGGCTTACCAACAGGCCCAGCCCTATGCGGGTTACCCGCCGCAGACCGGAGTTTCGCGGCCGCTGACCATCGATGACGTCGTCACCAAGACCGGTATCACCCTCGGGGTGCTGTCCGTGGTGGCGGTCATCTCCTACTTCCTCGTCGGTGGCAGCCCCGGCCTGGCGATGCCGTTCACTCTGGTCGGCTCGTTGGGCGGTCTGGCCCTGGTGCTGATCGCGACGTTCGGCCGGAAGCAGGACAACCCGGCGATCGTGCTCAGCTACGCCGCGCTGGAAGGTTTGTTCCTCGGCGCTGTGTCGTGGGTGTTCGGCAATGTGGTGGTCGCCGACGGCAACGCCGGCGCGCTCATCACCCAGGCCGTCCTCGGCACGATCGGCGTCTTCTTCGGGATGCTGGTGGTCTACAAGACGGGCGCCATCCGGGTCACACCGAAGTTCACCCGATTCCTGGTCGCCGGCATGATCGGCGTGCTGGTGCTGATGCTCGGCAACCTGGTTCTCGGCATGTTCGGCGTTGGCGGCGGCGAGGGCATGGGCCTGCGCGCCGGTGGCCCGCTGGCGATCATCTTCTCTCTGGTCTGCATCGGTCTGGCGGCGTTCAGCTTCCTGGTTGATTTCGACTCGGCCGATCAGATGATCCGCGCCGGTGCCCCTGAGAAGGCCGCCTGGGGCGTCGCTCTCGGCCTCACCGTCACCCTGGTGTGGCTCTACGTCGAGATCCTGCGGCTGCTCAGCTACTTCCGGAGCGAATGACAGGCCGCGGTCCAACAACGAGAAAGCCCCGCTTCGGCGGGGCTTTTTCGTTGCGCCGAAAGTGCGCACAGATCGACTTTCGTCCACAGGTGACGATCTGTGTGCGCTCTCGTCGGCGGGTAGACGGCGAAGCTGGCGCCGTGGCATCTCCATTCATCGGAACCGAGGCCGTGAACCTCGGACTGGTCCACAAGTACGCGCGGCGGAGTCGGGCCTGGGTGGCTGCGTCGAAAGTGCGCTGAGATCGCATAATCGCCGAAATCGTCGATCTCAGCGCACTTTCGGCGGTGGCGCGGATCAGGAAAGCCGCTCCACGATCATCGCCATGCCCTGCCCGCCGCCGACGCACATCGTCTCCACACCGAATGTCTTGTCATGTGTCGCAAGGTTGTTCAGCAGGGTGGCGGTGATGCGGGCGCCGGTCATCCCGAACGGATGCCCCAGGGCGATCGCCCCGCCGGAGACATTCAGTTTGTCCTCGTCGATGCCCAGTTCGCGGGCCGAGCCGAGCACCTGCACCGCGAAGGCCTCGTTGATCTCGAACAAGTCGATGTCGGAGACCGACATTTTCGCGTACCCGAGCGCCTTCTTGACCGCCTCGATCGGGCCCAGGCCCATGATCTCCGGCGACAGCCCGGACACCCCGGTGGCGACGATGCGGGCCAGCGGAGTCAGCCCCAGTTCCTTGGCGCGGGTGTCCGACATGACCACGACCGCGGCGGCGCCGTCATTGAGCGGGCAGGCGTTGCCCGCGGTGACGGTGCCGTTGGGCCGGAACACCGGGTTCAGCCCGGCGATCTTCTCGTAGGTGGTGCCGGCACGGGGGCCGTCATCGGCGGAGACGACGGTGCCGTCGGGCAGGGTCACCGGTGAGATCTCCCGCTCGAAGAAGCCGCTCTTGATGGCCTCCTCGGCGCGGTTCTGGCTACGGACGCCCCAGCGGTCCTGGTCCTCCCTGCTGATGCCGGTGTAGAGGGCGACGTTCTCGGCGGTCTGGCCCATCGCGATGTAGACGTCGGGCAGGTGGCCGTCCTCGCGCGGGTCATGCCAGGACTCGGCGCCCTCGGCGGAGGCTGCGGTACGTGCCTCGGCCTCGGCGAACAGCGGGTTATGGCTGTCCGGCCAGCCGTCCGAGGTGCCTTTCGGGAACCGCGAGACGGTCTCCACGCCTGCGGAGATGAAGGCCGAACCTTCGCCGGCCTTGATCGCGTGGAACGCCATGCGGGTGGTCTGCAGCGAGGATGAGCAGTACCGGTTGACGGTCACGCCGGGCAGGAAGTCGTAGCCCAGTTCGACGGCCACTACCCGGGCGATGTTGAACCCGGCTTCGCCGCCGGGCTGGCCGCATCCGAGCATCAGGTCGTCGATATCGCGCGGGTTCAAGGCCGGAACCTTGTCCAGAGCGGCGCGGACCATCTGGGTGGCCAGGTCGTCGGGCCGCATCGAGACCAGCGAGCCCTTACCGGCGCGGCCGATCGGGGAGCGGGCGGTGGAGACGATGACGGCTTCGGGCATGACGGACTCCTGGTTCGGGGGCTATCCCCGAGAATTTAGTCCGCGGGCAGGACCACGGCGGCAGGAACCCCGGTGGTGTGCCTGCCCAGCAATCTGGTTAGCCGGGCGAGCCGTGTTGCGGGCGGGTCCGCCTGGGGCCACGGCTGGGCCTCCGGAGGGGCCTCGCCGAGCGCTGTACACAGAGCCGGCAGAAGCTGGGTAGCGGCCAGTGCGTAACCCGCCGCCGACGGATGGAAGTGGTCCTCGGCGAAGAGCCGTTCGGGTTCGGTGAGGAAATGCGGCGTCAGCAGATCAGCGAACGGAACCGGCACACCTCCGGCGGCCGCCACCTCGGCGGCCTGCGCACGGGCCAACCGGATGCCCAGCGACCGGGCCGTCCACCGAAGGGGTTGAGGGATTGCGGTGATCACCCCGAAATCCGGGCAGGTGCCGACGACGACGGCGGCCCCGCAGGCCCGCAGTCGGCGCACTGCCGCGCCGAGGCGCCGAGCCGACGGGCCGATGCCGTTGAGGGTGGTGACGTCGTTGGCGCCGATCATGATCACCGCCGCGTCCGGCGGCGCCCCCGCAACCAGCATCGCGTCCACCTGGCTGGCCAGCCCCCGCGAGGTGGCACCAACGATGGCCTTCGTCGACAACCGCACCAGACCGCCGGACAGCTCGGCCAGCCCGCGGGCGATCAGGACCCCGGGAACCTCGTCGGCGTAGCGGCAGCCGTAGCCGGTGGCAGTGGAGTCGCCGAAGACCATCAGATGCGTGTCGAACGGCAGGCCGCGTTCCCACCGGCGTACCGGGCCACCACCGGGGCCGTAGATTCCGTCAGCACGGGGAGGGATGTCGAACGACTTCGGGATGATGCTGCGGGCCTGCTCGGCCTGGCCGGTCAGCAGGCTGCGGGCACCGACCACCGCGCCGCCGGTCGAGGCCAGAACGCCCGCAACCGTTAGCGTCTTGGTGGAGGCGAACCTCATGCCCACGCGGTCAGTTTAGGCTGATCAGACCATGTTTGCGGGTCACAGTCCGGTATCGGATCCGGCAAAAATCGCAATCCGCTCTTGTGGCCCTGCTCACAGCTGTCAAGCTTGAGGCCCGCGGGTCGCTGAAATGGCCCCTCGGCGCATCACTACAACGGCGTAGGAGTGTGACGATGACCGCACCCAGCAAGGTCGTGCCACTGGCGGCAGCCAGGCGTGCATCCCGACGGTTCCCGCTCAGCGACGGCCTCCCGGTCGAAGTCGTCGAGGACGGCCCCAGCGTCCCGGCTCGCCTGGTATCGCTGGGAACCCGGCTCACGATGTGGCCTGCCCTGGCGGTGCTCAGCCACGTCCCGCACCTGCCCTGGCCCTTCGGGATGGTCGACTTCGTCGCCCGCGCACTGCTGCCCCAGCCCGGTACCGTCCGCGCGACGGTCGGCCTTCCCAACGCCTCGGCCCAACTCGTCCGGGCGCCGGGGGTGCTGCCGGCCGATGGACGCCGGCGGGTGGTGCTCTACCTGCACGGCGGTGCGTTCCTGACGTGCGGGGTCAACTCGCACAGCCGCATCTCCGTGGCGCTGTCCAAGTTCGCCGACTCGCCGGTTCTGGTGGTCGACTACCGGCTGATTCCCAAGCACACCATCGGGATGGCGATCGACGACTGTTACGACGGTTATCAGTGGCTTCGTCAGCGGGGATATGAGCCCGATCAGATCGTGCTGGCCGGCGATTCCGCGGGCGGCTACCTGGCGATGGCGCTCGCCCAGCGGCTGCAGGCCGAAGGGGAGACACCCGCTGCGCTGGTGGCGATCTCGCCGCTGTTGCAGTTGGAGAAGGATCCGAAGCTTGCCCACCCCAACGCCAACACCGATGCAATGTTCCCGCCCAAGGCATTTGACGCGCTGGTTGCTCTGGTCGCCCGGGCTGCCGCCAAGAACGTGGTCGACGGCATGCCCGAGGACGTCTACGAACCGCTCGACCACATCGAGCCCGGACTGCCGCAGACCCTGATCCACGTATCCGGTTCGGAGGTTCTCCTGCACGACGCCCGACTGGCCGCGCGCCGGCTGGCCGAGGCGGGCGTGCCCACCGAGGTGCGGGTCTGGCCGGGGCAGATCCACGACTTTCAACTCGCCGCGCCGCTGATCCCCGAGGCGACCCGATCATTGCGTCAGATCGGCGAGTACATCCGCGAGGCGACCGGCTGAGAAGGGTCTGCGACGATAGAGGCATGCGCATCGCCCGGCACGTCAGCGAGCTGATCGGCAACACCCCCCTCGTCCAACTGAATTCGGTCGTCGCCGAGGGGGCCGGGCTGGTCGCCGCCAAGATCGAGTACCTCAATCCGGGTGGCAGCGCCAAGGACCGCATCGCGGTGAAGATGATCGACGCCGCCGAAGCCAGCGGCCAACTCAAGCCGGGCGGAACCATCGTCGAGCCCACGTCGGGCAATACCGGGGTCGGCTTGGCGCTGGTAGCCCAGCGCCGCGGCTACAAGTGCGTGTTCGTCTGCCCGGACAAGGTCAGCGAGGACAAGCAGAACGTTCTGCGCGCCTACGGCGCCGAGGTGGTGGTGTGCCCGACGGCGGTCGCGCCCGAGGATCCGGACAGCTATTACAGCGTGTCCAACCGACTGGTGAGCGAGATCGACGGTGCCTGGAAGCCCGACCAGTACTCCAACCCCAACGGGCCGGCCAGTCACTACGAGACCACCGGACCAGAGATCTGGGCCGACACCGACGGAAAGGTCACCCACTTCGTCGCCGGGGTGGGCACCGGAGGAACGATCACGGGGGCCGGGCGCTACCTCAAGGAGGTCTCCGGCGGGCGGGTCCAGGTGATCGGCGCCGACCCGGAGGGCTCGGTGTACTCCGGCGGAACCGGCCGGCCCTACCTCGTCGAGGGGGTGGGGGAGGACTTCTGGCCGGCTGCCTACGACCCGACAATTCCCGACCGGATCATCGCGGTCTCGGATGCCGACTCCTTCGACATGACCCGCAGGCTCGCCCGCGAAGAAGGCCTACTCGTCGGCGGCTCCTGCGGGATGGCTATGGTGGCGGCACTGCAGGTCGCCGAGGAAGCCGGCCCCGATGCGGTGGTCGTGGTGCTGCTGCCCGACGGCGGCCGCGGCTACATGTCGAAGATCTTCAACGACGCCTGGATGTCCTCCTACGGTTTCCTGCGCCGTCCCTTGGACGACTCGGTGCCCGAACCGACCGTGGGTGACGTGCTGCGCGGCAAGTCCGGCGCGTTGCCGGACCTAGTGCACACACACCCCTCCGAGACGGTGCGCGACGCTATCGGCATCCTGCGCGAGTACGGCGTCTCGCAGATGCCGGTGGTCGGGGCCGAACCACCGGTGATGGCCGGCGAGGTGGCCGGCAGTGTGTCGGAGCGCGAACTGCTCTCGGCGGTGTTCGAGGGGAGGGCGAACCTCGCCGATGCGGTGGCACAGCACATGAGTCCGCCGCTGCCCCTGATCGGGGACGGCGAACAGTTGAGCGCGGCGGCCAAGATGCTGCGCGACGCTGACGCGGTGATGGTTGTTGAGGGCGGAAAGCCGGTCGGCGTGATCACCCGGCACGACCTGCTCGGGTACCTCTCCGAAGGGCACCGGCGGCGCTGACCCGGTAGGGTTGCCC
The DNA here is from genome assembly GCA_964483865.1 of uncultured Mycobacterium sp. Taxonomy (GTDB): domain Bacteria; phylum Actinomycetota; class Actinomycetes; order Mycobacteriales; family Mycobacteriaceae; genus Mycobacterium. Next base: position 7,591 of record CAZADG010000029.1, on the reverse strand, counting down.
GTCTTGACAGAGGGGACCAATGACTCATCCGCCCGTGCCACCACCGGGACGTTATCCACTCCCGGAGGGCTATCCGCCCCCGCCGTCCGGCAACTACCCGCCGCCGCCTCCCGGGGGCCATCACCCCGAGGCACCCGCCGGGGCGCTGCCTAAACACGCCTACACCTCATGGCTGACGCGGGTCGCCGCCTCTCTGATCGACCTCGTCCCGGTGGCAGTGCTGACTTTTATCGGGCAGGCTCTCATGTTCGGCACCGCGCAGTCGCGCACCGGGATGAGTTGGGTGTTTCCGGGCCAGACGTGCTGGCAGGGTGACCCCGTACTCGAGTGCTACCACATCACGGCGTCCGGACTGGTGATGGGTCTGATCTTCGGTTTGGCCGCGCTGGCCTTCGCTATCTGGAACTACGGATACCGGCAGGGCACCACCGGCTCGAGCATCGGCAAGTCGGTGCTGAAATTCAAGGTCGTCAGCGAAAGGACCGGCCAGCCGATCGGATTCGGGCGCTCGGTCGTGCGCCAGCTGGCCCATATTGTCGACGGCCTGGTCTGCTACGTCGGCTATCTCTTCCCCCTCTGGGACGTCAAGCGGCAGACCATCGCCGACAAAATCATGTCGACGGTCTGTCTGCCGGTCTGACATCCGACTCCGCTCCGCAACTATGTGAGGAACAACCTGATGACACAGCCCCCGAACCCCGCTGACTACCCGCCACCCGGCGGCGCCCCGCCCACTCCGGATCAGGGCGGCTATCCACCGCCTTCCCCCGGCGGCTATCCACCGCCTCCGGGGTGGGGCACCTCGCCGCCTCCCGGGGCTTACCCGCC
>CAZADG010000029.1:0-6663 GCA_964483865.1 uncultured Mycobacterium sp. | reverse complement strand
GCTTACCCGCCGCCGGGTGCCTACCCACCGCCGCCGCCAGCCGAAGGCGGCTGGGCGCCGCCGCCCCCCGGTTACGGGCGGCCGGCTTTCACTGTCGGAGAAGGGGTTTCGTGGTCCTGGAACAAGTTCGTTAAGAACGCCGCCCCGCTGGTGCTGGCGACGCTGATCTTCGGCCTGATCCTTTTCGCGGTGGTGGGCGTATTCGCCTGGGTGGTGAGCATGGTCGCGCCCGCGACGTTCACCGCCTATCAGACAGCCGACGGCGTGACCGAGATCGTCCCACCGAGCACCTCCGCGGCGGGCACCGTCGTCTCGATGCTGGGCTGGATCATTTTCGCCGTTCTCGGCGGGGCGATCGCGTCGGCCTACTACGGCGGACTGCTGGACATCGCCGATGGCCGCCCGGTCACGGTGGGCTCCTTCTTCCGCCCCCGCAGGGTGGCCTCGGTGGTGTTGGCGGCCCTGCTCATCGGCATCGTGTCCTCGATCATCACCTTCCCGTTCCTGCTGATCCCCTATGTCGGCGCGCTGCTTGCCATCGTGCTCGGTCTCGCCGTGTCGGTGTTCACCATGTTCACCACGGTGGTCATCGTCGAGCGCGGTCTGTCGCCGATGGACGGCATCCGGACCAGCATCGGCATCGCCCGGGCGCACATCGGCGAATCGCTGTTGGTGTGGCTGGTCAGCCAGGCCCTGCTTTTCCTCGGTGCCATGTTCTGCGGGATCGGCCTGCTGCTGACCGCCCCTATTGCCCTGCTGTTCATCGTCTACGCCTTCCGCAAACTGGGCGGCGGGACGGTGGCTCCGGCGACCGCCTGACCTGATGACCGACACACACGACCGGCACGGTTTCGCGACCAGGGCCATTCATGCAGGCTTCCGTCCGGATCTTGCGACTGGGGCGGTCAACGCCCCGATCTACGCCAGCAGCACCTTCGCCCAGGACGGGGTTGGCGGTCTGCGCGGAGGCTTCGAGTACGCGCGCACCGGCAACCCGACCCGGGCCGCGCTGGAGCGGGTTCTGGCGGCCGTGGAGGATGGCCGATTCGGACGTGCGTTCAGTTCGGGGATGGCCGCCACCGACTGCGCACTGCGCTCGGTGCTGCGTCCCGGTGACCACATCGTCATCCCCGACGACGCCTACGGCGGCACCTTCCGATTAATCGACAAAGTGTTTCGGCACTGGGGTGTGGAGCACACCGCCGTGCACCTGGCCGACGTGGACGCCGTCCGCGCCGCGATCATCGACAACACCAGAATGATCTGGGTCGAAACCCCCACCAACCCAATGCTGTCGATCGCCGACATCGCCGCGATCGCCGAATTGGGCCACGACGCAGGTGCAACGGTGCTGGTGGACAACACCTTCGCCTCACCGGCTCTGCAGCAGCCATTGAATCTGGGTGCCGATATCGTCCTGCACTCCACGACCAAGTACATCGGCGGCCACTCCGACGTGGTGGGCGGTGCGCTGGTGACTAACGACGAGGAACTCGACACCGCGTTCGCATTCCTCCAGAACGGCGCCGGTGCGGTCCCGGGACCCTTCGACGCCTATCTGACTATGCGGGGTCTCAAGACACTGGAACTGCGGATGCAGCGGCACAGTGACAACGCGGCATTGGTGGCCGCCTTTCTGGCCGGACACCCGTCGATCGAGCGGGTGCTCTACCCGGGACTGCCTGACCACCCCGGGCACGCCGTCGCCGCCCGCCAGATGCGGGGTTTCGGCGGCATGGTGTCGGTGCGGATGAAGGGCGGTCCGACGGCGGCCCGGGAACTGTGTTCGCGTACCGAGATTTTCATTCTCGCCGAGTCGCTCGGCGGAGTCGAGTCACTGATCGAATACCCCGGTGCGATGACCCACGCCTCCACGGCTGGATCGCAGCTGGAGGTCCCCGACGACCTGGTGCGGCTATCGGTCGGCATCGAGGATCCCGCCGACCTGCTCGCCGACCTCCGCCAGGCACTGAGCTAGCGTGTCGACGGCTAGCGAGCCGCCGGCAGCACCACCGCGGCGGTCAGTTCGAGATTGACCTGGGCGGTGTCTGAAGCGTCCACCCAGTCACCGCCCGCGATCTCATTCGCCCGCAGACCGGCAGCCTGAACGCCGGCGTCATTGAGTTCAAGCACGGCGCCCAGACCATCGACGGCGTACAACAGGCTGACGACGGCCGCGATGACCGGTTGCGGGCGCCGCGTCTCGAACAACGCACCGAGTACCTCGGCCCGAATAACCGCCGTCCGAGCCCGGTTCTTCACTGGCCACCGATAGTGGTTGCGGCGCAGCCGATGCTCGGTGAGCGAAACCTGATGGATCTGGCCGGTCCGCAACAGCTGATCGAGAACATCGTCCTGCGCCTGCCTGCGCAGCGTCGCGACAGCCGCTTCGGGAGTCATCGGCCGCTCCAAGAGCATGGCCAGCGCCGGGCGTACCGCCGGATCCAGCGGGACCGGTCCGTCCAACGCGATCAGCCGCCCAGGGGGAATGGCGTCCTCCGGTTGGGATGGACGCACCCGGCAGTCCAAGGCCAGATCCAGGATCAGGCCGGCCGCCAGAACTCGGCCCAGCGCTGACCGGTCCAGGCGTGGCTGAGCCTCGGGATTGTCCAGCAGCAGCAGCAGGAGGTCTTCGGCGATCCTCGCCACTAGGAGTGGTAGGGCTCAGCGCTGACCAGGGTGACCTTCACGGTGCTGCCATTGGGAACGGTGTAGGAGCGTTCTTCGCCGACCTTGGCGTTGAGCAATGCTGCACCCAGTGGCGAGTTCGGTGAGTACACCTCGAGCTTGCCGTCGCTAAGGATTTCCTGACGGGTGGCGATCAGGAACGTCTCGGTGTCCGACTTGTCCCCGTCGTAATAGACCTTGACCACAGAACCGGGCAGCGCGACGCCGGACTGCTTAGGTGCCTCACCCACCTTCGCGGTGTTGAGCAGCTCCTGCAACTGACGGATCCGAGCCTCTTCCTGGCCCTGCTGTTCACGGGCGGCATGGTAGCCGCCGTTCTCCCGCAGGTCGCCCTCTTCGCGGCGGTCGTTGATCTCCGCCGCGATGATCGGGCGGTTCGCGATCAGCTGATCGAGCTCGGCTTTCAGCCGGTCGTACGACTCCTGCGTCAGCCAGACCACCTGGTTCTCGGTCATCTCGTCGCGCTCCTAGATCGTGTCTTCCGCGGTGTGCGGTGGCGTGTGTCGTCGCTGCCGGGGTTGCGGTCGGGCCCGCGTGCACTGCTCACCCCCGCGCCGCGAGCCGACCCCGCCGAATTAAGCAATACACGGCTCCCAGCAGGAACCGTGTACTGAAAAAGTGTAGCACCGACACACTCAGCGCCACCTGGGTTTTCCGGCCAGGAAGTTTGCTGGCTGCTAGGGCGCCGTGAGGTATGACGGTACTTCCGTCCCGCACCCGTAGACGTCCCCGGCGAACGAGCGTTTGTAGGACTTGACCGTTGTGGTGACCTGGACGGTGCGTTCGGTGGACGGGCCGATGAGGATTTCGCGCCGGCCTGTCTCGCTGCCGTCGAGGGTTTTCGCGCGCACGATGCAGACCACCGGTATTGCGGGATCCCTACGGGTCACGCTGATCGTGACCGACATCGTGTGATCGTCGAGGACTTGGTAGGCGCCGCCCTTGCCCTCGACGGGCGCCCTCTCGAAGCGCTGATATCCGAGGGCCGCCACACCCAGGCCAACCAGGATCGTCAGCCAGGCCAGTCCCATGACGACTCGGCGCCGGGTCGTCGCCGGCATCGGGGGCCGCCCGTATCGGTCCGCCGGTCGGCCGTTGGGGGTCATGGGTGCAGTGTGCCTGCCTGCGGGAGGCTCCGTTGCGGGCACCCCTACCCAGGATGGGACTATTGGTGCCGACGACGACAGGACTTGCAGAGGGGCACGTGACCGAACGGCGGCTGATGGCGATTCATGCCCACCCGGACGACGAGTCCAGCAAGGGTGCGGCTACCTGCGCGCGCTACGTCGACGAGGGCGCCCGCGTCATGGTGGTCACCCTGACCGGTGGCGAGCGCGGCGACATTCTCAATCCGGCGATGGATCTCCCCGAGGTACACGGGCGCATCGCCGACGTCCGCCGTGACGAGATGGCCCGGGCCGCGGAGATCCTCGGCGTCGAACACCACTGGCTGGGCTTCGTTGACTCCGGACTGCCCGAGGGCGACCCGCCGCCGCCGCTGCCGGAGGGCTGCTTCGCGCTGGTGCCCATGGAAGAACCGGTCGCCCGACTGGTCCGGGTGATCCGGGAATTCCGGCCGCACGTGGTCACCACCTACGACGAAAACGGCGGCTACCCGCATCCGGATCACATTCGGTGCCACCAGGTTTCGATCGCGGCCTTCGAGGCGGCCGCAGACCCTCACGCCCACCCCGAGGCCGGTGAGCCGTGGGCGGTCAGCAAGCTGTACTACATCCACGGGTTTCTGCGTCAACGCATGCAGATGCTGCAGGACGAGTTCGCCAAGAACGGGCAGGAGGGTCCGTTCGCCCGTTGGCTCGAGCATTGGGATCCCGACGAGGATCAGACCGAGAAGCGGATCACCACCCGGGTGCACTGCGCGCCGTACTTCTCGCAGCGTGACGACGCCCTCAAAGCCCACGCCACCCAGATCGACCCGGACGGGTTCTTCTTCGCCACGCCGATAGAGTGGCAACAGCGGCTATGGCCCACCGAGGAGTTCGAGTTGGCCCGCTCCCGAGTGCCGGCCGTGCTGCCGGAAGACGACCTTTTCGCCGGAATCGAGGCCTACGAGTGAAGCCACTGCTGATCACGCTGCTGGCCGAGGAGGGGCCCAAGAACACCGGCCCGGACTTCGGGAAGGCCAGCCCCGTCGGCCTGCTTGTCGTCATATTGCTTCTCATCGGCGTCTTCGCCCTGATGTGGTCGATGAACCGCCACCTCAAGCGGGTGCCCGCGAGCTTCGACTCACCCGACAGCGGTGCTGTCGAGGGGGCGCCCGCGCCCGCGGGCGACGTGTCCGCGGACAACAGCGAAGCCGTATCCCGGACGGAGCCCAAAGGTGAGTCCGGCGGGTAACGAGCTCGCGGTCGCGACCAGCCCCTATCTGCGTCAGCATGCCGACAACCCGGTGCACTGGAAGCAGTGGAGCGCCGAGGCGCTGGCCGAGGCGGCCCGCCGGGACGTGCCGATCCTGCTGTCCATCGGCTACGCCGCCTGCCACTGGTGCCATGTGATGGCCCACGAGTCCTTCGAGGACGAGGCGGTGGCCGCAGCGATGAACGAGTTCGTCTGCATCAAGGTCGACCGCGAGGAACGTCCCGATCTGGACGCGGTGTACATGAACGCCACCGTGGCGATGACCGGGCACGGCGGCTGGCCGATGACGTGCATCCTGACCCCCGACGGCCGCCCGTTCTTCTGCGGCACCTACTTTCCCAAGCCGCAGTTCCTGAATCTGCTCGCGGCGGTAAAGCAGGCCTGGCGCGATGAGCGGGATCAGGTCGAGCAGTCCAGCGACCACATTGCCGGCGAACTGCGCCGCATGGCCTCCAGGCTGCCCGCAGGTGGTCCGGAGGTGACTGCCGACCTGTGCGATCACGCGGTCACGGGGGTACTGCGCGACGAGGACACCATCCGCGGCGGCTTCGGGGGCGCGCCGAAGTTCCCGCCGTCGCACCTGCTGGAGGGCATGCTGCGCAGCCACGAACGGACCGGGTCGCCGGTACCGCTGGGCACCGTGCGCCGCACCTGCACCGCGATGGCACGTGGCGGCATCTACGACCAACTCGCCGGCGGCTTCGCCCGCTACAGTGTGGACGCCGACTGGGTGGTGCCGCACTTCGAGAAGATGCTCTACGACAACGCCCTGCTGCTGCGGGTGTACGCGCACTGGGCGCGCCGCACCGGCGATGCGCTGGCCCGGCGGGTGGCCACCGAGACGGCGGCGTTCCTGCTGGAGGATCTGACCGAGGGGGGAATGTTCACCTCGTCGCTGGATGCCGATGCCGCCGGGGTGGAGGGGTCGACCTACGTGTGGACCCCCGCGCAGCTGCGCGAAGCCCTCGGCGACGACGACGGACCCTGGGCGGCAAAGGTTTTCGGAGTCACCGAGCACGGGACGTTCGAACACGGGACCTCAGTGCTGCAGTTGCCGGCCGAGTACGACCCGCTGCCGCAGGAGGCCGAGCGTTTCGACCGCGTGCGAGCGGCACTGATGGACGTCCGGCGCACCCGCCCGCAACCGGGCCGCGACGACAAGGTGGTCACCGCCTGGAACGGGCTGGCCATCACCGCCCTGGCCGAAGCCAGTGTGGCACTGCAGGATTCACGTCTGCTCGACGCCGCGCTGCGGTGCGCGGAGCGGGTAGTCGGTCTGCACCTGGTGGACGGCCGGTTGCGTCGGGCCAGCCTCGGCGGCCAGGTGGGGGACAGCGCGGCCATCCTCGAGGACTACGCGATGCTGGCCACCGGACTGCTGGCGGTCTACCAGTTGACCGCCGACCGGCGTTGGCTGACCGACGCCACCACGTTGATCGACGTGGCACTGCGGCATTTCGCCGATCCCGACCGGCCCGGCCGCTGGTTCGACACCGCCGACGACGCCGAGGCACTGATGGTGCGTCCCGCCGACCCGATGGACGGAGCCACGCCCTCGGGGGCGTCGTCGATCGCCGAGGCGCTACTGACCGCCGC
>CAZADG010000028.1:38038-41152 GCA_964483865.1 uncultured Mycobacterium sp. | reverse complement strand
GACTGTCGACGGCCCGCCACCGCCACCCGAGTCGAATGTCGCCGGCCCTCCGGCCCCGCGGCCTGCCAAGCCTCGGGTGCTCCAGGACGGCAGGGACATGTTCTGGTCGCTGGCGCCGCTGATCCTGGCCTGCATGGTGCTGGCCGGTCTGGTGGGCATGTGCTCGTTTCGTCCCAACGGCCCCGCCGACGGCATGGCGCCGACTTACGACGCCGCATTTGCCCTACAGGCCGACGCCAACGCCGTCGGCTTCCCGGTCCGACTGCCCACGCTGCCGGAGGGCTGGCAGCCCAACTCCGGTAGCCGTACCGGCATCGAAGCCGGCCGCACCGATCCGGCCACTGGCACCAAACAACAGGCGGTGGCCACCCGGGTGGGCTATATCGCGCCGTCGAAGATGTACGTCAGCCTCACCCAGAGCAACGCCGACGAAGACGCCCTGGTGCAGTCGATCCAAAGCACGGTGTACCCGACCGGCACTGAAGACGTCGACGGCGTCACCTGGATCGTCTACCAGGGCGGCGAGGACACCGAGCCGGTGTGGACCACCCGCCTCAACAGCCCAGGCGGCGCGACGCAGGTGGCGATCACCGGCGCCGGAAAACCGGAGGAGTTCCGCACCCTGGCTGCCGCCACCCAACGCCAGCCGCCGCTGGTCCCGAGAAGTTAGGACTGCCCGATGAAGTCACAGTCTCCCGAAGCCGACCTTTCCGGCTGGGTGCGCGATCCATTCACCGCCGAGGGGTTCACCTACGACGTGTTCCGCAAGGGCGAAGGTCCCGGCGTGGTGCTGATCCCCGAGATTCCTGGTGCGCACCCCGGCGTGCTGGCCCTGGGAAATTATCTGGTGGACAACGGCTTCACGGTTGCGATCCCTTCGCTTTTCGGTACCCCGGGCGCTCCGGCCCGGGGGGTGGGGCTGGTCCCGACCATGGCCCGGGCCTGTGTTGCCAAGGAGTTCGCGGCATTCGCCCTGAACAAGGAACGTCCGGTGACTCGTTATCTCAAGGCGCTGGCCCGCGACCTCAAGGCCAGGGCCGGCGGCAAGGGTGTCGGCGTGATCGGGCAGTGCTTCACCGGCGGCTTCGCGCTGGCGACAGCCGTGGATGACAGCGTGCTGGCCTCGGTGCTCAGCCAGCCGTCAGTACCGATCGCCCTGACCGCGGCGCACAAGCGTGACCCCGGTTTCTCCGAGGGGGAGATGAAAGTCATCGAGAAGCGAGCTGCCGAGGACAATCTGTGCGCTCTCGGTCTGCGATTTACCGGCGATCCCGCGGCACCTGCCGAGCGATTCACGACCCTCAAAGAGCGGCTCGGGGACAACTTCGAGGTCATCGAAATCGATTCCGCGCCGGGCAACTCCGGCGGCTTCGGCCGGATGGCGCACTCGGTGCTGACCCTGGAGGTCCGCGAGCAGGAGGGCCAGCAGGCCTACGAGGCGCGCAAGCGGGTGGTGGAATTCCTCAAAGAACGTCTGAGCTGACCGATCCGGGGGAGGGCTCGGGGCTGACCGGAAGCACGGTCTTCGGCAGCTTCTGCTTCTTCGCTTTGTCCTTGCGCCGCTTGCCGAACCGTTTCTTGTGGTCTTCAGGTTCTTCTGTGCCGTCGTTCATCTCCACGCCTTTGTAGACCGCGAGGTAGACCGAGATGGTCGTGACGATGAGGATCATCACCACCGGTCCCAGGATGATGCCGAAGAAACCGAACATTGCGATGCCCGAGAACACCGACAGCAGCATCAGCGCCGGGTCCAGTCGCGCTTCTTTGGGCACCAGGATCGGACGCAGGAAGTTGTCGACGTTGGTGATGCCGATCAGATGGAACAGCACCACGAAAAGGCCGCCGGCGACGTTGCCGAAGAGCATCATGCCGATCCCGAACGGAATGGTGACGATGCCGCTGCCCAGCGGGATCACCGACAAAGCCGTCAGGAAGATCGCGAAGACGAAGAACGCGTCGTGGAAGCCGGCGATGTAGATCGAGATCGCGCCCAGGGTTCCCTGGATGACCGCAATGATGAACTGGCCCTTGACCGTCCCCTTCACCATGGCACCCATCTTCGACAGGTACAGGTCGGTGACCTCTTCACCCAGGGGGTTAAGCCGGCGGACCAGTGTGATGACTTCGGCCTTGTTGACGAGCAGCGAAATCAGGACGTAGATGAAGATGATCGCCGAGGTAATGAACCCGATCGCACCGCCCGCGGCCCCGCTGATGGTCCGCAGCAGCCACTCACCGATGGTCTGGGCGACCTTGCCCACGTTGGAGCGCAACGACTCCAGGGTGATGGTCGGGGTCTGGAACGGCAGCTTCGCCAGCAGTTGGTTGACCGCCCCGATCGCCTTGTCGCCCAACGCGGTGAGGTCGGCGGTCTTGGCCCAGTCGGCAACGCCGATGAGCATGTGCGAGATCTGATAAGTCGCCAGGGTGATCACCCCGATGATCGGGATGACGACGGTGCCCAGCGCGATCAGGACGGTCATTGTCGTCGCCAGACCGCCGTTGAACTTTGTCTTGAGCCGGTTGTGCACGGGGGTGAAGAGGTAGGCCACGATGGCGGCGATCACGATGAGCATGAAGTAGCGGCGCAGGAAGTAGGCCCCGAACAGCAGGGCGATCCCGGTGACGATCGCCAGCGCTCGCTTCTGGGTGAGCGTGAAATCCGTCTTCACCGGCCTACTCTCCCATGAGTTTGCGCAGATGCTGGTGAATGTTGGGGTAGCGCTTGAGGTGTGCGCCGCCGTTGAGGTCGAGGATCTCCCCGGTCATCCACGCTGATTGCGGCGAGCACAGGAACGCCACCGCCGCCGCCACATCCTCGGGAGTGCCGGCCCGCCCCAGTGCGGTGTTCTCCACGTACTCCTCCACCACGCCGGGGATGGCAGAGGCTCCCTCGGTCAGCGGGGTGTGGACGAACCCGGGGGCGACGGCGTTGACCCGGATGCCCCGCGGCCCGAGTTCCAGGGCGGCGACCTGGGTCAGCATCGACAACCCGGCCTTGGCCGCGCAGTAGGCGCTCATCCCGATGGCCGGTTGGCGGGCGTTCAGCGACGTCAACGACACCACCGCCGCGCCGTTGCGCAGATGGCCTGCGGCGTGCTTGATGACCAGGAA
>CAZADG010000028.1:30071-37938 GCA_964483865.1 uncultured Mycobacterium sp. | reverse complement strand
TGGTCATGGTTCTCTCCGATCGGCCTCGGGTGCTCCCCACCTGCGGCGCACCGCTTCCCACGGGTTGGCGTAGCGGCCGGGTTGGCGGTAGTGGGGCGATTGGCGTTTGAGGTATTCCCGGGCGAGTGGTGCGATCACCCGCAGGGGATAGCGCTTCCAACCGGCCTTGTCCGCGGTTTCAGCCAGCATCTGCGGCCACGAATGGTGCTGGTGACCCAACAGGGCATTTGCGGTCGCGGACTCCATCCAATCAGTGGCGAACCAGCCGTCATCGTCGTGCGGGTCCCCCGGGCGTCCGGGCGGCAAAGCGCCGACCAAACCCATCGCCGCCGCGGTCGAGGAGCCGACCTCACCCTGCAGAAGCCGGTGCGAATCATCACCCCCGATCAGCAGGATACGACCGGTGACGTTGGCGGTGCTGGCCGCGGCGAACGCATAAGCGACATCTCGCACATCGACGGTCTGCAGTCGCCCGTCGGTGGGCAGTACGCCCCCGAAGAAGATCAGGTCGGGATCGGTGTCCAATCGGATGTCGACGGTGAGCACACCGCCGAGTCGCAGGATGACCCAGTCCAGGCCCGAGGCGCGAACGATGGTTTCGGCTTCGACTTTGTGACCGCCGTAGAGGTCATAGGGCCGCACCGGGGTGTCGGAGGTGAGCACATCGCTGATCCGGTACGGGTTGCGCGGACCGTAAACGGCGATGCTGGAGGCCTGAACGAAACGCGGCTGAACAGGTTGCGCCGCAGCGGCTTTGGTGAGATTTGCGGTGGCATCGACGTTCACCGCCCGGGCCAGCTCCGGTTTCGTGTAGCACAGCGGCGGGATGACCGCAGCCAGGTGGATGATCACTGCCGGTTCAACCGTCGACAACAATCGGCTCACCTGGGCCGGGTCGGTCAGATCCGCCCATCGGGCCGTCACCCCGGCCGGGAGCGATGCCGCCGCCTTGCGGTTGGCCGGGACGTCGAGGTCGGTCGCCACCACCCGGCGCCCGAGCCCGGCCAGATGCTTGACAGTCGCCGTGCCGACCAGACCGAACGCCCCGGTCACCAGCACGGCGTCGGACATCGGACCCCATTTCAGTCAAAGCCTCGTCGCGCCCTATCTTGCCCGACGTTCCTGGCGGTCGGCATTACCATCGCTACCCATGGACCCGAACATGCAATGGCGGCCCCCAGGTGAGTCGCCGTTGCCCCCGCCGTTGCCCCCGCCGATGCCCCAGACGGGACGACGGTGGTTGCCGGCGGCGATCTTCGGCGCCGCGATCGTCGTCGCCGCCGGACTGGTCGCCGGGGCCCTGATCCTCAAGAAGAGCGACCAGGCCGCCACTGGGCCGACCACGTGCGAGGCATGGTCGGAGACCCGGCTGACGCTGCGGGCGATTCCTGCGCTGCCCAACGGCTGGACGTGGCAAACACCCAACATCGACATCGACATCGCGAACCAGAACGCGCCGGTCGCCACGGCGCTGGACCTGTTCGAGCCCAAGATCGTCGCCCAGCCCGCCGACGTCGCGCAGGCCGCCAGGGACTACCTCGCGGCGCGCCGCAACCAGATGCAGACGCTCAGCGACCGCAGCTACACCCCGCAGGACGGCGCCGCGGTCGACACCACGCTCCAACGCCTCAACGAACTCTGCGGAATAGTCTCCGACGGCCGCCGGATCTGATCAATCGTCGGCCTCGGATGCGGCCAGCGCGGCCTCAATTCGTGCCCGGGCGCCGGCCAGGTGCTCCTCGCACCGCCGGGCGAGCGCCTCACCGCGTTCCCACAACGACAGCGACGCATCGAGATCCAAGCCACCCTGCTCGAGCACTCGGACCACGTCGATCAGCTCGTCACGGCACTGTTCGTAACCCAGATCGCTGACCGGAGTCTGCGGCTCACTCATACAGTTCCATCCTCCCGCCCGGCACTCACGGCGCCCACCGCGCCATCGGAAAGCCTTATTCGCAACGTCGTTCCCGCCGGGGCGTCCGCCGTCGAGCGGATCACAACCGACTCCGCGCCCGTGCCCGGATCGGGCACTCGCTGCACCACTGCGTAGCCCCGCGCCAGAGTGGCGGCGGGCCCCAACGTGGACAGCCGGGCCGAGAGGTGTCCCACCCGTTCGGACTCGGCCCCCACCAGGCGGGTCACGTCGCGGCGCGCCGCGGCGCGCGCTCGCTCCACCTCGACGACCCGCTCGGTGAGCATCCTGATCGGGTCCGCCAGCGCCGGCCGGCTGCGCAACTGAGCCAGGTTGTGCTGTTCGCGGCCCACCCAGTTGCGCAGTGCGTCGGCACTTCTGCGCCGCAACTCGGCCACCCGCGCGAACTCGGCGCCGGTGTCGGGCACCACCTTCTTGGCGGCATCGGTCGGGGTGGCCGCGCGTACGTCGGCGACCAGGTCGCACAGCGGATTGTCCGGCTCGTGACCGACCGCGCTGACCACCGGGGTGCGACAGGCCGCGATCGCCCGGCACAGCGTCTCATCGGAGAACGGCAGCAGGTCTTCCACGCTGCCGCCGCCCCGCGCGATGATGATGACGTCGACCTCCGGGTGGGCGTCCAATTCCCGCAGCGCCTCGACGATCTGGGCGACAGCGCTCGGTCCCTGGACGGCTGTGTTTCGGATGGCGAACCGCACCGCGGGCCACCGCCCGCCGGCGACCGAGGTGACATCTTTTTCCGCATGACTTGCCCGGCCTGTGATGAGCCCGATCATGGTGGGCAGGAAGGGCAGGGGCCTTTTGAGTCGGGGATCGAACAGGCCCTCGGCTGCGAGCACCTTGCGCAGCATCTCGATGCGGGCGAGTAATTCGCCGAGGCCCACTGCTCGAATCTCGCTGAGCCGCAGGGAGAATGAGCCGCGCCCGGTGTAGAAATCCGGTTTTCCCCGAACGATCACCTGGGTGCCCTCGGTCAGTTTCACCGGGGCGCCGAGCATCAGTTCGCGTGAGCACGTCACGGACATCGACATGTCGGCCGCCGGGTCGCGCAACACCATGAAAACGGTGTTCGCGTTGGTGCGGGCGTTGATCTGAGTGAGCTGGCCCTCCACCCAGACGCTGCCCAATCGGTCGATCCAACCCTTGACGCGGATGGCGACCGCGCGGACCGGGAACGGGTTGTCCGCGGATGTTCCCGGCGCTGGGCTGATCGGGCCGGTCATCTGCCCGACTTCACTTGGCGGTCGCGCGGGTGATCCTGTTGGCCAGCAGGGTCTGGAACGGAGCGCGCGCCTTGGCGGACTCCTCGAAGGCAAGCAAAGCCCGCAGGTCAGCCACGCTCAGCGATTGAATCCGGGCGCGCAACTGGGCCAGGGTCAACGACTCGTAGTCCATCTCGACCGCGATCGGCGGCGGAGCGACCCGGGCGGTGGGCGCCGGTGCCGGATCGACATTGCGGGCGGTGGCAGATGTGGTTTTCCCGGTCCGTTCGCCCGTCGGCACGCCCACCCCGTCGGTGACCGAGTACAACGCGAAGCGGCCCTCGGTCTTACGTTCTCCGTTGGGTGCGGGGCGGCCCGGATCGTCGGCCAGATCCTCGTCGAAGGTCGCCCAGTCGGGCTTCTCCTCCTTGGGCGGGAAGATGCTCTCGAGGGTGGAATCGCCCTTGATGACCAGGCCGGCCAAGTCCTGCTGGATCTTCATGACGATCTGCGCAACCGTGCTGGCCATCGTCATCGGGTACATGACGATCGTCTGCGGCAGCTTGCGGGTCTCCTCCAGAGCGGTGACGGCGACGCCGACCAGCAGCCGGATCCCGTACGGTGCGGTAGCCATGGCCATCAGCGTACGGCTGGCCCGGCCGCCTGCGGGAGAACGTACCCTGATTCCATGCCGCCAACCGTGAACATGGGGATCCCCGGCGCTGCCGGCTCAGCCGCGCACCGCGACGGCAAACGAGTTCTGCTCGCCGAGCCCCGGGGGTACTGCGCCGGAGTGGACCGCGCCGTCGAGACCGTCGAGCGTGCCCTGGAGAAGCATGGGGCCCCGGTGTATGTCCGCCACGAGATCGTGCACAACCGCCACGTCGTGGACACGCTGTCCCAGCGCGGTGCGGTGTTCGTTGCCGAGACAGACGAGGTGCCCGAGGGCGCCATCGTGGTGTTCTCGGCCCACGGCGTCGCCCCCACCGTCCACGAGACCGCCGCCGCCCGCAATCTCCAGGTCATCGACGCCACCTGCCCGCTGGTCACCAAGGTGCACAACGAGGCCAAGCGGTTCGCCCGGGAGGACTACGACATCCTGCTGATCGGCCATGAGGGCCACGAAGAGGTGATCGGCACTGCCGGGGAGGCGCCCGACCACGTCCAGTTGGTGGACGGCCCCGACGGCGTCGACGCCGTCACGGTGCGGGATCCGAGCAAGGTGATCTGGCTGTCCCAGACCACCCTCAGCGTCGACGAGACGATGGAGACCGTGGCCCGGCTTCGGGAGCGCTTCCCCACCTTGCAGGATCCGCCCAGCGACGACATCTGTTACGCCACCCAGAACCGGCAGGGCGCGGTCAAGGCGATGGCCCCGGAGTGCGATCTCGTCATCGTCGTCGGCTCGCGCAACTCCTCGAACTCGGTGCGGCTCGTCGAGGTGGCCCTGAATGCGGGAGCGCGGGCATCCTTCTTGGTCGACTATGCCGAGGACATCGACCCGTCCTGGTTGGACGGGGTGATGACGGTCGGCGTGACCTCCGGTGCGTCGGTCCCCGAAATCCTGGTCCGGGGAGTGCTCGAGCGGCTCGCTGAACTGGGTTACGGCACAGTGCAAACAGTGACCACCGCCAGCGAGACGCTGGTGTTCGCGCTGCCCCGTGAGATCCGTCCCGCCCGGTCGTGACCTACCGCCGGGGACGGCCCCGGTCGATGTCGGAGTCGGTCGGGCCGGAAGCCCGGTAGCGGACCCGCGACACGGGGTGTTGGTCCGGCGGGGGCTGCCGCCGCCGGGGTTCGTACGGCGGGTATCCGTCGTACTGCGGATGGGACTGGTAGCCGCGGCCCGACTCGTAGGGCTCCACGCGGCTGCCCCGCGGCGGACTCTGGTCCCGGTAATCCGGGCGGCGCTCCCGCCGCGTCGGCGGGGGAGTGCGGCGCGGGTCGCGCTGCTGGCGCGTCCCGCGGCGTGCTTCGTCGTCCCACTCGGCCTCGCGGGCCGGCCGCCGGGCGGGCTGCTGCCGCCGTGGTGGGGCTTCCTCAACCGGCCGGCGGGCGTGCCGGGAGCGGGCCGCGGCACGCCCGCCCGAACGGCGACCGGGGGCAGCAGAAGGTCGGTCGACGACGTGCCGGGGGCGGGCCGGGCGGGCGCCGGCCTCCTCGTCCACCGCGCCGTTGCCGGCGAATGCCGAGGCCAGCTTGGTCGACAGCGCGGCCAGCAGACCGGGCCGTTCGGCGCTAGCTGCGGCCGCGGCCGCCGTCCGGCCGGGTACCGATGTCGCCAGGTACCAGCGCACCAACCCGATCAGCAGCACCGCGGCCGAGGTGAACAGCATCAGCGGGAAACGCTCGATGAGCGGATAACCGCAGCTGATCAGGATGTCCTTCAGGCCGCCGAAGGCAGACTCATGGAACAGGTAGTAGGCCAGTGGCACCGCGACGAACAACAGCAGCGGTGGCTGGATGATCGCGGTGAAGATGCCCGACTGGCGCACCGCCAGTACCGCGGCCAGGCACCCCAGGGCATAGAACGTGGCGAAGATGCCACCGAGTTCCCGATGCCCGAGGCCCGCCTCGATGGCCAGCCCGATCAGGGTGGCGGTGACCGCGATCAGCACCGCGCCCCACCAGGACACACCTGTGGCGGTGGCGAGTTGGGGGCGCGCATCGGCCCTTGCCGTCCGCTGATCTGGCACCCCTAGACCGTACCGGTTCACCCCGCGCTGAACCTGGCAGCGTGCGCTGGCGTGCCTGACGGGAATCGGTGTGATTCGCCGGGCCTTCTAGACTTGTCAACCCGTGAGCCTGAGTTTGGGAATCGTGGGTCTGCCCAACGTCGGAAAGTCGACGTTGTTCAACGCACTGACCCGCAACAATGTCCTGGCGGCCAACTATCCGTTCGCCACCATCGAACCCAACGAGGGTGTCGTCCCGCTGCCCGACCCGCGGCTGGCCACACTGGCGGAGATGTTCGGATCCGAGCGAATCCTGCCCGCACCGGTCACCTTCGTCGACATCGCCGGAATCGTCAAAGGCGCCTCCGAGGGCGCCGGGCTGGGCAACAAGTTCCTGGCCAACATCCGGGAGTGCGACGCCATCTGTCAGGTGGTCCGGGTGTTCGCCGACGACGACGTGGTCCATGTCGACGGCAAGGTCGATCCCCGCTCGGACATCGAGGTCATCGAGACCGAACTGATCCTCGCCGATATGCAGACCTTGGAGAAGGCGCTGCCCCGGTTGGAGAAGGAAGCCCGCAACAACAAGGAGCGCAAGCCGGTCTACGAGGCGGGACTGGCGGCGCAGGCGGTTCTCGATGCCGGCACGACGTTGTTCGCCGCCGGATCGAAGGTGGACAGCGCGCTGCTGCGCGAACTGAACCTGTTGACGATCAAGCCTTTCCTGTATGTGTTCAATGCCGACGAGTCCGTGCTCGGCGACGAGGCCAAGATCGCCGAGTTGCGCGCCGCGGTCGCCCCGGCCGACGCGGTGTTCCTCGACGCCAAGATCGAATCCGAGTTGCAGGAACTCGACGACGAGTCGGCCGCCGAACTGCTGGAGTCCATCGGGCAGACCGAACGCGGCCTGGATGCGTTGGCGCGGGCCGGTTTTCACACCTTGAAACTGCAGACTTACTTGACGGCCGGCCCGAAAGAGGCCCGCGCCTGGGTGATTCACCAGGGCGACACCGCACCCAAGGCGGCCGGGGTGATCCACACCGATTTCGAGAAGGGGTTCATCAAAGCCGAGGTCGTTTCGTTCGTCGACCTGGCCGAGGCCGGCTCGATGGCCGCCGCCAAGGCGGCCGGCAAGGTGCGTATTGAGGGCAAGGACTACGTCATGCACGACGGCGACGTGGTGGAGTTCCGGTTCAACGTGTGAGCCGACACCTGTTGGTGAACTACATCTGGATCGACGCCGTGGAAATCACCGTCGGCGCGACCGATGATGAACGCTGGGCCTGGGAGATCGAGGACGGCTACTCCGGCGCCGATGCCTTTTCCTTCGTGCAGGCGACGATCGAGAGCCCTGAGGGCTCTGCACCGATTGAGACCGTCCGGTTCCTCATCAAGCCGGGCTATGAGCCGCATCGAACGTTGGCGGAACGTGCCGTCGGGCAGCTCTGTGCGATCGCGTGGGAGATCAAGGACCGCGGCCTCACGCTGGAGGCTGCCCGAGAACGCTTCTTCGGGGCGACCGTCGGGTGATCTACGTCGCGCCCGGCGGTGACGTTGATCGGCGATGCGCGTATCGTCCTGCCGAATCGGCGCGAAGGAGGGTGTCCTATGTCCGGGCGACTTGCGGGCTTGGCTGCGGCCCCGGTGTTGGTGCTCGCGGTCGCCGCGTGCGGTAGCGGGAGCAACGAGGGGTCCGGCGGGGCCGCCGCGGATTCCGCGCAGTCTTCGACGCGCTGCTACGAACTCGTTGAGGATTCCTCGCGAACGGTGATCAAAGTCGAGCCCGCCCGGAACGCCAACAATCCCGAAGGCGGGCAGGTCACCGTCTACTCCTACGTCGGTGGCGCGCAGGAGTTCGCTCCCGAGACGACGGCCGGACGACTCGAGGCCGGTGCCTTCGTCTACGGCGACGGGACGCGACTCGCACTCACCGACACCAGCCTCACGTGGCCGCCCGACAGCATGCTCAAGGGAGCTGTCTTCACGGCCACCGGCTGCCCTTAGTCCGCCCGAAGGAGTCCGCCCGCAGGAGTCCAGCCGAAGGAGTCCAGCCGAAG
>CAZADG010000028.1:3003-29971 GCA_964483865.1 uncultured Mycobacterium sp. | reverse complement strand
AGGAGTCCAGCCGAAGGAGTCCAGCCGAAGCCGCGACGGATCCGGCGCGATCGGATCACCGGTCGACGAAGTCGACCACAGCGTCGCTGAACCCGTCGTTGTCGTCGCCGGCGGCGGTGTGTCCGGCCCCGGAGAGTTCCACGAACTGCGCGTGGGGGACTTTGGCCAGGAAGTCTTCGACGCCCTCGGGGCTGACCACGTCGGACAGCTTGCCTCGGATCAGCAGGATCGGAATCGTCAGCGTCATGGCCGCCTGCTCCAACTCCGCCATATCGGCGAACGGTTCATCATGGGCCGAGCTGACGAACGCCGGATCCCAGTGCCAGTGCCAGCGGCCGTCCCGATGCCGGAGGTTCTTCTTCAGCCCGTCCAGGTTGCGCGGCCGGCTCCGGTACGGAAGGTAGGCGGCGATCGCGTCGGCGGCCTGCTCAAGGTTCTCGAAACCGTGCACGTGCCGGGTCATGAAGTCGCGGATGCGTGCGGTGCCCTCATGTTCGTAACGCGGTACCACGTCGACGAGCACCAGTCCGGTCACCAGATGCGGGCCCGCCCCGGCGGCGGCCAGGATGCCGGTCAGCCCACCCATGCTGGCGCCGATGATGACCACCGGGCGGCCAATCTGGGCCAGCACCGCCGCGATATCGCCTGCCAATGCGTGGATGCTGTACCGCGCGCCGGGCGCGCGGTCGCTGTCGCCGTGGCCGCGGGCGTCGAGTGCGATCACATGGAACCCGCGGTCGGCCAGAATCTGTCCGGTGTTCTTCCACGAGAACCGGTTCTGGCCGCCGCCGTGCAACATCAGAATCGTCGGGCGCCCGGCGACCAGGGTGGAACCGCGGTTCCACTCGTCGCCCACCAGTGTCAGGGCCACGTCTCCGTCGCTATGCCCGGTGAACTGCACAGTATGCGGGTGTGCGCTCACTGCGGGGCTCCTCTCGGGCGGTGCGCATCGCACGTTACCGGTGGGCGTCGGTAGCCTTTCGACCCAGTACGGGCAGCCGCCCGCACGTCAGCGCAAGGGAGCGTGGACATGCGCCGCGTGGTCATCGCGGGTCTGGCCGTTCTCGTCGCGATCACCGGCTGGTTGGGCTGGCGCGATAGTGAGGCGCGTCGGACCGACGGGGTGCGAGCCCAGATGGTGGCGGCGGGCCGGGAGGGACTGCTGGCGTTGACCACCATCGACCATCAGCAGGTCGACGCCGATGTGCAGCGCATCCTCGACACCTCCACCGGCGGCTTCCGCGCCGATTTCGAGAAGAAGGCCGGGGGATTCAAGGAGGCTGCGCGCCGGGCGCAGTCGACGTCGGTCGGCACCGTCACCTCGGCCGGCTGGGAGTCCGCCGACGGCGATGCCGGCAGCGTGCTAGTGGCGCTGCGGGTCATGACGACCAACCGTGGGGTCCCGGAACGGCAACCCAAAGCGTGGCGA
Organism: uncultured Mycobacterium sp.; assembly: GCA_964483865.1. GTDB lineage: Bacteria > Actinomycetota > Actinomycetes > Mycobacteriales > Mycobacteriaceae > Mycobacterium. The sequence goes on along the minus strand of CAZADG010000028.1, from coordinate 28,542 downwards.
ACCCGCGTCACGGTTGCCAAGGACGACGGACGATTCAAAGTCGCCGCAGTGGAATTCGTACCGTGAGCCTGAGGCACCGCTTCGGGTCGCTCGTGGCCGCCCTGGGCTTACTGGCGTTTAGCTCATGGCTGTTCTGGGACGGCTCATCGCGCCGCACCGCCCAGGCCGACGGGGCCGGGGCGGTGCAGGCCGCGCGCGAATCCATCCCGGTCATCCTCAGCTATCAGCCCGAAACCGCAGAGAAGGATCTGCCGGCCGCCGCGCGGGACCGGTTGACCGGAGCATTCCTCGACGACTACACCCAATTGATCACAACGGTGGTGATCCCCGACGCCAAGCAGAAGGGCGTCTCCGCGTCGGCGGAGGTCCCGGCCGCCGCCGTCGTGTCCGCCGCATCTGGGCATGCGGTGGTCCTCGCCTACGTCAACCAGACCTTGACGGTCCGCGGGGAACCCCCCACCCAGACCAACACCAGTGTGTTGGTCACCATGGAAAAGCTCGACGGCCGCTGGATGATCTCCGGCTTCGATCAGGAGGTTTGAGATGCCGACTGCGCCTCGATGGATCGATGTCACTGCCCCTACGGTGCAGTTGCGCGCACTGACCTGGGGGCCGGAGGACGGCCCGATTGCGTTGTGCCTGCACGGATTTCCTGACACCGCCTATGGATTTCGCAGGCTTGCGCCTCATCTGGTGGGTGCCGGCTATCGAGTGATCGCACCCTTCATGCGCGGTTACGTACCGTCCTCGCTGCCGTCGGACGGCGCGTATCACCTCGGCGCACTGATGGACGACGCCCTGCAGGTGCGGGCGGCGAGCAACCCGACCGACTCCGACGTGGTGATCGGCCATGACTGGGGTGCCGTGGCGGCGACCGGTCTGGCGGCGATACCCGGAAGTCCCTTCCGTAAGGCGGTGGTGATGTCGGTGCCGCCGGCGGCGACGCTGCGTCAGCGGCGCGCTGACCTGTTGCGCCTGCTCCCGCGCCAACTGCTGCGCAGTTGGTACATCGGCTACTTCCAGTTGCCACTCGCGCCCGAGCGCTCGGGTCCGTGGATCGTGCCGCTGTTATGGCGGCGATGGTCACCGGGTTACGGACCCGCAGAGGACCTGCGGCATGTCGATGCGGCGATCGGCGCTCCGGACCGCTGGCGCGCTGCGCTCGGCCCCTACCGGGCGACCATCCGCAATCACCGCCCTCCGGCCCGATACGCCGAACAGCATCGATGGTGGACCGAACCGCCGCGGATTCCGACGCTCTATCTGCACGGCGCCGACGACGGGTGTATGACGGCGGCTTTCGCGCCGTTCGTGCGCGCGGGACTGCCGCCCGGCAGCGCCACAGACGTCATCGACCACGCCGGGCATTTCCTGCAACTGGAACAGCCCGACGTGGTCGGTCGACGGATCGTGGACTTCCTCAGTACCCGAGGCGGTCCGTAAGGAGCTGGTTCTGTGCCTTGCCGAGGTCGATGACAAGGTCCATGGGTGCCGGGTCATTCGCCGGCCCGGTGAACTCGATCGTCGAGGCGGCGTTGCCATGGGTGAACGACAGCAGGCTCCGCGACTGGGTTCCGTCCGGCGACGTGCCGGAGATCAACTGCCCGCCCGTTCCGACCGCCACCTGCTCGGTCCTGGGGTTGGCGACCTTGAAGGCACCGGTCACCTGGGTCATTGCCGCGGTGGCGGCGGCCGGGTCGGCCAGCACCCACACCGAGTCGGTGATGGTGCGGCCGTCGCGGTGCGAGTAGATCACCGTGGCGCCAGGCAGACCGCCCGGGTTGGGCGTCGTCGCGCCGGGCGTATAGGCCAACGTGTCGACGACGACGTTGGGGTCGATGAGCAGGTTGGTGTAGTCGTCGGCCACGGCGGTACCGGTACCACTGAGGAGGCCGACCGAGATGAGTGCGGTGGCGGTCATGCCGGCCACCAGGTGAGGCATCGTCATCATGCGGGTTTCCAATCTGTGTGGTCGATCGCGGTCAGCAGACGTAGCAGGCCCAGCCGCGCCATCCGTCGCGCCACACCCAGCCGGGTCCGCATCCGTAGATGCCGGTGCCGAACCCGCAGTCCAGTGCGGTGAAAACCGGAACGGGATTAGTCGGCTGAGGCTGGACCGGATTGTTGTCGACGCTGGCGGCGTTAGCGTTACCGGCCAAAGTGCCGGCGATGATGCCTGCAGTGGCGATGGCCACGGCGATTCGTTTCATGAAAACCTCCTTCGGTCTAGGGTTCCGACCCTACGCAAGCGCGGGCCGCGTCGCGCGACAATGGCGGGCGTGTCCACCCATCGAATGGCTGCGGTCGATGCCCAGCTGTTCTGGCTTTCCGCTGCGGTGCCCAACGACCAGTTCTTGCTCTACGCCTTCGAGGGAGCACCCGATATCGGCGCGGCGGTCGACGAGGTGCGACGCAACGCCCAGAGGTGTGCGGACATGCAGTTACGGGTCGCCGACGACGACTGGTGGCGCTACCCGCGATGGCGGCAGGCCGCGGTGAATCCCGGGCAGTTCGTGGTGTATCCGGCTCTCGATTGGCCGGACTGCTTGGACGCGATCTGCGAACTCGCGCCACTCGACGTGACCCGGATGACCTGGCGGGTCAACGTCTTCCCGCCCAACGTCGTCGTCATCCAGATCTCCCACGCTCTGGCGGACGGCACCGGTTCGGCGGCGCTGGCTGCCAGGCTTCTGGGCCGATGCGCCCCGTCGCCAGTCCTGGCGTCACCGGATCGAGGCTTCCTGCCGACCCGGGCGGTGGCCGCCGCGCGTGCGCACCGACAACTTCTCCGCGATACCGAAGCCGGGTCGCTGCCCGCGCCGAAGCCCCCGCGTGCGCTGCTCAGTGTCAACGCACCCCGCTCGGGTTCATCCGTTCTGCGAACACTGGTCCTCGGCCGCGATGGCCTGCGCCGCCCGACGGTGACCGTCGGTGCACTGGTGGCCATCTCCCAGGCTCTGGGCGGGTATCTGGCCGAGAGGGGGGAGGACATCACCGGACTCGGGGCTGAGGTACCGATGGCCACCGGTGGATCCCGACCTGCGCAGGCGTGCAACAACTTTCGCAACGTCAGTGTGGATCTGCGTCCGGAGTTGGATCCGCAGCGGCGGGCCGCCGCGATTGCGGCTGATCTGACCGGACAGCGTCGTCGGGCGGAGCACCCGGCCACCCTGGCGTCGGACGCCGCCTTCGCTGCCGTGCCGGCCTGGCTGTTGCGCTGGGGAGTGCAGCAGTTCGATCCGGCGGCGCGGTCGGGCGCCGTCGCAGCACACACCGTGGTGTCCAGCGTCCACCGCGGGCCTGCCGATCTGTCCTTCGGGGGGTCGCGGGTCAGCTTCACCGCCGGCTTCCCGGCGCTCTCGCCGATGATGGGGCTGACCCACGGCGTGCATGGCATCGGCGACACGGTGGCGGTCAGCGTGCACGCCGACCCGGCGGCCATTGATGCCGACGACTATCTCGACCGGCTCGCGGACGCACTGGGTTGTCAGTCGTGAAAGCCCGGCTGAACCATAACGTGTTCATCGGTCTGGCCGCCGTGGGGGCAACGGCAGGGGTGGGGGCGGTCATCGCGGGCCAGGGCGGGTGGAAGGCGACCGCCTTCGGCCTGTTTCTCGCGGTCGTCGGTGCGCTGGCATTCGGTCCGCTGCTGGTGCCGTGGTCCGCCGACGACGTCGGCGTGAACCGCGCTGGACGCCGCCTGCTGTTTTGGTCCGAGGTCACCGCCGTCGAGGTGCGCGCGTTCCGGACCTCCCGAGGGCAGGGTCCACCGAAGGTGACCGTCGTGCTCAAGGGGCCAGACAGGCGGGCGGTGCTGCACCTCTACAGCCGCCATGACGCCGAACTGCTCCACGCGATACTGGTCCGGCACCTGCCCCCAGACGTCGAGGGCCGTCGGCTGCTGCGGCTCATCCCACACGCCTGGACCGCCATGGACTAGATCCCAAGGCGCTCGCCCGAGACTGAAACGCGGGCGGCATTCGCAGGCGATTTCCCGCCCAGGTTTCCGCCTCGACGGCTAGGAAAGGAGCATGGGATTTTTAAAGCAGGAGGTCCCGGAACTCGACTTCCCCGAGTGGAGCAGGGGCACCCGCTCGCAGAAGATCCGGCCGATGGCTGTCCATTGGGCCGAGGTGGGCTTCGGCACACCGGTGGCGCTGCACCTGTTCTATGTCGTCAAGATTCTCGCCTACATCGGCGGCGGGGCACTGCTCACCATCGGCCATTCCTGGACCGACCCGATCGTGTTCCAGAAGGTCGTGTTCTACACCATCCTCTTCGAAGTCATCGGGCTCGGCTGCGGCTTCGGCCCGCTGAACAACCGTTTCTACCCGCCAATGGGTTCGATCCTGTACTGGTTGCGGCCCAACACCATCCGGCTGCCGCCGTGGCCGGACACGGTGCCCCTCACCAAGGGCGACAACCGCCACCCGATCGACGTCGTGCTCTACGCCGCTCTGTTGGCGATGCTCCTCGTGGCGCTGGTCTCCGCGCCGGCTGACACGGGCCTGCTGCCGGCATGGCAATCCTGGGCGGTGCTTGCGCTGCTGGCGCTGACCGGTTTGCGCGACAAGGTCATCTTCCTGGCCGCCCGCGGCGAGGTGTACGCCCCGTTCGTGGCGGCTTTCCTGTTCAGCGGCCCCAACGCGATCGTCGCCGCCAAGCTGGCCTGCCTGGTGATCTGGATGGGCGCGGCCACCTCCAAGCTGACCAAGCACTTTCCGTTCGTCATCTCCACGATGATGTCCAACAGCCCGGTGGTGCGCCCCCGCGCGGTGAAACGGGCATTCTTCGAACACTTCCCAGACGACCTGCGGCCCGGGCGGCTGTCCCGGGCACTGGCGCACGGCAGCACGGCGATCGAGGGCCTGGTTCCGCTGGTCCTGTTGTTCTCCCACGGCGGCTGGCCCACCGCGATCGCTGCGTTCGTGATGGTCTGCTTCCACCTCGGCATCCTGTCGGCCATCCCGATGGGCGTACCGCTGGAGTGGAACGTCTTCATGATCTTCTGCGTGCTGTTCCTGTTCGTCGGTCATGCTGACGTCGGTCTGACGGATATGACCAACCCGCTTCCGGTGATGCTTGTCGTCGTCATGGCCGGAATCGTCGTCGCCGGGAACCTGTTTCCGCGCAAGATTTCCTTCCTGCCCGGCATGCGCTACTACGCCGGAAACTGGGACACCACGCTGTGGTGCGTCAAGCCCTCAGCCGAGGCCAAGATCGCGAATGGCATCGTGGCGATCGCCAACATGCCCGCCGCCCAATTGGAGAAGTTCTACGGCAGCAAGGACGCCGCCCAGATCCCCATCTACATGGGTTACGCCTTCCGCGGCTTCAACACCCACGGCAAGGCGTTGTTCACACTGGCGCACCGGGCGATGGCCGGCCACAACGAGAACGATTACTCGGTGACCGACGGCGAGCGGATCTGCAGCATGGCCAACGGGTGGAACTTCGGCGACGGCCACATGCACAACGAACAACTGATCGCAGCTCTGCAGCGGCGCTGCCACTTCGAACCCGGCGAGGTTCGGGTGGTGATCCTCGATGCCCAGCCCATCCATCGGCAAACCCAGCGCTACCGGCTGGTCGACGCCGCCGCGGGGCAGTTCGAGAGCGGTTATGTCAACGTCGCTGACATGGTGGTTCGCCAACCGTGGGACGACGACGTGCCGGTCCATGTCGATTCCCAGAACGGCCGCCTTTGACCCAACCGGTTGGTTGACTGCAGAATCGTGGGGAAGGTCCATCTGAGAACCCAAGGAGAAGTCGATGGCGGAAGCGGTAATCGTCGAGGCAGTGCGCTCGGCAGTCGGCAAGCGCAACGGCGGACTGTCCGGAGTGCACCCGGCCGAGTTATCGGCGCAGGTGCTCAATGGTCTGGCCGCGCGCGCGGGTATCGACCCGGAGATCGTCGACGACGTGATTTGGGGCTGCGTCATGCAGGCCGGTGAGCAGGCTCTCGACATCGCCCGCACCGCGGTGCTGACCGCGGGTTGGCCGGAGACCATCCCGGGTGTGACCGTGGACCGCCAGTGCGGTTCCTCCCAGCAGTCGGTTCACTTCGCCGCCGCCGGTGTGGTGGCCGGGCATTACGACGCGGTGATCGCCGGCGGCGTGGAATCCATGTCGCGCACCCCGATGGGCGCCTCCTTGGCCAGCGGCGGCAACCCGTACCCCGGCAACTTCAAGGCTCGCTACGACCGCACTCCCAATCAGGGCATCGGCGCGGAGATGATGGCCAAGAAGTGGGGGCTGACCCGCACCATGCTCGACCAGTTCTCGCTCGACTCGCACGAAAAAGCTGGTGCGGCGCAGGCTTCCGGCGCGTTCGACGACCAGATCGTCGGTATCAGGATTGAAGCCGCCGATGGCGCGGAAGAATCTGTCATGAACAGGGACGAGGGCATCCGCCTGGGCACCACCCTGGAGAAGATGGCCACCCTCAAGCCGGCCTTCTCCGAGGACGGTGTGATCCACGCCGGCAACTCCTCGCAGATCTCCGACGGATCCGGCGCGCTGCTGTTCATGTCGGCGGAGAAGGCGAAGTCGCTGGGGCTCAAGCCACTTGCCCGGGTACATACCGCGGTGCTGGCCGGTGCCGACCCGGTGATGATGCTCTCCGCGCCGATCCCGGCCACCCAGAAGGCGCTGAAGCGTTCCGGCCTGAGCCTGTCCGATATCGGCGTGTTCGAGGTCAACGAGGCCTTCGCCCCGGTTCCGATGGCCTGGCTCAAGGAGATCGGGGCCGACGAGAAGAAGCTCAACCCCAACGGGGGCGCAATCGCACTCGGCCACCCGCTTGGCGGTTCAGGTGCACGCATCATGACCACGATGCTGTATCACATGCGGGACAACAACATTCGGTACGGCCTGCAGACAATGTGCGAGGGCGGCGGCCAGGCCAACGCCACGATCCTCGAGCTGCTCTGATGAGCGACGGAATGTCCGGTGCGGCAGGCCCCGGGGCTCTCGCCGAGCGTCGGGGCAATACCCTGATCGTCACCATCAACCGGCCGGAGGCCCGCAACGCGGTCAATCAGGCGGTCAGCGTCGGCGTCGGCGACGCACTCGCTCAGGCTCAGGACGATCCGGAGATCCGAGCGGTTGTGATCACCGGCTCCGGGGACAAGTCGTTCTGCGCCGGGGCTGATCTCAAGGCGATCAGCCGGGGGGAGAACATCTTTCACCCCGACCACCCGGAGTGGGGCTTCGCCGGCTACGTGCAGCACTTCATCGATAAGCCGGTCATCGCGGCGGTCAACGGCACCGCACTGGGCGGCGGCACCGAGTTGGCCCTGGCCAGCGATCTGGTAGTGGCCCAGGCCAGCGCACAGTTCGGGTTGCCCGAGGTCAAGCGCGGGCTGATCGCCGCCGCCGGTGGGCTGTTCCGCATCGTCGACCAGTTGCCCCGCAAGGTCGCGATGCAACTGCTGGTGACCGGCGACCCGATCAGCGCGGAGGAGGCCGCCCGGTGGGGCCTGATCAACCAGGTCGTGCCGGACGGCACGGTCGTCGATGCCGCATTGGCTCTGGCCGACCGGATCACCGCTAATGCACCGCTGGCCGTCCAAGCCAGCAAGCGCGTTGCTCTCGGTGTCGACGAGGGAGCCATCACCGCGGAAAAGGACGCGTGGAAGCGGTCCAACCGGGAGATGCGCGTGGTGTTCAGTTCGGAAGACGCCATGGAAGGACCCTTGGCGTTCGCGCAGAAGCGCGCACCGGTGTGGAAGGCGCGCTGAGCGCGGCGCGGTTCGGCGCGCTCATCGCCGCTGGGCGACGCTGAGCGCGCCGAAATCGAGGGCTAGGCCGCCGGCTTGGCGGTGGTTGTCGTCGGGGTTGCCGACGTGGTCTCTGCCGCCGACGGCGCAGACGAGGTCGACGTCGCCGAAGCGGTCGACGATTCCGTCGCAGTCTCGGTGCTTGACGGCGCGGACGAGGTCGTCGCAGTGGCCGACGTCGTCGCACTGGTCGTGGCAGACGTCGACTCTGCCGCCTCGGCGGCCGGCGTCGGCGGCGTCAGAACGGTGTCGATCATGTAGATGTAGGCACCGTGCGCCGTGTAGGCGCAGGTCAACTTGGCGTCGTTGACGGTGATGTCGCCTCCCTTACCTTTGACGGTCACCGTGCGGCCGTCCTGGGTGGGCATCTTTCCCTGCACGTCATTGGGCCCGAGGTAGCCCAACACCATGTGGTAGAAGAGCGTCGGCAGCAGCACCGCCGGGTCGGTCTTCAGGGTGTCCAGCGTGGCCGCGTCGAGCTTGGCGAACGCCGCATTGGTCGGCGCGAAGACCACGTAAGGGCCGCCGTCGAGCACGTTGACGATGTTGACCGCAGGGTTCAGCTTGCCCGAGATCGCGTCGCTGAAGATGCTCAGGTCCGGGTTGCTGGCCAGGGCCTGCGAACCGGTCTGCAGCGCCATCGAATCGATCGAACCGGCGCTGCCGGCGGGGTGCTTGCTGCGGTAGGCGTCGCAGCCGGAGCCCTGGGGATCGGGCACCTTGGTGGACGACGGCGCCGGAATCATGTTCGTCGGCGTGGCCGGCGTGGCCGGAGCGGGTTCCGGGGAGGGGGTTGGGTCGGCGTAAGCCTGGACCGAGGTGGGAATGGCGACGGCAATAGCGGCGATGGCCGCGGCGAAGCTCAGGCTTTTGGTACGAGTGCTCACTGGCTTTTCTCCTAAGTAATTCTCGTCATACGGCATCACAACAAAGAGATGCCGCAACGCCTGAGGCATCGTAAGCGCGCATCGTTTCGTTACCCAAAACGACGGGTTCGTCTGAAAACAGCAGGTCGCTACAACACCGATGTCATGAGGCTGGTGTGACGAGCCTTACGATGCTCGCCATGTCTGAACACCGGCCAGGCCCCCTGATGGTTACCATCCGCGGTCGTCAACCCCAGGTGGACCCCGAGGCCTGGGTGGCCCCCAACGCGACTCTCATCGGCCAGGTCGCGCTGGCGGCGCGGTCCAGCGTCTGGTACTCGGCGACGTTGCGGGCGGAGGCGGAGCCGATCGACATCGGTGCCGGTACGAACATCCAGGACGGGGTGACGATTCACGTCGACCCGGGATGTCCGGTCCGGGTGGGCGCAGGCGTCAGCGTGGGGCACAACGCGGTCCTGCACGGCTGCACGGTCGAGGACGGGGCCTTGATCGGGATGGGGGCGATCATTCTCAACGGGGCGGTGATCGGTGCCGGATCCCTGGTGGCCGCCGGTGCACTTGTGGCTCAGGGAGTCGTCATCCCACCCAGATCGTTGGTGGCCGGCGTGCCGGGCAAGGTCCGACGCGAACTCAGTGACGCCGAGGTGACCCACAATCGCCACAACGCCGCCGTCTACGAGGGTCTGGTGGAACTGCACCGCCACCCGGATTAGACCCACTGCCCGGGGACGTCAGTCTTGTGTTATCGATTCGGGCTCGGTTTTTTCGTACGGTGGACCCGATGCGTATCGACCACCTCCGCGCGGCGGCCATCGGCGAAGCTGTTCCGCATTCGGAGCAGACATCCGTCGTGCGCCGCCGGCGGGTAATCGTCTGCGTGGTTTTGGTCGCCGGCGCGCTGCTGATGGCCTACTCGCTCAACCAGCGGCCCGGAGCGGCAGCGTTCTACTGGCTGACGATGGCGCTCGCCGCGGTCTGGACGATCGGAGCGCTGCTCTCGGGTCCACTGCACCTCGGTCGAATCACCTGGCAGGACCGCGCCACCCGGCCGGTGATCAGCGCGGTGGTTACCGGGCTCGTACTCGGGGGGGTGTTCCTGCTCGGCGGACTGGCGGTCCGCAACATCCCGCCGATCGCCGACCGGATCACCCGGGTTCTGGAGTACACCAACCACGGCCCACTGCTCTTGATCGCGCTCATCGCCTTCGTTAACGGTATCGCCGAGGAACTGTTCTTTCGTGGGGCGCTGTATACGTCGCTGGGCCGGTTCTACCCGGTGGCTATCTCCACCGTGCTCTACGCTGCCGCGACCCTGGCCACCGGCAATCCGATGCTCGCCTTCGCCGGATTGATTCTCGGCGTCGTCTGCGGACTGCAACGGCGTGCGACCGGCGGCGTGCTGGCCCCGGTACTCACCCACGTGGTGTGGGGGCAGATGATGGTGCTCGGGCTGCCGCCCATCTTCGGGCTCTGAGGCCTCCCGGGTTTACTCGTCGGTGAAGGCGGGCGTGCGGCGCTGCTGAAATGCCTCGGTGCCTTCTTTGAAGTCGCGAGACTTGATCAGAACCGCTTGACCCTCGGTTTCGCGGGCGAGCGCTCCGCCGAGTTCGGTCAGCGTCGCGGCATTGATCGCCTGCTTGGTCTTGCGCAGCGCGATGGCAGGACCCACCGTCAGCTTGTGGATCACCGCCGCGGCTTCGGCCTCCAGTCCGTCGGCCGGATGCACCGAGGACACCAGCCCGTACTCGAACGCCTCGTTTGCCGGAAGCCGCTCGGCCAACAGCGCCATCTTCATCGCCCGGGCCCGTCCCACCGAGGCAGCCACCAGAGCCGACGCCCCACCGTCGGGCATCAGCCCGATCTTGGTGAACGCCAGCAGGAAAAACGCTGTCTCCGATGCCAATACGATGTCGCAGGCCAGCGCGAGTGATACGCCCACACCCGCCGCGGGTCCGTGTACGACGGCCACCACCGGCTTGGGCAGTCCGGTGATCAGGGGCACCGCCCGGTTGATCGCCTCCAGCAACGGGTCGATTCCGGCGCCCGTGCCGCGGGCCGCCGCCTGATCCTCGGCGCTGATACCGGCGCCGGCGCAGAACCCGCGACCGGCGCCGCCGAGGCGGACGACCTTCACCGTCGGGTCGGCGCCCGCGCGCTCCAAGACGTCGCACAACGTCTCCACCATCCTGGCGGTCAGCGAGTTGAGGCTGTCGGGCCGGTTGAACGTCACCGACAGGACGTTGCCGTCCAGCGAGACGGAAAGGTCGTCGATGCCGGTGTAAGAGGTCACGGAACAACACGGTACAAAGAGTCCACGTGAGTGCACGAAGGGCGGTAGGACAATCATGGCTGGACCATTGAAGGGTTTGCGCGTCGTCGAACTGGCGGGTATCGGCCCCGGCCCGCACGCCGCGATGATCCTGGGAGATCTCGGCGCCGACGTGGTCCGCGTGGAGCGACCCAAGGCCGGGGGGCCGGGCGCCGCCCCGAGCAACGACTTCCTGCTGCGGAGCCGCCGATCGGTCACGGCCGATCTGAAGAGTCCGGAGGACCGCGACCTCGTCCTCAAACTTATCGCCAAGGCCGACGTTCTCATCGAGGGTTTCCGTCCCGGCGTCACCGAACGGCTCGGTCTGGGCCCGCAGGACTGCGCAGCACTCAATGAGGGCCTGATCTACGCCCGGATGACCGGCTGGGGCCAGACCGGTCCCCGCAGCCAGCAGTCCGGCCACGACATGAACTACATCTCGCTCAACGGCGTGCTGCACGCCATCGGGCGGGTCAACGAGGCGCCGGTCCCGCCGCTGAACCTGGTCGGAGACTTCGGCGGCGGTTCGATGTTCCTGCTCGTCGGCATCCTCTCGGCGCTCTACGAGCGCAGCCATTCAGGCAAGGGCCAGGTGATTGACGCGGCCATGGTCGACGGTTCGGCGGTGCTGGCGCAGATGATGTTCGCCTTCCGGCATACCGGCATGTGGAAGGACGTGCGCGGCACCAACATGCTCGACACCGGTGCCCCCTGGTACGACGTCTACGAGTGCGCCGACGGCCGGCATGTCGCGGTGGGCTCCATCGAACCGCAGTTCTACGCCGAACTCATCGCGAAACTCGAACTCGATCCCGCGACCCTGCCCCATCAGATGGACGCCGCGCGTTTTCCGGAGTTGAAGGCGATCCTCACCGAGACCTTCCTCAAACACGACCGCGACCACTGGGCCGAGGTGTTCCGCGGCAGTGACGCCTGCGTCACCCCCATCCTGTCCTTCGCCGAGATCGAGACCGAACCGCACAACGTCGAGCGGGGCAGCTTCTACAAAGAGGGCGACTCGATCTTCCCGATGCCGGCGCCGCGGTTCTCCCGCACCCAACCGGATAAGCCCACTGCGCCCCGGACGCCGGGGGAGGACACCGCGACGGTTCTGCGGGAATGGGTCTAGCGGGGGAGCGGTATAGTCCCCAACCAACCAGTAGGTAGAACTCGAGAGGATCGTGCGAGTGGAGATCAAAGACGCGGTAGCCGTCGTCACCGGTGGGGCCTCCGGCCTGGGCCTGGCCACCACCAAGGCACTACTCGACGAGGGCGCCAAGGTCGTCATCCTCGACCTGCCCACCTCCCACGGTGAGGACGTCGCCAAAGAGTTGGGGGATCGGGTCGCGTTCGCGGCGGCGGACGTCACCGACGAGGATGGCGTCACCAAGGCATTGGACCTGGCTGAATCCATGGGTCCGGTGCGCATCGTGGTCAACTGTGCCGGTACCGGCGACGCCATCAGGGTACTGGGCAAGGCCGGTGTCTACCCGCTCAACAAGTTCGAGCGCATCGTCAGGATCAACCTGATCGGCACGTTCAACGTGCTTCGACTGGGTGCTGAGCGGATGGTCAAGACGGAACCCATCGGTCCGGAAAACAGCAAAGAACGCGGGGTCATCATCAACACGGCTTCGGTTGCCGCGTTCGACGGTCAGATCGGGCAGGCCGCCTACTCGGCCTCCAAGGGTGGTGTCGTCGGCATGACCCTGCCGATCGCCCGCGACCTCGCCGACAAGCAGATCCGGGTGATGACCATCGCGCCAGGCCTGTTCGACACCCCACTGCTCGCGGGCCTGCCCGAGCCCGCCAAGGCCTCGCTGGGCACGCAGGTGCCACACCCGTCGCGGCTGGGCAACCCCAGCGAATACGGCGCGCTGGCCGTGCACATCGTGCAGAATCCCATGCTCAACGGCGAGGTGATCCGTCTCGACGGCGCCATCCGCATGGCTCCCCGCTGATTACTAGCCGAAAAGGACGACGACTATGCCATTGACCACCAAGTTCACCGAGACCTTCGGTGTGGAACATCCGATCGCCCAGGGCGGTATGCAGTGGGTTGGCCGCGCGGAACTCGTCGCGGCGGTTGCCAATGCGGGTGCGCTGGGGTTCCTGACCGCGCTGACCCAGCCCACTCCGGCCGACCTCGCCCGCGAGATCGACCGCACCCGCGAGATGACCGACAAGCCGTTCGGGGTGAACCTGACCATCCTTCCGGCGATCACCCCACCGCCGTATGACGAATACCGCCAGGTGATCGTCGACGCCGGAATCAAGATCGTCGAGACCGCCGGATCCAACCCCGCCCCGCACCTGCCGATGTTCCACGACAACGGAATCAAGGTGCTACACAAGTGCACCTCGGTCCGCCATGCCATCAAGGCCCAGAGCCTCGGTGTGGACGGCATCAGCATCGACGGGTTCGAGTGCGCAGGCCATCCTGGTGAGGACGACGTACCCGGCCTGGTATTGATCCCCGCCGCGGCCAAGGAGATCGAGATCCCGATGATCGCCTCCGGCGGATTCGGCGACGCCCGCGGACTGGTCGCCGCACTGGCCCTCGGCGCCGACGGCGTCAACATGGGCACCCGCTTCATGTGCACCGTCGAGTCGCCCATCCACCAGAACATCAAGCAGGCCATCGTGGACGGCAACGAACTCGGGACCGAACTGATCTTCAGAAGCCTGCATAACACTGCCCGGGTCGCGTCCAACGCGGTGTCCCGCGAGGTCGTCGAAATCCTGAAGAACGGCGGCCAGTTCGGCGACGTCATGGAGTTGGTGGCCGGATCCCGCGGCCGCAAGGTTTTCGAGGACGGAGATCCCGATGCCGGGATCTGGACCGTCGGCACCGTGATGGGCCTGATTCATGACATCCCGACCTGCGCTGAACTGGTCAGCCGGATGGTTAGCGAGGCCGATGAGATCATCACCGGTCGGCTCGCCGGCATGGTCAGGGCTGGCGCGGCGGTCTGAAACCGCTTCCAGACAGCGCAGTGCCCGCCTGGGATCCAGGCGGGCACTGCGCTTTTGTCCGGATGACGCGGATCAGAGACGTGGCATCAGCCGACGTCGGAGACGGACGTCAGCTGGCGTTGGCCAGCGGCGGCACGTCCTCGAACTGCTCGGAGGTGTCACCCTCCACGAGGAGGTCGCCGTGATAGAGGGCGTCGAAGTCAACTTTGATGACGTCGGCCGAAGTGTCGTCGATCCACATGTCTGTGAGCGTAGGGGTCACCATTAAGGAATCTTTGAGTCACGTTTCGGAAAACTGTGGCAATTCTTACCGGCGAGTAACGGCACCTGAGCCCGGTTTGACCCGCTCTGCACGCCCAGACAGACTCGACGTCGACGGGGCTTCGGCCGAAGCTGCTGGTTGAGGAGAAAGGACCGGGCCGTGCTTCGAGGAATCGCCCGGCTGGCTCTTCGCGCTCCGCGGCGAATCCTGGCGATTGCCGCCCTCCTTACGGTCATCACTGCGGTTCTCGGGATTCCCGTGGCCAACCACTTGTCGGCCGGCGGATTCCAGGACCCCGGCTCGGAATCGGCGCGCGCCGCAGAACTGCTCACTGAGAAGTTTCAGCAGAGCGACCAGCAGTTGTTCATCACCGTCACCGACCCGGCCGGCGTCAACACCAGCGCGGCCAGCGCTGTCGGGACCGAGATAGCCGGCCGGCTGACGGACTCGCCCAACGTGCTGAGTGTGACCTCGCCATGGACATCGCCGCCGGCCGCGGCAGCCGAACTGATCAGCAGAGACCGCACCACCGGCCTGATCATCGCCACCATGGCAGGCGGGGAGAACAAGGCGCAGCAGTATGCCGCCGAACTCGTCGCGCAGGTCGGTGGAGACCGGGACGGCGTGACCGTGCAGGCCGGCGGTCCTTCGCTGGTGATGAAGCAGATCAACGATCAGACCAAGCACGACCTGATTCGCATGGAGGCCATCGCGATCCCGTTGAGCATGGTGGTGCTGGTGTGGGTCTTCGGAGGCCTGGTCGCCGCGATGTTGCCCATGCTCGTCGGAGTGATGGCTGTCCTCGGCGCCATGGCGGTACTACGACTGCTGACCGGGTTCACCGAGGTCTCCATTTTCGCGCTCAACATCACCACCGCCCTCGGGTTGGCCCTGGCCATCGACTACACCCTGCTGATCGTCAGCCGCTACCGCGACGAAATCCGCGGCGGCGCGGCACCGGAAGCCGCCCTGCTTCGCACCATGTCGACCGCTGGCCGCACCGTGCTGTTCTCGGCGGTGACGGTGGCACTGTCGCTCTCGGCGCTGATGCTCTTCCCGATGTACTTCCTGAAGTCGTTCGCCTACTCCGGTGTGGCCACTGTCGCGTTCGCGGCCGCCGCCGCGGTGATCGTCACTCCCGCAGCGATGGTGGCGCTCGGTGATCGACTCGACACGCTCGATCTGCGCCGGTGGTTGCGCCGGGTGCTGCGCCGGCCCGAACCGGTCGCCCCGCCCGTGGAGCAGATGTTCTGGTATCGGTCGACCAAAGCCGTGATGCGTCGCTCCGTTCCGATCGGAACGGCCATCGTCGCTCTGCTGGTTCTACTGGGGCTGCCGTTCCTGGGCATCCGGTTCGGCAGTCCGGATGATCGCGTTCTGCCCAAGACCGCCTCGGCGCATCAGGTCGGCGACCGGTTGCGTGACGGGTTCGCCAGCAACCTCAACAACGGTCTGAGCGTCGTCATCCCGGAGATCGACGCCGCTGCCGCCTCGGGCCCGGAGTTGGACCGTTACGCAGCCGACCTGTCCCGAGTGCCCGACGTCACCCTGGTCTCGGCACCGGGCGGAACGTTCGTCGGCGGTAACAAGGTCGGGCCGCCCTCAGCGCCCGCCGGGGTCGCCGACGGCAGCGCCTTCCTGTCCGTGCGCAGTACCGCACCACTGTTCTCCGACGCCTCGAAGAACCAACTCGACCGTCTCCACGCCGTGCCAGAGCCGGCCGGCCGTGACGTGCTCATCGGCGGCGGAGCGCAAATCAGCCGCGACATCGTCGGAGCCGTCACCTCCCGGATGCCATTGGTGCTGATCCTGATCGGCGCGATCACCTTCGTTCTGCTCTTCCTGCTCACCGGAAGCCTGGTTCTTCCGCTCAAGGCGTTGGTGCTCAACGTGCTGTCGTTGTCGGCGGCATTCGGGGCGCTGGTCTGGGTGTTCCAGGAGGGCCACCTCGGCGCGCTCGGCACCACATCGACCGGAACCATGGAGGCGAACATCCCGGTGCTGATGTTCTGCGTCGCATTCGGTTTGTCGATGGACTACGAGGTGTTCCTGCTCGCCCGGATCCGGGAGTTCTGGCTGCGTTCCGGCGGCACCCGGGCCGACGCCGATGAAAGTGTGGCATTGGGACTCGCCCGCACCGGGCGGGTGGTCACCGCGGCGGCATTGATCATGGCGATCGCCTTCGCCGCGCTGATCGCCGCGCAGGTCTCGTTCATGCGGATCTTCGGTGTCGGTCTCACCCTGGCGGTGATCGTCGACGCCACCCTGGTCCGGATGGCGTTGTTACCGGCATTCATGCAGGTGATGGGCAAGTGGAACTGGTGGGCCCCCGCGCCACTGGTTCGCCTTCATCAGCGAATCGGCCTCACCGAGGAGCCGCCCGAACGCCGGGAGCCCGAACCGGAATCGCTGGCTACAGTGGGAAAGTGACCGAAAGCGGAAAGACCGGCAATACCCTGCACCACCCGCTTTTCGCCCGCATGTGGACGGTGATGTCCGCACACGAGACTGCGCTGATGGGTCGGTTGCGCGCCGAGAACCTGACCGGCCTGTCCGGACGTGTGCTCGAGGTGGGGGCGGGCACTGGAACGAACTTCGCCCACTACCCCGAGTCGGTTCGCCAGGTGGTGGCGCTGGAGCCGGAGGTCATGTTGGCGCCCAGAGCCCGGGAAGCTGCGGCCGACGCGTCGGTGCCGGTGACCGTCATCGAATCCACCATCGAAAGCATGCCGTCGACCGAGTCGTTCGACGCGGTCGTCTGCTCGCTGGTGCTGTGCTCGGTTGAGGATCCGGATGCCGTTCTGCGGCAACTTAACTCGGTTCTCAAGCCCGGTGGCGAGCTTCGGTATTTCGAGCATGTCGCCAGCACGGGCTGGCGTGGTTGGCTGCAGCGACTGGCAGACTCGACGGTGTGGCCGCGCATCGCCGGCAACTGCCACACTCACCGCGACACCGAACGCTCGATCACCGGGGCGGGTTTCACCGTCGACGTTGCACGCCACCAGTGGACCCTTCCGGCTTGGGTGCCACTGCCGGTGTCGGAGGTGGCGGTCGGCCGGGCGGTGAAGGCGGCAGGCTGACTCAGCTCACACGCGCCGCGGTGGCGAGCACTGCGGCGATCTGCAGATCGGTTGTGACGGCGGCCGGGATCGCTGACAGTTGAGTGGCCCGGCCCAAGGCGGCGATTCGGATGTCCAACAGGGACCGTGCGGAGGCGGCAGCGGTAGCGTCCCCGGTCGCCGTGGCGAGTCGAAGCAACATCGCTGGGATGCGCAGACCGGCGGTCCCGTACTCGAAGCCGACCAGGTCGCATCGACGGAGTTGGCGGTCCTCGGCTTGAGTAGGTCGCAGTAGTCCCAGTGCCGCCGTCATGCCGGCGGCGCCGGCAGCCGAGTCCGCCAGCGCCTCGGCCAGCGCCCGCGCTTCGAATGACGCTATCCGGGGTTCGATCGCGGGCAGCGATCGCGCCACGGCGTCGGATTCCTGCTGCATCTGGCTGATTCGTTCATCGATGACCTGACCGAGGGTGCGGCCGGAGGGCGTCTGGTCACCCTCGCGAGCATCACGCCACAGCGGCACCTCGCAGGTCATGCTGAACGTACCGAACCGTCGGCTCGCGAAGCCCGAGCTGGAATCACCGGCATTCCAATTGGCGTGCGGTGCCGCACCGGCCGACTGCGCGATCGCGTCGGAAACAGAAGGAAAAGCGAAAACTCCCGGCCGAATGGTCCTCAACTCAGACAGCGGCTCCCCGACCTCGTTGAGCGCGACGCCGAGTTGTGCGGGGAGGCGGACCAGCTCGTCGGCAAGCTGCGGGTCGTTGTCGCTGAGCAGGAAGAAGGAGCCGCCGACGTCGGCGCCGTGCAGAGAGCACTGCAGTCGTGGCCGGGTGATCTCCAGAGCCCGGCGCCAGCATGCGCTCTCCGGGGTCTCGGCGTCGAAGCGATAGTTGGGCACGTCGATGGGGAAGCTGTATTCCGGCTGTAGCCGAAACGGTGGCCGGTAGAAATGGGCGAGGTATGAGGTGATCTCGGGCCTTTCACTGAACCAGCCCTCGTTGAGTGCGATTCCGTCGATGTCGATCGCCGGGATGAAGTGCCACTGCCACCCGGGGTTCTTCTCGAGATACGGCTCGTGGGCCATCCGGGTCAGCATCGCCAGCACCGTCAGACATCCGGTGGGCTCGTTCGGGTGTGGTGCTCCGACGATCAGCGCCGAGTTCTCGCCCTCTCCGATGGACAGCAGCGGGATCGGCCGTCCGGTCCGGCTCATGCCGAGCTGACGTACCTGGACCCGGCCGGCCAATCCGAGCCGCTGGATGATGACGTCGGCAGCGAGGTTGTCGGCACTCAGCGTCGCCAGCCCGTCCGGCACGCCGGTGCCCCTAGCTCAGCAGGTCTGGCAGTCGCTGCAGAAGCGTCGGCAGCGCCGTCCCCGCGCTCTCCCGCACCGACACGGTGACCGTCGACGACAGCGGGGTGGCGTCGGGATTGACTTCGATCACCGTCGCCCCGTGTGCCAGTGCGATATCGGGCAGCATGGCGGCGGGGTGGACCAGTCCGGACGTGCCGACCACCACCACGAGTTCGGAGTTCGACACCGCTTCGAGCCCGGCCTCCCAAGGCTCGTCAGGCAGCTGCTCGCCGAACCAAACGATGCCGGGCCGGATCAGACCACCGCATTCGCACTGCAGTGGCTCTTTCTCCAACACCGGTTCGGGCATGTCCGGAAGCGGGCCGTGATATCGGGAACCGCATGTGTCGCACCAAAATTCGGTGAGGCTGCCGTGCAGATGGTGAACAGTGCGGCTGCCGGCCCGCTCGTGCAGGTCATCGACGTTCTGGGTGATCACGGTGACGTCCGCGTAGTCCTGCCACATCGCCACGGCGTCGTGGCCGGCGTTGGGCTGGACTTCCTTGACCAGATGGTGGCGCCACAGATACCAGGCCCACACCCGTTCCGGGTGCTTCTGCCAGCCGTCGGTGCTGGCGATCTCGTAGGGATCGTATTTCGACCACAGCCCCGTCTCGTCGTCGCGGAACGTGGGAACCCCGCTTTCGGCGGAGATCCCCGCTCCGCTGAAGACTGCGATCCGCATCCGCCCAACATAGCCTCGCCGTCAGCGATACTGAAGCGTGTGCAGTGGTTGCGGGTGGACCCCGAGGCGCGCACTGCGCTGTTCGAGCAGATGCGGGTTCAGCTGATCGAGGCGGTCCGCGACGGCCGACTGGAACCGGGCGCCCGGCTTCCGACGGTGCGCGAACTGGCCGCCGAACTGGGCTTGGCGGTCAATACGGTGGCCCGCACCTATCGCGAACTGGAAGCCGCCGGCATCCTCGAAACCCGCGGCAGGCAGGGAACCTTCGTCTCGCGCACCGACCCCACCGACGCGGCGATGGCCGCGGCGGCCCGAACCTACGCCGAGACGGCGCGGGCACTGGGCTTGGGGCGGAGCGCGGCGCAGCGTTACCTCGATGCGCAATTCGGCTGACCGTCGCCCGGCGAACGTGGGTTCTGTGGTCGCTCAGCTCGCGAAATCCGGCCCTAAGCCCCACGTTCGGCGTCAGCGGGCCTCAGCCGAACTCCAGCAGCGCGTAGACACCCCGGAACGGTTTCAACGGTCCGAAGGCCCAGAACGCCGGGAACAGCGTCTTGAACATGAATCCGCGCCCCTGTGGCATCGGCACGTCGTGAACGGCCTTGAGGCCGGGGACGGTGCCCACCAGCGCGCGTAATTGGTCGATCGACAGGCTGAACGGCATGGGGGGTACCCGGTAGTGCCTGGAGGCTCGGATGCCCTTGGGTGCGACTTTCTTGATGATCGTCGGCGGGAGGTCGAAGAACATCCGGCCGCCGGGAAAACGCTTGGCGCACCGGCGGATCAGATCCATCGCCTCGTCGGGCTGCAGGTACATCAGCAGGCCCTCAGCAGTGATGAACACCCCGTCTTGGGTGTCGATCCGGTCCATCCAGCTGTAGTCAAGGGCCGATTGGGCGAGGTTGGCGACTCGGGGCGAGGCGGGCAGCAGCTTTTCCCGCAGTTCGATCACCGGCGGCAGATCGACCGAAACCCAGCGGAACTGCGGGTCCGGGACCGCCCGCTCCAGCCGCCAGAAACTGGTTTGGAATCCCTCGGCGAGGGCGACGATGGTGGCCTTCGGATGGCTGCGCAAGTACTCGATGGTGCATGCGTCGGCGGCCAGCGATCGCAGCGCCATCTCCTGGCCACGTCGGCCGAACTTCTCGTAGTCGACGCCGTAGGTCGTCGTGAAGGCGTCACGCAGTTCGATGGCCATCGGGTCGGAGATGATGGCGTCGGGCAGGCCGGCCTGGTGGGCGCGACCGTTGAGCGTCATGAGCGCGGTCTCGGAGACCCCGGTGAGGGCGGCGGAGCTGTCATGGGCAGGACGATTCACGTGCCAAACCTACCGGGAGTCGTAGGCTCGGGTTCATGACCCGTCAGGTGTTCGACGACAAACTGCTGGCCTTGATCGCCGACAACGCCCTGGGTGTGCTCGCGACCGTTAAGCGTGACGGGCGCCCGCAGCTGTCCAACGTCACCTACCACTTCGACCCGCGCACCCTCACCATCGAGATCTCGGTCACCGAACCGAGGGCTAAGACCCGCAATCTGCGCCGCGACCCGCGGGCCTCTCTGCTGGTGAGTTCCGATGACGGCTGGTCCTACGCGGTCGCCGAGGGTAACGCCGTGCTTAGCCCGCCTGCCGCCGCGCCCGACGACGAGACTGTCGAGTCCTTGGTAACCCTGTACCGCAACGTCGCCGGCGAGCACCCCGACTGGGACGAGTACCGCGAGGCGATGGTTGTGGATCGGCGGGTGTTGCTGAGGCTTCGGATCGGCCACCTCTACGGGATGCCGCCGGGCATGCGCTGAGTCGTCTCTGGCCGTTGTCCCCGGGCGTTGGGCTAACCTGCCAGCATGGCCAAAGCCCAATCCGATCCGGCTGACGACCCCGCCGACGAAACCAAGCGCAAGTTCCGCGAGGCGCTTGAGCGAAAGAAGGCCAAAGCCGCCGGTGGCACCGCGCACACCGACGGTGGTGCCAAGGGCTCGCACGCTCACGGCCCAGCCGAGCAGCGCCGTAGCTTCCGTCGCAAGAGCGGCGGCTAGCCTGGGCGCTGCCCGGACAGCCGGACTCAGTGGTGGGTGGCCTTCTCGGCGCCCACGCCGGTCAGTGACCGGACCTCCATCTCGGCGTTGAGAACCGGGTCGCCGGTGTCGCGGGACGTGAGGGTCCCAATGATGCCGAGGATGAACCCCAGCGGGATCGACACGATGCCCGGGTTGGACAGCGGGAACCAGGCGAAGTCAGAACCGGGGATCATCGATGTCTTCGCCCCGGATACCGCGGGCGAGAACACGATCAGCACGATGCAACTGATCAACCCGCCGTACATGCTCCACAGCGCGCCGCGGGTGTTGAACCGCCGCCAGTACAGCGAGTACAGGATGGTCGGCAGGTTCGCCGAGGCGGCCACCGCGAAGGCCAGTGCCACCAGGAATGCGACATTCTGTCCGTTCGCCAGGATGCCCAGGCCGATCGCGAGGACCCCGAGCACCACTGCGGTGATGCGGGAAACCCTCATCTGCTCGTCCTCGGTCACCTTGTGCGACTTGAGCACGCTGGCGTACACGTCGTGGGCGAATGACGCCGAGGCGGTGATGGTCAGCCCGGCCACCACGGCCAGGATCGTCGCGAACGCGACTGCCGAGATGACGCCGAGGAGGATGGTGCCGCCGAGCTCGAAGGCCAGCAGCGGCGCCGCGGAGTTCTGCCCGCCAGGAGCCTTCAGGATGGTGTCTGGTCCGACCAGCGCCGCGGCCCCGTAGCCGAGGATCAGGGTGAACAGGTAGAAGGCGCCGATCAGTCCGATCGCCCAGACCACCGAACGGCGGGCCTCCCGGGCGGTCGGCACGGTGTAGAACCGCATCAGGACGTGCGGCAATCCTGCGGTGCCCAGCACCAGGGCGATACCCAGCGACAGCAGGTTGATCTTGGAGGTGGTCGACGACCCGTACTGGGCCCCCGGGGCCAGCACGTCGCGGCCGGAGACTCCCTTGGTCGTCGACTGGGTGACCATCTCCTGGGCGCGGCCCATGATTTCGGAGATGTTCAGGCCGAACTTGGCCAATACCAGGAAGGTCATGAACCCGGCCCCGGCGATCAGTAGGACGGCCTTGATGATCTGCACCCAGGTGGTGCCGGTCATGCCGCCGATGAGGACGTAGATGATCATCAGCACGCCGACGATCGCGATGACGACGGACTGCGCGAAGCGGCCGTTGATATCGAGCAGCAGGGCCACCAGTCCGCCGGCACCGGCCATCTGGGCCAGCAGGTAGAACAGCGACACCGTCATCGTCGAGATGGCCGCTGCAAGCCGGACCGGTTTCTGCTTGAGTCGGAAGCTCAGCACGTCGGCCATCGTGAATTTGCCGGTGTTGCGGAGCAACTCGGCTACCAGCAGCAGGGCCACCAGCCACGCCACCAGGAATCCGATCGAGTACAGGAAGCCGTCATAGCCGTAGACGGCGATCGCACCGGCGATACCCAGGAAGCTGGCCGCCGACAGGTAATCCCCGGCGATGGCGACGCCGTTCTGTCGTCCGGTGAACGCGTGACCGCCGGTGAAGTACTCGGTCGCGTTGGTGTTGCGACGGCTGACCCGGATGACGATGACCAACGTGACGATGACGAACGCGACGAAAATGCCGATGTTGACGGCCGGGTTGCCGAGTTGACCGGCCGCGAGGATGGTGGTGGTCACTGCTCGGCCCAATGCATCTCAGCGCGGATGGCCGCGGCGCGCGGGTCGAGTTCCCGGTTGGCGAACCGGATGTAGAGACCCGTGATGAGGAACGTCGTGAGGAACTGGCCCAGTCCGAGCAAGAGGCCGACGTTGATATTGCCCCACACCTTGGTGGCCATGAAGTCATTGGCGAAGGCGCCCAGCAGGACGTAGGAGGCGTACCAGATCAGGAAGAAGATCGTCGTGGGGAAGACGAAGCGGCGCAGGGTGCGTCGCAGGTCCTGGAACTCCGGGCTGGCCTGTACGGCCAGGTATTGCGAACCGCTGGGAGGGACCTCCCGGGGCTCGGTCTGAGGTGCGGCCACGTAGCGACTCCTGCCATTCGTGGGTGAACTGGTGCCCTGAGCGTAAAGAGAGCCACGTCACAGTTCGGGCGCTGCGAGCCGAAGTGCCGAAGCCTGCGCTCAGCGGTGGGCGGCGGGCGGTGAACGGTCGGCACGTTCTAAGGGTTGCGCGGCAACACTCGTCCCGGAGATATCGCCGGCGGTATCCGCTCAACCCCCATACCCATGCGTTCGGGCAGGTGCATGCGGGCGAACACCCGGGAGACGTCCGGCGGCACGCGGGAACGGGTGAGCCGACTGCCGACGACCATCGTGATGAAGGCTAACGGCACGGTCACTGCACCCGGGTAGCCGACCAAGGCTGCCGGCCAGCCGTCCGCAACGTCGTCGCCGATCGCGTCGGTCACGGCGAGCAGGACGGCCACCGCCGAGGACACCGCGCCGACGACAAGTCCGGCCACCGCGCCCGCGGGAGTGAGTCCACGCCACCAGATTCCGAGCACCAGCAGCGGGCACAGCGTCGAGGCAGCGACCGCGAACACCAGTCCCACTCCCCGGGACAGTTCGAATGACGATGCGGCCAGTGCCAACGGGATCGGGGCGAGCCCGCCGACCACGGCTGCGATCCGGAAGTCCCGCACCCGGCCGCGCAGAAGATCGGTCGAGACCGCGCCCGCCACGGTGACCAGCAGCCCGGAGGAGGTGGCCAGGAAGGCGGCGATGGCGCCGGCGGCCACCAGGGCGCCCAGTAGTTGGCCACCCAAACCGGCGATCGCTGCGGTCGGCATCAGCAGCACTGCGGCGTCGGTTTTGCCGGTGACCAACAGTTGTGGCACGAAGGTGCGGGCCAATCCGCCGAGCACGGTGGGAAAGAGATAGAAAATCCCCAGCAGTGCGATCACCGCCAAAGCGGAGCGGCGCGCCGCCCGGCCATCGGGGTTGGTGTAGAAGCGCACCAGCACGTGCGGCAGACCCATCGCGCCGAGGAACGTCGCCAATAGGATCGAAAGTATTTGGTACAGAGGGTGTTTTCCGCCGACGCCCGCACCGCTTGCGAGCCAATCCGTGCCGGTGGCGGGGGCGCCGACGATGACGGGAGTATGCGCGCCGGGCGCCAGGGTTACGGTGCTTCCGGCGGCGATGGTGTGAAGGCCCGCGCTCATTTCGGCAGCGCGCGCGGGCTCGCCATCGAGTGTCCCGGTGACAGTAACCCCGGTCGGGTCGATGACGTTGACCTCGACATCGGTCTCCACGCTGACTGTGGTCTGGCCGGTCACGACTGGCGGCAGCGGACCACCGAAGTCATGGTGCTGGGGCGCGGCAATGAACGCGATCGCTATTGCCGGAACGGCGATCGCGGTGAGTTTCAGCCAGTACTGGAAGGCCTGGACGAACGTGATCGACCGCATACCGCCGCCGACGACGTTGGCTATCACGATGGCCCCGACCGCCAGCGGACCCACCCAGACCGGCAGCCCCAGCAGGGTTCGGAGCGTGAGGCCGGCGCCCTGGTACTGCGGCACCAGATACAGGATGCAGATCGTCACCACGACTGCCATCGCGATTCGGCGCACGAGAGTGGACTTGAGCCGAAACTCGGCGAAATCCGGCACCGTGTACGCGCCTGAGCGGCGCAGCGGTGCGGAGACGAATAGCAGCAGGCCCAGATAACCGGCCGTGAAGCCGACCGGGTACCACAACGCGTCGGCGCCGTACTTCGCGATCAACCCCGCGACTCCGAGAAAGGAAGCCGCAGAGAGATATTCGCCGGAGATGGCGGCAGCGTTGAGGTAGGGCGGAACGGTCCGGGAGGCAACCAGGAAGTCGGAGGCGGTACGTGACACCCGCCACCGGTAGGCGCCCACCGCCACCGTCGCCAGCGACGCCGCGATCAACGCGGCCGCGGTCAGCGCAGAGTTGGTCGAGTTCACTGGTCTTCACCGGCGTCGACGATGCGCATGAAGTCGCGCTCGCCCTGTTCGGCCAGCCGGATGTAGAGCCGCCCGACGCCATATACCGCGGGGTAGACCAGTAAGCCCAGGATCAGCCAGTCGGGCCGGACTCCGAAGACGGTCACGGTGCCCAACGCCGGGAAAACTTCGTCCAGGCAGGCCAGTATCGTCAGCGCCCCGAGTACCAGTGCGCCCAGCCGCAGTGCCAGACCGAGTTGCGCCCGAACCAGGCCACGGACCAGGGCGTCGCCCACCTC
>CAZADG010000028.1:0-2903 GCA_964483865.1 uncultured Mycobacterium sp. | reverse complement strand
ACCCAGCCGACGCTGTCGCATCGCACCAGTTGGGTCAAACCACCCAGTTCCACCGGAATGACGTCGTCGCCGGCTGCCGTGTCTGCCGATCGGACCGGCTCCGGCGTCCTGCTGGCGCCGATCCGCCGGATCGCCGCGTCCAGACGTTCCTCGCGAATCGGCTTGAGCAGGTAGTCCAGCGCGCCGACCTCGAACGCGGCGACCGCCTTGTCGTCATGGGCGGTGACGAACACCAGTGCGGGGGGATTGGCGAAGTTGGTCAGGACGCCGGCCAGTTCCAGCCCCGACAGTCCAGGCATGTTGATATCGAGAAAGAGCGCGTCCCAGGATCTTTCGTTGAGGGCGCGCAGCGCCGCCATCGCGTCGCCGACTCCGACCACTTCGACGATCTCTGGGTGGCGCCCCAGCAGATATACGAGCTCGTCGAGGGCGGGGACCTCGTCGTCGACCGCCAGCACCCGCAGGGCCGTCATCGCACCTCCACCATGCCTGTCTGGCACATCAGGCCCGTACCCCCGGACGGAACTTCGGCACCCGCATGATCACCTTGGTACCCGCACCGGGGGCAGTCTCGACCACGAGACCGTAGTCGTTACCGAACGCCGCCCGCAGGCGATGATCGACATTCGCCAGCCCGACGTGGGCGGCCTGCTCGCCGTCGCTGAGAACATCGCCGGTTCCCGAGCGCAGGGCATCAGGATCCATCCCGACCCCGTCGTCCTCGACGGTGAGCAAACAGTCCGCGCCCGCGTCTCTGGCCGAGATTTCCACCGATCCGCGTGAGCGTCCGGCGAGCCCGTGCCGCACCGCGTTCTCCACCAGAGGCTGCAAGGCCAGGAACGGCACGACCACGTTGAGAACCTCGGGGGCCACTCGCAGCGTCACCTGGAGATTGGGGCCGAAGCGCGCCCGCTCCAGAGTCAGGTAGCGATCGATGTTGCGCAGCTCATCGGACAGCACGGTGTAGGGCCCGGCGGATCGGAACGAATAGCGGGTGAAGTCGGCGAACTCCAGGATCAGCTCTCGGGCGCGGTCCGGGTCGGTGCGCACGAACGACGCGATGGTGTTGAGCGCGTTGTAGACGAAGTGCGGGCTGATCTGGGCGCGCAGTGCGAGCACCTCCGCTCGATCGAGCCGGGCGCGTGAGGCATCGAGTTCGGCAAGCTGCAGCTGCCCGGCGGCATACCTGGCGACTTCGCCCATCGCGCCCAGCATGCCGGGGGAGGGCTCGGCCAGCGTCAGCGCGACCATGGCGCCCAGAACTGTGCCGTCGTCATGCAGCAGCGGCAGGGCCACCGCCGCCGGGGTCTGATCCCTGCGCAACACGCGCCGTCGGCCGCCGATGCATTCCCGGGCCAGGCTCGACGACACGTCCGTCGCCGACTCGCTCCAGATTTCGTCACCCGGCGGATCGGCAATGAGCAGTTCGGCATCGGCGTCGTAGAGCGCCAGCCCGTCGGATCCGGTGAGCGCCCGCAGGTGCGGGGCTGCCTCCCGGGCGGAATCGGTGTCGAGTCCCTTGCGCAGTGGTCGCGCCGCCAGCGACGCGGTGTGCAGGGCGGCGTGGACGGTCCGTTCCTCCGGGGTGGTCACCACCCGGCGAGTCAGTACCGCGACCAGGCCCACTATCACCGCGACCGCGGTCAGGGCGAGGGTCAACGCCACTGCCACCCCGTCGGACATGGGACCTCCCGCGTGCTTCAGGACTCATTGTGCGGCTTTGGTCCCCGCGCGGGCGCGTGGATTCCCCGACCACGGCGCACGCCATCCGGGGCGCCCAGCAGTTCGGCCCCCTTCCGGAGAAGGGGGCCGAACCGTTACTAGAGGAGTCAGCCGCTACCGGGAGGACCGGCTTTGGCGCGCGGAACCCTTTGACGGACTGGGTTTGTCCACGCCCGCGGACTTGGCGGCCGCGGCCGCCCTGACCGCTGACTTGACGGCCGCGGCCGGCGCCGGCGCCGGCGCGGCCGCCGCGCTCGATGTCGAGGGCGGCGTCGGTGTCCCGTCGGTGCCCGGGGTTCCATTGCGGCCGAGCGGGCCGCAACCATTATTCGCGCCTAGCGTGCCGCACCCGGAGCCTGCTTGGCCGCCGTACCCGCCAGTCGGGTTCGCGTAGGCCTGAGATTCACCGGCAGGGGTCCAGGTGGGAGTGGCGCCGCCTCCGATGGCGTTCCCTCCGTTACCCCCGTTGCCACCGCGAGAAAAGAGCAAGTAGCTGTAACCGCCGTCGCCGCCGTTGCCGCCGGTGTTCCCGCCGGCTTTGCTGTCGACCGGCTTGGTGCTGGTTCCGCCCTGGCCGCCTGAACCCGCTGTTCCCATCACCACGTTGCCGCCCCAGCCGCCGTCACCGGCGAAGACGGTACCGGCCTCGGCCTCGGCATTGCCCCCGTTGCCGCCGTCGCCCGCCTTGGAGAAGAAGTCCGACGACCCTCCGTCGCCGCCGAAGCCCGCCTCTGTCCAGATCTGGCCGCGCCCGACTGCGGCACCGCCGTTACCGCCCTTGCCGCCCTTGCCGAACACGGAGCCACCGCCCCAACCGCCAGGGCCGCCGGTGACGAGGACGGAATCGGGGTCCGGATTGGCACTGGTCGCCTCGGCTTTTCCGCCGTTTCCACCGGCGCCGCCGGTCCCGAAGACTCCGCCATAGCCGCCGACCCCGCCAAATCCACCCTCAGCGCCGCCTTCCCCCTTGTCATCATCCCCGGCGCTGAACGCGTCCCCGCCGTCGCCTCCGGCCCCACCGCCGCCGAATATGCCGGACCTGCCGCCATCTCCGCCGTCGCCCCCGAATGAGAAACCGAGAACGCTTGCGATGGCGTCGTTCCCGCCGTCGCCGCCCCTGCCGCCCTTGCCGACCAGCAAAGCCCCGTGGCCACCGTCGCCGCCTGACGTGGGTTCATAGA
>CAZADG010000027.1:24934-41163 GCA_964483865.1 uncultured Mycobacterium sp. | reverse complement strand
GCCAACGAGGCCGAAACGACCACCGCGTCGGGTCTCGTCATCCCGGATACCGCCAAGGAAAAGCCCCAGGAGGGCACCGTCGTCGCCGTCGGCCCCGGCCGTTGGGACGAGGACGGCGAGAAGCGGATTCCGCTGGACGTCGCCGAGGGCGACACCGTCATCTACAGCAAGTACGGCGGCACCGAGATCAAGTACAACGGCGAGGAGTACCTGATCCTGTCAGCCCGTGACGTGCTGGCGGTCGTCAACAAGTAAGCAGTACGTGAGCCGCCCCGGAAATCCCCTTCGTGAAGTCGGGTGGTTTCCGGGGCGGAACACGTTGCGGGACAAGCTAACCGGGACAAGCAAAAAGGCAGGACCATATGAGCAAGCAGATCGAGTTCAACGAGACCGCCCGGCGCGCCATGGAGGCCGGCGCGGACAAACTGGCCGACGCCGTGCGCGTCACCCTCGGGCCTCGCGGCCGGCACGTGGTGCTGACCAAATCCTGGGGCGGCCCGACCGTCACCAACGACGGGGTCACCATCGCACGCGAGATCGAACTGGAGGATCCGTTCGAGAACCTCGGCGCCCAGTTGGTGAAATCGGTGGCCACCAAGACCAACGACGTCGCCGGTGACGGCACCACCACGGCCACCGTGCTGGCCCAGGCGATGATCAAGAGCGGCCTGCGTAACGTCGCGGCCGGCGCCAACCCCATCGCGCTGGGTTCTGGCATCGGCAAGGCGGCCGACGCCGTGTCCCAGGCACTTCTGGAGGCGGCCACCCCGGTGTCCGGAAAGACCGGCATCGCCCAGGTCGCCACCGTGTCCTCCCGCGACGAGGAGGTCGGCGAACTGGTCGGCGAGGCCATGACCAAGGTCGGCACCGATGGCGTCGTCAGTGTCGAGGAGTCCAAGACCATGGAAACCTCGCTGGAGGTCACCGAGGGCGTCGGCTTCGACAAGGGCTTCATTTCGGCCTACTTCATCAACGACTTTGATGCGCAGGAAGCCGTCCTCGAAGATGCGCTGGTGTTGCTGCACCGCGACAAGATCAGCTCGCTGCCCGACCTGCTGCCGCTGCTGGAGAAGGTGGCCGAGGCCGGCAAGCCGTTGCTGATCGTCGCCGAGGACGTCGAGGGTGAGGCGCTGTCTACCCTCGTGGTCAACGCCATCCGCAAAACGCTCAAGGCGGTGGCGGTCAAGGCGCCGTTCTTCGGCGACCGGCGCAAGGCATTTCTGGAGGATCTGGCCGTCGTCACCGGCGGGCAGGTGGTCAACCCCGACGTCGGCCTGCTGCTTCGGGAGGCCGGCCTGGACGTGCTGGGTACGGCTCGGCGGGTTGTCGTCAGCAAGGACCAGACGGTGATCGTCGACGGCGGCGGTACCCATGAGGACATCGCCAACCGGGTCAGCCAACTCAAGGGCGAGATCGAGACCACCGACTCCGATTGGGACCGGGAGAAGCTGCAGGAGCGGCTGGCCAAGCTGGCCGGTGGTGTCGCGGTGGTCAAGGTCGGCGCAGCCACCGAGACTGCCCTGCAGGAGCGCAAGCACCGTGTCGATGATGCGGTCGCAGCGGCCAAGGCCGCCGTCGAGGAGGGCATCGTGCCCGGCGGCGGCAGTGCACTGGTGCAGGCCCGCACCGCGTTGACACCGTTGCAGGAGAAACTGTCCGGCGACGAGGCGCTCGGCGTGCAGGTGTTCTCAGACGCTCTGTCGGCGCCGCTGTTCTGGATCGCGACCAACGCCGGACTTGACGGCGCCGTGGTGGTCAACAAAGTCTCCGAGCTTCCGGCAGGGCAGGGCTTCAACGCGGCGACCCTGACCTACGGGGACCTGGTGGCCGATGGCGTCATCGACCCCGTGAAGGTCACCCGTTCGGCGGTGGTCAACGCGGCCTCGGTGGCCCGGATGGTCTTGACGACGGAAACCGCGATTGTGGAAAAGCCGGCCGACGCCGACGAGCATGCCGGGCACGGCCATCACGGCCACGCTCACTAAATAGGTGCGCACCACAGGAGGGCCACCCCCGCGCGGGTGGCCCTCCTGTGCTGTCTCAATCCCGACGAAGCTGCCAGAGACGGCGAGTATCGGTTTAGTCGCTCAACTCGGGGAGCGGCCACCGCGCCAGGGGGGTAGGCGGGCGGTGGCCGCTCGGCGAACATCATGTCAAACCATTTGCACAATCAAAGGTTGCGAAGGAAAACGGCGTGTTGGGGTTGTCAGGATATTGTTCCAATAGTGCAGATGTCATGATACCGTGACATTATGTTGGCTGTGGTGCGAGAACCGGACGTGGTGCAGGAGCACTTGGAGAGGCTCGGGGCCGCGCTGCGCGATGCCCGCGTGAAGCTCAACTTGACCCAGAGCGAGGTAGGGGAGCAGGCCGGGGTATCCCGCCAATTGGTCAGCCGGATCGAGCAGGGATTGAACGGTGAGATCAGCGCCTATGTCGCGGTCGCAACGGCGCTGCGGTTGCGCCTGGCTCTGGTGGAGGAGGCTACTGGGTCGGCGGACGACGGCTCCATCAACTCCCAGTTCAGACTCATATAGCTCTGCTGCCAACCGATTCTTGGCGGTCACTTCCGGAGCCCGCGTGCGAATCGCCCTCCGCGCAATCGGCCGGAATCCTCCTGCCCGAAGGGGCGCGGGGCCGATTCACCCCTTGATCTGCTGCTAACGTTCTGGTGAATATGGGCGCGGGGAGTATTGCCCATTCCTCTCCCTCTTCGAAAGCTAAGGTAACTACCGTGGCGAGGCTGTTTGGCGGCACCGGGGGTCGAATGTTGGCGATTGCTGCCTCCGTCGCAGTGGCCGGCGCCATGTTCTATGTCCAGGGGAATGAGGCCCGCCAAGACCAGGTGGCGACTCCGCTGGCTGAGGAGTCCTTGGTTCCGGGCCCGCACGCGGGCGGGCCTGTTCCAGCCGGGCAGCCCTCCGCGGTGGCCGCCGCGCCGGTAGTCGCCAGTTCCAAGGAAGCTGCCATGCTGATGGCCGCTGCGCCGGTCGCTGCGCCGGATTTCCAGTTTCCGTTGTCGCCCGGCCCCGCGCCAGAGGCCGGTCTGCAAATCCACACCATCTGGGTCGCCCGGGCCATCGCGACGATGTTCCTCGAGATCGACACCATCGGTGGGTATCGCCAGGATCCGCTGCCGTGGCACCCCAACGGATTGGCGATCGACGTGATGATCCCGAACCACGACACGCCCGAAGGGATCGAGCTCGGCAACCAGGTGGCCGGGTACGTGCTGGCCAACGCGAAGCGGTGGGGAGTGCTGCACGTCATCTGGCGACAAGGCTTCTATCCGGGTATCGGTGCGCCCAGTTGGACGGCCGATTACGGCAACCCGACCTCCAACCACTTCGACCATGTCCACATCGCCACCGACGGCGGCGGATACCCGACCGGCAACGAGACGTATTACCTGGGCTCAATGGACTCGGGGGCCGGGTAACTGGCCTCGGTCTCGGGCCCCTAGTGACCGTCTCAGGCGAGCTCGGCCGCTCGCTGCACCGCAGGATGGTGTGCGCGCCGCACCATGCGTTCACTCAATTGGATGAGCCGGTCCTCATGCCCCGCAGGCATCGTGTAGGCCAGCTTCCGGAGTTCCACGGCGAAGGTCTTCAAGTCCTCGTGGGCTGCACGATCAGGCATAGAACAAATCCCCCAACGTCTGCGGGCGGTTACGGCCAGCGCGCACTCGCGCTGAGTGTTTCTTACCCGAGGGCGCGGAACTTAAACCCCCGCCTGAGCTCTCGGAAAAGGGCGGAAGCGGCAGCTCTCCGGTCTGCGTGGCCGCAGTGTGGTCAACACCGACATGCCGACGCCGCGATTCGCCTCAGGCGGTACGCCGGCGTATGCCGCCCTTGAGGAGCAGTTCGCGTTCGGATTCGCTCAGTCCTCCCCAGATTCCGTAGGGTTCACCCACTTGCAGCGCGTGAGTGCGGCACTGGGTGATCACCGGGCATGCCCGGCACATCCGCTTGGCATTCATCTCGCGTTGGGCTCGGGCCCGGCCCCGCTCGCCTTCGGGATGGAAGAACACTGCGGAATCTTCGCCGCGGCAGATCCCGCGCATCTGCCAGTCCCACAGGTCCGCATTCGGGCCTGGTAATTGCTGTGGCTGTAGCATCTGGAAAACCCTTCTCCCCGTGCGGTTCTCGCACGTTCGAGTTATGGACAATCGCGGAGTGCTGTCGCCGGTGACCACTCGCGCCCCACACGCTATGAGGCACTACGAAAGTCCGTCAATAGTCACTGGTGGTCGGCAATTACATTGCGGCAGCACAAGAATTTACATCGCGTTCATCTGAAACCCGATCTGCCTGGCGTCGAACGGGCCGGCCGGCTGAGGGGTTGACTTACAGCAGGCTCAGTTGACCTGCTCGTAACGTTGCGACCACAAACTCTTAACCCGGATTGATAGCGTCGCGACCTTATGAGGTTCCCCACGGTGGAGGCCGCCTTCGGCGCAGAACCGGGCCGTTGGCCGCTGGCATCCGCACGGACTCCGAACGATCTCTGGCTTCGGGCGGTGGCTGCCGGAGGTCAGGGCCGGTACGGCAGTGCTCAGGCCGACCTGTCACGGTTGCTGCGGGGCCGACCCGATGCGCGGCTGGCATCGCTGGCTTTGAGCACCCGCGCGTCATTCCTGCGTCAGCTCGGCTGGCACTGGCACGCCCATGACTGGGACGGCCGGGCCTGGGCCAGAGCCGCAGGTGATCCGGAAGCCGGCGTGGACGCTCTGATCGGACTTGCCGCAGACGCCCTGGGTGTGGGTCGGCTCGCGGTTTCCGAGGCGCTACTGAAGCGGGCCGCCACCCTGTTGGCAGCCCACCCGTCCCCGCCGCCCAGGCTGGGCATCCGGTTGGCATGGGTGCGGGCGGAACTGGCTATGGCGGCCGGTCTGGGGGCTGCCGCCACCGACCACGCTCGGCGCGGCGTCGCGATGGCCGAGTGCGCACAGCCCGCGCTTTCCCGCCACCGGGTCAAGAGTGACGTCGTACTAGCGGCAGCGCTGTGTTGCGCGGGGGACCTGTCGGGTTCCCGGGCGGTGGCTGATGCGGCTTTGGTGGCGGCCGACGCCGCCGGCCTGGTGCCGTTAAGGTGGGCGCTGGCTTGCCTGCTGGCCGATATCGGAAGCGGTGCGCTCGCCCCGGCCGAAATTGCCGGTATCCGGGACAGAAGCGCCGCGTTCGTGACCCGCCACGGCGGTCGGTGGAACCGCTGCTAACCGCCGGTCGGCAGTTCGGGCCGATATTGTCACTAGCTGAGCCCGGCCGAACGAAAAGACCCGTACGTAACGTTGGAGATGCCGCCGTCGATGACCATTCCAGGAGAGCGTCTCGACGCCGCCGTTGCCGAGGCAGTGGCTGGTAGTCGGGATGCGCTTCGGGAGGTAGTGGAGACCATCCGCCCCATCGTGGTCCGGTATGTCCGGGCTCGGATCGGAACCGCGGAGCGTAGTGGTCTTTCAGCTGACGACGTTGCACAGGAGGTTTGCATGGCCGCCATCCAGGCGCTGCCGCGCTACCAGGATCAGGGACGCCCCTTCCTGGCCTTCGTGTACGGCATCGCGTCGCACAAGGTGGCCGACGCTCATCGCGCTGCAGCTCGCAACAAGTCCGACCCCACCGACGTAGTGCCCGAGCGGTACTCCCTGGATGCGGGTCCGGAGCAGAAGGCGTTGCAGTCCGATTCGGCCGCCCGAATGAGCAAACTGCTCGCCCTGCTGCCCGAGAAGCAGCGCGAGATTCTCAACTTACGCATCGTGGTCGGGTTGTCTGCGGAGGAGACGGCTGAGGCCGTCGGCAGCACCCCGGGTGCGGTGCGGGTGGCGCAGCATCGCGCGTTGGCGCGGCTGAAATCAGAGATCGCCGGAGCGGGGTTCGACTATGCCTAAACACCAGAGGCCCGACTTCGAGAGCGAGCCGTCGATGGATGCGATCCGTCGCGCCGACGATTTCATCGACGCTCTTGCCCTCGGCCGTCCAGCGCCCGCGGAGGACGCCGCCGATGCCGAACTGGCCGCTCTGCTCGGAAACTGGCGCGACGAGATGCGCTGGCCGCCTGCTACCGGACTGATCACAGAGGAAGACGCGGTCGCGGCCCTCAACGCCGGTCGTTCCCAGAAACGCCTCGGCCCCGGCCGCGACCGTTGGGTCGTCGACACCGAGATCACACCGCGGAAGAGTCGCCGCGGTCTCAGTGTGGTGGGTGCTGCTGCGGCCGCCGTGCTGTGTATCGGGGGATTCGGTGCCGTCGTGGCGGGATCCGGCCCCGGTGACGGGTTGTACGGCCTGCGAACCATGCTTTTCGGCACACCCAAGGAAGTTCGTGACGATCAGGTGGGCTTGGCTGCCAAGACCACGCTGAACCAGGTCCAGGACCTCATCGCACAGGGTGATTGGAGTCAGGCCCAGAACAAGCTGGTCGAGGTCAGCACCCAGGTCGCCAGTATCGGTGACCAACAGCAGAAGCAAGATCTTCTCGACCAGTTCAACGACCTGTCGGCGAAGGTAGTGGAGCGCGATCCCGCGGCGACCGCGCCGCCGGGGGTCGTTTACACCGTGCCGCCGTCGGCCGCCGAACTGGTGCCGGCTGTCGCGCCTCCCACCAGCACGCCCAGTGCTCCGCAGTCCCCGAGTGATTCGGCCACGTCGACGACCACCGAGTCGCCGACGTCGGCCACGTCGTCATCGCCTTCGTCGACCGCCGCATCGACGCCGGCTCCGACGTCATCGGAAAGCCCGTCGGCGGACACTCAGAGCGCGCAGACCACGACGCCCACCAGTGCCGCACCGTCGACCACGGACGCTCCGGCCGGTGCCGCTTCGACCACCACTGCCGCCCCCGAGCCGCCCACGACCGCCGCGCCGGTCACCACGGTCGATCCGGCGGAAAAGTCGGCGGCCCAGACACCCGAAGCGAGCACCGCAGCGCCCGCTCAAGCGGCGACGACTGCGGACCAGACGACTGCGGCTCCGACGACAGCGGCTCCGACGACAGCGACTCAGACCGCAGGAGCGGAAACGACGGCTGAGTCACCCGAATCGGCGGTAGTCACCTCGACCGAGCCGATCCCATTACCCGTTGGTTGACTCGAGCGTTCAGCGCGAGCCGTCGTAGTAGTCCGAAGTCGCTTCGTTCAGTGAGGCGTCGGCGTATCCGCGGCAGTAATCCCAGGTGACGTAGGCGTCCGGTTCCGGGTCGTAAGCCGGTTCGTGCGGACGGACAGTGCCATCGACGAGAAGTTGAAGCAGGTTGGCGCGCAACATGTCCCAGTCGTGATAGTGGTCCTGGTTGCATTCGTCGCAGCACATCACCAAGCCGCGGATTCCCCGTCCGGCCAGCAGTGCTTCGTATACGGCCAGGTCAGCCAGGTCGGCCTCGACCGCGGCGCGCTCCTGCACGTCCAGGGGCTGGCCCGGCTCCAACGCGTCAAGCGCCGCCGATGGGTCACTCGGGTCGTCGGCGAACGGATCGGGCGGCAGGCCCGGTGGCAGATGGTCGCGCACGGCTCTACATTACGCGAGCACTATCGCCGGCGCGCCGCCGAACCGACGATCCCGCCGATACAGTCCAGCCCGGGAAGCGACCTGGCAAGCCGATAGGATGAGGGTTCCATTTCCGCCCGCTGATGGAGGCCCCGCCGATGTCTATTGCCGTCCGGACCGGCGGTGACGATCCCACCAAGGTCGCCATGCTGGGGCTGACCTTCGACGATGTGCTGCTGCTGCCCGCCGCCTCCGACGTGATCCCGGCCACCGCGGACACCTCCAGCCAGCTGACCCGCAAGATCCGCCTCAAAGTACCCCTGGTCAGCTCGGCCATGGACACCGTCACCGAAGCCAGGATGGCCATCGCGATGGCCCGCGCAGGTGGCCTTGGGGTGCTGCACCGCAATCTTTCGATCGCCGAGCAGGCCGCTCAGGTCGAGATGGTCAAGCGATCCGAAGCCGGCATGGTGACCGATCCGGTGACCTGCTCGCCGGACAACACTCTGGCCGAGGTGGACGCCATGTGCGCCCGCTTCCACATCTCCGGCTTGCCGGTTGTCGACCGCGACGGCTCGTTGGTGGGCATCATCACCAACCGGGACATGCGCTTCGAGGTCGACATGAACAAGCCCGTCGCCGAGGTGATGACCAAGGCCCCGCTCATCACCGCGCAGCAGGGCGTTACCGCCGATGCGGCCCTTGGATTGTTGCGCCGCAACAAAATCGAGAAACTCCCGATCGTCGATGGTCATGGTCGGCTTACCGGACTGATCACCGTCAAGGACTTCGTCAAGACCGAGAAGCATCCGCAGGCAACCAAGGACAGCGATGGCCGCCTGCTGGTCGCGGCGGCCGTCGGGGTCGGTGACGACGCCTGGGATCGCGCCATGGCACTGGTCGACGCCGGGGTGGACGTGCTGGTGGTCGACACTGCGCACGCTCACAACCGCCGAGTGCTCGACATGGTCGGCAAGGTCAAGGGCGAGGTCGGGGACAAGGTCGAGGTGGTCGGCGGGAACGTGGCGACCCGAGGTGCCGCGGCGGCACTGGTGGAAGCCGGCGCCGACGCGGTGAAGGTCGGGGTCGGTCCGGGTTCGATCTGCACCACCCGGGTGGTCGCCGGGGTGGGCGCCCCGCAGATCACCGCGATCTTGGAGGCCACCGCCGCATGCGCTCCCGCCGGTGTGCCGGTGATCGCCGACGGCGGTCTGCAGTACTCCGGGGATATCGCCAAGGCGCTGGCCGCCGGCGCCTCCACCGCGATGCTGGGTTCACTGCTGGCCGGAACCGCCGAGGCGCCCGGCGAACTGATCTTCGTCAACGGCAAGCAGTTCAAGAGCTACCGCGGTATGGGTTCGCTGGGCGCCATGCAGGGCCGGGGCGAAGCCGGCGCTTCCAAGTCCTTCTCCAAAGACCGCTATTTCCAGGATGATGTGCTCTCCGAGGACAAACTGGTGCCCGAAGGTATCGAGGGGCGGGTGCCCTTCCGCGGGCCGCTGTCCACCGTGATCCACCAACTCACCGGCGGCCTGCGTGCCGCCATGGGCTACACCGGTTCGGCCACCATCGCCGATCTGCACCGGGCTCAGTTCGTTCAGATCACGGCGGCGGGGCTCAAAGAGAGCCATCCGCACGACATCACCATGACCGCCGAAGCGCCGAACTACTACGCGCGTTAAGGGACCCGAGGAACAATGCGCGACATGGTTGAAATCGGCATGGGCAGAACCGCCCGCCGCACCTACGAACTCGACGAGATCAATATCGTCCCGTCCCGGCGCACCCGGTCCTCCCAGGACGTGTCGACCGCTTGGCAGTTGGATGCCTACCGGTTCGAGATTCCGGTCATCGCACACCCCACTGACGCGTTGGTGTCCCCGGAGTTCGCCATCGAACTGGGCCGGCTCGGCGGACTCGGGGTGCTCAACGGGGAGGGCCTGATCGGCCGGCACGCCGACGTCGCCGACAAGGTCGCTCGGGTTATCGAGGCTGCGCAGAAGGAGGACGACCCCTCCGCTTCGATCAGGCTGCTGCAGCAACTGCACGCCGCACCCCTGGACCTGGATCTGCTGGGCGAGGCGGTTGCCCGGGTTCGGGAGGCCGGGGTCACCACCGCGGTCCGGGTCAGCCCGCAGAACGCCCAGGCGTTGACGCCGACACTGGTCGCCGCCGGCATCGACCTGCTGGTCATCCAGGGCACCATCATCTCCGCCGAGCGCGTCTCGGCCAACGGCGAGCCGCTGAACCTCAAGACGTTCATCTCAGAACTCGACGTCCCGGTGGTGGCGGGCGGGGTTGCCGACCAGCGCACCGCCCTGCACCTGATGCGGACCGGTGCTGCCGGAGTGATCGTCGGATACGGGTCAAGCGCCGGTGTGACCAGCAGCGACGAGGTGCTCGGCATCAGTGTTCCAATGGCCACCGCGATCGCCGACGCGGCCGCCGCCCGCCGCGAATACCTCGACGAGACCGGTGGCCGCTACGTTCACGTACTGGCCGACGGCGATATCCACACCTCCGGCGAACTGGCCAAGGCGATTGCCTGCGGCGCCGACGCGGTGCTGCTCGGCACCCCACTGGCTGCGGCGGCCGAAGCTCTCGGCGGTGGCTGGTACTGGCCGTCGGCGGCCGCGCACCCGTCGCTCCCGCGCGGTGCGCTGCTCGACGTCGAAGTGGGGGAACGCCCGTCGCTGGACCGAGTGCTCAACGGGCCCTCCGATGATCCATTCGGCTCGCTGAACCTCGTCGGTGGGCTGCGCCGGTCGATGGCCAAGGCCGGCTACTGCGACCTCAAGGAATTCCAGAAGGTGGGACTGACTGTCGGTAGCTGACCGGCATCCACGCAGAGCGTTACTCCAGCGCGAGCTCGACGGTAGTTTGGACTGATGGACCATGACTACGACGTCCTCATCATCGGCTCGGGCTTCGGAGGCAGCGTCAGCGCGCTGCGTTTGACCGAGAAGGGCTACAAGGTCGGTGTGCTCGAAGCCGGGCGACGCTTCGCCGACCATGAGTTCGCCAAGACATCGTGGCGGCTGCGGGAGTTCCTGTGGGCGCCGGCGCTGGGCTGCTTCGGAATTCAGCGAATCCACCTGCTGCGTAATGTGATGATCCTGGCCGGGGCCGGCGTCGGCGGGGGTTCGCTGAACTACGCCAACACCCTCTATGTGCCGCCGGACCCCTTCTTCGACGACCGGCAGTGGTCACACATCACCGATTGGCGTTCCGAGTTGATGCCGCATTACGACCAGGCACAACGGATGTTGGGCGTGGTGCAGAACCCGACGTTCACCGACGCCGACCGCATCATGAAAGAAGTCGCCGACGAGATGGGCGTTGGCGACACCTACACGCCCACCCCGGTCGGGGTCTTCTTCGGGCCCGACGGCCGCAAGACCCCCGGCCAGATCGTGCCCGACCCGTACTTCGGTGGGGTGGGTCCTGACCGCACCGGTTGTATCGAATGCGGCGAGTGCATGACCGGATGTCGGCACGGCGCCAAGAACACGTTGGTCAAGAACTACCTCGGACTCGCTGAATCAGCTGGGGCACAGGTTATTCCGATGACCACCGTCACCAGTTTCCGGAAGCGGAGCGACGAAACCTGGGAAGTTCGAACCAAACGCACCGGTCGGCTGCTGCGTGGTCGTGGGAAGACTTACACCGCGCGCCATGTCATCCTCGCCGCAGGTACCTATGGCACTCAGAGTCTGCTGTTCAAGATGCGCGACTCGGGGACGTTGCAGCTCTCCGACCGGCTCGGTGTGCTCACCCGCACCAACTCCGAGTCGATCGTCGGGGCCGGACGCTATCGAGCCTCCTCCGATCTCGATCTCACGCGCGGGGTTGCCATCACCTCCTCGATTCATCCGACTCCCGATACCCACATCGAGCCGTGTCGCTACGGCAAGGGATCCAACGCGATGGGTCTGCTGCAGACCCTGATGACCGATGGGTCCGGCCCCGGTGGGACCGACGTACCGCGGTGGAGGCAGTTATTGCGTGCCGCGGTCGCCAACCCGCGCGGCGCCTTGCGGATGCTGGTGGTGCGACGGTGGAGCGAGCGCACCGTGATCTCGTTGGTGATGCAACACCTCGACAACTCGATCACCACGTTCACCAGGAAGGGTTTGCTGGGTCGCCGGATGACCAGCAAGCAAGGCCACGGCGAGCCGAACCCGACCTGGATCCCGGTCGGCAACCAGGTCACCCGACGTATCGCGGAGAAGATCGACGGAGTCGCGGGTGGCACCTGGGGTGAGATGTTCAACATCCCCCTGACCGCTCACTTCCTCGGCGGGGCCGCCATCGGCGACAGCGCCGAGACCGGCGTGATCGACCCGTACCACCGGGTGTACGGCTACCCGAGCCTGTACGTCGTCGACGGCGCGGCGATCTCGGCCAACCTGGGTGTCAACCCGTCGCTGTCCATCACCGCCCAGGCCGAACGTGCCGCCTCGCTGTGGCCGAACAAGGGCGAAGCCGACCGGCGTCCCGCGCAGGGCGAGCCCTATCGGCGGCTGGATCCGATTGCGCCGCAACGCCCTGTGGTGCCCGCGCATGCCCCCGGAGCGCTGCGGTCGCTGCCGATCGTCGCGATCACGTCGGGCTCGCCGACCCCCTCTGCCCATGCCGCTATGGTGATCGTCCCGGGGGCTGAGGCGGCGCCGGTAGTTGTGGACGGCACACCGCCGGCCTGAACTCGGGGACTTAGACTGTCCCGGTGCAACAGCCTGACCACTCTGCAACTCCGCGCCCCGTCCTGGTGGTCGACTTCGGCGCCCAATACGCCCAGTTGATCGCCCGGCGGGTGCGTGAGGCACGGGTGTTCTCCGAGGTGGTTCCGCACACCCTGACCGTCGCGGAGATCAAAGAACGCGACCCGCAGGCCATCGTGCTCTCCGGAGGTCCGGCCAGCGTGTACGCCGAGGATGCTCCGACACTGGATCCGGCGCTGTTCGACCTCGGGATTCCCGTCTTCGGTATCTGCTACGGATTCCAGGCGATGGCCCAGGCCCTCGGCGGCACGGTTGAGCGGACCGGAACCAGTGAATACGGGCGTACCGATCTCAGTGTTCTCGGCGGCGAACTGCATTCCGGGTTGCCCGGCACCCAGCCAGTGTGGATGAGCCACGGGGACGCGGTGACCGCCGCGCCAGACGGGTTCGATGTCGTCGCCGCCAGCGCCGGCGCGCCGGTGGCCGCCTTCGAGGACCGCGGCCGCAGACTCGCCGGGGTGCAGTATCACCCGGAGGTGATCCACACCCCGCACGGACAACAGGTGCTGAGCCGGTTCCTGCACGACTTCGCCGGCATCGGACCGGCCTGGACGCCGGCCAACATTGCCGACACCCTGATCGAGGCGGTTCGCGAGCAGATCGGCGACGGCCACGCCATCTGCGGGCTGTCCGGGGGAGTGGACTCCGCGGTAGCCGCCGCCCTGGTGCAGCGCGCCATCGGCGATCGGCTGACATGTGTATTCGTCGACCACGGACTGCTGCGCGCCGGGGAACGTGAACAGGTGCAGCGCGACTTCGTCGCCGCCACCGGGGCGCGGCTGGTGACCGTCGACGCCGCCGACCGGTTCCTGGAGGCGTTGTCCGGGGTGAGCAACCCGGAGGGCAAGCGCAAGATCATCGGCCGGGAGTTCATCCGCTCCTTCGAAGGCGCGGTCCGCGATCTCTCTTCAGGCGAGCAGATCGACTTCCTGGTTCAGGGCACGCTGTACCCCGATGTCGTGGAATCCGGCGGCGGTAGCGGCACGGCCAACATCAAGAGCCATCACAACGTCGGAGGTTTGCCGCCGGACCTGAAGTTCAGCCTCGTCGAACCGCTTCGTTTGTTGTTCAAGGACGAGGTTCGTGCGGTCGGCCGCGAACTCGGGCTGCCCGAGGAAATCGTTGCACGCCAACCTTTTCCGGGTCCAGGGCTGGGTATCCGGATCGTCGGTGAAGTGACTGCCGATCGGCTCGACACGCTGCGCCGGGCGGATCTGATCGCCCGGGAGGAACTGACCTCGGCGGGTCTGGATAACCAGATCTGGCAGTGCCCCGTGGTCTTGCTGGCCGATGTCCGTTCGGTCGGTGTGCAGGGCGACGGCCGCACTTACGGCCATCCGGTCGTGTTGCGCCCGGTGTCCAGTGAGGACGCCATGACCGCTGACTGGACCCGTGTTCCCTATGAGGTGTTGGAGCGCATCTCGACGCGGATCACCAACGAGGTCCCGGAGGTCAACCGGGTGGCGCTGGATGTGACCAGCAAGCCGCCCGGAACCATCGAGTGGGAGTGACCTCCTTCGACGGGTGAAGCCGCCCGAAACCCCTTGACGTTGTCGGCGGGCCGGTGTTTACTCACTTAATCGAACATACATTCGAAAATAAGTGATGTCTATCGCGTCTGGAGGTGGGCGATGGCGGCGGCGATTGCCCTGGAGAAACGGCAGCTTAACCGCGCTGAACAGCTAGAACAGCTGCGACGCCAGATGGCGGCGGTATCCGGGAAGGTGGGTGCACGATGGCGCCCCGCGGAGCCCGCTGACGACGTTCTGCCGGCTGAGGAATCTTTGCTGGCGGTCCCGGATGTGCTGGCTGAGCTGCTCCCGGGCGGGTTGCCGAAAGGGACCGTCGCGGTGCTCTCGGGAGCCCGGTCCCTGCCGGTCGGGATGGCCGCTGCGGTGACGGCCGCCGGGGGTCACGTGGCCGTTGTCGGGCTGCCGGACTTCGGCCTGCTGGCCGCCGCCGAGATGGGTGCGGACCTCGGCCGGCTGGCGGTGATCCCGCAACCGGGCTCCGATCCGGTCGAGGTGGCCGCCGTCCTGATGGACGGTATGGACTTGGTAGTGCTCGGCCTGGCCGGACGCAGCGTGCCGCCCAGCCGGTCCCGGGCGGTGGTGGCCCGGGCCCGTCAGCGGGGCTGCACCCTGCTGGTCACCGGAGGGCATTGGCAGGGTGCCTCGATGCGGATGGAGGCCCGGGTGTGCGGGTACGACATCAGCGGTCCTGCGGCGGTGCGGCCGGGTTGCGGACGTATCAGCCGGGTGCGGGTAGACATTCGGGCCCGGGGAAAGTTCCAGGGGCGGACATGAGCACACGGGTGCTGGCTATCTGGTGCATGGACTGGCCAGCCGTGGCCGCCGCCGCCGCCGCTGGATTGCCGCCCACCGCCCAGGTCGCGGTTACGTGCGCCAATCGGGTGGTCGCCTGTTCTGCGTCGGCCCGCGAGGGGGGCGTGCGACGCGGTCTGCGGCGGCGCGAGGCCCAGGCCCGCTGTCCGCAGGTATATGTGGCTGCCGCCGACCCGGCG
This sequence comes from uncultured Mycobacterium sp., assembly GCA_964483865.1. Lineage (GTDB taxonomy): Bacteria > Actinomycetota > Actinomycetes > Mycobacteriales > Mycobacteriaceae > Mycobacterium. The sequence continues at coordinate 26,377 of CAZADG010000027.1, read as the reverse complement.
CGCGACGCCCGGTTCTTCGAGGGGGTGATCGTCGCGGTCGACGATGTGGTGCCCCGCGCCGAGGTTCTCAGACCCGGTTTGTTGGTGCTGCCTGTTCGTGGCGCGGCCCGCTACTTCGGTTCCGAGGAGGCTGCCGCCGAACGCCTGGTCGATGCCGTTGCCGCAGCCGGTGCGGAATGCCAGGTCGGAGTCGCCGACCAGTTGTCCACCGCGGTATTCGCCGCCCGGGCGGGTCTGATTCTGGAACCCGGCCAGGACGCGGCGTTCCTGTCGGAACTGTCCGTCATGCAGTTGTCCGGAGAGCCCAGTCTTTCCGGTCCTGGGCGCGCTGAGCTTGCGGATCTGTTGTGGCGGATGGGTATTCGCACGCTCGGGCAGTTCGCGGCGCTGCCCCGTGGGGATGTCGCCTCTCGGTTCGGGGCGGATGCGGTGATCGCTCATCGCTTCGCCCGAGGCGAGCCGGGCCGCGGGCCCTACGGTCGTGAACTGCCCCCCGACCTCGACGCTGTGCTGCACTGCGACCCCCCGATTGACCGGGTCGATGCGGCCGCGTTCGCCGGGCGGACGCTGGCCGCCGCCCTGCACCGCAGCCTCGAGGCGGCCGGGGTCGGATGCACCCGATTGGCCATCCACGCCGGCACCCTCGGGGGCGGTGAACTGACCCGGGTGTGGCGGTGCGCGGAACCGCTGACCGAGGATGCCACCGCCGACCGGGTGCGCTGGCAACTCGACGGTTGGCTGACCTCCCGCCGCCTGGCTGGACAGCGTCCCGTCGGGCCGGTGATCCTGCTGCGGCTGCAACCGGTGGAAGTGGTTTCCGCGGAGGCGCTTCAGTTGCCGCTGTGGGGCGGTCTCGGGGAAGAGGACCGGCTGCGTGCGCGCCGCGCCCTGGTGCGGGTTCAGGGCCTACTCGGCCAGGAGGCGGTGCAGGTGCCGGTGCTCAGTGGCGGACGCGGTCCTGCCGAGCGGATCACCTTGGCCCCGCTCGGTGATGAACCGGTGCCGCGGGACGCCCCCGACCGGCCATGGCCCGGCCAGCTTCCGCAACCCGCGCCGACGGTATTGCTGGATGACCCCGTCGAAGTCCTTGATTCCCAAGGCAATCCGGTTCGGGTGACCGCTCGGGGCATGTTCACCGCCGAGCCGGTCCGTCTGGACGGCGCCCGATCGCCCTATCGGGGTGAGTTGAGTTGGTGGGCGGGTCCGTGGCCGGTGGATGAACGTTGGTGGGAGCCCGAACCCGACCAGGGCCAGCCGGGACCACCGCGGTCCGGGCGGGTCGCCCGCGCCCAGGTTCTGCTAGCCGAGACCGCACTGTTGCTGTGCTATCGCAGGGGCCGTTGGTATCTGGAAGGCGCCTACGAGTAGCAGCCGGATCGTGATTGCCAGTTGCTCGACCATGGATCGGGCATCCTGAAAAGGCCTGCCCCGCTTCCCCTTCCG